>JANQQP010000043.1 GCA_028285005.1 Dehalococcoidia bacterium | reverse complement strand
ATGGCGCCTCCGACGCCCTCGGGACGCGTCATCGCCTGAGATCGGCAAGAAGCGGAACACTGACACGAGTAAGAGCACGATCAGCGTCTCGACCAGGATTTGCGTCATGCCGAGATCCGGCGCGCCGTAGATGACGAACAGCGTGGCGATCCCGTAGCCGCTTGCGCCCAGGGCCGCGATCGCCCTCAGCCGGGACCGGGTGAGCGCCGCCATCGCCGTGGAAAGCAATACGCCGATGACGATCACGACCTCGTACGGCCTGACCTCGATCGTCTCCGACGGCCACCTGAACCCTTCTCGAACAGACATGGCGGTGAAGATCAGCGTCGAAGCGAACACGACGATGATCGAGATGTACCAGGACATCTGCCCGTTCTGGACGCTACGAGTGAACATGACCGAGCCACGTAACAGTCCGGCGTTCAAGGTGCGGAAAACGCCGTCGCCACCCTGGCCAAGGTGGAGCGGTGCCCGAGTGAAGTAAGGGTAAGCCAGGTACCACAGCGCGCCCGCGCCGATTGCCCCGATGCTGAGCGCAAGGATGTTGCCAAATCCTGGCCACAGTTCCAGTTCTGTCTTAATGTCCGCGCCGGCAGTGGCATCGGAAGCTGCGCCAACGGTTATCGACCCGATCCACGGCGACAGGACGCCGAGCGCAACACCCAGTGTGGCAAGAAGGAGAGGCGGTCCCCACAGCGCCAGCGGTCCTTCGTGGGCAGGCTTCGGCGTCTCGGTCTTGAGCCCTGTAAATGGCTTGAGTGAGACGACGCCGGCGATGATGAAATTGAGCACAGCGCCTACGAATGCAGCAACTGTGAGCAGCGCAGCGAAGTTGTCGGCATCGAGCGTGGCTGCGAACAGCGTCTCCTTGCCAAGGTAGCCGAATGTGGGCGGAATGCCAGCCATGGAGATCGCCGCTATAGCCGCCGCTGCGAACGTCAGCGGCATCGCCTTGCGCAGCCCGCCGAGCGATATCAGGTCTCGCGTGCCGGACTCGTGGTCGATCGAACCCGCGATCATGAATAGCGCGCCTTTGTAGAGCGCGTGAGCCATCAGGAATGTGATCGCGGCCTTAATTGCGGATGGATGGCCGAGGCCAATCAAGAAGACCATCGTGCCGAGCGCGCTTACGGTGGAGTAGGCCAGCATGCGTTTGAGGTCGGTCTCACGAAGCGCTTGCCATGCAGCGCCGACCATCGTTATGCCACCGACCGTCACAAGCAGCGGCGTCCAGAGCCACAGCTCACCCAGCGAAGGATGAAGCCGCGCAAGCAGGAAAACTCCGGCCTTCACCATCGTCGCTGAGTGAAGGTACGCGCTGACCGGAGTCGGCGCCGACATTGCGTTCGGAAGCCAGAAATGGAATGGCGCCTGCGCCGACTTCGTGAACGCTCCAACTCCGATTAGAACCAACGCAGGAATCGCAAGGTTGCTTGCGGCAATCACATCGGCTCGTACAGCCATTTCGCTTATCTGCCAGGTGTCGGCGGCAACCGCCAGCATCACCAGTCCGCCCAACAGAGCCAGTCCGCCCGCGCCTGTGACGACAAGCGCCTGCAACGCCGAGTCCCTTGATGACTCGGCGAGGTGCTTGTGGCCGATCAGCATGTACGAGCTGATGCTCGTGAGCTCCCAGAACACGAACAGCGTGATGACGTTGTCTGCGAGGGCGAGTCCGACCATCGCCATCATGAAAAGGAACAGGTACGAGTAGAACTTCCCGTTGTCGGCCATCCCGGCCATGTAACCGCGGGCATAGACGAGAACAAGGCCGCCCATGCCAAGGACGAGCGCCGCGAACATCAAGGAGAGACCGTCGAGGCGGAACGCTGCCGATAGGTCAAGTCCAGACACCCAGTTGAATGAGTAGCCAAACACTTCGCCGGAGTCGACTTGCCGCCAGCTCAGCAGGAGAAACGTGGCGAGCGAAAGCGGGATCAGGCTGAGCAGGTAAGGAGCGCGGTCTTTCGCCAATGCAACAACGAACGGTGCAGCCACAACGGCAACAATCAACACCACGATGACAATGAACAGACTCTCCGTCATCGCGTGATCGCTGACTCAGAAATCAGTCGCTCTTGAGAAGGCCAGCGGCGCGAACTGCGAAAGTTTTTCTGGCGCGCGGAATCGGCGTGGTCGCCGCCGTTCCATGCGGCTATTCCATCGAACCGGTTCATCAGATTGCTACGCCTCGAATCAGGTCCCGGGAAGAGATCGCGTGCAGGATGTGCTGCCTATCACCGAACGTCGGTGTCAGAGATGACTCGTTACCGATGACATTCGCCGAGCCTGGCCGGAGCTCGTGTTTCCGGCTTATCGCTCGTCCGTACTGTTCGCCTTCTTCGATCATAGATATCACATGCGCCGCTGCGCCGTCGGTGAAGTTCGGTGCGACCTGTTCCGCAGAAGCCGATGCGTCAGCCTGCGACGGCTACGGCAAGCTGGTGGTAAATGAGCACACCAACCAGCACGTTGAACGGGAAAGTGACGGCAAGCGGTGGAGAAAGGTAGATCGCCGGACTCGCTTCGGGAATCGCCTTGCTGACGGCGGCCGGAGCGGCGATGTAAGAGGCGCTCGCTGCAAGTGTGCCGAGCAGAGTCGCAGCCGCAACTCCAAGGCCGACCGACGACCCGATCAGTACACCGGCGACCCCGAGCACAAGCGGCACGATGACCGCGAACAGGATCAGCCGTGCTCCGTTCATCTTGAGATCACCGAAGCGACTGGCGACTTTCATCCCCATCAGGCCCAGGAACAGCGTGAGCACAACGTTGAAGGGCGATATGAACAGGTCAACGGCAACCGAGTCGTTGATCACAAGCCCCAGGGCGATTCCTGCGATCAGAAGCACGCTCGCCCGACCGGTGACCACCTCGATGCCTGTCTCAAGGACCTTCTTCAGGTTCCGGCTTCCTCCAGCGATGATGAAGGCCGAAATTATCGCTGGCAGTTCCATTGCCGCGGCCATCGCGACAGCGTACGGAGGCACCGCGTAACCGGCACGCTCGACGAACGACGCAGCAACCGTGAACGTGACGATCGAGATAGATCCATAGTGCGCCGCTACAGCCGCCGCGTTCTTGCCGTCAAGCTTCACCCAGCGCCGGAGAAGAGGGAACAGCAGCACAGGAGTAACCGCCGAGATCGCAATCGCCAGCCCCACGGCCCGGAACGCCTCGGAGCCTGAGGATGCTGTCAGCGCGACCCCTCCCTTGAGTCCGATTGCGATCAGCAGATAGCCGCTGACAAGCGCGAACAGCCCGACTGGAACGTTTATCCGCAGCCGGCTCAACCCGGTTGCTACAGACGCGCCAAAAGCGACTATCGGTGGGTTTGCAATCAGCCCAAAGTCCAACTCGGTCTCCTGTAATTACTTCTTTTCTGGCAGCGGACATCGACAACCGATGAGACGACATCGGCAATCAACAAGAAAATTTCTGGGGGTCGGCTAGTCCCGGCGGGCACGCTGTGGCGTGACAGCAAAGGCCAGCGCGGTGCCATTAGCTCGGTTTCGGAGCTAATCAGCCCGAACGAGAATCGCTCGGCTCGGAAGCATTCATACGCGGAGCATGGCGGAAGGTGACTAAACGAGGCGTGGTCGAAAGACTCAGGAACTCCGCTGGCACTTCGGCCATCGAAGCCTGTCTGCCACGGGACCTCAGCTCGGTGGAGCTGCGATCGAAAATTAGGGTGTTACTGAGTGACAAGCGAATCACTCTTTTCCAGAGTCTCAAGCAGTTCGCCGACCGTGCGGTGGTCCTCCAGCGGATGCCTGAGATGCATATCGGTCACCACGGTGTACCGGTTCTCGCGCCCCACCTTTTCAATCTCCACGAAGCCCGAGGCGCTTAACTCGCTGATGATCCGCATCACCGCCCGTTCGGTTATTCCGACCAGCTGGGCAATATCACGCACCCGAATGTCAGACTCTCGCCAGACAGCGAACAACACGTGCGAGTGGTTCGTAAGGAATGTCCAACTTGATGAAGTCTCAGGCATAGCTCTAATCAACGAATCTCAAGTCATGCTAACAAATACATGAAGTAGTTTACATGCTTTACTTAGCCTATGTCAAGCGGTGACAGATGACTTAGCCGTTCGCGCTGGACTCCAGAGTCCGGCTACACCTGTTGCAGCTGGCTTGCCACCAGCGTGGCGTACATTCCCTGGCTTGCCATGAGTTGCGAGTGGGTTCCCATCTCCACCACATGGCCTTCGTCCATCACAACAATTAGGTCAGCATTGCGAACCGTTGAAAGGCGGTGCGCTATCACCAGGGTTGTCCGGTCGCCACTAAGCCTGTCGAGCGCCTGCCTGACCTGACGTTCTGTAGTTGCATCAAGATGCGATGTGGCCTCATCAAGGATCAAAACGCTGGCATCTTTGAGGAACGCCCGGCCAATCGCGACTCGTTGCCTCTGGCCTCCAGAAAGCTGAGCTCCTCGCTCACCAACTCTGGTATCGAGGCCTTCAGGCAGCGAGTCCACGAAACTAGCGAGCCCCGACATCTCGACTGCGCTTCGCACATCGGCTTCGGGTGCATCCGGCCTCGCCACCAACAGGTTTTCGCGAAGTGATGAATTGAACAGATACGTGTCCTGGGCCACTAGCGCGATGCGTTCGCGCAAAGCGTCCAGCTCGTAGTCCTTCAGATCATGTCCATCGAGCTTGATAGAACCGCTGTCTGGATCCCAGAACCTCATCAGCAGGTGAGCCGCAGTCGTCTTACCGGCACCTGAGGAACCCACCAACGCCACTGTCTTGCCGGGCTCCACGTCAAACGAGACTTCGTTAAGCGCCGGTCGCCTGGAGTAGTCGTAGCTGAACGAGACATTTGAGAACGAGATGACCTTCGGGTCGACGGGACGGGCTGCCGATGTTCCAGGGCCATCTTGCACCGGCACCTCTTCGAGTTGCACGGCATAGATCCTGCGCGTCGAACCGAGAGTGTCGGCAAGCAACCTCCCGATATTGGCGATCTCCGAAATGGGTAGAAATGCCGCCATGGCGATTAGCGAAGCCAGTGGCAGCAGATTCGATTCGACCGAGCCTCCAGTCACCAGCGATGCGCCGACGATGGCGACAACCAAACCGCCGAACCCTGTGGCAGCCTCAAGGAACACCTTCTGCAGGGTCAATTCGCGGAAGAACGGAACGCGGACTGTTACATATTCCTTCGCCAGCGCATCGAACTCGTGCTGTCTCTCCGGTCCTCGCTGGAACGCCGCCACCTCGTGCATTCCCTGGATAGTGTCGACAACATGCGCGTTCAACTCACCCAGCTGTTCACGCGAACGAGAGCCAAGGCGGTCGACGCGGTCTCTGGAAACGATCGGACTGATGGCAACGATCACCAGGAACGGGACGAGCACCAGTGCAAGCGGCCAGCCAATGAAGAGCAGAGTGATCACGACAGCGGCAGGCACCACGATCGCGACGAAAGCAGGCGCAACTATGTGGGCGAAAAAGTACTCAACGGTCTCCACGTCCTGGGTCGCCATCGAGACTAGGTCACCGGTCCGCCTGCGCACCATATACGCCGGAGCCAGACGCTCGAGCTTGTTATAGAGCGCGATACGCATCTCCGAAAGCAGCCGGAACGCAGCATCGTGCGACACCCAGTTCTCTCCCCAATGCAGCAGGGCGCTCACTGGAGCAAGGATGAATAGACCGGTCAGCAGCCAGCCAAACGGTTCGCCGTCGGTCACTCTTGCGACGGCCAGGGCGGAGAGCACGCCGACGCCAATGAGGGTCACGAATCTCAGCACACCGGAAACGAAGCTCAAAGTGAGCTTGAACTTCCAGGGTGAAATCAACGCGAGAAGCACGCGTGTGGCCGCAATCCAACCAAGGCCCTGCGCCTTCAGGATGGCATCGGTCGGCGCCAGGTGATCGGGTCCATCAAACTTTTCATGTGCGCTATCGGTGCTTCGCCGCACGTTGCGATCGTCAACACCTGTTGCAACACCGTTAGCTCTGACTGCGCCGTTCGACGCCAATGCAGACTCTTCCACCTGTTCCTTCATTAAGGCCGCGTAGGCCCCGTCAGCAGTCATCAGCTGATCGTGCGAGCCGGTTTCGATCAGCCTGCCATCCTGGATGACGAGGGTCCGGTCCGCGTTCCGAAGGCTGGAGAGACGGTGGGCGATCACCAGAGTGGTACGCCCTTCCATCAGCCGGTCCAGAGCCTGCTGGATAGCGTGCTCATTCTCCGCATCTACCGCAGACAGCGCCTCATCAAGGACAAGGATCGGCGCATCTCGCAGCAGAGCGCGGGCGATGGCGATCCGCTGTCGCTGACCTCCAGAAAGGCGCACTCCGCGTTCGCCGATCAAGGTGTCATAGCCTTCCGGCAGAGACATGATGAACTCATGTGCGTTGGCCAGTTGGGCCGCGTGTTCCAGCTGCGCCTGCGTACTGCCCGGATTACCGAACAGCAGATTGTCTTTCACAGTGCCGTGGAACAGATAAGTGTCCTGTGAAACGACAGCAATCATTGATCTCAGCTCCGAAAGTGAAAGCTGATCCACGTCAACGCCGCCGAGCCGGACGGTTCCACCGTCGGGGTCATAGAACCGGAGCAGCAATCTGATGATCGAGGTCTTGCCAGCGCCGCTCTCCCCGGCAACACCAACTCGCTCACCCGGGCGCAACTTGAATGAGACATCTCTCAGTGCGGTTCGACTTGAGTTTGGATAGCCGAATGTGACTTCGCTGAACTCGATCGAAGGCTCCAGGCTCCTGCCTTCAGGCTGCACCGTGTCGGCAACAACCGGCTTGCCGTCCAGCAGCCTGAAGACTCCCTGGCTCGCAGAAAGCCCGTTCATTCCCTGGTGAAACAGCTGGCTCAGCTCGCGGAACGGCCGGAAAAGCTCGATGCCGAGCATCAACACAATGAGCAGAGCAGCCAGCGACATCTCGCCGGCCGAGAACCGAACAGCGCCAACGGCCAGCAGCGCAGCGCTCCCGACCGCAATACCGGCGATAGTCACTCCCAGTGATCCGGCGTTCGTAGCCAGGACCCACATAGTGGTCCTGAACACCTCGTGCGCCCGCTCAGCGAGCATCCGTCCACGCGTTTTTCCCTGTCCGAAAGCCTTGAGCGTCGCCAGACCCTGGACCGAGTCCAGGAACTCCGCGCCGAATGCACCGTAGGCATCGCGTCGCCGGACGCTGCTGGAACTATTCCACTTGTGAAAGAGCGAAGGGGCGATGAGTGTCAGGACCGCAAACAACAGGGCGACCAGTGCTGTCGGAACGTCCAGGAAGATCAGGTACAGGAAGATCCCAATCGGAGTCAGCGCGGCTGTGAATAGCTGGACGATGTACTGACCGAAGAACGTCTCGAGCTGCTCGACACCGTCAACCAGCGTGAGCATCGAATCGCCTGTGCGTTCCTGCGTGAAGTAGGCGGGGCCAAGCCCAATCGCCTGCTCGTAGAGCCTGTTTCTGAGGCTGAGTTGGATAGCGGCTGCAACTCTGTGCGCCGACATCTCCTTTTCGTACTGAAGGATCGATCTGAGCAGGATCGTCGCAGCAGCCGCGATGATCCACGGCGTGATGTCGCTGAGAGAGTCACCTTCGATCACTCTTGCCAGCACAACACCCAGCAAAGCAAGTCGAGCGACGCCGGCTGCCGCCGTTAGCAGGCTGAAGAGCACCGATACCGCAAGTTGTGTGCGGAATCCGCGGGTATATGTCCAGAGCCGTCTATTGAAGTACATTCAGCCCGTGCCGACGATCTTCCCGGTTCGCAAGGCGGGGATAGTAGAACCGCCAGTGCCTATTCGTTTCCGGGTCGGCGAACCTAGCCGACGATTGTAATCTCAGTGTCGACGCCTACCTTGTTTGAGACTAAATCTCAGAACTTCGTCCCAAGTTCAGCGCCAGCTTGTTGACTGATCTGAGAGTAAGGTTTAGATTCACTCCGGGCAAGTTAACCGCAGTTTGCTCTGAACTTGGTGCACCACCGGATTTATTGTTGAGATGATATCTCATAAACATCGCAAACCGCGGCCTCGAAAAGGCATGTGGTGGTTCAAATCCGCTGTCTTCAAGGAGTGCAGTCCGGACGTGCGCCTTATGCACCCGTGGTTCATTGACTACCAGCAAGTCGAGGAACCGATAAGGCGCCTGGTCTGGATTCTTAACAACACAGGCCTCGTGGAAACACTCGATTCCTGTGGCGGCCATCCAGAAGACGACTACTGGACCGATAACTTCGGGCGCGCCTACATCCTGTTCAGGATCATCGACCGAGGCGCATGGGCACACATCCGAGCGGCGGTCCGCCGCGCTGCGGTTAAGTCAAAGATCGTAGAAACCAGTTTTCACAGGGACGGATCCGAAGAATGGATCGTCTTTCAGCTAAGGACGACCGCGCAACCAGAAGTCATGCGCGGCTCCTTGGACTCAGCGATTGACGCCGCGGAGCGTGCGATCGCCCCATCTCTTTGCTCAGAACACCTGGAGCTCGAACAGTCGCGCAAGCAGTGGGTGCCGGCCGGGCTGAGCGCAGGTGAATTTGGGAACTGACAACCGGCGTATCTCTTGAAAGGAGACCTGCATGGACAAGCTAACCGCCTACTCGGTAAAGCTTAAGAAGGTGGTCGAGATCAAAGACCCCGAATTGATCACGATGAAGAACGGACGACAGGCTGTTCGGGGCGTTGCTGCCGAAGACCCCAGCAGCAAGGTTTTCCGAATCCTCGGAAAAGACGACGTCGAGGCTGCCAAGAAGCTCATCGGATAGTGCCAACCGAGCCCGCTATCAATGTGCACTGATGGCGGGCTCGACAGGTACGAAATATCCGATCGGCTGCTTCTAAATCCCGCAGCAGTCCTTGCCCTGCCAGGCACTTCGCGCTTCGCGAAGCATAAGCCCGCTAATAACAATCCCTGCCAGCGGGTCGGCCCACCACCAGCCAAACAGGGCATTTAACCCGAGTCCCACCAGTAACGATAGGGACATCCACCAGCACGCGAGCGTCTGGGAAGAGTCGGCCTCGATCGCGTGGCTGTGAAGCTGCTTGCCAACATTTCGGATCGAGCGGGCGAGCCACCACATCACACTCAGCGACAGAACGGCCAGGACAATGCCTGTGAGCGAGACGTCAGGACGCTCCTGCAACGCCAGCGCGGAACCCGACTCGTACAGAAGATAGATGCTGAAGGCCAGCAGCGAGATGGCAACAAACCTCTGGGCTCGTCGCTCAATCAGGTAGATTCTCGCTGAATCCTTTCGGTTCCTATTCTCCGCAACGATCCTCCACACGATCACTGCCGCGGAACTACTCTCAACGAAACTGTCGACACCAAAGCCGATTAAGGCGACGCTGCCCGCGATTAAACCGGCGACAACAGCCACCGCGCCTTCGATCAGGTTCCAGCCCAGGCTGATGTACTCAAGCCGAAGACCGCGACGCAGTAGAGTGGCGCGGTCAACCCGCTGAAGTCTCTCCGGTTCGCCCACTGCAGCGGCTACGTTGATTTCAAGGCTTCGCATGAAACTAAGGCCTCGACTAGCCAGCCAATCGCTCTTGGAGCAAGGCAGCGATCCGCTCATCGGCAAGTGAATAGAACGAAGTCCGGCCTTCTTTTCGCCGTGTCACCACACCGGTCGTTCGCAGGACGCGCAACTGGTGACTGACCGCAGATTGCGAAGCATCGATCAGAAACGCCAGATCGCAGACGCAAAGCTCATCCGAAAGGCTGAGCGCGTGGAGAAGGCGCAGGCGTGTGGGATCCGAAAGCAGCGAAAACATCCCTGCAATCGACTCAGCGTCAGACTCCGAAGCCACTCTCCCAATCAGAGGGACAACGAGCTCCGGACACACGCACTCAGCTTCACATTGTTCGATAGTTAGCTCTTCAATATATGAATCAGTGCTCATATATTCATGTTATCAGGCGATGCGACGGGCTGCGCAAACTCGCCACCACGAATCGAGCATAGGTGGTCGATGAACTCAACGCGTTTTGAAAGAGCAGGCGGTAGCGCGGAAGAAGTTCCGATGTTGGAGCCTGGTGGGCCTAGCAGGACAGAATCAAGAACGTTTGAGGCTCAGGTAGATTTGTGAGGTGGACTTCGAGACAGTTTCGCCGAGTGCGCTAATACTCACCGAGTTCTTTCTGCATGTCCTCGTGGTTTGCTATCCACCCTGACTCAGTCTCGGTCAGGAGCCCTTGTTCGTTTGCCGACCGAAGCAGTTCGAGGTTCTCGGTGAGAAGTTGTTTGGCCCGTTCCCGGCCATCCTCTGATTCCGTATCTATCAATCGCAGCAACTGCGTCCGCGAGACTATGAACATCTGGATCCAGCTAAGTGGTGCCTGGGAGCGGGCCAGTTGATCACCAGCGATTCCTGCGGCTGCAATGAGATGCCGCGCAGCTGTATCAGGATCCTCGTTCTTAACCGCCAGGACTCCGAGCTGGTTGTGCGATACGCCTAGCTCTAACTGCAAGTCTGCGTTGGCCGGATCCTGGTCGGTGAGGTGCTCTAATATTCCTAGCTCTGCGCGGTAGCTCCGTTCTGCGCCGTCCAGATCCCCGCGGGCCTGGGTCAGGTCGCCTATCTTGCCATGCGAAACGGACAGTCCCAGCTGCCACCTTGCGTTGGTCGGGTCCTGTGCGGCGAGTCGCTCCACAATCTCGAGTGCTGCACGGTAGCTCTGCTCCGCTCCTGCTAAGTCGCCGCGGGCGATCGCCAGATCGCCGAACTTGTTGTGCGATACAGACAGGTCCAGTTGCCGTCCTGCGTTGGCCGCGTCCTGTGCGGCAAGCCTCTGAGCAATACCTAGGTCTGCCCGGTAGCTCCGCTCTGAGCCGTCCAGGTCCCCGCGAGCAATGGCCAGGTCACCCATCTTGCTGTGCGATACGGATAGTTCCCGCTGCCACGCTGCGTTGGTCGGGTCCTGTGCGGCGAACCGTTCTGCGATCTCTAGGACGGCGCGCAAGCTCCGCTCTGCTCCGTCAAGGTCGCCCCTGGCCCAAGCTAGATCGCCCGTCCTCTCGTGTGAGAGCGCGAGATACATATTCATGTCGCTGTTGTCCGGTTGCCTAGATACCAGTTCCTGTGCAATCTCCAGCGATGTTGCGAACTCCCGCTCCGCCGCAGCCAGGTCCCCGAGCGTCATGTGCGCCTGGCCCATCACCGTGTGGATCCTGGGCTGCTCCCTGGGCGGGACTCCCTCCATGCCTCCCTCTGCCACGAAGGGTGCGAGCACCCCGAGCATCACGTGCAGCTCGCCGCGGTGCTCGAAGTAGCGGCCGAGCACTTGCTCGATCTCTACGGCCCGCAGCTTCTCACCGGCATGGAACAGGTGATGCACGGCGTCGATGGCGTCGATCAGCGACCGTTCCGCCATGCCTGTCTCGTCGTAGTGGCGCCCGGCGATGGCGTGCCCATCGACTTGTAGGCCGTCAAGCCGGTCGCCTGCCTGCTCGGTGACCACCGAACGCACCGACGGGTGCACGTCGTAACGGATCAGCTCGCGCATCTTCCCGTCGCCTCTCTCATCATCCGCAACCCACTCGCGCAGCTGGGTGACAAGCGACGACCAGAGCAGCTCTGCGACCAGATTTTCGGCACTGGCCTCACCGACCTCGCCAGCCATCTTCTCCAGGAGATCTAAGTCACACGGACGCCGCAGCACGGTCAGCCGCACCAGCATGTCCCTGGCGCCTTCGGTAAGCACCCGTTGCCAGATCTCGCGCAGCAGCAGGTTGGCGGTGATCTGGTCTTCAAGGTCGGGCAGGACCGGGTCTACTATCTCCTGCCACTCGTTCTCTATGGCAGCATCATCGAGCGCCGCCGGCCTATTGCCACGCCTGGCCTCCCACCGGTCCCAGCGGTGAGCCACCAGCTTGTCCAAGTACTCCACCGCACGGGGATGGCCGTGTAGCAGATCTACCAGGCGCGAACGGCTGCGCGTCGACAGCCTGCGAAGGCCGGGGAACCAGCCCATCAGCCTGAACAGGGCCTCAGGGGCCATTGGCCCTATCGAGTGAACATAGCGTTCGACCGAGTCATTGACGTAGCGGCTGGAGGCGACCACGTTGAGCCTCTGTCCTGCAGCTTCCGATACCTGCGTGATGGCATCCCAGACTTCTCCCGCCCCGGGCAACCACTCACCGATCTCTCTCGGCTCATCGCTCTCAGGACCTGTCATCAGCGACTCGAGGTTGTCCAGGTAAAGGTTCAGCCTGTGGGCGGGAACCGCGTCGATGGCGTACGCAAGCAGTTGTGCCATGCGCTCGTGAGGTGCCGATGCTCCGCTGCGCTCTAGCCCAGCATTGAGATCCTGCCAGGTGGCTACTCCGTCGACACTGGTCGACGGGTGGACGTCTGAGAGTGTCTCCACGAGACGAGACACCGTCTCGTTGGCAGGGTCCGGGTTCTTCTCAACACCATTTAGCCACACCCGGACGGGCAGCCTGTCACCTCCATGGACACGCAGCACCCGGTCTGCAAGGGCGGTCTTGCCGAGTCCGCCGAGTCCCTGGAGGACCGTCACCATCCTCCCTTCTTCGTACCTCCTGCGTAGATCGTGCAGTTCACGGCGCCTGCCGACGAATCCTGTCCTGAGCACCTGCCTCTCGGGTCCTGCGGCAGGGTCCTCATACTCCCTGGTCTCGGGCAGGCGTTCGATGAAGCCAGGGCCGTCCAGCCTCTCGCTGAGAGGGTGGTCCGGTCCGCGCTGGAACAGTGCGATCTGCGCCCAGGCGAAGGGAGGCACACGATCTCCTTCGTGTGCTGGCCGCAGCAGGGCGCGGCGGGCCGCGCGAACAGCATCCCTGGTGCGCCTGCCTCTGCCGATCTCCACGTAGAACGCCTCGTCTGCCTGTGTCGCAAGAGTGGCGAGTACCGGTCCGAAGTAGGCAACCACCTGCGTGACACCTGAACGGTGAAGCTCAAGCGCAGTGGCAGAAGAGTCCAGGGCGTGCCTGTCTTTACCTTCTCCGCGACCACGCCGGGCCAGCAGTGACTCCGGCGTGGCGCCGTAACAGTTGGAGAGATAGAAAAAACGTGGCACCACACCGCCCGCCCCGTCGCGGATGCGTTCAAGCAGTTCCAGCGCCCTGACCTCGACACCATCGCCGAACTCGTTCTCGAACAGAAGGCTACCCGGCCCACCATGTCCAGAGAAGTGAATGCCTTCCGGAGCTGGATTGAGTTGCATACTGCGTACCAGGTCATCGACTTCGCCCATCTCGTTGACCACGACACGCGTACTGCCGGAGAGCGCTCGCAAGATGCGGTAGCTTTCGACCTCGTAGTTGAGAGTCGGAACGCCGCGGGGAGCCGCGAAGGTCAGGTTCAGGCCTAGGTGCCCACCAGGAAGCGGAAGTTCCTGAGCGCCTGCCAAAGGGAATGATCTCGCCACATCCAACTGACCAAGCTCAACAGGGAAACGGTCATCAATCCTGACCAACTCCCACGGCAGCGAGAGGACCTCTTCATCCTCGCTTTCGATGAGCAGAAATGGTGTGATCGGGGCGCCGGGCACATGACGCAGCGCGCTCCGCTCTTCATCGCTCAGAAGACCACCGAGCAGATCGCCGATGCGTCGGGCAAGCTCAACCGCCTGGCCAGAACCAGATTCATCGGCGGCAAGGGCGTGAAACGCACGGGTAAGTTCCGAAAGATCAGCCGCAAGGTCAACCGTCCGGGGCTCACGATCACCGTGCAAAACACGAGAAGTTATGCACACGGGACTGTTTCGTGTAATTCTCAGGATGACCTGCGGGGCCGTCGGGAGGACGTTCAGTGCGTCTGACGGAGCCAGATCATTCGCCTCAAGACCGAAGTCAGTTCCTGCAAGAGCGGATACCGTCGCAAGATCTATCGGGATCGGAATCGTGCTTGCAGAGTTCGTGGAAGCAGTTGGCCGAACCACCCTCTCGCCCAGGATCTGCTCAGCTTGTGCGGTCTGTTCTCGGTCTGTGAAAACTAACGAGAGGTTCCCGTTGATGATCAACACGCGGTCACCCACGTGCTGATCCCACGAAGAGTTGATTAGATCTCTTGCAGTTGCTGATTGATCATTCGCGGGCCGTCCCGCGTGGTAATTCTCGCCGTTCTCACGGTCGTTTCCGAGCCATGCGAGCAACTTCTGGAATATATTTGCCAGGGTTGTTCTGCCCTCGACTTGCAGCCAGTGAACGTTAATCTAGCACGATACGAGCCGATATCTACTGAGAGTTGGAGACTAGCGATGCCCGAAGGGACTAACCGACAAAGCGTCAATATTACTGGGGACATGAGAGATTCTGAGATCAATCAATCGATACATCAAGTCACCAATAGAGTTGATGCTTCAGAAGTCGACATCAACGAAGAACTAGATGCGATTGCAGAAATCCTGAACAGGCTCGCAAATTCAGATCCTGATAGCCGAGATATCGTCAAACTGTCTCTCGAGCGCGCCACATCCGAGGCACTCAATGCTGATCCGGACCGCAACAGAGTCATGCGGATGCTGGATTCGGCGGTTGGTTCGCTGTCCAAGATTGGAGATGCAGCTGAATCTCTGAATCCCCACCTGGAGCGAGTGGCCGCATGGGCTGGTACTGGAGCGATGACAGCGGGTGCAGTGGCAAAACTTATCGGCATGTAGTGCAACCGGATCGATCGATGGATTCAATTGGACAGGACATTGGCTGCTCGCCGGGAACCTAGAATTGCTTCGGTCGGTAAATGAGCTGGCTCTCCTAGCGTAGACCGAGTCAGGCTGGCTAGCTGCCATGTGCAATACTAGTCGATGGGAGATCGAGGCCCAGCCGCTTCGCAGGCATGACAGGAAACTGAGCTTCAATAGTTCACATAGTTCCAAGCCGTGCCCTTTGAGACCCCAAGCCGCTTCGCGATCGCGCCGTATGAGAACCCCTACCGGTGTAACTCTTTGGCTCTGGAAACCAAGCTGCGGCGTTTCTCATGTGCCTCGTCCCGCAGTGTTTTGATCGGACTGGAATCGACGTAAAGACGGCTCAGTCTTTCACTCCGGAACTCTGGCAGTTCCGATCTCATCAAGTGATTTAGCCGATCTTCCGGCGAGTAGACAAAACTGTATGGTTTGCGGTCCCCGAAGATCGTGCCGAAGGCTTGTTCCGCTTTCTCCAAGGCATCCGTGAACTCACGTCTGTCGAACTTGACCTGGTTCTGGCGCAGCGACTTGATGATCAGAATGTCAACGGCGGCGGCGATCTCGCGCGAGATCGTCCGTGCCTGTTGGGAGATGATGAACAACGTCTGCCGACGCTGACGAGTCAACGCCAACATTGACGCTAGTTCCCTGCGGTCAGCTTCGCTGATGTGCGGTCCCAGCCTCAAGTGTGCTTCATCGATCAGGGCAACCGAATTGTCCGGCAGAGTGAAGATGGAATCGACGTACTTGATCCATTTCGGAAACAATGGAACCGCTGAGCGCGGGCCTCCGACGACGTATTTATCACTCTGATGATCCTTGTATAGCTCCAGCATCCTGAAGCCTAGAGCAGTCTTACCACTTCCACGGCCTCCCAAAATCAATGTGCTCGAATACTGGTCCACGATGTGCGGCAATGCCTCATCAAGCAATGGGTCAGTCACCGTGCCTTCTGGACGGTCCCACATCCAACGCAATCTCTTCACTGACCAGGCGAGGTCTGCTGCCGGGTCGGAATATTGGCTGCTCCCCGTCGTCGGCGATACGCTGCCATCTCTACTGGCGTGACGCCCATTGAGAAACTCTTCAGCCGCTTTCCTCACTACTCTGCGTAACTCATCGTCTTTCATGTTTGCACCCCCTGTGTTTTGCAGATCACTGAATTCGGTAGTTCGTTCATCCTGGTTCGGATTCAGGTGAACTTGAACCGGCTTTGAACGGCACCGGAACCACGCGATGAACAGGGCGAACGGCCATGTTCATTACTTGAACCTGGTTGGATATGAACGTGACTGTGTGCAGTCGACTGCGGGTTCATGACAGGGAAGGGTTGAGCTAGTCGTTTGGTGGAATCTCAGGCGTTTGAGATGTAGGGGTGGGGCCGGAAGACTCGACCGCGGATGAAGATTCAGCGTCGAGTTGTTGCACTATCAGACGCGCGATAGCCCGGAGGGCATCTTCGGGAGTGAAGGAAACGTCTGGCACATGCAATAGGCTATAATCGTAAAACAGTATTCTGTGCCTATACTACGTTATAGACTCTATATAACTGCTATAAACACTATATACAGTCTTGACACATCTGATAGAGAATTGGCCGCATGCCTAGAGGAAAGAAGGTCTCCCCAATTGAGCGGGAGGCATGGCTAGCCAAATTCCAGTCGGGGGAGTCGATCTCGGAGATAGCGGCTCAGGCCAACCGACACCAAAGCACGGTCTCTAAAGGAATCAGACAGGCTGAGGATGAGAAGTCCCGTGCCGTCGCACGCGCGTCGATGTATCAACACACTCTGGAAACGCACAACCGTGCGATGGTTGCTGCTCTTGTTCGTCACAAAGAGCGTTTGAGTTTCCGCCCGCCGAGCCAAATCGCCCCCTACCACAGCCACAAGAACAGTCCCGTCAGGCCACCCGACTTCCCGTTCGAGCTCAACCCTCGCGAATTCATTCGTCACGACGATTGGCATGTGGAGGGCATACATGGTCTGGAAAACGATCTCATCCGGCACCACTTACGCGACCGCATCACCATGTGGCGCAACTACGACAAATGGCTGGACGACCATGCCCGCTACCTGTGGCACGTATGGCGGCTCAGCGTCGATGTATCTGAGAACTTCCGTGCAGAATCCAGACTTGAGCCGGTGCGGGACAAAGAAGGATTCTTCGATTCGTGCAGCATCAGTTTGGTCGAAGCATCAGTCGAACTCGCAGGAACGGGCGAGTCTGAGCTTGTGGCAGGTCTCAACACGGATCACGGGAACGTGAATGCAGGACCCATCAGGCTTGCGCACGCTGAGTCCCCGGAATCCCTTGAGCGCGCCAAGTTGGTGTTCGAGACGGTGGTGGGGCAAGCAGCCAGAGGCGGTGATGCAAAGATCATTGCCACAGAAGCCCCTCGGCTAACTCAGTTGCTGCCGGGTATCAAACGCCCGTTCGAGTTGATTCAGGTGATGCAGATTGTCGAAGGCGTCTGTGAAGCCTGCAAACCGTATGTGAAGTAGTCGGCCACAGGGAGGGCTTAAATGAAGGTTGCTTTGTATGCCAGAGTGTCTTCCGACAAGCAGGACGTAGATGCATCGATAGGCGCTCAGATCAATGAACTTCGGCGTTATGCAGCAAACAACGAGCACATCGTCATATCTGAGTTCATAGATGAGGCCGAAACCGGTACTTCCGACCGGAGACCGGGCTTTCAAAGCATGATCGCCGCGGCAAAGTCACCAGCGCGCACATTCGATGCGATCCTGGTTTGGAAGCTAAGCCGGCTCTCCCGCAGCCGTGCAGATTCGATTCTCTATAAGCGCCTGCTTCGTAAGCATGGTGTTCGCGTGGTTTCGACCAACGAGCACTTTGATGACTCCCCATCAGGCGTGTTGACCGAAAGCATGTTCGAGGCGATGGACGAGTTCTACTCAAGAAACCTCGCACGGGAAGTGACTCGCGGGATGCGTGAAGTCGCCTCACGCGGGTTCTGCGTAGGCTCTCATACGCCGTATGGCTACAGGCGTGTCAAAGTTCTCGACGGATCCAAAGAGCGAGCCAGGCTCGAACCAGACAACACGACTGCTCCTGTCGTGAGACGAATCTACGCGAACGCGTCACGCGGCTTGGGCGTCAAAGCAATCGCGGTCGATCTCAACAATGACGGCATTCCTTCACCCGGAAAGAGCAAATGGGGATGGTCAAGAGTCCATGCGATCCTCACTAACGAGGTTTATGTCGGGACACTCGTATGGGGTGCGGGTAAGTTCAACGTCGATGCTGAATTGGAACCGGTTCGGGTTGAAAACGCACACGAGTCGTTGGTCAGCAGACAACTATTCGACCGGGTGCAGTCCATCCTTAAGTCTCGTGCGCCGCAGGTAATCGCCCCGCGTGCCGCTTCGAGTGACTATTTGCTGTCAAGGATCGTCAAGTGTGGCAGGTGCCGGAAAGCCATGTTCGGTGCATCCGCGAAATCTGGCCGTTACCACTACTACACCTGCGCTACACGTCACCGGACAGGTAGTTCCGCGTGCTCAGGAAAGGCTACTTCGGTCAAAAAGCTGGATGAAGCCGTTTTGGATGCGGTGCTGGAACAAGTTCTACAGCCCGATCACATTGCGAGACTCTTGGACTTGATTGCCGTAGAACAGCAAGAGTTGAGATTAAGCCGCGCATCCACAGCGCGGGCGATCAAATCTGAACTTGACGATGTGGATCGTAGGCTCGCCAGGAACTACGAAGTGTTAGAAGAAGGACTACTCCAGACCAAGGACCTGGCTCCCCGAATTGTTGCCCTCCGCGAGCAACGCGACGGGCTGGCAGAGCAAATCGTCAAATTGGAGAATCCATCAGTTGCGCCTCAGTCGGTTCCTGACAAGGTAAAGGTTGCCACCTTGCTGGCTGATTTCCGCGGCTTGCTCGAGACCGGTACGCCTGAAGAGCGAAAGATGGTTGTCCGGGGATTCATCCGAGAAGTGGTCAGGCAGGACGATTCAGCGACTCTGAAGTACTCTCTACCGGAACTTTCACCGCCCACTGGCAGGGAAGTTCTTGATACTGACCTGCTTGGTGGAGCTGGAGGGATTCGAACCCTCTACCTCTTCAATGCCATTGAAGCGCTCTCCCAATTGAGCTACAGCCCCGTCACACCAGGTTCAGGATGCCCGACGGGGCCGACCAGGAGGCCGGATTGAGAACGGCGGGCATGAGTATCACGGCAGTAGCCGCAACCTGAAAATCGTAGCACAACGACTTCTCTGTTAGATACGTCCGGTAGCGACTGGCAACGCGAGACCTCTAAGACGCGCGAAAACCGCGCTCAAGTACGCGTTTGACCCTCAGGCGATGTCGCAGTTGAAGACTTGATCAGATGTTCAGACTCACCGCGGCCGCGACGCCTGCGCGCACCCCGGTACTGCCAGATAGCAAATAGTCCGCCACCGAACAGCACAACACTCAGCCAACTGATCGAGCGGTCAACCACCGTCAGCGACAGAGCATCGGTATCCCCGACTCCTAGCAACACCAGGAGACCGGTCAGGCCTCCTTCCACGAAACCGAAACCTCCTGGCGTTGGAATCGTCGTCAGCATCGCGTTCGCGAGGGCCGCAAACATCACCACGCCAAAGCCGATATCCAGGTCCAGCGCCTGCGACACAAAATAGAACCTGCCTATCTCCAACATCCAGCCGATCACGCCGAGCAGCAACTGGACCGGCAGATTGCTGCCTCGGAAACTGCTCAAGGTCCCGTGCTGAAACCTGGCATACGACTCCTGGAAGCGACTCGGCAGGAAACGAGAGACTCTCATTCCAAGGATCCGCATCGCAACGAGGCCAATGATCAGCGCGCCTACAAGCCCTACCGCCGCCGCGACCACAACGCCCGGTACTTCCGCATCGCCTGACACAGTGACAAGAATTGCAGCGACGAACACAAGACCCAGTACGGCGATCATGTCCTGCACTCGCTCTGCTAGCACCGTGCCCAGTGAGGAAGCAAAAGGGCTCTTCGACTCCCGGTGAAGCGTCCACCCTCTCAGCGCATCGCCAAGCCGCAGGAACGCAACCGAGTTGGCGAACCAGCCCATCAGGATGATTCCGCCCATCTTCGTCGCACCCGGTATCGTCTTGCCATCCTGTCCGTCGGTATTCGCGGTAATCGCGATTAGTCGCCATCGCAGACCACGGAACCAGAAGCTAACGTAGTAGACGGCTGCACCGGCCAGGTACAAGAGCGGATCGACGCCGCGGATATTCGCCCACAGCTCGCTCCAGTCAAAGTCGAAGACGCGCCAGAGCACGAACGCCAGCAACGCGGCACCTGCGAGCAGCGCGACCAGCGTCGGCACCGAGAGCACTCTGCGCCTGATCGCGTCGAACGATATCTGGCTTCCGTTACCGTTCATCGCTCTGTCGCCGTGCGTACACCGCCGGTCATCTGGTGACCCTGAGTGATTGGCTTCGAGTGAGGCAGGCCTATCCTGCGCGGAAACTCGTCAGGAGTTTTGCCGATCTTCATCCAGTAGACCATGGTTCCCGAAACTGAGCCAGTTGAGCCTGCCGCCGTGGTCGAAACCGCCGGCGCAGCGCCCATCAACTCTGCTGCCCTGGCTGCTTCCGCCAGTTCATTCTCGATATCGGGCCCTTTCGCCGCTACTGCCGCGCCGCCTGGTGAAACAAACGGGAGTGTCAGCTCTGCGAGCTCTGCCAACCGGGCAACTCCGCGGGACACCACTAGGTCGTAGCTTTCACGGTGGTCGCTATCCCTGCCCACTTCTTCCGCTCTCCCAGTTAAAACCTCAGCGTCCTCCAACCCGAGGTCTAGTACGACCTCGCGCAGGAACGCAGTCTTCTTTAGTGATGAATCGAGCAGCGTGACTGAGATCTCGGGAACGGCGATCTTCAATACAAGTCCGGGGATCCCTGCGCCACTGCCTACGTCAAGCACCCTTCTTCCAGAAAACCACTCTGCGGCGGGCACGTGACCGCCCGCTACTGGAGACAGGAAACTGAACGACCTGATGAAGAGCTCGTCGCGCACGCGCTCCCAGCCCGTGGCGCCTGTCAGGTTGAACCGGGAATTCGCCGCTTCGATCAGTTCGAAGTAGCGGGTGAACCTGTGCCTGAACAGGTCATCGGAACTTAGTCCGACGGCTTCGGCCGCCTCACAAAGCTTGTTCAATTCAGATCGAGGCGTGTCCCGCGGGCAAATGGCATATCAAGCACATTCAGACCACTCTACGCCCGCAGGCACTCAACAGCCACACGACCATCTTCCGGGTTCAGGCCAGTTCACGGCCATGATGTGAGTGAATTGACGGCCTTCTGACCCGGTGCTAGCTTTCGAAAGCTGAACTCGAACACCCGCCACGGGAGCCCTCAAGTCACATGCGCATCGCTGTCTGCGCCAAACAGGTGCCCGACCCAGATATCCCTCCGTCCCAGTTCAAGTTAGACAGCACCGGCAGCGCCGTAGAGACTCCCAGAAATGTCTCACCTGTTGTCAATGGCTTTGACCTCAACGCCATCGAGGCCGCCGTCCAGATCAAAGAGTCGATTGGCGGCGAGACCGAGATCACCATCATCTCAGTTGGAAACGACTTTGCGCTCGACGTGATGAAGAAGGCCCTCGCTACGGGCTCCGATGCTCTGGTCCTGGTCGATGACCCGGAGGCTGAGAATCTCGATGCAGCAGCCACCGCCAGAGTGTTAGGGGCGGCTCTGCAAAAGCACGGGCCGTTCGACCTCGTCCTGTGCGGCCGTCAGGCATCGGACTGGGACCAGGCTCATGTTCCTCTGTTCGTCGCAGAAGCGATGAACCTGCCAATCGTCACCGTGGCCCGCAGTATCACAATCGACGGAACGACGGCGAAGGTCGAACGAGTGCTGACAGATGGCTACCAGGAAGTCGAGGTGACGCTTCCTGCAATGATCACGATCACAAACGAGTATGGTGAGCCGCGTTACCCGGCACTCAAGGGCATCATGGCCGCGACGCGTAAGCAGCCCGTCAAATACACGCTGACAGATCTTGGCATTGCGAACGATCAGGTCCAGCCGCTCATGCAGCTTCAAGGTCTAGAGATCCCGCAGCGCGAGGGCAAAGCGGAGTTCATCGAGGGAGAAGACGACGAGGAGAAGGGCCGCAACCTGGCCATCAGACTGCGTGAGGAGAAGCTGATCTAGATGGCGAAAGCACTGATTGCCGGTGAGCTCTCTAACGGTGCCGCTTCTCAGCAAACGCTGGAGTTGATCACTGCAGCACGCAGCATCGGAGATGTCAGCGTTTCGGTCGCGTTCTCCGGCGCACCCGGCATCAGCGCACCCTCCGTACCCGCAGACCGCATCTACGTTCTTGAGCACGATCGACTAGGTGAATCGGACACAGCAACGTTCGATGCTGCTACCGATGCCCTGACCGCGCTGGCAAAAGAGACGCAGCCGGATGTTGTCCTTTTCTCTCGTTCCGACTCCTCATCTGTAATCGGCCCGCGCATGGCCGCTCGCCTCAATGCGGCGTTTGCACAGGACTGCACGGCCATCGAGTTGAATGGCGATGCGTTCGTCGTTACTCGCCCGGTCTACGGCGGCAATGCGAACGCTCGCTTCAAACTCAACGGGTCGGGTCCGCATGTCATCTCACTTCGACCCGGCTCATATGAGGCTCACTCTGCACCTGACACAACTTCAGAGGTAATCCATTTCGACCCTGCACCACATATTGGTGATTCGCGATCAACACTTCTCAGGACTGTGCAGGAGGCCCAGGAGGGCGTACGCTTGGAAGATGCTGATGTGGTCGTGGCTGGAGGACGGGGACTGGGTGGGCCGGAACCATTCACCCAGATCGCCGAACTGGCCAACCTGCTCGGCGGTGCAGTGGGTGCATCGCGAGCGGCATGTGATGCAGGGTGGATAGACCATTCCAGCCAGGTGGGATTGACTGGCAAGTCAGTGAGTCCGAGGCTGTACTTGAGCTTCGGAATCTCAGGCGCCAGTCAGCACATGGCTGGATGTTCGTCCTCACGTAACATCGTCGCCGTAAACACCGACCCGGAGGCGAGCATCTTCGGCGATGCACGGTTCGGTGTGGTTGGAGACTTCAGCAAGGTGTTGCCTGCGCTAATATCTGCGGTGCGGGACATCAGCTAGCCGGGGATCAAGGGAACAGGCAGAAAGGCGCCACTTTGGACGGACACTTCAGCCTCAACATCGAAGCGGTATTTCGGCACATCGACAAGGCTGAGACGTTCTCTCTCGCACTCCCGACCATCAAGCGAGCACTCGTTGTCGACCTGCGGACAGGCCCGGCAGGCAAAGGCGACGAGCACCCGTTCATCCGCGTCATGCCCATGGCGCGCTCGGCGTCAGAACGCCTTAGAGCGTTACGTCGACTGCGTCCCACGCTTCCAAGAGCAGCTGAGATCCTCGTCGTTCCGTGGCCTTCCTTCGTAGACGGCCTAGTGAGAGCGGGAATCTGGGAGCGTCTTGAGCGGCGAGTCGGCCAAACCGGTTCCGCCGTGGCTACCGACACACTTGAGAAGGCGTTCGATGAGCTACGCGCTGTCGAGGCCCGCGAGCTGGGCCGGCTTCTCCGTGGAGAGAAGTACGAAGTGCTCTGGGCGAAGACCAGCCAGGATTAGCGGCTAGTCGAAGCGCTCGGCTGCGACGAACAGACTGCGCAATAGTTCAGCATCTTCGCTCGACACCGAGTCCAACCCTGCGTCAACCGTGCGTCTGAACTCAACGAGCGCATCACTCTCGGCAACCGCTCTCCTCGATTCCGCCTCATACTGTCGGATTACGTTGCTCAAAACCGACACCAGCTCGCCTTCCGGCAGTCGCTCATTCAGAACGATCAGAAACTCTGCCAGGCGTTGTGGCTCAACGTTGGGTCCCGCATTGCGCTCCGACCAGTAGAGGTCGTATCCGAACTCTCTTATTGCCCTCTCGATCGAACGGTCCGAGCGGTCGAGTATCTCCTCCATCTCGAGCGTCAGCACGGCCGCCAGCTCAGGGTCTTCCTTTGCGACAAGGTGGATGATTCTCCACGGAGTTTCACGAATGCCGATCATATCAACCAGCAGATCTCCTGCAGCTTCCTGGGCAGACCGAAGCGTCGTTATCGCCCCGTCGCTCCTCCGATCCAGCCACGGCACCAACCTGACCTCGCTCTCGGTCAGAACACTCAACACGCCGGCCGGGTCGGAGTCCACGAAGCGGTCAAGATGATCGAAAACTGCACTGTCGTACGCCGCATCGATAGCGAAGTTGCCCGACGAGTTCGCAGCGAGGATCGCAGCGCCCGCGCCAACATCCTCCAGCGACGCGTCTTCGCCGATTCCAACGGCCTCTAACAGTCTTTCCGGACCGATCTCGAATGAACGAGCGAACGCTGGCTGTACCTCGAGGACGTAGCGCAACACTCCGTTGCTGAGTTCAGGCAGCACGCGCCTGGCAAGGTTCCCATCTGAGCTGCGCAGCAGATCCAGCAGAAGGAACGCGTCCGCTCTGAACTGCGATTCCAGGAGTGAGATGATGAATCGCTCCAGCACCGTTGCAGCCTCAGTCAAACCGTCCAGCTCCAACGCCCTCTCCGTCTCATCCACCACCGCCACTAAGTCTGTGAGTCGATCGGCACGGCCTCCAAGAACCGCAGCGATTCCCTCCGCTGAGCCAGGTTCTGAGAAGAGTTCGACTATCGCCCTCGGCCGTAGCAAAACTGCCAGCTCTGGCACCAATGGTCGATCGCTGGCCTCTCTGAAACTGGCGGTCTGTGTGGTCGCGCGCTGTGAAGAGATCTCATCGTAGAAGTCGAGTGCTTCTGCCAACTGCCCGCCGCGAACGGTGCCGATACCATTCAAAACGTCCGGATGTCGACGGTGCAGGTCGAGCTTGTCTGAGAGATAGGATCGCCAGAAGTCGAACCCTCGGTCAGCGCCCGCAGCATCCACCAGCGAAAACTCTCGGTCGAGGATCCCGTCAAACTGAGCCTCGAAATCGATCAGTCGCTGCCGTTCCTCGTTTTCGTACAGCGTACGGATCTGTTCATCGATTCCGCGCAACTGGGTTTCAGGCAGATCGAGATAGCGTCCTGATGGAAAGTGTTGAAGGCCAAACACCTCTCCGGCAATCCGCCTGTCATCTGAAGACAGCGAATTGAACCAAGACATCGCCTCGTCCCATGAAGCAGGCACCAGACCCTCTTCGGCTCCCGCTCCACCGTCTTCGAGGTACGCGGAGTAGAACGGCTTCAGAATTGGCGGGACAAGCTGCATGTTGCCACCTGTCATGTACAGCAGTTCTGCCTCACCAAAATGGGCGATGTCCGGGTACTCGCCTCTACTCAGCCCCGGCAGGTTTCTGAACCTGTCTCGTAGCGGCTCGAACCTGTCAGGCGGTTGCAGCATGAAGAGCCTGAGTTGCTCTCGATAGTGCAGCAGGCCCTGCGGGGTACCGTTCGATGTGTCCCACGAAATCTGTGGGAGCTTGTCGACAGAGAACGCGCCCCAGTAGGAGTGGCTCATCTCGTGGAGCACAGAGCGCGGCACGGCTTCGCCTGCGCCGGCCCACGACTGGTAGCCAAAGCTGCCGAACCACGCCGGCTGCTCAATCATCTGCCGAAAGTCATAGCCATCGATCCACTCCTCGCCTTCCGGCGTGAAGCGGAAGATCTGCTTCATCGCGAACAATCGATCTTTCACCCACTGTGGCTGCTCTACAGGCTGCCCATCCGGCCACGGCAGCCTCGCCGCGGGCAACGGTGGCTGACCATCGACCGGGATAATCGTGGGAGGAGTGGAGCGTATGGGAGAGGCGGTTGGCACCACTCCAGTCAAGTTCGAAATGACGGTCGGACTTCCGGACGGTTCGTCGCCGCTGCTGGTGCATGCCACCAGGAATGCTGCGGCCGAGGCGGCTATTGCGACCCAGAACCTGTGAAAATGATGAAAGCGACTGTGCATCTTGAGTATCAAACTTATACGTTCAGGTCACTGAGGAAGTTCGTGGCAGCTTCCACAGTTCCGTCAAGCGTTGAAAACAGCGTCTCAAATACCAAACCAGATCGCCTGGCGCGCAATATCGCTGCCGGTGAAGCTCATCTGGAGCCCGTTGCGCTGGATCATCCATGCTCCCGAGCGTCGAATATCGCGCTGGCTCGTCATTTTCCTGCTCGTCTGCTACGGACTTATAGCGTGGATGATCCCCAGGGGCGACACGCTCAACCTCACACCAGCAGAAGCGGCATCGCTCCAGCACCGCTACGGCCTGCTCTCATTCGAGCTCGAGAACTTTCTCGACAAGTGGGTCCACCGTCTGTATACCGCGCTCCCCTGGACGGACACCGGCACCGAAGACCGGCAGGAGGCGCTGGCGCGCTACCTCGAAATCGTGCCGCTCATCAGAGACGCACAGTTCAGGGTTACCGAAGAGTCGTCCCGGGCGATCGTGGTTGAGGCAGATCTACGGCAGCGCCAGCGAGACTTAGACGACTTGCTCGATGAAAGAGACAGCCTCCGGGATAGCGTCGAAGAGTACTTAGAGTCGGCCATCAGCGCTGAGCTGGTGGACCTGAACCTCAACGTCTTCGGTGATTTCATCTGGCCTCCAGTCGACTTCCGCATCGACAACCCACCAAGCGTCCTTGTCATCTCTCCTCGTGATCGCATCTCACGGTCGGAGACCATCCTAATCGAGCCTGACATCTCCGCGGCCGACATGGAACGCATCGAGCAGTCACTGCTCGAAAGCCAGGACGTCTCGGCGGTCATACTCAGAACCGGCGGACTGGCCAGCTATCCAAATGTGATCCCGTCCACACGAGACCTGCTGCCGCTGCTTGAGGTCGCCGCACACGAATGGTTACACGCCTACCTCTTCTTCTATCCGCTCGGCCGCTCATTCTTCTCAGGCGGCGCGATGGTCGAGATCAACGAAACGCTCGCCAACCTGGTCGGTGACGAGATAGGCGGCGACGTCTGGGCATCCCTGACCGGGAACGATCCACCAGTCCGCCAGCCGCCGGCTCCAATCAATCCGCAGGACGAGCCACTCGAGCCCGAGCCGGAACCTGGACAGTTCGACTTCTTCCGATTCATGCGTGACACACGTATCCGCACAGATGAACTACTGGAAGCCGGAGAGATAGAAGCTGCTGAATCCTGGATGGAGTCCCGCCGCATCGAACTACAGGAGAACGGCTTCTTTATCCGCAAGATCAACCAGGCGTTCTTCGCTTTCAATGGGAGCTACGGCGACAGTCCGTCGTCGGTCAGCCCAACGGCCAGGCAGATGTGGGAACTTCGCCAGCAGGAAGAGGACGCGGCGGGACTTCTTAAAGCCCTCAGGGGCGTTTCAACGTACTCAGAATTCGAGGCCTTGCTCGAAGAGCGCGGGATAGAGACGGGCAGGTAGCTCGAGTTGTGGCGAGGCCGTCGCCACGCTCGGCTATACTTGACAGCCGCTATTCAATTCGTTCTCAACAAGCCGCAGCATGTCCAGCGGCGGCAACGCGTCGGACCGGTTCCGAACCGTCAAGGCAAAGCTCCAATCCAGAGATTGACCACGGCATAAGTTGGAGGATCAATGGCACTCGCTAACGAAGATGGCGGTGCAGTTGAAGATCTAAAGATGTACAGGCCACCTCAAAATGAGGAGCCGAACGTACAGTTCGAAGAGATCATCAACAGGCTCCGAACATCATTTAACACCCCGGGCTTTGGCGGAGGGGGCGCGCTGCTGATAGTGGGAGGAATCTTTTTCCTCTCGCTATTCATCTGGCTCGCCACCGGCTTCTACACCGTCGGGCCTGACCAGCAGGCAGCGCTGCGAACCTTCGGTGAGTTCCAGCGTTTCGAAGACGAAGGCCTGCACTGGCACTTCCCGGCGCCCATTGGCACCAGGAATGTCGTTTCGGTCACGACAACTCGTCAGCTAGAAGTTGGCTTCCGCAGCGGCGACGACGGAAACAGCACTCCAAGGTCTGTGCCGGATGAGGCGCTGATGATCACCGGTGACGAGAACATCGTCGATGTGCAGGTGGTTGTGCAGTATCGAATCAGCAGCCTGCGTGACTTCCTCTTCTCAGTTGATGACCCCGGCGACAGCGACCGAGGAATCTCGTCGGGTCAGCCAGACGGCACCACCCTCAGAGACATCGCCGAGACTGCAGTTAGGCAGGTCGTCGGCGCCAGGAACATTGACGATGTTCTGACTACTGAGAAGGAACAGGTCCAGACCGACATCCAGCTCAAGATGATTGAACTGACGGACTTCTACCGGACCGGAGTTGAAGTGTTCAGCGTTCTGCTTCAGAACGTCAACCCACCGCAGCAAGTACAGGCTGCGTTCGAAGACGTTGTCCGTGCCCGTGAAGACCGGCAGACAACCATCAACCTGGCGCAGGCCTATGAGGCGGCAGAGATTCCGAGAGCGGTTGGTGAAGCCGCAAGAATCGTCGAGGAGGCCCAGGCTTTCAAAGACGGTCGTATCGCCAAGGCACAGGGTGAAGCAGACGGTTTCCTGGCCATTCTCGAGGGATACCGTGATTCGCCTGATGTGACCCGGCGCAGGCTCTACCTGGAAGCAATGGAAGAAATTCTGCCGGGCATCGACAAGTTCATCCTTTCCTCCGAAAGCGGTGTGCTGCCGTTCCTCCCATTGGATGGCGGAACTACGCCCAGTACGCTTCCGGCTACGACTGGAGGGGGAACCTAGTCATGGCAAAAGTATTCGTACCAACGATCATCGTAGCTATTGTTGCGCTGATCGTTCTCCCACAAACGTTCTTCACAGTCGATGAGACACAACTTGCCATCGTCACCCGCTTCGGTGAGTTCAGGCGAGATCACACTGAGCCCGGCTTGCGTGTGAAGGTGCCGTTCATCGACTCAGTAACAAAGTTCGATAAGCGGCTGCTGCGTGCAGACGCCCCGCCGGCATCCCTGCTCACGTCCGACAAGCGGAACCTGGTCATCGACTCCTATGCCCGGTACCGCATCGTCGAACCACTGCTCTTCTTCAGAAGCCTTAGAAGTGAGCGTGAGGCGGCCAGCCGTGTGGCGGCCATCGTCAACTCTCAGCTTCGAAGTGAAGTGGCGTTGGACCTGCAGGAAGACGTCATCTCGGAGACTCGTGAAGAGGTGATGCGGCGCGTAACCATTGCGAGTAACCGCGCCGAGGTTGAGCGCGAGGAAGCGCTGCAGTTCCCTAACGGTCTCAGGAATCCGGAGATCAGCATCCAGATCGCCCCGCTCATCCAGGATGCGGACAACCCCGTCCGCGGAAGGGCTCCGACAGAGGCCGAGTTGAACGCGCTGATCGCAAGCCCCAACCCACCGGAACTGGAAGGTTTCACGGTCACCTACTTCCAGCCTCTTGCTCGCCGCTTTGGCGTCGAGATCGTAGACGTTCGCATCAAGGGCGCTGACTTCCCTGAGGAAGTTGAGGAAAGCGTGTTCACTCGTATGCAGGCTGAGCGTGAGCGAATCGCCAGCGGTCTACGTGCTGAAGGTTCCCAGCAGGACGCTGAGATCCGGGCAGACGTTGACCGTGAGGTTGAGATCACGCTTGAGACCGCCAGAGGTCGTGCCGCTCTGCTGCGAGGTGAGGGTGAAGGTCAGGCGATCACGATCCTTGCTGCGGCCCTTGAGGAGGACCCGGAGTTCTACGACTTCCAAAGAACGCTGGAGGCATACAGGACCGCGCTGGACTCCGACACGACGATTCTGTTGGACTCCGACAGCGACCTGTTCAAGTTCCTGCAAGATCCGACAGGCAACAACGGGAACGGTTCAGGCTCGAACTGATCCCGAACTCGGAAGACACCAAAAGAGCGCCCGGGCTTTGGCCCGGGCGCTCTTTTCTATCAAATCATCTGGGCTCGCTAGATCAGGTTGTGCAGCCTTGATCCCAACAGCACTCGAGCCAGCGCCACCAGCACTGCCGCGGTGATGATGAACAGCACCGCATCTCCAGGCACACCATCGACACCAAGCCCAAGTGCAGTCCCAGCCGCGGGAGCGTGCTCGGTGTTGCTAATACTCATGAGCAGCACCACCAATCCCACCGCGAGCGCGCCCAACAGGTCGTTGAACCAACTCGCATCAACTACTGAATCGGGGAACAGCAGCGAGAGGCCGATGAGGATGTAAGCCGCGACAACCGCTGAAAGATGACCGCCAACGATGCGATACGGAGACGAGGCAACCGAGTGGGGAACGAAGAACACGATCGCAACCGATGATGCTATCGCTGCAACGATCGCACCGTTCGACAGAACATCCTCGGCAAGCAGCACCACCCACAGCAATATCGCGGCCAGTATCGACTGACCGACATAGATTCGCCAACGGTGTGTGAAACGAGGATCGATCCAGCGAAAAACGGGAGTGTGACGCGCCGCTTGCAAGCGGGTTCGCCGCGGCCCGGTTCTTCTGCTGTTGGGGGCCTTAGACGCCATCGGTCAATCTTAAGTCAGGCGCAACATGCGGTCCCAGCCTATGCGCGCCTGCATTCCGTCTTTATAGGTTGTTGCGTGCACCTTCAATGAAAGGCCTTCTCTCCAACTGGCGGGAACGCGTCCCACCGGTAAGCAATCTGAGTACAAACCGGCACATATTGGCATTGAGAAGCGGTGTGACAACGTCTAATTGCGCCAAATTTCACGTATCACTAACATAGGGCGCAACAATTCGCCTTCAAGCGGCTGAACTGCCCGAACCGGCCCTTAACGGACCTGAAATGGCATCAAGCACCCACCTCAACCACGAAACTCGCCTCAACCAGATACTCACTGCAGCCCGAGAGCTGATCGCGTCGGGCGGCGTAACCGCGCTGACCGTACGCGCGATCGCAAGAAAAGTGGGTGTGACCGAAGCGGCCATATACCGGCACGTCGAAAGCAAAGACCAGGTGCTGGTGATGCTACTGGAAGACGTGCGGCAGTCAGTTCTCGGCACGATAGAGGAGCGAACAGCTCCCTACTCGAGCGCTCTGGACAAGCTGGAACACGTGCTGCAACACCACCTGTCCTTCATCGAGTCCCGCAGAGGCATCTCATTCGTAGTCATCGCAGAGGCGGCTCAGTTCCAGGAGACAAGTGTGAGGGCCGCCGGCGAGAAGCTGGTCGAGGACTACCTTTCAACTGTCGAAAAGTTCATCCAGGAAGGCATAGAGTCCGGCGAGGTTGAGCCTTCGATCCACCCATCTTCCGCAGCCACTATGTTCTTCGGAATAATCCAGGCATCGGTCACAAGGTGGCTGTTCGACTCGTCCGCCCATCCCCTAACGGAGAACGTTCTGAGCCTCTGGAGGCTATACAGGTCTTCGCTAGCCCCATCGAACAGTGTAAGATCGCCTGCTAAGTAGGCTCAGGTCCGCCCTGAGCCCAACTGGAGAGCAATCTATGACGCTAGTCACCATCGACGGCCATATCGGCGCAGGCGGCGCTGATCTTGGACGCCGTGTGTCCAAGATGCTCGGCAATGATTATGTCGACCGGATGATCCTGCCGGGTCAGATCGCGCCGACACAGCCATCTGACGAAGGTGAAAGGCCGCAGCGCTTGTCGGACCGCGTCTGGTCCATCGTCGAGAAGGCAATTCGCGGCGTCGCACTCGGCAACGCAGCTGGTGACCCGTACTTCGCGACGGCAGAGCTCATGATGTACCCGCTGACCTGGGACTCATCTCCCGGAGCGCCGATGTCTCCGGGCATCGCGGACGAGCCTGACCACCCGCACTCGATTCAGACCCTCATCAAGAAGGGCAGCGGAGTACTGGTCCAGCGGGCAGGTGCAGTTGCTCTCAAGAGCCACGAGCAGGTTCTCAAGATCGGCATATTCGCTGACTGGGAAGACCGCATCGCCCGAACGATGAGGTCGCAGGGCCTGACAAAGGCGTCAGAGGCCGAACGCATCATTCGAGAGCGCGAACGGGCGCAGGAAGAGTACTTCCAAGGCTTCCACTCAGCACACCCTGAAGACGAAAGTCTCTACGACCTCTGCCTGAACACCTCGCGGGAACAGATCAGCCTCGCCGCAGTAAAGGTGAGCAGGGCCGCCGAGACGCTGACACCGGCAACCGCCTGATCAGGCCAGTACTGCCCTCAGCTGTTCTGCAACGGTCTCGATGTCTTTGTGACTGTCCACAGTTAGCCACATCGCGTTCGACTCGATCGCAAACATCCGGCGTTCAGCTGCAAGCTCAGGAAATGTGGTCACTTCGTGATCACCGCGTTCAGGGAGTCGCTGCTCCAGCGACCTGTCGAACAGGTACACGCCGGCGTTGACCAGGATCGGCAATGCACCCTTCTCGATAAACTCAGTGACGGCGCCATCATCCTGTACCTTCACCATCCCGTAAGGGCTGTTGACCTGGTGCAACATGATCGTCGCAAGCGCGTTGCGGCTCCGGTGCACATCCCACAACTCAGATAAGTCCTGGTTGGTGATGTTGTCGCCATTCGTCACCACAACGGTAGAAGCATCCGGTGGCACTAATGACAGACCTTTCCTCACCGCTCCACCGCGACCTAGCGACGCCATGCCGTCTTCGGAAACGTCTTCAAACGAGTAGTGCGCGGTGATCCCGTGAGCGCTGCCGTCGCCGAAGTAGCTCTCGATCTGATCCCCGCGGTAGCCGCACAGGAAGACGACATCGGTGACGCCCTGGCTCCGCATCCACTCGATCTGATAAGAGAGGATTGGTCTGCCGTTGATCTCGATCATCGGCTTCGGAACCGTGTCTGTTAGCGGACGTAACCTCTCGCCACGTCCACCAGCGATCGTCAAAGCAAACAGTTTTTCGGCCAAGTGTCCTCCGAGCGATCGCCGCAGAGAGCGAAACCGTCGGCTGGCGTCAGGGTTAACGGCACGTAATTTCGATGGTCGAGCATAGCACGTAGGCGCCGTAGTTTGACCTCATTCGGTCAGGTCAACGGTGGGCTCAACGGTCTAGAGCGAAGTGGTGTTCGTGCCGTTCTTGAGAGCCTCCCAAACACGGTTGATCGACTCGATGCCCGTAGCCTGCTGCTGCCCGATCACGCGTTTACCACCTGCGGTCGCAATGACAGCACCAAACGTGATTCCGACGACATTGCCCTGCAGGTCGACCACTGGGCCGCCACTGTCACCCGGGTCCGCATCCGCGTCAAAGACCACAACGCCAACTCCGGCGGTGTCGTCGCCCTCATCCGCTCTCTGAGAACTGGTATCGAGCACATTGCCGAGGTGCCTGATGACTGTCGTGATGACACCAGTGTGGACGACTGGGAATCCGCCGGTAGAAGAAACTGAATAGCCCATTTGCATTATCGGCGTGCCGGCGTCACTCGCCACCACAATCCTCGTTGGCAGAACCTCTGCGCCATGGTCAACCTGTACGGCCGCAAGGTCGCGCTTTGTGTCGAACCCTCGCACCGTTCCGGTCATCACTTCAACGCCGCCATTGGCCTGCGGCACCTCAATGGTCACGGTCGACGCGCCAGTGATCACATGCTCATTCGTGATGATCCAGCCGTCCTCGATCGCCCATCCCGAGCCTATGCTGTTGCCGTTGCGGATCTTCACCACGGAGAGCCTGAGATCGGCGTATAGATCGCTCGGTATCGGAATAGCTGTCGGAGTCGGAAAGATCTCGGGTCCCGGAGTCGACGTCGGCTGAGGCGTGGCAGTTGGCACAAGCGTGGGCTGCGGGGCAACGGTCGCTGTCGGCTGCGGCGTGACGGTCGGAGCCGGAGTGGATGTCGGGAGAGGCGTAGGCACCGGGGGCAGAACCTGAGGTGTCGCCGTCGAGCGCGGGGTTGCAGTGGGTTGAGGCGTTACGGTCGCCTGCGCATCCAACGCCTGCTGCACACGGGCATCGATCGTGGCGTCAATGTCCACATCGCTACCACAGGCTACCGACACCAGCGCCACCGCTACAGCCACCATGTATGCAACGCGCCGTGTCACCAAAGGTCTCAGATTCATAAATACCGTTCTCGGGCCTTGCGGCCCATGTCGCGTTCCGCCACATTCTCACATTGCAGATACTTGGCAGGACGTGTGCCAGCCCCCAACATCTCAACTCCGACGAAGCTCTGCGGCACGTGAACATCGATACGAATAGTCTGAAGATGAAGACTCCGTAATCCGGCCTGAGTCTCGCTACCGCGCAGCCTCTGCAACCAGCTCCAGGAATCCACTACCTTGCGATGGGTCTTCCTGCTGGTAAATCCCTGGACTCCTCACGACTATCAGGTCCAGAGACGGACAGACCCAGATGTGTTGCCTCCCGGCGCCACTCGCAGCGAAGGAGTCCTGCGGCAGGTCGGGCCACATCTTCCCGCGGTCGTTGCACCAGAATCCGAGACCGTAGCGATGATTCTCGTCTGGCTCATTCGCCAGTACCTCGGCGTTGACCCTGGTTGCCTCAATCATCCACTCCCGCGGCACAACCTGCTTGCTGTCCCACATCCCACCGTGCATCCAGAGCATTCCGCAACGCGCCATGTCGTAGCAGGTCATCTCGTAGCCGGTGAAATAGCCGAACACGCCCAGCCTGGCTGCAGGCGGCAGTTCGAAGTTCCGGTAACCCCACGACCAGGTGCCGCCGATCGGGTTGCGCAGCTTCCACTCGGTCAGAGTCCCGAAACCAGCGCCGCGCTCCGGCTCAATCGTCTTGTACAGGTTGTAAGCAGATGCAACCGCGTGGGTCAGGATGTTCATCCCGAATGTCTGGTAATTGAAAACCTTCCCCGGCGCCTCGCCCGGCTTCATATAGCCCGAAGTGTTCCCGATCAACTGCCTGAACGTTATCTCCTCGTTCTCAGGAAACGCGTGCCTGCCTGGCTTCGGACCTTCGCCTTCGGCAACATCCATCATCTCCGGGTAGTAGTCGATCACGCGGTCATCAGCAGAGTCGATCACACCCTCCTCAACAGCGATTCCCAGCACACAGGAAAACGTCGACTTTGAAGCCGACGCCTGGCGGGCCTGTTCGAACTGATCGATCTTGTAGTTCCACTCAGCCGCGATCCGGCCATGCCTGACGATCAATACACGGTACGGTGAGTTCTCTGCCTCTTCCGCCATCCGACGTCCGGCCTCGGCGAGCCGCTCTCTGTTGAAGCCGAGCTCTTCCGGGTCACCCACTTCCCACGCCTTGCCGGGCCAGGCGGTCTCAAGACTCATGTGCTAAATCTCCCGCGAACCTAAGGTTCCCAAACTCTCGAATGTCGAATTCAGACCGATTCATGCGTCGTAGGATTAAGAGAACTCGGCTATCGGGTACGACGCATGCGCTTCGGACCGCGGCCGGGGTCCGGAAGGCGCCCACAATATGCGATACCTGGCAATGATATTCGTTAACGAAGCCGACCAGCACTTAACGGACGCAGAGCGACAGTCCATGTTCGAGCAACACGCGGTCTTCGATAGAGACGCCAGAGAAGCTCAGGTGTTCCTCGGCGGCGGAGCGCTGCAACCGGCAGAGACAGCGACCGTTGTACGTATGATGGAGAACGGTGCAAGTGTGACCGATGGCCCGTTCACCGAAACGAAAGATGTGGTCGCGGGCTTCTACATGCTCGACTGCGACAATTTAGACCAGGCGATTGAATGGGCGGCCCGAATCCCGGCTGCTCGCTACGGCGCCGTCGAGGTGAGGCCGATTCTCAAGCTGGACATCGGGGCAGCCCAGGTCTGATCGGTCACATGAGCCATTCCAATGAACCGCTATCTGATTCTGATTCACGGTGACGACGATGCATTCGCCCAGCTACCACCTGATGCGGTGCAGCAGATGATCGAGCAGCTGCGTCCATTCGAGGAGACGGTCCAACGGGAAGGCAAGCTGCTCGGCACCCATCGGCTGCACCCGGCATCAAGTTCAACACTCATGAAGGTCAAGAAGGGCGAAAGATCCTTCACGGATGGGCCATTCACAGAGTCGAAAGAGCAGCTCGGCGGCTACTACCTGGTCGAGGCTGCCAGCAAAGAACAGGTGTTGGGATGGATGGAGCTGATACCAGCTCTGATGGACTCGACCCTGGAGGTACGGCAAGTGTTGGATGAAGACCGGAGTCTTCCTTGAGCGAGTCCGGTAGCAGTCGAGGGAGCACGCCCGGTGAAGAAGTCGGCAATAGCGCCGCAACCGGAACCACACCCTTCGAAGCGATCGACCGCGTCTTTCGAGACGAGCACGGACTGATTATCGCGACTCTGATCCGCTCGCTCGGCGACTTCGATCTAGCCGAAGAGGCGCTGCAAGACGCTATGACAGTCGCTCTTGACCGGTGGCAGCGGGACGGCGTGCCCGAAAACCCCGGCGCGTGGCTCACAACCGCTGCTCGCAGAAAGGCGATCGATCGCATCAGGCGCGAAAAGGTGCGCGACAGCAAGCAGAGCGCGCTGGCAAGGGAAGAAGAAGACGAAACGGAGTTCGAAATGGTCGAAGCCTCAACAGACTCCGCACTGGAAGACGACAGGCTCAGGCTCATCTTCACCTGCTGCCACCCTGCCATCAATGTCGAGGCTCAGCTGGCGCTCACTCTCCGCACACTCGGTGGCCTCACTACTCAGGAGATTGCGAGAGCGTTTCTGGTGCCTGAATCTACGCTTGCGCAGAGGCTTGTCAGGGCCAAACGCAAGATCAAGGACGCACGCATCCCGTACCGCGTGCCGCCAGATCACCTGCTACCCGAACGCGTGCCATCTGTACTTGCCGTCATCTACCTCATATTCAACGAAGGCTACTCGGCAAGCGCCGGCGACGACCTCATTCGACTGGAACTCTGCGATGAGGCTATTCGCCTTGGCAGACTGATGCGCCTGCTAATGCCAGATGAGCCTGAGGTGGCCGGGCTGCTCTCCTTAATGCTGCTGCAGGACTCTCGGAAGGCGGCGCGAGTCGGTCAGGACGGCGACCAGGTGTTGCTCGAAGACCAGGACCGGTCACTCTGGGACCGTGAGCAGATCCAAAGTGGCATCGAGCTATTGGAAGACGTCCTGAGGCTAAGGTCACCGGGCGTGTATCAGCTCCAGGCCGCCATCGCCGCCATTCACTGCGAAGCGGCAACGCCTGAGGAAACAGACTGGCGGCAGATCGTGCTGCTATACAACGCCCTCGAAGCAGCTCAGCCGTCGCCGGTCGTCAGCCTCAACCGTGCAGTTGCGATAGCTATGGCAGGTGATGTCGAGGAAGCGCTGGAAATCGTTGACCGGCTGGCTGAAGACCGGCGCATGGCACGATACCTTTTCCTGCACTCCAGTCGTGCGGACCTGCTCAGGCGGCTGGGAAGGACGAGTGAGGCCGCTGAGTCGTACGAGAAGGCATTGGAACTGGTCGAGAGCGCGCCCGAGCAGAGGTTCCTGCGCCGTCGGCTGGAAGAGATGAAGGTGGGCGACTGACAATGGCTCTAAAACCAGCCAGATCGCCGTCACAGGCCACTACCGGGAGAAGACTTTGAAGTACATGTTTCTGCTTTACGGCGACGAATCGGCCGATGAGACTCCTGCCCGGCTTTCACCTGAGCGTGCATCCCAGTGGGCAGAGTTCCATCAGCTGGCAGAGGCTTCGGGAAAGCTCGTCGGTTGGAACTCTCTGGTCCCATCGACCGAAGCTGTGACCGTTCGACCAGATAAAGACGAGTTTGTCGAGACCGACGGCCCGTACACCGAGACCAAGGAACAGCTCGGCGGAGTGTATATACTCGAGTGTACTGACATGAATGAGGCTCTGGCCTTCGCAAGAAAGATGCCCTGCTCAGTACACGGCGTTGTTGAGGTACGGCAGGTGTTAGGCGAGAACGCGGGCTAGATCAGCTCAGCCGAGGTACGGAATGGTCTGCGGCCCCTGCGGCAAGACGCAAAGGCTCGCGCTGTCTCCAGCCTCAGACATCGCCTCACTGACAGCATCTGTTACATCGTCGATCGGCTCGAAGTGCGCATCGCTGAGCTGCTTGTCGCTCAGCATTCCGGCCTTCACCTGCACCCTGGCCTTCGACTGAATCATCGCCTGCGTCTGCACTTGCCACTGGTCGGCCACGCTGTATCCGGGCGAATTGACCATCTCGAGCAGCGCTTCTGGCGAGTCGCCGGACGCCAGGATTTCGGCATAAGAGCCGTGATCTGGAATCCCATCCCTGCACTCTGATGCAGCGATGATCGTCCCGCCCGGCTTCACCACCTTCGCGGCCGCAGACATCCCCTTCACCGCCTGGTAGAGATTCTGGTCAAGCGGAAAGCCCGAATTCGTAGTCAGAACCACGTCAAACGGCTCATCGACCTTTTGCATAGCGGTTTGCTTCGCAGACTGGCACGCCTCCGCATGTTCGGTGAACAGCTCACCAGCAAAGACCGCGGTGATCTCCTTCGCTCGGTTCAGCGTGACATCAACCGCAAAGTCCACACCCGTAATTCGAGCGATCTCACGGACGTCGTCATGCACTGGATTACCTTCGGTTACGCCCCAGGTCGCATTAGGACTGCCAATGTGCGCCGCATCATGCAGTGTCAGCACAGTCTGAAGGCCCGCCAGGCCCGGCGCCGCCATCTTCGGCCCGCCGCTGAACCCGGCGAAGAAGTGAGGCTCAACAAAGCCGGTCGTGATCCGCAGATCGCAGTCAAGCCACTCCGCATTCATCGACACCTCAACGCCACTTGAGGTCACTCCGACTCTGCGCAGGGTCGAGTCGTCACGGGCAACGTGATTCACGATCCGATATCGGCCCGCAATCTCCGCACCGAGCATGTCTCGAATCTCAGCTTCGGTATTTGCACGATGCGTGCCGGTCGCTACGAAGATTGTGAAGCGCTCCGGCGCCACATCGGCAAGCTCTTCGAAGATCGCCTCAAGCATCTGTTGTCGAGGCTGAGCGCGAGTGAAGTCACAGACCGAAATACCAATAGTCTCGGCCCCTGATGCGATCTCACGCAGGCGTGCTGACCCACTCGGGCGTCGAATAGCGTCCATCAACGCCCCGTACGGGTCTGCGAGGCCTTCCATGTGCGCAGGCTCGATCACAGTGGCGGTTTCGGGCACCTCCACGTCGAGACCGTCCGTACCGTAATCGAGTCGTAACTTCATGCTATTTAGGGTCAATAGTGGCGGCAGACGCTTCAGGCCTGTGGCTCACAGTTACCGCAGTCCCTTCGGCCCCGCTCGCTCTGCCGGTGATCGGACCGGGTTCGCCCCGGACCGGCGCGAATGGGTGGGAAATACAGCGATCGGCGTGGAGCGGCTGCCGCTATTTCATGCCCTGCTCTCTTACGCTCAGTTCAGCGGCCATGCAGTTTGTCACATTTTCCTGGCGGGTAGTTGGGAAACGCCCACTCTGGAAGTACGAACGTATCAGTAGATACTCAGCGCACTTCACAGGTTCCTCGAAGGGACGCCAGAGATGGACCACAAGCTGCAGTCTAAGGCCGATGAGCTAATCCGAGCCCTCGGCGCACTCGGTCTGGCGCAGGAATCCGCTCCGCACGCGCCAGAAGTCGCCGCGCTAACCCTGCGTGCCGAGCAGCTCCACGAAGCGATCAAGCCAACGAGCACTGAGAACTCGCTCTAGAGATCGTCCCTGGTCCGCGTGATGTCGATGCCTACGGACCTGCCCAGGCGCAACGCTCCAGGCTTCCTCAGACGGACGTCCACACGCTGGACTCGTTCATCCTCCAGGCATAGCCTCGCCACGCCGTCTGAGAGCTTCTCAACAAGCCCAAAGCTCGAACCTTCGACAAAATCCCTGACGCTACGGCTGATCGTGCGGTAGTTGATTGTGTCCTCAACGTCATCAGACGCAGCCGGTTTAGATAGATCGGCGTGGAGTGTGAGGTCAATCTCGATCGGCTGCTTTGCAACTCGCTCCCAATCGTTGATACCGATAATGCAGTCGAACTTCAGACCCTCGATCAGGATCCGGTCCATAGGACGTTCGCTCATGCCCTGTTCCAGACCGGTATCGTTGCGCCGTTGATGTTGCCTCCTGCCTCAGTGCACAGGAAAGCCATCGTCTCGGCGACATGTCCCGGCTTGACCCACTTCGAGAAATCGGCGTCCGGCATCCCGCTCCGGTTCGCGGGAGTGTCCATCACCGAGGGCACAACTGCGTTGCAGGTCACACCATCGCCTCCTGCCTCATCAGCTATCGACTGTGTGAGAGCGATCACCGCCGATTTCGCAGCCCCGTAGGCGGAGTTTCCGGCCGTGTTCTGCAGCGCCTGCTTGGCGCCGATGTTGACGATCCGGCCCCATCCGTTCGCAATCATGTGCGGCAGGGCAGCGCGTGACATGTTCAGCACACTTGAGAAGTTCACAGCCATTAGCTTGTCGACCGTTGCGTCATCGATCTCACCAACAGGCGGTTGTGGCGCCCATGTGCCGACCACATTGAGCAGGATGTCGAGCTTGCCGTGCTCGTTCACCGCACTCTGGATAGCATCGGTAGCCTGCGCCGGGTCCGTCACATCGACACGAATCTTGACATCTCCTGCCATGTCACACGAGCAGACCGTAGCGCCTGCGTCCGAAAACACTTTCACAGCAGCGCTGCCCAGAGCGCCAGATGCGCCGGTGATCAGCGCGACTTTCCCATCCAGTCCACTCACCGAAGACATGTTCACCTCCAGTTCCGGTCGGCTGGCAGTCGTCTGGTTATCTAACGTGCCTGCCGCCGTCGATGTGCAGAGTCTCGCCTGTGATGAAATCGTTCTCGATCAGCGCCAGCACGGCTCCCGACACCTCGTTCAGTGTGCCCATTCGTCCAGCTGGCGCCGCCTTTGCAACTCGTTCACCAGTCTCATCGAGCGAATCGGCTGGCGGCAGTATCGCTCCCAGCGCCAGCTCGTTCACCTGCACATTCGGCGCCATTGCCACTGCAAGCGATCTCGTGAGCCCTGACAGGGCCGCCTTGCTTACACCGTACGCAAACCTGTTTGCTCGCGCTGTGCGCCAGTCGTTCAGGCTCACAACCTTCCCGGTCTCATCAGGCAGCAACGACCTCTGCATCGCCTGCGCAAGCAGGAAAGGCGCACGGAAGTTCACCGCCATATAGCTCTCCCACTCGTCCAGGGAGGTTTCGTTCAACGTGGATTTCGAAAACGCTGAGGCGTTGTTGATGAGGATACTGATCCGTCCGAGCGACGATTCGACATCCCCGACCAGCCGCACCGTCTCACCGGCGTCACCAAGATCGGCCTTGAACAGCTCTGACCGCGCGCCAAACGAGCGAGCGACTTCCACGGTCTCGGTAGCGTCTCTGTCTGAACGGTTGTAGTGCACGGCGACTTGAGCGCCCGCCTGCGCCAGGGCGACGGCGATAGCACGTCCTACACGCCTTCCAGCGCCCGTGACCAGTGCCGTGCTGCCTGCGACCTGCAAGTGAAAGCTCCGTGCCGCTTAGCTGTTCGTTGAGCGGACGTGAGACATGAACTCGTCCCGCGTAGACGAGTTGTCACGGAACTGCCCGCGTACGGAGCTGGTCGTCATCATCGTCCCGGGCTTCCTCACACCCCTCATCGCTGCGCACAGGTGATGCGCCTCAACAACGACGCCGACACCCTTCGGCATCACGAGTTCATCGATCGCCGTGGCTACTTGCTGGGTCATACGCTCCTGCACCTGCAGCCGCTTCGAGAACATGTCGACAAGCCTCGGAATCTTGCTGAGACCAACGATCTTGCGGTCCGGAAGGTAGCCGACATGTGCCTGGCCGTAGAACGGCAGCATGTGATGCTCGCAGAGGCTGTAGAAATCGATGTCCTTGACTACAACCATCTCGTCGTACTCAACATCGAATAGAGCATTGTTTAGCAGCTTCTCGGCGTCCAGCGCGTAGCCGGACAGCAGCTCGTCGTACATGTTTGCAACGCGCTTGGGAGTGTCGGCCGTGCCCGACGGGTCGGCATGGGAGCCTACGGTTTCGAGGATCCCAGAGACGCCGGCCGCAATCTTCCGTTTGCATTCAGCGGAGAGCTGTGTGCCATCTTCAAATTCGAACTCTGTCCCTGGACGCCCGTTCAGCCCGGCCTTCGCAACCATGATCAGCCTTCCTGTACGTCACGATTCGGCCGGTAACTTAAGCCGGCCTTCGTTGAGCAAAAGATGAGTGAATCCGCGCCTATCCGCCGGAAACTGCCGGCACGAAGTGAACTTCCGTGTCTTCGTCCAGCTTCTGAAGCAGACCCTGCCGAGTCGCGGCGTGACCGCACACGGCTGCGAGACCGGGCTTGAGCCGTCCATCCTGCAGCACAAACTCTTCGAAGCCCGGATACTGCGATTCCAGGTTCTCGATCAGCTTGCCGAGCGTCTCGCCTGGCACCACAACCTCAGCCTGACCGTCTGTCAGTTTGCGCAGGTTGTATGGAACGAAGACCTTCGCCAATTCAGCATCTCCAGTTTGACAATTCTAACTGTTAGATGCGCTAGCGATGCATTGAGGCCCAAATACATCGACCCGATCGACGTCAGCCGCGGTTCGGTTTGTCGTACATGGCGATGATGTACGGATGATCGGGATCGTACTCCGTGAGAGGCTTCGGGTCATCAACTCGGCCAATCGGCCTAACATTTTCGCCAACTACACCCGTCGCCTCATCGCCCATGTCCTTGCGACACTCATCCAGCCTACGCGTCAGTTCCGCCACAACCTCGGGCTCGTCATCAAAGAGATTCACGGTCTCGCCTACATCAGCATCGAGGTCGTAGAGCTCATTGATCTCTTCCTCGGCCTTGCGAACGTGCAGCTTCCACTTGCCAGACCGCACGGCTTCGAGGCTGTTCTGCTTGTAGTAGAAGAAAGCTTCATGCTGAGTCTGCGCATCGGTCTCACCGAACATCAACGGGGCGATATCGTGACCATCAATGGTGCGATCGGACGGCACTTCGGCGCCTGCGACTCCAGCCAACGTTGGCATGATGTCGATGCCAGACACAAGCTCGCTGCACTCGCTGCCAGCCTCGATCTTGCCGGGCCAGCGCATGATGAAAGGCACACGCTGGCCACCCTCCCACGTCTCGCCCTTCTTGCCTCGTAGCGGCGAGTTGCTTCCACCCTCGTCACGTGCCCGAGATCCGTTGTCGCTGGTGAAGATGACCAGCGTGTTGTCATCAAGCCCGAGACGCTGAAGCTCCTTGAAGATCACGCCCACCGACCAGTCGATCGCCGCCACGGCTGCACCGTAGATGCCGTTCTGCGATTCCCGCTCAAAGTGCGCAGGCGCGTAGATCGGCACGTGAACGTGCATGTGAGCCAGGTACAGGAAGAACGGTCCGTCTTTCTCCTGCCTGATAAAGCGCACCGATTCCTCAACGTACCGCTCAGTGATCGCTGCCTGGTCCGGCTGCTGCTGGATCACCTCGGTGTCACGAACGAGCGGCAAGGGCGGCCAGTCCCGGCGCCTCACATTCCACTTCGGGTCGTCCGCCTGCCGTCCGTGGTCATTGCTGAACGGAATCCCGTAGTAGGTATCAAAGCCGTGCGATGTCGGAAGGAACTCGGGCTGATCGCCACAGTGCCACTTGCCAACCAGCTTCGTCGCATAGCCTTCGCCTTTGAGCAGCCTCGCAATGGTTATCTCGTCCTGGTTCAGTCCGATTCCATCGCCAGGAAAGAGCACGACATCGCCGTTGGTGAAGGCCCCGAAGCTGATGCGAGGTGGGTAGCAGCCGGTCATCATGGCACCACGAGAAGGCGAGCAGACGGGCGAGGCCATGTAGAAGTCCGTGAACTTCATTCCCTCGGCGGCCATGCGGTCCAGCGCAGGTGTCTTGTTGACCGTCGAGCCGTAAGCGCCGAGGTCTCCGTAGCCAAGGTCATCGCAATTGATCAGGACAATGTTTGGCTTGCTCATTCGTCTGCTCTTCTCCACGAAAAAATACGGGTCGGTCACCTTTCAGTCAGTGACCGGCCCGTAAATCTATCTGATTGAGTCCGCCTGTGGACTAATCGGACAGCGCCTCAATGATCCTGCCCGGCTTGACCGGGTGATCCACGATTCGCTTGCCGATGGCGTCCTTCACCGCGTTTGCGGCCGCAGGCAGTGGCGGCGCCAACGGCACCTCACCGACACCGCGTACACCGAACGGATGCAGCGGGTTAGGTACCTCGACCATGATCGTCTCGATCATAGGCATGTCTAGCGATGTCGGCATCCTGTAGTCGAGGAAGGTGTGGTTAGCCATCGAGCCGTCGTCGGAGATGAAGTACTCCTCGTTCAGTGCCCATCCGAGCCCTTGAACAGCACCACCCTGGATCTGACCCTCCGCGTACGAGGGATGAATCGCCGTGCCCACGTCCTGCACCGCCGTGTAGCGCACCACATCGGTCTTGCCGGTCTCCGGGTCGATCTCGAGGTCGCAGATGTTCACCGCGTAAGCAGCGCCCGCGGCAGCGAGGTTCACAGACGATGTGGCTGAAAGTGGGCCACCCGTGTCTCCGATCCTTCGGGCGAGGTCTTTGAAGCCGATGCTCAGTTCGGGATCAGACCCTGAACTGAACCTGCCGGCATCGAACTGCACATCCGCAGCGTCAATGCCCCACAGGATTGCCGCACGCTCAGACATCTGCTTAATCAGGTCGTTCGCAGCCTCCCACGCAGCGTAACCGGTCGCATAGGTCGTACGAGAACCACCCGTCGTCGCAGTGAAGCCGATGCTGTCTGTGCTCGGAATGTAGGGATGCACATCCTCAGCAGGGAGACCAAGCACTTCGGCTGCCTGCATGGCGATCGATGCGCGAGTGCCTCCGATATCGGCCGAGCCTTCGTTCAGCGCTACTGAGCCGTCATCCTGCAACATCAGATCGACAGTCGACTTGTTGCCGCCGTTCATCCAGTAGCCGGACGCAACACCACGGCCTCGGAGCTTGCCGGGCGCTGGCTCACCAAGAGGTGAGTTCCAGTGATCGGAATCGCGAGCAGCCTCGAGCGTCTCAATTAGGCCGATGCTGCCGAACATAACGCCATCGCCTCGCCGTGTGCCCTCGGTAGAAGCGTTATCCAGGCGGAACTGCAACTTGTCCCAGCCCTTCTGATCACAGATCTCATCCACGACCTGCTCAATGGCGAACGCAGCCTGTGGCGAGCCCGGAGCGCGGTAGGCAGCCGATTTCGGCTTGTTGACTACAACGTCGTAACCGTCGATGCGGCTGTTCGGGATGTTGTAGCAGGCGTGGACGCAGATAGCTCCGGCGCCGATGGCGGAACCGGGGAACGCTCCAGCCTCGTATCTGAGGTCCGAGTGAACAGCCTTGATCTTACCGTCGTTCGAAACACCCATCTTCACTGTGATCTTGCCACCGGGCGCAGGGCCTGAAGCCTCGAAAACGGAGTTGCGGTCCATCACCATCTTCACAGGACGGCCGTTCGACTTCTTGGACAACATGGCAGCGACAGGCGCAAGGTAGACCTTGGTCTTACCACCGAATCCGCCGCCAATCTCAACCGGGTGCACAGTGACCTGCGATTCTGGAATGCGCAGCATGCCGGCTGTTTGGTCGCGCACCGCAAACATGCCCTGCGTGCTCGACCATGCGGTTACATGACCGCTCTCGTCCCAGATAGCCGTTGCGTTGTGTGGCTCGATGTAGCCCTGGTGGACCATCTGCAGGGTGAAGGTCTCTTCAACCACGAGATCAGACTCGGCAAACCCTCGCTCAAGATCACCAAACTCGTGCCTGAAATGGCGGGCGACATTCGTGTCCTTCACGTCTTCGCCGAGGTGATCACCAACGAGATCCTCCAGAAGAATCGGAGCGTCTGCTGCCATCGCCTCGTCAACATTGCGGACAGGTGTCAACTGCTCGTACTCGACCTTGATCAGCTTCGTCGCCTCAAGCGCAGTATTCCGATCACTCGCGGCGACCGCTGCGACAGCGTGGCCCTTGTAGAGCACCTTGTCCTTCGCCAGCAGGTTCTTGGTGTCACGCTCAAAGTTGACCACATCTTCGCCGGTGTCTATCTCGCCCGAACGCGGCGCCGGAAAGTCGGCATTGGTGACTACCGCAAAGACACCCGGCGCTTTCTCAGCCTCCGAAGTGTCGATGCTCTTGATCCTTGCGTGCGCATGTGGACTGCGAAGGACCTCGCCCCAGATCAGTCCCGGCACCTTCACATCAGCGCCGTAAACAGCACGCCCCGTCACCTTCTCCAGGCCGTCATGGCGGATCGGGCGAGTCCCGACAACCTTGTAATCGCTCTTCGGGTCAAATGTCTGGACCATCTACATCTCCCGGAAACTCTGAGTGTCGTTTCGACGAATGCTCTATCTGCAGCGAAATCGCCTGGACAGCGGCGCACATGTGCAGGAGTAGAAGCTGAAAATCAGGCCTATCTTAAACTACGAGGCCGGGCATCTGTTGTGCAGATGGCCCGGCCTCGTTAAAGGTCTGTTGCGATCCTGTCGCTAGTCGCCGTTCTCTTCCAGCGCTGCGATTATCCGGCCTGCGTTCATCGGCGTCTCGTAGATCCTCACGCCGAGTGCATCCTCGATAGCGTTAGCCACCGCAGGAATCGGCGGGCAGATCGGAACCTCACCAACACCGCGGACACCGAACGGGTGAATCGGGTTCGGCACCTCAACTATCTCCGTCTCGATCTCCGGCAGGTCCAGCGAAGTAGGCATCCTGTAGTCCAGGTAGCTCGAGTTGGTCATCGAGCCAGCATCATTCATGAAGTACTCTTCGTTCAGCGCCCAACCGATGCCCTGAGCAGCGCCACCCTGCAACTGTCCTTCGACATATGAAGGGTGAATCGCCTTGCCTACGTCCTGGATAACTGTGTACCTCACGACGTCTGTCTTGCCGGTATCCGGGTCGATCTCCAGGTCGCATATGTGCGTGCCAAACGCGCCGCCCGCAGCCTCGAGGTCTACAGAACCGGTCGTGTTCACCGGGCCACCCGTGTCGTTCAGCTTGCCAGCAAGATCCTTGAACGAGATCTGCAGCTCTGAGTCAGCCTTGGAGCTGAACACACCGTCCTCGAACTGCACGCCATCCTCGTCGATGTCCCAGAGCAGAGCAGCACGTTTCGTCAGCTCTTCAACCATCGAGTTGGCCGCTTTCCAGGCCGCATAGCCAGTGGCATAAGTCGTCCTGGAACCTCCGGTCACATCGGTATAGCCGACGGTGTCCGTGTCCACAACCGTGGGCCTGACATCTTCTGCAGCGATACCCAGGACCTCGGCCGCCTGCATGGAGATCGAAGCGCGAGTGCCACCAATGTCCGTCGAGCCTTCCACCAGCTCGACCGTTCCATCGTTGTTAAGGGCAAGGTTCACGCTGGACTTCAGTCCGACGTTGAACCAGTAGCCGGAAGCAATGCCTCGGCCCCGCTTGTTGCCGGGCTTAGAAGGCTCGCCAATGTCCGACTTCCAGTGGTCGGTGGCCTTGGTCGCCTCAAGAACCTCTTCCATGCCAATGCGAGGGAAGATGACGCCATCGCCGCGCCTGGTGCCTTCCTTCGCCGCGTTGTCCACACGGAATTGCATCTTGTCGAAGCCTGCCTGTTCGCAAAGCTCGTCAACCGCAGACTCCATGGCGTAGGCAGCCTGTGGAGAGCCCGGCGCCCTGTAAGCAGCGGACTTCGGCTTGTTCACAACAACGTCCCAACCGTCGATACGGGTGTTCGGGATGTCGTAGCAGGAGAAAACACACATTGCGGCGGCACCGACAGCTGCACCCGGGTATCCGCCGGCCTCAAGCTTCATGTCGGTCTCGGCAGCCACAAGCTTGCCGTCGTTGGTGGCGCCAAGCTTCACTGTGAGTACACCACCGGGAGCCGGACCACTGGCCTCGAACACGGACTTGCGCTCCATGATGCCCTTGACCGGCCGGCCGCCTGATTTCTTCGAGAGAATGGCGCAGATTGGCTCGAGGTAAATCGGAATCTTGCCTCCGAACCCTCCGCCAATCTCGAGCGGAGTTACCTTTAGCCTGGACTCAGGCATCTGCAATATGCCCGCCGTCTGCGTCCGCACCGGGAATGCTCCCTGCGTGCTGGTCCAGATCTTTATCCGGTCTTCCTGGTCCCAGATGGCGGTGGCATTGTGCGGCTCAATGTAGCCCTGGTGGACCATCTGCATCGAGTACTCACGCTCAAGCACATGGTCGGCCTTCGCGAATCCGCCTTCGACGTCTCCAAACTCGTGGCGGAAGTGCGACGCCATGTTGGTGTTTCGCACCTCTTCGCCAAGGTCATCACCAACGAGGTCTTCGAGGATAACCGGAGCGTCGGGAGCCAGCGCGTCCCGGACGTTGGTTGCGTTAGGCAGTACCTCGTACTCGACCTTGATCGCATCCGCGGCCACTTCCGCAAGATAGCGGTCGGTGGCAGCAACGGCGGCGACTGCGTGGCCCTGGTAGACCACCTTTTCGTCGGCCATGATGTTGTCTGCGGCCCACTTGAGGTTGGTAGCGCCCTCACCGAGGTCGACCACTTTGTCGTCGTGCTTCGGAATGTCGGCGCCGGTCATGACGGCATAGACACCGTCCATCGCCTCTGCGGCCGATGTGTCAACACTCTTGACCAGAGCGTGTGCATGCGGGCTCCTGACGACAACCGCCCACAGCAGGCCCGGCAGCTTGATGTCCGCGCCGTAGACGGCCCGTCCGGTCACCTTGTCCAGTCCGTCGTGGCGAATCGGCCTTGTGCCGATCACCTTGTAGTCGGACTTCGGTTCAAAAGTGCTAACCATTCGCTTAGTCCTTTGGCTTTTTGCCCTCAGGGCAGCCATTCGGGGCGCACTGGCCCATCTTGTGTCGAATCCGTTAGGTAGCCGCTGCGGCCTTCTGGACCGCTCTCACGATCTTGTCGTATCCGGTGCAGCGGCAGAGATTGCCTGCCAGCCAGTGCCTGATACGGCCCTCATCGGGCTTTGGCTCGTTGTCGAGCAGTCCCTTCGCCGCAACCAGGAAGCCGGGGGTGCAGATACCGCACTGCAGGGCCGCCTCTTCGAGGAACGCCTGCTGCAGCGGGTGCAGCCCGTCCCGGGTGGCCAGGCCTTCGACCGTCGTCACGTTCTTGCCGTCAACCTCGGCTCCAAGCACGAGACATGAGTCAACGATTCGTCCGTCGACATTGACTGTGCAAGCCCCGCAGTTGCCATCCAGACAGCCTTCCTTGGTTCCGGTCAGGCCCGCAATCTCACGAATCGTGTCGAGCAGGCTCATGTAAGGCGGGACCAGGAACTCCTGGGGTTGGCCGTTGATAGTGGTTCTTACGTGAACTTTTGCTGGAACGTCCATGCTAGCTCCTCGCCCTTTCAACAGCCTTCTTGACCATTCGCTTAGTTAGCACATCTACCAGGTGCTTACGCTGCTCTACAGTCCCGCGCATGTCGCTGATTGGACTTGCAGCTTCGGCAGCGGCAGCACCGGCAGCCTCTATCGCCGCCTCATCATCAGCGCTCTTTCCAACAAGCGCAGCACCTGCGGCCTCGGCCAGAATGGGCGTCGGGCCGACTGCACAGAGAGCAACGCGTGCCTTGGCGATGTTGCCTCCCGAATCCAGCTCAACCGACGCAGCCACACCGGCCACCGCAATGTCCATCTCATTTCGAGGTATGAAGCGCTCGTATGCAGCACCGAAAGTCGAAGACGGCTTCGGGAACTTGAGGCTCACCAGCATCTCGCCCTGCTTTAGATCGTTCCGGCCAGGGCCGGTGCAGAAGTCCTCAACAGGAAGCTCTCGACGTCCACTCGGTCCCGCGATAACCGCAGTCCCATAGTGAACGATCAGTGGGCAGATACCGTCTCCACTGGGAGTGGAGTTGCAGAGGTTGCCTCCAAGCCCGGCCCGTGACTGGATCTGGATGCCGCCGATCAGGGATGCGGCGTCCATCAGCCCAGGATACTCAGCAGATAGCTCCGGGTTCTCGTAGAGCTGGTAGCACGGCACCGCGGCGCCGAACTCCAGTCCGGAGTCGTCGTTCTTGATAGAGACGAGCTCAGGGATCTTCTTGATATCGACAACAGCGTCGAGGTCGAACCGTCCGCCTCGAGCCTGCACCAGGAGGTCGGTGCCGCCGGCTATCGGACGTGCTCTTTCGCCGTGCTTTTCTAGGACCGCCACGGCTTCATCTACGGTCTTGGGTGCAACATACGCGAACGGATGCAAAAAAACCCGCTCCTTTCATCTCGTCGCGTTGGCCGGCGAGGAGGAGTTCGCCGGCGGGTTCGGCCACGCGGCCGGTCACCAGTTCAAATAGCTTTGGGAGCCCACCTGACGGTGATCGGCCTCATTATGCGCGCAAGGATACTGCTTCGCAACTGTCAGCGAACGGACCGTAAGTACCGCATGAAACGGCACTGGTTCGCCCCGAAAATCAGCCAGGTCAGCCCTCAGTGCCGGTGCTCGTTTCGCCGAGCGGATAGAGGTTCTGGCCGCCCATCACGTGCAGATGCAGATGATCCAGCACCTGTCCAGCATCGGCTCCCTGGTTAAGCGCCAGCCTGTATCCGCTTTCCGAGATGCCCAGCTCCTGCGCCACTTGCGAACCAACTCTGATCATGCGCCCGAGGAGCTCATCGTCGATCTCAGTTGCTTCCTCTAGACGAGTCACATGCTGCTTCGGTATGACCAGCACATGCACTTTAGCGACGGGCGTAACGTCATGAAATGCGATGATCTCGTCGTCGGCGTAAACCTGCCTGCTGGGAAGGGTCCCAACGACTATTCGGCAGAAAACGCACCCCGGGTCAGCTGCGGCCTCTTCGTCGTCTACATCTCGCCACATATCGAACGTTCCTTCAGTGCGGCCGACACATCGACCGCACTACAGCTCAAGCGCATCCGCCAGTTTCTCGGTGTGCGCTGACGAATCACCGAACTCCGCTGCCCACGCCAGCGCGTACCTCGTGTACAGGTGCAGGTCGTGTTCTTCGGTGAATCCTATCGCGCCGTGACACTGGTGCGCCGTCCAGCAAACCTGCGGAATAAGCTCACTTGCCGCCTGCTTGGCTCGTGAAACCTGCTTTGCCGCGTCCGGGCTTCCTTCGGCGACACTCCACACAGCCTGTCGTGCCAGGTGCTCAACGCGCCGTACAGAAACAGCCATGTCCGCAAGGTGGTGCTGCACCGCCTGGAACGAGCCTATCGGTACGCCGAACTGCTTTCGGTCTTTTACGTACGCCGAGGTCATCTCCAGCACTTCACGCCCCAGCCCGGCCATCTGTGCAGCCCTGAACGCCGCACCTCGCTGCATCAGCGCCTCGACTATCGGCCAGCCCCCATTCTCATCGCCGACCAGGCGTGACTCATCGACCGTGGTCTCGTTGAAGGTCAATACTGCCGTCGGAGTGCCTGTCGCGTGGTTGAGCGATTCACTGCTTACGCCCTCAGCGTCACGGTCTACCAGGAACAGCGAAACGTCGCGCGTGCCATCGCCCGTCCTGGCTGCGACAAGGACTCGAGAGGCCTGATCGCCGTAGCTCACGAAGTGCTTGACTCCGGTGATCGCCCAACCGCTACCGATCTTGACAGCGGTGGCTCGAACATCCTCAGGTCGCCACGAAGCCGACTCTTCCAACACGGCGATTGTCGCCGAGCTGCTCCCATCTGCGAGTTGAGGCAGGACCTCTTTCTTAGTCCGTTCGCCCGCTTCCGCCTCAAGCGCCGGCCCTACAAGCACCGCCGACTCGAACAGTGGACCACGCCCGAGGTGCGCTCCCCACTGCTCCATCAACACTCCCAGGGCCATGAGCCCCATGTCGGAGCCGCCGAACTCTTCGCTGACTGCCAGTCCGGTCCAGCCAAGCTCTACAACCTTGCCCCAGAACGCTTCAGCGTCGCCGTTGCGAGCAAGTTGCGGTCCGGCCTCGCGGCCCAGGAACTCCCGGGCGCTAACTCGGATCATCTCTTCTGTTTCGTCGAATCCAAGTTCCATCGCAGCGTGTCCGCGCTAAACCCGCGGCAACTCCAGTCCTCTCCACGCAATCAGGTTTTTCTGTATCTCCGTCGTCCCGGCCAGAATCTCGCCTGACGTGTAGAACATCCGCATCTTGAAGAAGCGTCCTTCGAGCTTCGCATGCGGTGAATCCTTCTCCAGTACGCCGTACATTCCGAGAAGCTGCATTGCGTAGTCGAGAACATTCTTGTTCGCCACCGTGCCGGTCAATTTGCTCATCGACGCGACATCAGCCGGAGCCTCACCCTGCTCCTGGTGCCACGCCACGTCATACGCGAGCAGACGGGCGCTTTCGATCTCAGCATCGAGCTCTGCCATCTTCGCACGCACGGATGGCTCCGCTGACAGTGGTAGTCCGTTCGGCGCTTTCTCATCCCTGCAGAACTGGGCCAGCTCATCCCATGCTCGCTGCGCCCATGCCACATAGTCGATGCCGGACCGCTCATTGTTCAGCAGAGACATCCCTACGCGCCACCCGTTGTTGAGATCACCAACCAGGTTCTCGACTGGCACCTCTACATCGTCGAAGGTCACCTGGTTGAAGCTGTGTGAACCGGCCATGTTGTGGATCGGCCTCACCTCTACGCCAGGTGTGTTCATATCCAGCAGAAGCATTGAGATCCCGCGGTGCTTTGGAGCGTCCGGGTCGGTTCGCGCCAGCATGAACATCATGTCCGCACGGTGCGCCAGTGACGTCCAGATCTTGGCGCCATTGACGATGAACTTATCGCCGTTCAGGACAGCACGTGTCTTTAGCGCCGCCAAGTCGGACCCGGCGTCTGGCTCCGAATAGCCCTGGCACCATTGGATGCTCCCAGAAGCGATGGCAGGGAGGTACTCGGACTTCTGCTCCTCGTTGCCGTAGTGCATCAGCACCGGGCCGATCATGCGGGTGCCAAAGCGGTCGTTGCCGGGCGCCCGGTGGTAAGCCATCTCTTCGGCAAAGATAATGTTGCGGAGCGACGAGGCGTCCTGGCCTCCGTACTTCTCCGGCCAATGCATCACCAGCCATCCGTGGTCCGCCAGCGCCTTCTTCAACTTCTGGTTTAGCGCCCAACCATCGTCTGAAGACTCATCAACAGGACCGGTCCAGCCGTCCGGCAACTGGTCTGCGAGGAACGAACGCAACTCAGACCGGAACTGCTCGTCTTCAGGGGTAAACGCGAATCGCATAGAGGAAGCTCTTGGGTCTGAGTGAAGCCCATTCGCCAGCCGTTGAGAAATCTATTCTTGATACTTGACCGTCAGGCATGTAATCGTCTTGACGATTCCGGGAATCCGGTGCATGCCGTCACTGATGAGGTCACCGATCGCGTTGAGAGTATCTGCTTCTGCCACGGCGACAATGTCGAACGGCCCCGTGACGGCATCGACATTAGCCATCGAAGGCAGTTTCCGGAGGCTTTCGATCACTTCTCCGGTCTTTCCGACCGACGTCTCAACCAGGATGTAGGCTCTCGTTTGTTCTGCCACGCGGCCGCTCCGTTGCTCCGGGCACGCGGCCGCAGCCAAGCCGTCCTGCTGTCACATGCCTGGCAGCAAAAACGGCCGCGCACGCAGGTTGATCACTTCAAGCCCCGGTATCGGGACATGCAACTGAAACCAACTCGTCTCAGTGGCGCGGAATGCTAGGGCGGTACAGGACAGGTGTCAACGAACGCGCACCAGAACGGCACGGCGTTGGTCAGGGACTATTGAGGAGGCAGAACATCGGCAGATGGCCGGTGCTACATCGGGATCTCGCCGTCCCTGAAACCAAGCTGGGCTCTCGGCTCTCGGCTCGAATAGTTGCGAGTGCCTGTAGCGTCGGTAGAGATCGCGGAGGTGCGGACCCAGTCCGGGTGCGTGCGCGGGCCCTTAACTTCACGCGGGCTCGTGTACGGAGTCTGGCGCGAGGAGCCTGAGCCGCTGCGAGGTCTGGAGGCCTTGGTGTCAGACGACGATTCCCGCGCCGCCGGAAGGTCAAACTGGAAGCCTGAGCTCACAGCCAGCAGCGTCAGAATCGTGATCGAGGCGCCGCGGGGCTTATACATTCCAGTCTCCCACTCGCTAACCGTCTGCTGGCGAATGCCGAGCTCGCGAGCGAGAGCTGCCTGTGACTGTCCGAGGTGGCTGCGCAGCGCGCGAATGCTCTCAGATGTCCATTCGAAATCGGGTGGAGGAGGCTGGCGGGTCAACATGCATAAAAAGCTACGCCTTCTAGCGCTGTTTCCCCAAGTCTTTTCACTGCCGTTTCCAGCGGAAATTCAACTTACACGGAACCCGGTTGGGACGATTTTGAGGCCTCTGTCAGCTAGAACTTCATCGCTTCCTGGAAAGGCGCCGGGTCCTCGAACGGACCAACCATCGAAAGCGCCATCTTGTCCTGGCGGATTACGCGCTTTGCGACATCCGCGATGTCGTCTATCTCCACCGCGTCGATGTCCGCCAGCACCTGCTCGACAGTTCTGACCTCGCCCCTCAACAACTCCTGCCCACCAAGGAATCCGGCGACTACGCGACTCTCCTCCATGCGCAGCATCATCCGGCCCTTCGTGAGTTCCTTGGCCTGCGAGAACTCTTTTTCAGTAACGCCCTCGTGCATGCGCGCGACCTCTTGCACGATAACCGGAACAGCTTCCTGCACCCGAGCAGGGTCGATGCCGGCGCCGATCATCATGACACCGGTGTCGAGTAGTGAGTGGACAGAGCTGTGGATGTCGTATGCGAGCCCGCGCTGCTCACGTATCTCCTCGAAAAGCCGGCTGCTCATCGTCTCACCAAGTATCACTGACATCAGGTTCAGTGCATGTCTATCGTCGTCACTCATCGAAAGGCCGTGCATGCCGATCGTAAGGTGCGCCTGCTCGGTAGGCCTGTTCTCAACCTTCGCCACCGGGCCTTGCAGGTTGTCCTCGAACTCACTGATGGGTAGCGGCTCACCGTTTGGCAGGTCACCCATCAGGTCTTCAAGCTGGTTGACAACATCCGCGTGTTGGATGTTTCCGGCGATCGCGACGACGGTATTCGACGAGACATACTGCGTGTGCAGGTAGTCGACCATCTGCTCGCGGGTTATAGCTCCAACTGACTCGATAGAGCCAGCAACGTCTCTGCCGAGCGGCTGATCCGGCCACAGCAGCTCCTCAAGCGTCATCGCAGCTCGGCCGGCAGGCGAGTCGTTCGTCGCTCGAATCTCCTCGTAGACGACCTGCTTCTCCCGGTCTATGTCGGACTGCCGCAGCAGGGAGTTGCGCACCATATCGGCGATCAGGTCGATGCCTTCACGATAGTGCGGACGGGCGAGACGGCACCAGTAGCCGGTCAGTTCCTTGTCCGTGAAGGCGTTAAGCGCGCCACCTACACCCTCAACTACCTCCGAGACATCTCGCGGCGTCGGACGAGACTTCGTGCCCTTGAACAGCATGTGCTCGAACAGGTGTGAAGCGCCGGCTAACTCGTCGCTCTCATACCTCGAACCCGCCCCGAACAGGAAGTTGATGCTCACAGCGTTCGTGTAAGGGAGCGTGCTGGTCAACACACGCAATCCGTTGTCCAACACCGAACGTTCAAAAGAAAGCGCGCCGTTACCCGAGATCTTTTCTTCCATGTGCTCCCACAGTCCGCGATGTGATTCGATAAGAGAAAGCGACAGCCAGCAGATTCAGCCTAAGCCCGGCTCTCCCGAGGGTCAATTCACCTTCTTTCATGACTCCTTCGCCCACAATGGCAACCTGTCAGCACACGTCTCTTAAGCGCTGCGTCGCCGTATATGTGCAGACGAAGGCTCTATTGTGAGAGCGACACCTTGGAGCATGGAACGGTCTGAACACTGCGGTTCACTCGCTGTTGCACAGGCGCTTCTAACGAATAAGCTGAAGGCGAAAACAAGCGGTGCAAGGTGCCGGAACGGCAAACCGGCTAACAGAGGACGGACCTTCAGCTCCGCCAGAGACAGACCAGACGACTTCCGATTCGAACCGAATGACCGTCCCTGAAATCCCTCAGATGAACCCGTCCAGGGCATGGTTGCGCCGTCACCGCGTCGCAATCGGCCTCTTCGCGCTCCTCGCTTTCGCGCTCGCCGTCCGCATCTACGGCATTAACTGGGACCAGGGCGGGTTGTTCCATCCAGACGAGCGAGCATTCCTGTTCCAGGTCGAACAGCTCGAATTCCCGGAGTCTGACGAGCTCGACACCCTCTTCACTAAAGAGAGCCCGCTGCATCCAGGCTCCTTCAACTGGGGCAGCCTGCCGCACTACATGCTCAAGAGCGTCCAGTACGGCGCACAGCTGTTCCTCGAAGACGATCTGAACCTCTTCGACCTCCGCTTCCCGGGCCGAGTCCTCTCCGCACTCGCCGACACAGTCACGGTCGCCCTCGTCTTCTTCATCGGATCACGTTGGTTCTCGCGCAGAGTCGGCTTCCTGGCCGCTGGAATGATCTCGCTCGCTGTGCTGAACATCCAGCTATCTCACTTCTTCGCCGTCGACTCGCTAATGACGACGTTCATCGTGGCGACCGTGTACTTCGCGATCCGCGTGGCGTATCACGGCCGCACCTCGGACGCGGCGCTGATGGGACTGATGGCGGGGCTTGGCTTCGCGACCAAGTTCTCTGTATCTCCACTCGGTGTTGCAGTGGTCGTGAGCCTGCTTATCTACGCGCTGTCGAAGCCGGGAGACATCCTGAACCTCCAGGGTTGGCGCTCACCATCCGCCGCGGTAAGGCAGTGGCAGGCGTTCAAGGCGTTACTGGTCGCATCGGGAGTGGCGTTCGCCGCAGTGCTGGTGACGCAGCCTTACATGTTCCTCGACCTCGACACCTTCTTCGGCAACATCAGCGATCAAAGCGAAATGGTCCGCCGAATAAACGACTGGCCGTTCACGCGCCAGTACGCAGACACGCCTCGCTACTGGTACCAGGTGTTCCAACTTGGCTTCTGGGGACTCGGCCCTGCGATGGGAATCGTGGTCTGGGTTGGACTGCTGGCCGGTGTCGCCTTCGCATGGTTCGGACGCCGCAAGGTCGACCTGGTGATCCTCGCATGGGTCATCCCGTATCTGCTCATCACTGGCTGGTTCGACGTCAAGTTCTTGCGCTACATGGTCCCACTCGTGCCGTTCCTGGTCCTCTACGGAGCACGCACACTGCTGTGGCTTGGCGATCTGCTCAACGCCGTCTGGCCGCAGAGACGATATCTAGTCGCAGCGCCAGCCGTCATCATGCTCGTCTTCACGGGCCACTACGCACTGTCATTCATGTCGGTCTACTCCGGCCCGCATCCTGGACAGGCCGCTTCCGACTGGCTGCAGCAGAACGCTCAACCAGGCTCACGTGTCGTACAGGAGCACTGGGAGGAAGGGATCCCCGGCAGGCCCGGCATCGAGTTCGTGCATACGAGGCTCGAGCTTTACAACCCGGATAGCGTCGATAAGTTCAACCGCATAACCGGCTCACTCTCAGAAGCCGATTATCTCGTCCTCTTCAGCAATCGCCTGTACGGAACGATTCCGCGACTACCTGAGCGGTATCCGATGAGCACTGAGTACTACGAGCGGCTCTTCGACGGTTCGCTCGGATACGAACTGGTCTTTGCAGATACAAGGCCCGTGGAGTCGCTGGGAGTCACCTACCGTGAAGACCAGTTCACAAGGGTCAGCTTCGATCCGCCCGCAGGCTTCGAGCAACCGACTGGAAGCCTGCTGACAGTCGCTCCCGGCTGGGCGGACGAGAGCTTCTCGGTCTACGACCACCCTCAGGTGCTCATTTTCGAGAACACCGGCAGACTCGACAGCGTGACGATGCTCCGCGAGATAGGCATCGGCAGCACAACTCCGCAGATCAACCGGCAGGTAGGACTGCTACTCGACGAAGATGATTTGGCGCAACAGCGCTCTGGCGGAACATGGACCGACCTCGCGTTCCTCCGGGGTCTGCCCGAAGGCGCAAGCTGGATAGTGTGGTTGCTGGCAGCTGAGATCTTTGCTCTGTTCGCAGTCCCGCTCGCCTTTGTGCTCTTCAGGCCCTTCCCTGATCGTGGCTATCTGCTCGCCAAGCCGCTCGGGCTGCTGATCGCAGCAACCGTCACATGGCTGCTCGCAAGCGTCGGAGTCCTTGAGTTCGGCTTCGGCGGAGCGTTCGCCGGCCTGCTCGTCCTCGGCGCTTTTTCCGGGTTTGCCGTCTGGCGACGCGGCCCTGAGATGAAGCGGTTCTTCCGAGACAACCGGCGCACAGTCGTCCTGTCCGAAGTCCTGTTCCTCGCCGCGTTCATGGCCTTCCTCGCCATCAGGTTCGCCAACCCGGACCTCTGGCACCCGTTCCGAGGTGGCGAAAAGCCGATGGACTTCGCCTACCTCAACGCGGTGACCCGTTCGTCGGTGATGCCGCCGTTCGATCCGTGGTTTGCTGGAGGCTTCCTCAACTACTACTACTTCGGACAGTTCCTGGTGGCCGACATGATCCGCCTCACCGGCATCGTGCCATCGATCGCCTACAACCTCGCCGTTCCACTGCTATTCGCATTCACCTTCGGCGCCGCCTTCTCCATCGTCTACAACCTCGCTTCGCTGACCGCTGCCGCAAGGAAGGGAGCATCAACGGTCGTCCGTTCCCGTACGCCGGTTGTCGCAGGACTACTCGGAGCGCTGTTCGTTGCGGTGGCCGGCAATATCGATGGCTTGGCGCAGATCTGGGACCGATACACCGGTCCGAACCAGCAGTTCTGGAGGTTCGACTTCTGGCGGAGCTCACGCATGTTCGAAGGCGGAACCGGCGGCAACGAGATCACCGAGTTCCCGTTCTTCTCATTTCTTTTCGCGGACCTTCACGCGCACATGATCGTGATTCCGTTCGCGCTGCTCGCGCTGGCACTCGCCGTTTCGGTATTCCTGCGAATCGGCAGCCGAGAGCCGCTGTGGCAGAACTGGGGCAGGCTTGCGTTCCTCGGCGTCGCTGTCGGGGCGCTGCGCATCATCAACGCCTGGGACTTCCCAACGCAGTTGCTGCTTGCCGGAGGCGCGGTGATGGTGGGAGAGCTGTTGGTACAGCGCAAGCCGATTACAGCCCGGATTGCCAGTGGCGCGCTCAAGTGGATCTTCGTGGCGGCGGTCGGCTACATCGTCTACCTGCCGTTCCACATCAACTTCGAGCTGTTTAACAACGGCGTCCTGCAAAGTGACTTCAAGACGCCGATTGGCACCTACTGGGCGGTGCACTCGATCTTCCTGCTCGTCGTGCTCAGTTGGGTATTTTTCGAGGTACGAGACAGGGCACCTGCAGCATGGGCCCGTTACCAGGCATATGCAGAGCAATACCAGCTACCGGTTTCGATTGGTCCGCTCGCCGTCGTGATGCTCGGCGCGGTTGCGCTGACGTTCATGTTCACGCCATTCAGCACCATTGCGTTCACCACGCTTGTGGCACTCGCAGCGGCTGGAGCAACGGCGCTCGCGTACACGTCCGGGAAGCCTGGGGCGCGCTACGTCATGGTGGTCTCGGGCTTCGTGGTCATGGCGATGGCGCTTGGCGGCGGTGTCGACATCTTCACGGTCAAAGACGACATCGGCCGCATGAACACCGTCTTCAAGTTCTACTTGCAGGCATGGTGGCTGCTTGCGCTGGCGTCCGGCTATCTGTTCTGGCTCATGTGGTCAGACGGCCGTTTCGCCTTCCCTCGCTTCAGCTTCTCAACACCGTCGTTCTCCAACCAGCTCTCAGCGGCCACGAAGACCGCATGGGCGGGCGCTCTCATCGTGCTGTTCATCGGCGTGATGATCTACCCGATTCTCGGCACCGACGTTCGGCTGAAGGACCGCTTTAGCACCGCTGACACCGGCCTCGACGGCACTGCCTATATGGAGACAGCGGTTCACTTCGAAAACCGGCTGGACGGAGGTCGCAGTCCAATTACGCTCGCCGACGACCTGCAAGCGATCGAGTGGCTGCAACGCAACGTGGAAGGCTCGCCGGTTATCGTCGAGGGGCTGACCGACCTTTACCGGTGGGGCGGCAGGGTTTCCATCAACACCGGTCTGCCAGCGGTAATCGGCTGGGACTGGCACCAGCGCCAGCAGAGAGTCCAGTACGCCTGGGCAGTCACGCAGCGCAGGTTCGAGGTAGACAGCTTCTACAGCACGGGGTCGATCACTGATGCCGTACAACTGCTCGACAGGTACGATGTGCGGTACGTCTACCTCGGCCAACTCGAACGAATCACCTATCCGGCGAGCGGGCTCGACAAGTTCGGACGCATGCAGGCGTTCGGTCTCACGCCTGTTTACTCCGAAGGCACGGTAACCATCTACGAGTACCAGCCGCCGCAGACCGTCAGCCGTTAACCGGCCTGGACGCTCTCATCAGCTGGCACGATCAGACCGTAGTCATCGTCGTGCCTGCGGTACACCACATTGATCTGGCCGTTTTCGCGGTTCTTGAACATGAAGAAGTTGTGGCCCAGCAGGTCCATCTGAGCCGTCGCCTCCTGCACCGTGATCGGAGGCATGTCGTGCTTCTTAGTCCGGACAAGCTGCCCGAACTCAAGCTCCAACACCTCTTCCTCAGGTTCAGCGGCAGCCGCGTCTGACGCCGCCAACTGCTCAGCAATCTCAGCCTCAAGCCCATTGGCGTTCTCACGCCGACGCTTGTTGAACCGGGTCTTGTAGCGCCTGATCCGTCGCTCGACATTCGTCTGGACCAGATCGATCGCGGCGTACGGTGTATCAGCGCGTTCCTCTGAGCGAATGAACCCGCGCTTAAGCGGTATTGTCACCTCAGCGATAAAGCGGTCTTCCTCACGTTTCGTGCCCTCTTTACGAATACGCAGGTTCACCTTCACATCGAAGTTGAAGCGGTCGTCCAGCTTGGCCATCCGCTTCTCCGCGTAGTCCTTCATGGCATCGGTCAACGTTGTGTGCTGACTGCTGATCGTGAGGTCCATCTGACTCTCCTGTCTGCTGCCGTGAATTGGCACCTGAACGGTTGCGACCGCGGGTTCAACAATCGGTCAACAGCGCCCACAGGGACAGCCAGACCGATCGCCGTCTATTCTATTGTCAAGCCGAGATATCGAACAGCCACCTGAATGGGAATCCTGTGAAGTCAGCGCTCTTATCAGCGGTTCAGACCGCAACTGATCTGCTGTTCCCACAGCGCTGCGTCCACTGCGGCGCAGACGGCAGCCTGTTCTGTACGAGCTGCGAGACTGCATCGACGCGTCTGCAAGCGTCTGAAGTGTGCCGCACCTGCGCGTTGCCATCGCGGAGCGGCACTTGTGAAAACTGCTTTTCGGATCCGCCGGCCCTGAACAGGGCGATCGCAGTGTTCACTTATCAGTCGGAGATACGCGATGCCGTCACGGCGCTCAAGTACAAAGACATCCGAGCCATCTCCGGTCGCTTAGGCACGCTTATGGCCGAATCGATGCCCAATCCGAATCGAACTCCTATCGATACGATCGTCCCGGTTCCGATCTCACGCTCGCGGCTCCGTTCACGCGGCTACAACCAGTCGGAACTTCTCGCTCGGCAGATCTCCGAGTCATCGGGTATCACTTTGAATTCCGGCTTGCTGGAGCGAACTGCAGATGGCACGCCGCAGGCCAGGACTGAGAGCATCGAGGAGCGAACAGCAAACGTTCAGCATGCGTTCAGAGCGACGACCAATCTCAATGAACTGCGGATACTGTTAGTCGACGATGTAATGACGACCGGCGCCACCCTCAACGCCTGCGCCACAGCGCTCAAAGATTCGGGCGCAGCGTGGGTCGGCGCACTTGTCCTCGCAAGGGAGCTTTAGCGATTGGCTGCAGACAGACCTGAAATCATCTTCTTCGATGTCTACGGAACGCTCGCGGGATTCGACCCGCCTCGTGAAACGATCCAACAATCTGCTGCCGCGCAGCTCGGCCTTCATTTGGACCACGATGGCATCGGCCGGGGCTATCAACGGGCAGACCACTTCATGTCTGTCCAAAACTCGAAGTCGCCTGTCCGGCTCATGTCGCCTGAGCAGCGGGACGGCTTCTTCGCCAGGTACGAGCAGCTCATCCTCGCAGGCGCAGGCCACGAAGTGGACCTGGAGACGGCCGCAAAGGTGTGGGCGAAGGTCAGGGAGCAGGAGTACGGCTGGGCGCTGTTCGACGACGTGGCGCCGGGTCTAAAGCAACTCCAGGAGTCTGGCTATCGGCTTGCCGCACTCTCGAACATGCCAATGGGCGGTGAGGAGATGTGCGAAGAGGTCGGCCTGACCGGGTTAGTTGAGTTCGCTATCACTTCGGGCGACGTCGGAGCCGAAAAACCGGACCCGCGCATCTTCAACGCGGCACTCGAACGAGCCAAAGTCGATCCTCCGTGGGCGGTGATGGTCGGCGACAGTGTTTCATCGGACCTTCGACCTGCCCAAAAGCTCGGCATGAACCCCGTCCTGATGGTCCGGTACAACAACCATGTCGAGCATGACGAATACCCGCGCGTGACTGACGTTCACGGCGTCGCGGACGTGGTGAGTGATCTATAGGTCGGCCGTTTTCGGCGAACTTCGCCAAGATTCTCGCCCTCGAGCGGTTATCCTGTCCGCCGTCTGCCTGTAATCCACAGAGCGACACAGCGATCCAGCAATCCACCCATCATGTCGAGCGACTAAGAAATGAAGATAGAACGCGTCGAATCAATGCTCATCGGGGGAGATGAATCAGCTCCCGGCAACCACATCGTGCGCATCTGGACCGACAGCGGTCTCAGCGGCATCGGTCAGTCGGCCTGCTGGGGCTACCCGGAAGCCGTCGACCAGATGGTCAAGAAGTTCTCCGGCTATCTGATCGGCAAAGACCCGCTGCAGATCGAGCATCACTGGCAGTACCTCTACCGCATGGGCCCTTTTCGCGGCTCGGCGCTCTCCGGCGCGGTCTCAGCCGTCGACATCGCGCTCTGGGACATCAAGGGCAAGCACTTCGAAGCGCCGGTATGGCAATTGCTCGGGGGCAAGACCCGGGACAAGATCAGGCTCCACCTGCTCATGGGCTCCCGACTACCGGACGCGTCAGACCAGGGAACGACCGCGGACGGTCTGCGCATCAACGCTCGCGCCGCGGCAGAAGAGGGCTTCACCGCGGTCAAGATCGACCCTCTGCCGGATGGTTTTCAGTCGATGACGCAGTCGCGCCTCATCCGTGAGACACGCGACAACGTCGCAGCACTGCGAGAAGGCTCAGGTGAGGATGTCGACATCATCCTCGAGATCCACCGCAAGCTCACGCCGATGGTCGCGGTCGCACTCGCGGAATCGCTGCTCGAATTTCACCCGCTGTTTTACGAAGACCCGATACAGATCGACAGCATCATCACCCAGGGTGAGATCGCAAAGCGCACGAGCATCCCAGTGGCGAACGGCGAACGAATGCATTCGATCTGGGAGTTTCGCGAGCTGCTGGAAAACGGCGGACCGCAGTACGTCCGGCCTGATCTCGGACTCGCTGGCGGCATAACCCAGGTGAAGAAGATCGCCGCAATCGCCGAGTCTTACCACTCCGCCGTCGCCACGCACAACTACCTCGGGCCAGTGCTGACGGCCGCCGCGGTGCAGATCGATGCCTCGATACCGAACTTCGTCACGCAGGAGTACACGAAGCGCGACGAGGACGAGGTTCATGCCGTCTACAAGAACACGTTGGAGCGAGATGGCGGCTACATCAAGGTGCCGGAAGCACCCGGAATAGGTGTTGAGCTGGACGATTCGAAGATCGACTCTGCGCCGTTCGTGTCGAAAGACCTTCTCAACATTCCTATGAGAGAAGACGGCTCTGTCGGCTATTCGGTCTAGCGTCCTACCGCAGACGGCGGCTGCGACCCGACGTTGCGGATCTGACGGACCTTGGAGCTGACGAAGATGGCGAACATTAGCCCGGCGATGCCGAGACCGATTAACCAGCCGCCGAACGCAGCGAACCCGGCGCCAACTCCGAGCGCTACGAAGGTCATGGCCCAAACCACTGGCCCGGCGAGCATGATGAGCGTCACCGTTCCAGCGATCACTCCGAATGACACTCGCGCCGCTCTTAAAGATGCGACTACTATGACCAGCATCGGCGGGTACGCCATTCCGATCAGAAAACCAAGCAGAACATCCATCTGAAAACGCCTTCGCTTTCCAGCGCCCGTGATTGGCGATGCGTTTAGCTACAGTCGGGCCATTCTATAGATGCAGGACAGTCCAATCCAAAATGTGTGCGTGATCGGCGCCGGTCTCATGGGCCATGGCATTGCGTTGGAGTTCGCGGTGCACGGCCGGTCTGTGCAGCTTGTGGATCGCGATGAGGCGTCGCTCGATGTTGCGAGAGAACGCGTCGAGCAGGGAATCGAGCTGCTGAGCGAAGCCGGGCTGGTTGAGCCTGCCGAACATGCCGCCACACGCGAGCGAATCCACTACTCGACCGATCTGGAGTACGCGTGTGGAGACGCAGATCTCGTCATCGAGGCTGTATTCGAATACCTGAAGCTAAAGCGCTCACTGCTGGCGAAAGCGTCCGCCTCTGCACCCGAGCAAACGATCTTCGCTAGCAACACTTCGTCCTTCCTGCCGTCGCAGCTCGCGGACGCTACACAACGGCCCGAGCGATTCGCCGTCGCTCACTACTTCAACCCGCCGCATCTGCTGCCGCTCGTTGAAATCGTTCCTACGCCAAACACCGATCCGGAAGTGCCCGAAACGCTTCATGCCCTCTACATCTCAATGGGCAAGAAGCCGGTCGTCATCAAGAAGGAGATGCCGGGGTTCATTGCCAACCGTCTTCAGGCGGCGCTCAACCGCGAGGCGGCAGCGCTGGTCGAACGGGGCATCGCCACACCGCAGGACATCGACGCGGTAATCAAGTACGGCTTCGGCCGCAGGCTCGCAGCGGCGGGGCCGTTCGAGATCTGGGAGCAGATTGGTTGGGACCTTGTGTCCACAATCGTGGGCGAGCTGTTCGCTGAGATAAGCACTTCGACAGAGCCGTCTCGGCTGATGATTGATGCGGTGGAGCGCGGTGACCTCGGGGTCAAGACTGGTCTCGGCATGCACGATTGGACTCCCGATAGCGCCGAAGCGCTCAGGCTGCGGATCGGACGAGCGCTAATCCGTTTGGCACAACTTGAGAACGGTGAAGGGCAGGCGTCTCCAGGCGGCCGTGCAGCACCAGCACTCATCCAGCCCAATCAAAGAAAGACACGCATGCGTGTTGCCGTTGTTGGCGCAGGTCTGATGGGTCATGGCATCGCCCTCGAGTTCGCCGCGCATGGACACGAAGTAACCATCAACGACGTATCGGAAGAGCTTCTCGACAGCGCAGTTCAACGTTGCGAGACAGGACTGAAGCTGCTCGCCGAAACCGGACGGATCAGCCAGGAAGCTATCGCCCCGGCGCTCAGGTGCATCACGGCATCGGCTGATCTCAAGACGACCGTCGAGAACGCGGACATCGTGATCGAGGCCACCAGCGAAAACCTGGAACTCAAACAGCAGATATTCGAAAAGCTGGACGTCTACTGCAAGCCAAACGCCATCCTGCTCAGCAACACCTCCACCTTTCTGCCCAGCGCCATAGGCAGGAACACGACCCGCACAGCCAACATCGCTATAGCCCACTACTTCAACCCGCCGCACCTGCTGCCGATTGTCGAGATTGTGCGCGGCCCCGAAACCTCAAACTCCACGATAACCGCGGTGGTAAAGCTGCTGGAGTCGATCGGCAAGAAACCGGCAGTGGTGCAGCAGGAGATTCAAGGCTTCATCGGAAATCGACTGCAAGCGGCAATCTTCCGGGAAGCCTTGCACCTGGTCTCAGAAGAGGTCTCTACAGCGCAGGAGATCGACGAAGTAGTCAAGTCCAGCTTCGGTCGGAGACTGTCAGTAGCCGGAGCGTTCGAACTCCGCGACATTGTCGGCCTCGACCTGGCACTGGACATCAGTCGGCAGATTCTGCCTTCGCTCGACAACTCACAGAGCATCCCTGCAATCCTGGCCGAGAAGGTCAAGTCAGGCAATCTCGGCACAAAGACCGGCAAAGGCTTCTACGAGTGGACGCCTGAGTCTGCGGAAGCCCTGAGACTTCGCATTGCAAACGCACTCGCAGACATGGCGACATGGCCAGGCGAATAGTCAGCCCGCCACCGAACGCAATCACCACTCGACCACGCTGGTGCAGTGGTAATCTCAGTCCGCAAGTTTTCTGCTCCTCATCTCCTCTGCGCCATCAAGGACCACCGCACCAGTGACCACCCCAGACAGCCCGTACCGACTGCCCCGAACGGTAATCCCGTCACGCTACGAAATCGCGCTTGAACCCGACCTGGAATCGGCTAGCTTCACGGGCACCGTCGCCATCGAGGCCGACATAAACGAGACCGTCTCAGACATATGGCTGAATGCCGCCGAGCTCGAGATCCAGAGCGCTTCAATCGAACCCGTCGGAGGTGAAGCAACCGACGCCTCATCCGTCACACTCCACGAAGACGACGAGCGCGCAGAAATCACCCTCGCCGAACCTGTCGCGCCCGGCAGCTACGTGGTCCGGCTCGCGTTCACCGGCATCCTCAACGACAAGCTGCGCGGCTTCTATCTCTCCCGCTTCAACGACACCGCGGGCAACGAACGCCTCATCGCTACGACGCAGTTCGAAAGCACAGACGCCCGCCGCGCATTCCCGTGCTTTGACGAGCCGGACTTCAAGGCTGCCTACGGCGTAACTCTCACCGTCCCCGAAGACCTGTTCGCTGTCTCTAACGGCCAGCTCATCTCGGAAACTGCGGACGGCAACGGCAAGAAGGTCGCCGTCTTCGAAGACACGATGAAGATGTCCACCTACCTCGTCGCCTTCATCGTCGGCCCGTTCGAAGCGACGGAACCGGTCGATGTGGATGGCGTGCCGCTCCGCATCGTCCACCCGATTGGCAAAGGCCACCTGACTGGCTACGCGCTGAAGGCCGGTGCTCACGCGCTGCGCTACTTCACGAACTACTACGGCATTCCGTATCCGGGCCAAAAACTCGACATGATCGCGGTCCCGGACTTCGCGTTCGGCGCCATGGAAAACCTCGGCTGCATCACCTACCGGGAAGTTCTGCTCATCATGGACGAGGAGCGCTCAACGCAGCCCGAACTGATGCGGGTTGCAGATGTGATTGCGCACGAGATCGCCCATATGTGGTTCGGCGACCTTGTGACGATGCGCTGGTGGAACGGCATATGGCTGAACGAAGCCTTTGCCACATTCATGGCAACCGCCGCAGCGAACGACTTCAACCCTGACTGGCACCGCTGGGACCAGTTCTCTCTCGATCGCTCCGCAGCCTTCGACGTCGATTCCCTCGACAAGACAAGGTCTATCGAGGTTGAGGTCAACTCACCGCAGGACGCAGACGCCATGTTCGATCTGCTGACCTACGAAAAGGGCGGCTCGGTGCTCCGCATGCTTGAGCAGTACCTCGGTGAGGACCGCTATCGCGACGGCATCCGCTACTACCTGGACAAGCACCAGTACGCCAATACCGAGACATCTGACCTGTGGGACGCCATTGAGCACATCACTGGCGAGCCCGCTCGCAGTGTGATGGACTCGTGGATCTTCCAGCAAGGCTATCCGCTCATCTCGGCCGAAACCGACGGTTCCGAACTCAGGCTCACGCAGTCCCGCTTCCGGTACACGCCGGTCGACGGCGGGGACAGCACGCTGTGGCAGGTGCCCGTCGTGCTGCGTTACTCAGCAAACGGCGAAACCCACGAAGACCGCGTGCTGCTGACAGATCGCAGCACTTCGGTTTCGCTCAAGGGCGAGCCTGATTGGCTGGTCGTCAACGCAGGCGGCTCAGGCTTTTACCGTGTCCGCTATTCCCAACCGATGCTGCAGGCACTTGCGCCCCGCATGCAGACCGAACTCAAGCCAATCGAGCGCTACGGTCTCGTAGACGACACGCGTGCGGCCATGATCTCAGGCGCAACATCGGCATCCGACTTCCTCGAGTTCGCAAAGGGCTTCGAAGACGAAACAGACCTCGATGTCTGGTCGGTCCTGATGACGGGACTCGGCACAATCAACCACCTTGTCGATGGCACTGCTCGCCAGAACTTCCAGAAGACTCTTTCAGACCTCTACAGCGCAGCGCTGGACCGACTGGGATGGGAGCCGAAGTCAGGCGAGTCTGCGAGAGACGCCGAGCTGCGCGGCACACTTATAGGCGCACTCGGCGGAGGCGCAGAAGACGAGGACGCTATCCGGCGTTCACGCGAACTGCACTCGAGGTACCTCGAAGACCCAACTTCGGTTGAACCGAACGTCGCCGCTGCGGTAGCTCGAGTCGTAGCCAGCAACGGCACCGCGGACGACTACTCCGTCTACATGCAGCGATTCAAGAACGCCTCAACGCCGCAGGAAGAACGCCGGTACCAGACTAACCTCGGCTCCTTCCCGGGTGAGGCAGAGATCGCCAATACGCTTGAGATGACCATGAACGGCGAGATTCGCACGCAGGACGCCCCGTACCTGATCGGCTATGCGCTATCGAACCGCGATCAGGGTGAGCAGGTTTGGCGCTTCGTGGCGGACAACTGGGACAAGTTGCTCGAGGCCTTCCCGGACAACTCGATAGTCAGGATGGCAGGCGGCGTTCGCTCGCTCAATAAGCCTGAGATAGCGGCCGAAATAGAGAAGTTCTTCGAGACTCACAAAGTGCCAACAGGCGAGCTGACGATGCAGCAGCACCTGGAGAAGCTACGCGTCAACGTGGCCATGCGTGAGCGTGAGGCAGCCAACCTGGAGAAGCTGCTGGCATGACAGACCGGCCAAACGTCATCATCTTCATGACCGATGACCAGGGCTACGGTGATCTGTCTTGCATGGGCGCAACCGACTTCCGAACTCCCAAGCTGGACCGACTCGCAGCCGACGGTGCCCGCTTCACGGACTGGTACTCCAACTCACCCGTGTGCAGCCCGTCCCGGGCATCGCTCCTGACCGGCCGCTATCCAGGCAACGCCGGTGTTCGCTCGATTCTGCAGGGGCACCGCACCGCAACAGGTCTGCCGCCGTCGACGCCGACGCTGGCAACACACCTGCGCGGCGACGGCTACCGGACCTCAATGTCGGGCAAGTGGCACCTCGGCGTAAGCGACGAGTCACGACCACATAACCACGGCTTCGACAACTGGTACGGCTTTCTCGCCGGCTGCATCGACTTCTACTCGCACATCTTCTACTGGGGACCGCGCAACCAGGACCCTGTGCGCAATCCGGTCCATGATCTCTGGCTGAACAATGAAGAAGTCTGGCAGAACGGCGAGTACTTCACAGCGGCCATCAAGGACCGCGCGATCAGTGAAATCCGGCGCATGGCGGCCGACGACGCCCCGTTCTTCATGTACGTGCCATTCAACGCTCCTCACTACCCGATGCACGCGCCGCAGGAGTACATGGACCGCTTCGCGCACCTGCCGTGGGACAGGCAGGTCATGGCGGCAATGATCAGCGCCGTTGACGATGCAATTGGCGAGATCATGGACGAGGTGGAGCGGGCTGGTGAATCTGAGAACACGCTCACCTTCTTCGTATCAGACAACGGCCCATCGAGAGAGTCCCGTAACTGGCTCGACGGCAACATGGATCCCTACTACGGCGGCACGTCCGGCGGCCTCAAAGGCCACAAGTTCTCGCTGTTCGAAGGCGGAATCCGAGTACCTGGCATCGTCCACTGGCCCGGCACCATTCCGGCCGGACAGGTGATCGACACACCTGCGGCGTCGATGGACATCGTGCCGACGGTGCTAGATTCGGCGGGAATCTCGATCGACGGCATTGAACTAGACGGAACGAGCCTGCTGCCGCACCTGGCCTCTGGCGCTCGTGTAGCTGAGCGCCCGATCTTCTGGGAGATGAACGGCCAAACCGCGGTGCGTCGGGGCAACTGGAAGCTGGTCCTAGACGGCCAGCTCGTCGAGGAATCCGAGCCCGTCTCCGGTGCCTGGCTTTCCGACCTGTCAGTAGACCCCTCAGAGTCGACCAACCTCGCCAACGCTCACTCCGAAACCGCCGACGAGCTCGAACAGCTTGCGCGCGACTGGCGCGCCGACATCGAGGAGCGGTGGGAGCGAGAGTTCTCCGACACCGGGCACGGAACCGTCACTCACTCGATGGTCTGAAGCCGTCCAGGGCTCCGACCTGACCAGACCTCCCGCCAGCCAGAAGTGACCCATTCGGCTCACTTTCTCGTCGTTCGCTCCGAACTTCGCAACAACTCAACCTGAACTCGAAAACTTCGCTTCGGCGTCCGTCCATCCCGTAACGCACTCGGAACATTCCGCCAGCAAAGATCGTCTGGGGATGCATAGGGACTGCTCACGGCCGGACCTCCCGGCCAAAGAGTGATAGCGGCAGGTAAATGGGACATAACACGCAGCGCCTGCCGCTCACCGGAGCTAAAAGATGCAACTACTGAACGAAGTCCGCACCAACGCTTCGCATAAGCGGAGCAGACTGCCGTTCTTGCTGATCGGGGGTGTACTCTTCCTGTTCGTCCTATCAGCATGCCAGGTGGCGGTGGCGGAAGACGGCACGATAAACATTCGTCCTGAATCCACTGAAACGCCCGCCGGCACAAACGGCGACATTCCCGGCAACACTGCCGTCGGCTTCAACCCGCAGACCGGCGAGGTCGACCCGACCACCGTCGCGCCCGTCGACCCCGACCAGCTCTACGAGTGGAACGGCGTCATCAAGTGGATCGATGCGAACACCGCCTCAGGCGGCCACTTCATCATCGACCGCGGCTGTGACAGGTGGTCGGTCATCACCGAGACCGAAGAAGTCTACGCAAAGCTCAAGGAGCTGCATGGCGGCAAAGGCACCATCTGGGGCCACGTGAGCTTTGAAAACGACTTCGGCCACCGCGCAATCAACGCCACTTCAGCCTTTGCGCCTGGCGACATCCGCCCGGCCATCGCACTTCCGCACATTCCGTGCAACACACCTCACGTGCCCGGCGACAACATTGTCGTTAAGCACAGCGAGATCACGCTGCATGGTGACCTTGTGTGGCGCGGCGGCCGACTCTGGCTTGTGACCGAGCGCGGCAACGTCCGCCTCGAGCTGCCAGACCTTGCGTTCGACATGATCCCGGAGCTGGCATCTGAACTGCCTGCAGCCGGAGAAGACTCCGCCCTGTCCATCTCGCTTGGCGAGTACGGCGTGGTCGGCATGTGGGACCTTGCGAGCACCGGCCTTGTGATCAAGGTGCGGGAGATCGAAGAGTGGCCTCACCGCACGTTTGTCCGCAACCACTGCGGCGGTGGCTTCCACCACTTCGTCGTTGGCGATGAGCAGCTGGCCGCACACGGCACATTGATCATCACAGACGGTCAGTGGTTCCTCCGCACCAAGTCCGGCGTCATCTTCGTCCACCGCAACTCTGACAGCGTGCAGATTGACCCTGCCACAGGCGCGGTGACGGATGCCCGCCCCGACATCCTGCGCACACACGACGTTGTCGTGATCGGTGACTGGAAGACGGACGGCAACGAACTGCACATGGAAGGCGACAGGTTCGTGCGTGTGAAGACACACTGCGAGCCGCCGAAGCCGCCTCGCCAGCCAATCCTCCCTGGTGAGATTGCCGCTCTTGGCACACTCGTCTTCGAGAACGGCCGCCCGTTCCTGAACACACCTTCAGGCCGCATCGTCCTCCTGAGGCCGAGCGACCTACCGAACACGGAGCCGCAGCCTGCTGACCCGTCTTTCTTCGAGGACGTTGCTCCTGAAGTCACGGACGCAGCCGGCGCTGTTGTAGGTGAAGACGGTGTGCTCGTCGACCCCAACCACCCGGACATCGTGCGCCCGGTCCGCCACATCCTGGTGGTTGGCAAGTGGCTGCTGTACAGGGACCACCTGGCGATCGTAGTCCGCTACGCGCTGCCATGGCCTTACCCGTACGTACAGCCAATCGACCCGATCCCGGTCCCGGACCCTCAGCAGGTTCCGCCGATCTTCGACTACCCGCTGCCTCTTCCTGAGCCGCAGTCGGTGCCCGGAGTCCTCGGCTTCCCGGTTGAGCCGGACTGGCCTGACGTTGACTTGATCGAGCCGGCAATCGAAGAGCTTCTGAAGGAGTTCATCGACCAGCCTGAGTTCGATGACGACGTCGAGGCAGATGAGAAGCCTTCAACGTTTGCCAACGGCGTCTCAGCCAACTCGTTCACCCCGGCATCGGTCAAGTAGCACCCAACCAACGCTACCGACCGAGCCTACGACCGGCCCCGCAACGCCTCCAGCGGGGCCGGTTCGCGTTCGAGGGCTGACAGATCAAGCAATCCACTGTCATCCCGACCGAAGTGGAGGGATCTGACCGTCGATCCCACTCCAACGAGAGATTCTGAATCAAGTTCAGAATGACAATCCCGTCCGCCGCCGGGCGCTAAAGATCAAGTTCAAGAGCTATCGGACAGTGGTCCGAACCTGTTACGTCATCCATGATCCAGGACCGCTTGACGCTCGGCGCTAACTCCTCGTTCACGAAGAAATAGTCCAGCCTCCAGCCCACGTTCCGCTCTCGAGCCTTCGCTCGCTGGGACCACCATGTGTACTTCTCTGGCGATTCGTCGAACATCCTGAAGCTGTCGACAAAACCGTGGCCCAGCAACGTGTCCATCCACTCTCTTTCAATCGGCAAGAAGCCCGACGTCTTTTCGTTCGCCTTCGGCCTGGCAATGTCTATCTCTTTATGCGCCGTATTCACATCTCCGCAGACAACCAGGTTGCGCCCGCTGGATCGGACGCCGTCTGCAAACTTCAGAAACGCATCGTAGTAGGCGAGTTTGTAGTCCAGTCTCTCTTTGGACATCCGGCCATTCGGAAAGTAGATGTTGGCTAGGATGAAGTCGCCGTAATCGATGAACTGATGACGGCCCTCGTCGTCGAACTCCGGCGACCCGAATGTAGTCTCGACCGACACCGGCTCTGTTTTCGAGTAAAGCGCAACTCCGCTATAGCCTTTGCGCTCGGCGAACGAGAAATGGCTAGTGTACGGCGAGATTTCTTGCAGCTCTGGCGGGAGTTTGTCGGCGCTGAGCTTCGTTTCCTGGACGCAGAGCACGTCCGGCGATGCGTTCGAGAGCCAGTCAAGAAAGCCGTGTCTTGCCGCCGCTCGGATTCCGTTCACGTTCCAGGAAACGATGATCATTCGCTGCACCTCTAGCTCAATACCGTCAGCATCTGAAGTAAGTGTCGGCGGCAAGTCTAGCGCAGGAGATTGAGAGTCGCCGACAGAACATGACACTGTCAGACGAATCGATCACGGCGCGGTATTGGTCCACCCGCGGAACCTAAGCGGTTCGAGCCAGCCAATCTCACCCTGACTAACGCGGAGGGATCTGACCGTGAGTTTACGGCCAGCAGGAGATTTTGAATCAAGTTCAGAACGACGGGCTCATGTGCCGATACGGAATGGGATCTTTGGGAGACCGCGCTATTCCCGTGGCGACCATAGCGCCATCCACTAAGGACAGGTCTGAACGGTCAACCGACCCGAATCGTCCCACTCATAGGTGCAGATCGTGGGGTTCTGGCGAAGGTAGGTTGGGAACAGGTTCACCGTACCGGCGCCCGGATCGAAATCATGTGTCGTGAAGTCGGTCACGCCACCTGGAGGGCTCGCAGCAATTGTCGTGATCTCGGTCTCGATGATCAGGACGTTGATGGCCGTCTGAAGCGTATTCAGTTCTTCACGGGCTCCCTCAGCTTCACCTGATCCGACGAAACGGCTGACATTCGGGAGCACAACTGCGGCCAGAGCGGCGATGATGCCGATCACCACCAGCAACTCGACCAGCGTGAATCCCCTCTGGCGTAATCTGTTCTGCTTGAAGCTCATTTCAGACTTCAACCCTCAATAGTTCTCTGAACTCACCAGCCTTCCAGTATGTTTTGCGGAAGTTGGGACACGGTTGGCGGAGCGAATTCGCAAGGGGTTGTGAAGGTTTGATTCTGACCCCAGACATTCAGGCCTCTGCTGGTCTCATCTGGCAAAATACGCGCTTTCGATCACCCGCCCAAGATCTATTGCATTGACCTCAATTTCCTACTCGAAAGCTCTGCCGGTAGTCGCTGAGCCTGACGTCCTTGTCTGCGGTACAGGAGTCGCCGGTATCGGAGCAGCTGTTGCTGCAGCGCGATCTGGCGCAAAGGTCCTGGCAGTTGACCGTGCCGGATTCGCAGGTGGCTTCTTCACAAACATCATCGGCTCGGCATTCGACGGCTTCGTCTACGAAGAGACCGGCCGCCCTGTCGTCGGTGGACTGGTCTTCGAGATGCTGGAGCGGATGGGTGTCATCGAGCCCGGAACCGGTCCAAGCCTGAAGTTCAATGTGAATGGCGATTTCACTGAGGTCGAGAAACACCCGGATCGACTCATTCCCAGGACCGACCCTGAGCGCTTCAAGTTAGCGTCTGACCGCATCCTCACCGAATCCGGCGTGAACCTGCTCTTCCACACACAGGTCGCCGATGTGATCACGGCCGGCGGCCGCATCGACTCGGTCGTCCTCTCGAACAAAGCAGGACTTGTAGCCGTCCGGCCAAAGGTCGTTATCGACTGCTCCGGCGACGGTGATGTGGCCGCATGGGCTGGCTGCTCGTACGAGCAGGCCGAAGGCGTGCAGCCGATGTCGATTCACTTCCGGGTGTCCAATGTCAAACTGACGTTTGAGCTGAGACGCAAGTGTTCCGATGTGCTTGCAAAAGCCAGGGCTGCGGGCAAGATCCGGCCTTACGGCGGCCCGTGGCCAGCCACATTCTCCGGCACAGACATCTACTTCAACGCAGTGCGCACTCCTGGAGATTCGACAGATCCCGAGGACTGGACAAGGGCGGAGATCGACGGTCGGGAAGATGCATGGCGTATGTTCGATCTCTGGAAGGCAGAGTTACCTGAGTTCGAAGACGCTCACTTCTTTACGAGCGGCCCAACCGCAGGCTCTCGTGAGTCTCGTCGCATTGTCGGCGACTACACATTGACCGCAGATGATGTCCGAACTGCAAAGCGTCAGAACGACGTTATCGTTCTCGGCGCGTGGCGCATCGATCGACACCCGCAAGAGGCGTCCGGCTACCACGATCAGCCAGAGGTGCCGCCCTACGACATCGCTTACCGCACGCTGCTCCCGCAGGGAGTCGAAAACCTGCTGGTAGCGGGACGCTGCCACTCAGCCACATCCGAAGCGCTGGCTTCCAGTCGCGTCACCGCCAACTCGATGGGCATGGGTCAAGCGGCCGGCACGGCTGCAGCGATAGCCATCGGTGACAATCTGAATTCTGTGCGTGAGGTCAACATCCAGGCCCTCCAGTCGAGTCTGTTAGACCAAGGCTGCATCCTGGATCCGTCTGGTGCGATGAAGCAAGGATGAGAGACCGAACGATCCGTCCGCCTGCGCTTGAAGAAGTGTCTGAACGGCTTGGGATGACCTTCACTTCGAGAGAGGTCGTGAGTGACAGCGGTATCTCGGTTGTCGAGAGGCTGAGGTCTGATCGGTCCAGCCTGATACTCAAAACCTCGGTGCCTGAACTACGGCACGAGGCAGCGGTCCATCATCTTGCCGACTCCCTGGAAATCGGAGGCGCTCGCTTGCTGGCCTCTAACAGCGACGCACAGTTCCCATGGCTGGTACAGGAAGATCTAGGAGAGCACAACAGCTCACGCCTGCTGGCACGCGACGAAGTCGGTTCCGCGCTTGAGGCGCTGGCAGAGTTTCACGTCAAAGCCGCCAACGAATCCGACGCGCAAGCAGACGTTCCAGACCGGTCTCCACAATGGCTTGTCGCGAATCTGGATCAGGTCGCCAATCTCGTCGAAGGAGCTCTAAAACAGACTGAAGCCATCGATGTTCAGAGGTCTGACATCAAGCAGTTTAGGGGCGGACTGAGTGCACTCTCCGACGCCACTTCGCGTATGCCCACAACAGTAATCCACGGCGACTTCGACCCGGGCAACCTGGCGTATTCGCGCGGGCGCTGGCGAGCGATCGACTGGGGCCTCTCCCACCGCAATTCGCCGTTCGCAGATGTTGCGCACATGGTGATGCGCTTCCCGAAACTGGAGCAGCTGCCATTGGTCGAGCGCTACCTCGAAGCTGCCAACCAGTTTGGTGCAGACTTCAGGGAAGAGCGCGATTCGTGGGACCTCCTTCAGCTCGGGAACGCTGCACACGAGGCGTTCTTCGTATGGTGGCATTCGTACTGCATCGTGCGGCTCGGCGTGCGGCCTGAAACATATGCAGCCAGCCTGATTCAAAGGTTCAAGCGAATCTCTCATGTGCGCCAGCAGTTGGGGATCTAAAGTGCCGCGAAAGGCACACTGAATCGCCGGTCAGACAATGGACAACGACGATCCACAACTCAACCTGCCGACCTACCCGTTCGTGCTATTTGGCATACCGGTTGTAGTTGGCATCGTGGTGCACCTCTTCTGGGATCCGTCGTTCCTGCCAGGCAGGGTCGCAATAGGCATCGGAATCCCACTGTTTGCGCTCGGTGTCGTGCTCGGACTCTGGTCTGTCTACACCATGGTCAGCCAGGGTGAGCATCCAGAGCCGGGCCGTGGCACGAACCGGATCATCGCGAATGGTCCGTTCAGGTTCAGCCGCAACCCCAGTTACGTCGCGCTCGTCGTCACAGCACTGGGCCTCGGAATCGGGATCAACTCGATCTCGGTTCTCATCAGCGTGCCATTCGGCTTCGCCATACTGGCGCTATGGGTTGTGCCGGCAGAAGAACGCTATCTGTCCGCGCTGCTCAAAGACGACTACGCGGCGTACAGCACGAAGGTGAGACGCTGGTTGTAAACGCCCGCCGCGTCCGAAACGCGAAGCGACGCAGGCTCAACACCTGCGCCGCTCAAGTTCGAAAAGTGTGGGTTACAGCGCTCTACTTACCGGTCGCCGCCGAGCCCACCGTGTCAACGATCAGCCGAGTCACTACGTACGGGTCACAGTTGGCGTTCGGCCGACGGTCTTCGATGTAGCCCTTGCCGTCACGCTCAACCTGCCACGGGATTCGCACGGAAGCACCTCGGTCGGAAACACCGTACGAGAACTGATCGTAACGAGCCGTCTCATGCAGGCCGGTCAGGCGCTGTTCGATCCCATCACCGTATCCGGCAATGTGCTGGTCCGGCTTGTCGCCTGCCCCAAGCGCCTCGGCAGCAGCTACACAGGCGTCGTACGACTCACGCATCTGGTTCGTCGAGAAGTTGGTGTGGCAGCCAGCGCCATTCCAGTCGCCAGCAACCGGCTTGGGTGACAGAGTGGCGGAAACGGGAATGCCCTCCGGCCCTGAGTAGTCCTCAGCAATGCGGTACAGGAGCCACCTTGCCAGCCACATCTCGTCAGCCACGCGAGGAGTGCCCACCGGGCCGATCTGGAACTCCCACTGGCCCGGCATGACCTCAGCGTTGATACCGGAGATGTGCAGGCCAGCGTCGATGCATGCCTGCAGGTGATCATTCACAATCGGTCGTCCGAAAATCTCGTCGGCGCCGACACCGCAGTAGTAGCCACCCTGAGGAGCCGGGAAGCCGCTCTTAGAAGGCCAGCCGAGCGGGTTTCGGCCTTCGTAGAAGGTGTACTCCTGCTCCATACCAAACCAGGTGTCCAGCTCGCCGTACTTTTCTGCCGTAGCGGCGCAGGCTGCTCGCGTGTTGCTCGGGTGCGGCGTCATGTCGATCAGTAGCGTCTCGCAGAGGACGAGCTTGTTGTCCCCGCCGCGCACCGGGTCAGGCGTTACGAGCACAGGCTGCAACACCACGTCAGACGCATCTCCGGGAGCCTGGTTCGTGCTGGAACCGTCGAAACCCCATATTGGCTGATCCGCGCCGTCGTCAAGCACTCGTGCCTTGGAGCGAAGCTTCGCAGTCGGCTCCGTCCCGTCAATCCAAATGTATTCAGCTATATAGCTCATGTTTCACTCCGTGCCACGCAATCAAGTGGCCCAAGACAGATCGGGCATTCCCGAAGACCTAAAGTAACGGCAGGTTGTTTCAATCGTGTTTCAGATCGGTTCACAGATCGCCCCGGAACTGCGAACGCAACAACCCGATGCCTCGCAAGCGGCGCATACTGTATCACTACGCGAGTTCTCGGCCGTCCCATTGATCGACCAGCTGACGGTCAGTGACATATGAACGCTGAACACATGGAAGTCTTGAGGCGCGGCGCCAACGCCGTGGACGAGTGGCGTCGCGAAAACCCGGTCGAGCGGCTGGATCTTTCCGGCGCTGACCTGTCGGGCGCGAAGCTCGCAGGATGGAACCTTGGCCGAGCGATTCTCGATCGCGCCAATCTCGAAGGCGCAGACCTTGAGGGCACAGACCTCTCGGAGGCGTCCCTTAAGAAGGCCAATCTGCGAAACGCGAATATGTACAAGACGATGCTCTATCGCACGACGTTGGCTGGCGCGGATCTGTCCGGCGCAGATGTGCGGCAGGCCAACATGTACAGGGCGATTCTGCGCGACTGCAACATCGAGGACGCACAGTTCAAAGGCGCGCTCACGTTCAAGGTGCTGTGGCCTGAAGGAGCTGGAACCGTCGAAGGTTTTCGGTCGGCCAGTGATCCAGCGAGCAAGCGCTAGCCAGACAGTCCGCCAGTCGCGCGCATCAGGGTTTCCTGCACAAGCAACTCGTGCTCAAGTGAGCGCTCTGGCTCCGTTTCGCCTTTCACGTTGCGCACGAATGAAGCGAAGCTAGCGACGTAACGCGGCCGAGCCTCAAGCTGGATCTCCGAAACGCCTTCTGGAAAGCCGTCCTTTGGCCTCTCCAACGTGAGTCGCAGCTTATCGGCTGGCTCCATCGGCTCCATGATGGCCGAGCCCTCAGTGCCGTAAACCTCGAAGCGACGCGCCATCGGCCTTGCCTCCATAGCAGCGATGTCCACCGTTGCTATAGCTCGCGGGTACTCCAGAACGGCGAGTGTGTTGTCCATGAACTCCCGCGTTTCGCTGGCTGCGTTCTGCAGGAACGAAGTCACCCGGTTCGGCCGGCCCAGTAGCCAGACAACCTGGTCCAGCATGTGGCCACCAAGGTCGTACAGGATGCCCGCGCGATGGTGTGAAAGCCCTTTGCGCCCCTGCACATCGTTGTCCGGTGTCTTCTCGGGAAGCCAGGTCGACATATGAGCCCTGACCTGGAACACATGCCCCAGGAAGCCGGAGCGCGCCCAGTTCGCTACGCGTTCGAAGCCATCATGGTTCCTGAACATGTAGCCCATCTGAAGCAGCAGGTTGTTGCGTTTGGCCTCTTCGACAATCTCATGGAAACGCTCATAGTCATCGCCCGCAGGCTTGTCATAGAACGCATGCTTGCCTGCGCCGATGATCTGCTCGGTCTGCGCAAGGCTCTCTCGGTTCGCTCCTTCCGACGAAACGGCCACGACCTCCGGGTCGTCAAGGATCTCGGACGCGTCATCGAACCAGTGGGTACTCGACCATGCCGGATCGCCTGAACTCTTTAGCCGCTCCCTGCGCCCGGTGTCCGGCTCGTAGATGCCCGTCATCTCAACTTCGGGGTGAGCGCTCATCACCTCGAACACACCCTGCGCGTGGCCGTGCTTCGTGCCGATCTGAGCCATCTTCAACGTTTCGGACATGTGCTTCTCCGAGACTTGAGCAAGTGAAAGGGAGGCGAGGCAGATCTCGCCGGGCGCAGTTTACTCGGTGGACGCGGGACGGACGGGTATCAAACGCGCTGGCTGAGCGAATCGGCCAACCGCACAGCCTCTACAAACGCCCTGATCTTGTCGTGGTCCTTGACGCCGTCTGTCTCGACACCCGAGGAAATGTCCACTCCCCATGGCGAAAGCTGCCTCATCGCGTCGCCAACATTCTCGGGAGTCAGGCCTCCGGCAAGCAGCACGCCTTCACGGTTCGCAATACCCTCGGCAACCGACCAGTCGAACTTGACTCCGCCGCCGCCGGGAACCTTTGCGTCGTACCGATCCAGCAAAACGATGCGGTCTGCTTCCAGGTGCGACTCCACAGTGTCCGCAAGCTCCGGCTGCGTTGTCTCGGGCTTGATCTTCACCTGTCGAACTATGGGCTTGTGGACGCGCCGCATGTAGATCTCATCCTCTTCGCCATTCAACTGCACCGCGTCAAGGTCCATCTGGCGTGAGATACGGTTCACCCAATCCACATCCTGGTTGCGGAATAGCCCGACGAGCTTCGGCCCCTTGCCGCGACGCCTGTCACGACGATCGCCACGTGTCCGGTAGCTGCGGATGATCTGCTGCCCCTTCGTGGCGCTCAGTTGCCTGCGGACTCCTTCGACAAACACGAAGCCCATATAGTCGGCACCGGCAGAAGCCGCAACCCACGCCGCCTCTGCACTGCCCATCCCGCAGATCTTGATCTTCGTGGCGCTGTCACCAGATCCGGTGCTCATGTCGCTGCTCCCGAGACCGGAACCTTCGACATCGCTTTCACCAGCCCGGCTGCATCATCGCCAGCCCGCATTAGCGACTCGCCCACCAGCACAGCCTTTGCACCGGCTCGGCCCATTCGGGCAACATCCTCGGCGTTCTTCATGCCACTTTCGGCCACCTTGAGCGCATCGTCTGGGATCTGCGTGGCGAGCTGTTCGAAGACTCCGAGCGAGGTCTCCAGAGTCTTCAAGTTGCGGTTGTTGACTCCGACGATGCCCGGATTCGCCGACAGCGCGATCTCAAGCTCCGGCTCGTCGAACACTTCAACAAGCGCCGACATGCCAAGTTCGTTAGTCAGCTCCAGTAAACTCGAGTATGTGCTTGTATCCAGTATTGCGATGATCAGCAGGATCGCATCTGCGCCTGAGGCCCGTGCCTCGTACACCTGGTATTCGTCGACTACGAAGTCTTTCTCAAGTACTGCGACTCCCTGTTGGGAAGCCACGGCTTTGACCTTGCGCATATCGTCGAGCGAGCCACCGAAGAAGTCGGGCTCGGTGAGTACAGATATCGCTGCCGCACCCGCCTGGCAGTACATCCCGGCCCGCAGCACCGGGTCGAGGTCAGGATCCAGCGAACCGGCCGACGGTGATGATCTCTTCATCTCGGCGATGACCGATATTCCAGGCCTCGATGCAAGCGCTTCCTTGAACGGTGCCACAGGCGCGGCGTCATTCAGAGCCGCCTTCACCTCTGCCAGCGGACGGTCCAGTTTCGCTTGCTTGATCCGCTCGCGCCGTTCGGCGACGATCCGGTCGAGAATCCCGGACTCACCGCTTGAGCTATTCGAGGTGCTGCCAACCATGGCTACTCCAACCTCTGCGACAGTTCCGCGAGTTGTTCCAGCTTCCTCTGCGCCGCGCCCGACTTGATCGAGTCCTGCGCCATCTGGCACGCATCCTGGAAGCTCACCGCTTTGCCGGCAGCGTGCAGGGCAGCGGCGGCATTGATTACTACGGCCGTGTAAGCAGACCGCTCAACCGATGGTGGTGCGTTATGTCCGCCACCTTTGCCCTCAAAAACATCCCGTATACGCCGTACGCTCTCATCCGTGCTGCTCACTTCAAGGTGATCACGCGTGCACTCGGGCAGTCCGAAGTCGGCGACCCGCGTTCGCCTGCGCTTCAATGCGTCCGGTGTGACCTGGTAGATGAGCGTGTGACCTTCAACATCCACTTCATCAGCGCCAGACTCGGCGTGTACTACCAAGGATGACTCAGTACCCAAGAGTGCCAGCGCCTTCGCTATCTTCTCTGCTACCTTCGGGTCGGAAACACCAATCACCTGCTTCGAAACTCCGGCCGGGTTTGTCATTGGGCCCAGCAGATTGAAAACGGTGCGAATACCGATCTGCGGCCGCAGCGGTCCCGCGAACTTCATCGCAGGATGAAATGCCTGCGCGAACATGAAGCCGATTCCGACCTCGTCGATGCAGCGCTTCACGCCTTCCGGGCCGAGACCGATGTTCACTCCCAGGGATTCGAGCGCGTCTGCGCTGCCGCTCGAACCGGACATCGCCCTGTTGCCATGTTTCGCGACCGGAACTCCGGCTCCGGCAACCACGAAAGCGGCCGCGGTCGAGATATTGAACCAACCCTTGCCATCGCCGCCTGTTCCACAGGTGTCTATCACCGGCAGATCGGTATCAACGTGCAGCGAGACCTCTCGCATCACCTCCGCCATACCGGCGATCTCTTCAGGAGTCTCACCCTTCATCCGCAGCGCCGTCACGAACGACCCGAACTGTGCAGGAGTCGCCTCACCGGACATAATCTCCCGCATCACATCGGCAGCCTCGATCTGCGACAGGTCCCGGCCTTCGTCGACAACCGCCTGTATGCCCTGTTTGATGTCCATAGTTCCTACTCTGCAGTCGATGCGGCCATGGTCCTCAACGTTCGAACTCTCTCAGTATCTGCCTCAATGTGATCGCTAAGCTGACTGAAATTCGCGTGACGGGCGAACGCCAGTCTCGTACCAAACACGGCAGGAATCGACAGCACCCCTGCGCCCGCTGCGGCGACTGCAAAGCCCGCCGCCATCGCAACTCCAGTGCCCGTCGCCCTGCTCAAGGTGCTTGAACATGCGGCAGCGAAGGTCTTCCTGCCCATGATCCACATCGTTCCTTCAGATCCGGCGATCAATATCGCCGGCATGCCTTGTGTGAAAAGTTCAAGTGCGTCGACTAGTGGCGAATCAACAACTGCATCAACCGCATCGGCCAACTCTGACTTCATCTCATCATTGGAAACATCCGACGAAATGACCATCGAATCAGTGATTTGCTGAGCCGCCTCAGCGGTAGAGACGATCTCGAGTTCCGGATATCGCTCAAGCGCCCTGGTGATCTCCGAAACGCCCTGAACAGCCTTCAATTGGAACTCGGTAATCGTCGCGCCAGCATCATCAATGATTGCAAGATCCCATCCGGGCTGGCTCAAACTCTCGGCCAGCACTGCCTTCTGGCCCTCGCCGAGCACAATATCTCCAATCTGGCCGCCGGAGTTCAGTTCATCTCGGACAATCACTTCGAAGTACTTTCCACGCCAGTTGCTCATTGCCCCGGAAACACTTCTCGCATTGTCAAAATCTATCCCGTCCAAGTAGTCAACGATTTCACGACCGGGAACCGCAAGCTCGAACGCCTCCATCATTTGCGGATCGACAGCATCAACAGTTTGGATTGCGCTCAAAGAAGTAGCAGCAGCAACTGCATCGAGCAGCGTGGTCTCCTGCCGCGTCCTATACCTCGTCTGCAATTCTCGGATCGCCTGGGGCACCAGATCTGCACCATTTTGTTCGTTGTCAGGCGTCAAATCACGATTCCAAGGATTAGTGCCGTTATCGCAACAATAGTCGCCCCAATGATCGTGAACCGCATCCGCCTAAGTGACGCTCTAAGCTCCGCGATGTCCCGCTTGGAGCTGCTGACTTCGGAATCTAACGCAATCTCCAGTCGCCGAATCCGTCGCTGCAGCTCTTTCACATCACCATCGATGCCGGTAATGGCGTCTGTATAGGCTTCGGTGAAATCCTCCAACTCGTCTCTGGCGGACTGACCAGTTACAGCCCGAGCAGCGTCAACCACATCCTCGCCAAAGTCGCGAATTCGACCGAAGCGTCTGTTCTCTGTGTTTTGATCGCCCGTGCTCAATCTGACTTCGCCATATCGAGAAAATTCTGCAGTATCTGCTTACCCGGCTTCGTCATGATCGACTCCGGGTGGAACTGCACGCCTTCGATCGGCAGGCTCTTGTGCCTGATGCCCATGATGATGTCGTTCTCAGTCCTGGCCGTTACGTAGAAGTCTTCTGGAACCGTGTCCTTCTCGATAGCGAGTGAGTGATATCGGACCGCCTCGAACGGATCCGGAACGCCCTCGAAGACGCCCTTGCCGTCATGGTGGATCAACGATGTCTTGCCGTGCCTGATCTCACCGGCTCCACTGACGATTCCGCCAAAGGCAGCGCCAATGCACTGGTGCCCCAGACAAACGCCCAGCACCGGCACCTTGTCCGAGAAGTGGCGGACCGCATCGACCGAAACACCGGCGTTGGCAGGCGTCGAAGGTCCGGGCGACACGACGACCAACTCAGGCCGCATCATGTCGAGCTCTTCGACAGTAGCCTTGTCGTTCCGCACCACCTCGATCTCCGCACCCAGCTCAGATAGGTACTGGTACAGGTTGTAGGTGAAGCTATCGTAGTTGTCTATCAGTAACAGCATTTCGTTCGTTTAGTAGGTCTCCGAGACTCGTTTGACGAGACGCTCAATGAATGACCTAGATGAATGCGATAGGTCGATGTCCTCATAGTTCGGATCGTCGTCGATTCGGGACCGACTAGCTTCGATTCCGCTCGCACTTGAGTACTTCCGCTCAAGCACCAATTTCCTACACAGGATCCCGAGGCGGTCCCGATACGACGTGTCGCGAAATTCTTCAAGAACCGGTAAATGTGGTTGGTGAAGTCTGACCGGTGATAGAGACTTTGGATGGCTTTCTATCAGGTAGAGAAATCCGAGAAACGGATCGGAATCACCCAACAGTCCGTCTCTGTACGCGGTCCAGAAATCTTCAGCATTGCCCAGTGCCTCCTCGGTCCGGTTGTTCAGGTTGTTACCAAATGATCCAACCTGGGATTTCAGTTCCACGACCGCGATTACTTGCTTGGCCCTATAGACAACCAAGTCCCATTGCTTGCTCGACCTGAAGAAACCGGGCAAATATGTTTTCGTCCGTTTGGTAAAGATGTGCTCCGGAGAGACTCCGGCAGCATTGAGGTGCTCCACAAGCGTCATCAGGAACCCGTTCATGTGGCCCCCGCCTGTGACAGCAGAACGCGTCCCCTGATCGAAGGTGCCGCGCGCTGCCTGTTCAGCAGCTTGACCTTGACGACGACGCCAGAAAAAACGGACAGCCTCAACGAACGGGTATTGCTCAACTTTCATAGCTAACGGACTCCTCAAACAATCGAGGGTTCCTAACTAGCTCGTGGACTCTCTCAATCGCAAGGTCGATATATTTCGGCTCAACGTCGACTCCGATGCTGTTTCTACCCCAACGGGCGGCAGCTAAGTTAGTTGTCCCTGAGCCGCAAAATGGATCGAGTACTGTGTCCTCAACGAACGAAAACATCCGAACAAATCGTTCAGCTATCTCAAGTGGATATGGTGCTGGGTGGGTTCTAGTCGAGGCTCCGCCGACATTCCAGATCTGGTGAAACCAAGCGCTGAACTCTCTCTTTGGAATCACCGAGCCGAGTCGTTGATCAGACCTAACTTTTCGATAGCCGCCAGGCTTCCGTTGGAAAAGTATGTATTCGATGTCGTTCTTTATCACAGCATTAGGTTCATACGGTTTGCCGAGAAAGCTCGAGTTCCCACCAGCTTCGCGGTTTACATTGCCGATCTTGTTCCAAATGATCGGGGCGAGATTGTCAAACCCCAGTCTCCTGCAACTCTCTTGGATACTGCCGTGAAGAGGGAAGACTAGGTGCTTTCCGAAAGTTCTCCGTGGAACCAGAACATCACCAACAACGATCACGATTCTTCCGCCGGGAACTAGGACTCGAAAACACTCCGAAAACACGCTCGTTAACTCTTCGACGAATCGATCGTAGTCTTCAATTAACCCTAGTTGCCCAACACCTGCTTCGTAGGCTTTGAGGTTCCAGTAGGGCGGCGACGTGACTACTAGATGGACTGATTCGTCTTCGATCTCTTCGAGAGAGCGACTGTCAGTGCGAACGAATCTGTGCTCAGTTCGCACATCCTTGGCCGCCAACATCAAACGGGAACAGAGTTCCGGATCTCCGGCAATTCTAGGGATGGCTTTCTGTTGAAGTTCGTCCATGAGCGCGGCTGCTTCATGAGGCACCTGAACGAAATTTGGGCGACCAGGGTTAACACTAACGATGTTCTGCACAGATGAAATCATGGCACTAAACTACCTCATCCTGAGTGAGGAGTTTGGCAAAGTGGCGCCGGGCGGTTTGGAAGACGATCGGAATCTCGTGTTGCTCTTCAGCGATCTCGACCGCTTCTATCTGTGCGGCCATCTTCTGTAAAGATTCAAGATACTCCCGCTCGGGGTCGCTATCGAACACGACGCCACCACCGCCCTGGATGTGGGCCTCGCCGTCCTTCATCACAACGCAGCGGATCGCGGTCCCCGTGTCGACGTCTCCCGATGCATCGAACCAGCCAACTCCACCGCAGTACGGGCCACGCCCCGCGCCCTCTAGCTCAGCAATAAGCTCAACTGCTCTCAGCCTCGGCGCACCTGTCAGCGTCCCGAGCGGAAATCCGGCCACAAATGCGCTCAAGCCATCGGCATCACTCTTCAGTGTTCCGCGCACTCTTGAAACCAGGTGCATGACGTGCGAGTAACGCTCTGTGGCCATGAAGGAACTGACCCCGACCGAACCAGGCACCGAAACTCGCCCGATGTCGTTACGAGCAAGATCGACCAGCATCACGTGCTCGGCCTGTTCCTTGCCGCTGGCGAGCAGTTCTGCCTCAAGAGCAACGTCTTCCTCCGGGGTTTTGCCGCGACTGCGTGTTCCAGCGATCGGGTGCATCGAAACCTCGTCGCCGCGAGACCTGACCATCAACTCGGGCGAAGCTCCGACTACCGAAAAGTCGCCGAAGTTCAACATGAACATGTATGGCGATGGGTTCAGTTCAGCGAGAGCTGCGTAAACGTCTACTGGCGAAGCATCTGTACGTCGTACAACGCGCTGCGAAAGGACGACTTGAATGAGCTCCCCCTCGATGATCTCCTTCCGCGCCCGCCTGACCATCGCCTCATAACCTGCCTGAGCCTCCGAATCCGAACCGGCTCCTGCGTCTACTGCCGCCCAGAGTCGAACCGCACGATCATCAGAACTTCCGCCAATCGGCACGGCTGCAGCATCCAGCAAACGCTCCGCCTCGACTGATGCGCGTCCCCTGGCCGTGCTGTCAGCATCCGCCGCGACCAACTTCACAGCGGTCAGTACTTGCTCTTGCCGGTCGTACACAACAAAGCGGTCCGGAAGGAAGAATGCCGATTCTGGCAACCCCAGTGGATCACCCGGTATGTCGCCAACAGACGGCTCAAAGTGCCGGACAGCTTCATAGCCGAAGTAGCCAACGGCGCCGGAGACGAACCGCGCATCCTCTCCGTCCTCGCCGCCGGTCTCAACCACCGCTCTCCGACTCAGCACATCCCGCAAAGCCAGCTCAGGGTTCACGTCGCCCAACTCCGTGCCCGGACCGGTCTTGAGTTGCTCACAGTCGCCAACGCCCACGTACACAAACCTTCCAGCGCCCGGCTCTGGCGACGCGCCATCCAGGATGAATCCTCGGCCATTCGCCGAGATCCGTCGAAAGGCCGCGACCGGGTCGAACGTCTCCAGGTGCCGGCTCGCCGTGACCTGCAACAGACCAGGCGCGTTCGCCTTCGGCGGCGCCGACCCAACAACAACCGCCGGGTTAGCCGCGCTCAACGTAGCTCTCCTCGGCGTGGTCGATTGCCCGCATCAAGGCGCCCATCTTGTGCAGCGTCTCTTCGTACTCGGTCTGCGGAACGCTGTCAGCCACGATCCCGCCGCCTGCCTGCAGGTAGGCGACACCATCCTTAAGCACCATCGTGCGCAGCGCGATCGCCGTATCCATGTTGCCGGTGTAGCTGAAATACCCGACAGCACCCGAATAAGGCCCTCGCTTCTGTGGCTCCAGCTCCGCTATCACTTCCATCGCCCGTACCTTGGGAGCCCCGGAAACCGTGCCCGCCGGGAATGCCGCTTTCAGAGCGTCGAATGTGTCATAGTCGTCGTCCAGTTGGCCGGTCACATGCGACACGATGTGCATCACGTGCGAGTACCGCTCAACCTCGAGTTGCTGCTCAACCTTCACTGTTCCCGGCCTCGAGACGCGCCCCACATCGTTGCGTCCCAGATCTAGCAGCATGACGTGCTCGGCGATCTCCTTCTCATCGGACAACAGGTCCTCTTCGAGCTTTTCGTCTTCCTCCGGAGTCTTGCCGCGTGGTCGTGTCCCGGCGATGGGATGCACCGCGACCTCGCCATCGATCACGGAAGCAAGTAGCTCCGGTGATGCTCCGATGATCTGAAATCCGTCCAGGTCCAGGAAGAACATGTACGGCGACGGATTCACCGCCCGCAACGAGCGATACAGGTCGAACGGTTCCACCGGTGTCCGCCTTGCGAGCCGCTGCGACACCACGGCCTGGATCACCTCGCCCTCGAAGATGTAGCGACGCGAAGTCTCGACCATGTTGTCGTAGTATTCACGCGTCATATTCGGGATGAACGGCTGCCCCGTCTTCGGCTCGGCAACTGCCACGCCCGACGCCGAGTAGTCGAGGTTCGCCTCAGAGGCCGAGAATCCAGCAGTTGGAGGTGACGCCTTGCGGTGCAGGTGCTCGGCCAGCGGCTCGTCCAGTCGCTGGATCAACTTCTCGATCAACGCCGTTGCCTGCTCGTAACGTTGCTCTACATCGTCTCTGGAGTACGTGTACGCGAGCGCCGTGATCGTGTGCCCGACATGATCGAAGATGAGCAGCGAGTCGGTCATGAGAAAGATCGACTCAGGCACGTCTAGACCGGTCTGCTCAGGCGAAATTGCCGGCACACGCGGCTCGAAGTAGGACACGGCATCGTAGGAGATGTATCCAACTGCGCCGCCGTGGAACTTCGGAAGCCCGGGCACATCAGCATGCGAGAAGCGTGCCATCCGTTCTCGCAGCAGGTCTAGCGGGTCGACAGCTCCGTCGGGCTCACCAGGGCCGGTGCGGATGATCTCTCCGGGCTCGGTTCCAATGAAGCTGTAGCGGGCAAGGTTCTCGCCGCCCTCCACAGATTCGAACAGGAACGAATAAGGGCCGCGTGCCACCTTCAGAAAGGCGGAGACAGGCGTCTCAAGGTCGGCGGTAATCTGCCTGTAGACGGGGATCAGGTTGTATTCGGTTGTTAGCTTCTTGAACTCTTCGAAGTTCGGTGTGTATTCCGGCATTGAAAGGCCTCTTGAGTGAGATTCGGGTCTTCAAACACGCGCGTTAGTCCGCCAGTGGCGACGCCAACGGCGGTCAAGAGGTCTGTTGTGACTTGAGCTATTCAATACCGGAGTGTTCTTTCAGTCGGGTTCAGAAATGTCGCAGCGAACGCGTCAGTTCCATGACTTTGTGTAAGTGCTGATCCGCATCGCGTCCCTCACCATCGTCATCGTCTCTTCAGCGATCTCACGGCCCTTCCGCACGCCTGCCATGATCGCCTCTTCTACAAGGTCCATCTGCTGCTCGTAGCGAGCTCTGCGCTCACGTATCGGCTCAAGGTGATCATTCAGCGCCTTCGCCAGCGCCACCTTCACCTCGACATCACCTACCGTGCCCTTCCGATACCGCTCCTTGAAATCGTCCACCTGTGCCGTGTCCGGGTTGAATGCATCGTGGTACTCGAAAACGGGGTTGCCCTCGACTCGGCCCGGAATGTCGGCTCGCACGCGGTTGGGATCTGTGAACATCCCGCGGACCTTCTTGTTCACCGTCGCCTCATCGTCAGACAGCAGGATCACGTTGCCCTTCGACTTGCTCATCTTGCCCTGGCCGTCAGTCCCTGAAAGACGCGGCACTCGGCCGATCAGCGTCTCCGGCTCAGGAAACACCTCACCGAACATGCGGTTGAATCGCCGGGCGATCTCACGAGTCATCTCAATATGCGGCGCCTGGTCGTCTCCTACAGGCACCAGGTGCGCTCTCGGCAGCAGAATGTCTGCAACCTGGCTCATCGGGTAGTTGAAGAAGCCGACGGTGCGCCGCTCAACTGGTAGCTCGCCGATCTCAGCCTTAAGAGTCGGATTCCGCTCCAACATGCCCAACGGCGTGATGAAGCTGAGTAACATCGTCAGCTCCGCGTGCTCCGGCACATAGCTCTGAACGACGAACGCCGATTTCTCCGGGTCGAGACCAACCGCCAGCCAGTCAAGCGTGACCTGCAGGACGGAATCCCTGATCAGGTCAATCTCGTGGAAGTGGTCTCCCAACGCCTGGTAGTCGGCTATCAGGAAGTAGCAGTCGTACTGGTCCTGCAGTTCGAGCCAGTTGTGCAGCGCGCCAACGTAGTGGCCGAGGTGCAATGCACCCGTCGGCCGCACACCAGTCAGTATTCGCTTCTTGCTATCTGCCGCCATCGCTTCTCTCGTCGTTCTATTTCGTCCTAGCCTTCAGTTGGCGCGGCCCTTAGCCAGTCAATCTCGCCATCCCAAAAAGTCAACAAAAAACCCCGCTCCCTGTACAGGGGCGAGGTTGTTCCACGCGGTGCCACCCTGATTATTCGAACGCTAACAGCGCTCAAACATCTCTGACAGGCGCTCCACACTCGTGGTGAGGAAGGCCCCGGGCTCTGGTAACGGTGCCCTTTCCGTCTCAGGCTACATGCTCAAAGTGTTGAGCAGTTCGCCCTGCAGCTTGCGGGTCCATTCGGTCTCAGTCGTGATACCGGGCTCACACCTTGCCCCGGCTCTCTCGAATCCGTACTGACACGTACTAGTCCCGGTCACAGCCTTTGCTGATTCGGTTCTATTTCGAGTATAGGCAGCGATTTTCGCAAAAGTCAATCGAGCTGCCATCGACCGTTCGGCCTGCCTTCCACGCTCCAGTCGGCTAAGCCACTCAACGCTCAAGAATTACACGGGTTTCGAGTTGCTCCGATTGACATATCCTGCTGAGCCGTAAGAATTGCGCGCCAGGCTCTTGGCCGCCGCCGCATGAATCTGCCAAACACCAGCCACGCCGACTCTCACTATTACCCGAATCGGCGGGCGATACACCATGACGATAATCGAACATGAATACAAAGACCCACGGAGCCAGGAGCTACTGCTGCGGTCGTCACTGGTTGAGCTAAGCCAGGTCGCCAGTACCGCGGGAAACTTCGATCAGGTCTACGAGACGCTGACCTCGCTGCTGAAGCGGTTTCTCGCTTTCGACCGGCTGGCGATTCGCCTACTTGATGAAAAGTCAGCCACAGTCACGAACGCTTTCGTCTCCGGCGCTGACATGGAAGGCTGGAGGCCGGGCGAAACACACGAGCTAAAGAACACGATCACGTCCGAATTGATCGCCAGAGGAACGTGGATCCTGTTCAAAGTGGCGAACGAGGAGTGGCCATACTCACCATCCGGAACGACTCCTGCCGCATCAAGAGCGTTGCCCTCCCTACTGGCAGTTCCGTTGATATCTCGCGGCAACATGCTCGGCGCAATCTACCTGCGGTCGAGGACGGCTGGAGCGTTCACTGAGGAACACGCCGAACTCGTTGAGACATTCGCCACACACATCGCTCCGGCCATAGAGAACTCCCTTCACGTGCAAGGACTGGCGGCCGAAGCCGAAAAGCGAAAGCTGATGCTTGAGCTTGGACGGACCATCACATCGTCGCTTGACATCGATTCAGTCTTCGAACGGTTCTCAGAGCTCGTTTCGCAGCTCATCCCTGCCGACCGAATCATCGTGACTGCTTTGGACGCAGATGGAGAGTCATTCATCATCCGCTTCGGTAGCGGTCTCGAGTTCCCGGAACGCTCTCCCGGCAACAGAATGAGCCTCAAAAGAACTGTGACCGAAGCCGCGATAAAGCGGAACGGGCCCTTCGTTCTACACGTGAACGATCCTGCCGATCTGGAGGAAGCGCTGGAAGAGTATCCGGTTCTAGAGCCGATTCTGGATGGCGGCATCCGTTCAGTGCTGGCCAGCCCAATGGTCTCAGAAGGGCGGGTCATAGGAACGTTCCATATACAAAGCAAGACTCCGCTGGCTTACAACTTCTCGCACCATGAGCTGATACAGCAGGTCGCCGCGTTTGCTGCGTCGGCAGTCGCCAAGGCGGACCTGATGCAGAGAATCGAACGTGAGTCCAGGGAGCGTCACGTACTGGCCGAGATTGGCCGGTTAATCGGCTCCACACTCGATTTCGGTGACGTTTTCGAACGCGTGGCTGACGAGGTTAGAAAGCTCCTGAAGGCCGACCGTATCGTCGTCACGACAGTCGACGATGAAGCAGGGACGATAACCGACCGCTACATATCAGGCACCAAGCTGCCAGGCTGGGACTCACAGAGAAGCAAGCAGTTGAGTGGGCTTCCAACGGAAAAAGTGGTCAGGGAGAGACGGGCGACGATCACGTTTTCGGACGATCTGTCGGCCGTGGCGGCGCGCACAGAAGGTCTCCAGGAAAGCCGTGAAGTCGGCCTGCACTCCACGATGTTCGCACCGCTGGTCTCCGCGGACCGCGTAATCGGCACCATTAGCGTCAAGGCCTCCGCCACACAGGCATACGCGAAAGCCGACCTGGAGGCGCTCAAGGCCATCGCCCAGCAGATCGCCGGTGCAGTCGCTGCAAGTGACCTGTACCTCGAGACCTTGCGACTCGCCGATGAGAGGGAGCGCAGGCAGCAGGCCGAATCCGATAATCGCGAACTGCAAAAAGTGAACCAGGCGAAGAGCGAGTTCCTCTCGACGGTTTCACACGAGCTCAAGACTCCGCTGACCAGCATCCTCGCCTTCACCGGAGTGCTGCGAAAGGCGCTGCAAGATGAACTCTCAGAGCGTGAGGCGAACCACTTTGCGGTTATCAAGCGAAACGGTGAACAGTTGGACAGGCTCATTAGCGATCTGGTTGACGTATCGCGAGTGCAAGCCAACACTATCGCGCTCACACCGTCGAGATTCGATCTGAACGAGACACTCAAGGAACTCGTCGAGAGTTTCGGGCCGGTTATCGCGGCCAAATCCCAGAGCATCACCGTCTACTCGCCAGACGGCGAATTGCGTCTCTACGCCGACTCCGATCGCGTGACCCAGGTGATCTCCAACCTGATCAGCAACGCGTCCAAGTACTCATCTTCAGGCTCCGAAATAACGGTAAGCGTGGAGCCAGGGACGGATCAAATCTCCATCTGCGTCAGTGATCAGGGCATCGGTGTCTCGGAAGAGGACCGCCGGCATCTGTTCACCGCGTTCTTTCGAGCAGACAACGAGATCACTCGAAAGCAGCCGGGCACCGGCCTCGGACTGGTCATCGCGAAAGCTATCGCAGAGATGCATCACGGGGACCTGACGGTACAGAGCGAGCCGAACAGTGGTTCAACTTTCAGATTCACAGTGCCGTACGAGTACAGACCCGGCTAGCTACTCAGGCCAACTCATTCGCGACGGCTCTCCCTCATCAGTCGCCGGACCCTCGCGCCCAGCCGGTACATGTCGGCCATCCACAGACCGCCGTCTCTACGAGTTGTGAAGCGCGAAGCCGCTTCGTCCAGCGAGACCTCGCACACTTCGAGAGTCGCCAGTTCTCCATCCGGGTTTTCAGGGTCTCCAACGCGTTCCACCTCGGCGAAAGCGACCAGGTGATAGAAGTGCGGAAACGGCATGTGCGGCCGGTATGGCTTTTCCTGCAGCGAGTGGCAGTTGAACAGCCCGAACGGCTCCAGAGAGATCAGCTTCGCCCCGGCCTCCTCAAGCAACTCCCGCCGCGCAGTCTCAATTATCGGCTCATCTGGCTCGCGAGTGCCGCCGGGATGGTCCCAATCCCCGTCCGCCATCTTCAACACAAGCACTTCGTCGCCATCACCGATGAACGGAACAATCCGCACATTCGATATCAGCCCGTCATTAGGCATCTCGGCCGTTTGACCTAGCAACTCGAATCGGCCGTCTATTGGTCCCCACTTCCAGCGGAAAGGCCGAGCCAGGTCCGGGTACTCAGAAAGGTCGATCCAGGGCATCTCCATGTGCGAATGGTAGCCCGCTGGAGCACGGTCAAATATCAACTGAACCTGTGATGCTCGCTCAACAGCGGCCTCCCAAGTTCAGATGGAACAATATCTAGCTGTTGAGCGTCTATCTATTCGAAGCCGATAAGCAGGGTCCGCACAACCCTGGCACACGGCCTGCATGTCCGAACGAGGTCTTAGACGCACTACTGTTGGCAACCGGTCTTCAAGTCCGGGAACTGCCATCCGAGGCAACCGAAGATGATTCCTAACCTGTTCAAAAGAAAGACGGCGACCGCCCTGGTGCTCGGCGGCGCGCTGTCCATAGCCGCAATAGCGTGTGGCACAGACAATGGAGCGCCGGCCGCTGGCGGAAACGGCTCGGACAACGACTCCGTCGATCCAACACCACCACCAACTTCATCAGTTGAGAGCGGCTACGATGCTGCTCGCCTGGCTCTCGAGGCCAACGGCTCTGTCGTAGTCAACACTGGTGAAGAGCCGAGCGGCACGTTCAACACGCCGCTAACCAAGCTACTGGTCAACGGCGAATCGGTCGAGCTGTACGAGTTCGCATCGAGCTCCGACGCGAGCACAGCTGCTGCGAGAGTGTCTGACGATGGCACGCTCGTCAGCGACGCCGATGGCGGTCCTGCGGTCGCTATCGACTTTCTCAACCCGCCTCATTACTACCAGCAGGACGAAGTCATCATCGTCTACACAGGCGGAGATGCCGAAGTGATCGAGCTGCTGAGAGAGACTTTCGGTGAAGAGTTTGCCGGCGACACCTCTCCGGTCGACCCGGGCGCTGCCGACAGCCCCGGCTACGAGACGGTGCTGGCGCCTGCTCCGATCGATTCTGTTGAAGTCATCGAAGACCCTGACAACCCCGGCTTTTTCCTGCTGCGGGTCACGTCAGGCCTTCCCGGTGGCTGCGCATCCTTCCATGACATCTCCGTCGAGCAGACAGGTGAGCTTGAGTTGACGCTGACCGTTTTGAACCGTGTCCCTGCGCCTGGCGAGCTGATCGCCTGCACGCAGATCTACGGCATGGTCGAGCACACTGTTCCGCTCGGCTCGGGCAACGACAATCTCGACACCTGCGAGGTATACACAGTCCGCTGGGAGAACCACGGTGAGAACGAATCTCTCCGCTTCCAGGTGACCGCGCCCAACGTCCGCTGCGAGGCTCCTGACGAGCCAATCGACAACGGCGACGGCCCGGTTGTAGCTCCGATCATCTCGGACCTCGATGCGCTGCTCTTCGGACTACGCGCCCTTGGAATCGAAGTCGAGATCGGCGAAGACGGTGGTTCGAGCCTGTTCGATGGGGCCATCTCGCAGGTGATCACCATCAACGGGGAGCGGATAGAGATCTTCTCGTTCGGTCCCGGTGACGGCGCTCTGCGTGCCGCATCCGGTGTCTCACCAGACGGTTTCGAGATCGCCAATGGTCCAGGCGGCTCGGTGACGAACGTGCTGTGGATCTCAACACCGCACTTCTACCTTGCCGGCAACTCGATCGTGCTCTACGTCGGAGTCAATGACGGGATCATCTCGGCACTCGATTCCGCCGCAGGTCCTAAGTTCGCAGGACCTGGCGGTGAGCCGGTCGGCCCGATTGGAGATAAGCCGGACCCATTGCCGCTTCCGCCTCAGATGGACACGGTGCTTGTGCCTGCGCCCATCGTCAGCGTCGGCGACATCATGATCGCAGAGTCGTTCCCGCCGCAGTACTTCGTCGAGATCGTCTCTGCCCAGCCGAACGGTTGCAACCTGGATGCTGGATGGGACGTGGAGATCGACGGCACTGATGTGATCGTCACGGTCCAGAACACTGAACCGGCAAACCTCGCAGTCGTGCTCTGCACCGCCATCTACGGCGAGACGACGCACAACGTGAGGCTCGGTTCCGGCGAGTTCGAGTCCGGCGTCGAGTACACGCTGATAGTCAACGGCGAGGTGAGCGACACGTTCGTGGCTCAGTAGTCGAATACAGCCAATCCTCCAAGATAGAAACGGCCCGCTGAGAAATCGGCGGGCCGTTTCGCGTTATGCTGGTGCGCGTTCTGAGACCGACTATTCTGCCAACATCAATTCAGCTATTCGATCTTCATCGAAAGTAGCTCTCCCGCGAGTACTCATGCCTGAAAAGACAACTGCTCCATACGGTTCATGGAAATCGCCAATCACGCCCGATCTCATCACCGCCGGGTCCGTCAGGCTAAGCGAGCTATGGGTTGACGGCGAGGACCTCTACTGGCTCGAAGGCCGTCCTTCCGAAGGCGGCCGCTACGTCATCGTGAAGCGTTCGTCGGACGGCGCGACATCGGACGTCATCCCTGAGGGTTTCAACGCGCGCAACGCTGTCCACGAGTATGGCGGCGGAGCCTACGCGGTTCATAAAGGCACGATTTATTTTGCCAACTGGAACGATCAACGCCTCTATCGAGTCACGCCCGGCTCACAGCCGGAAGCTATCACCGAGGAACCGGAGATCCCCCGTGGGGACCGTTACGCGGACCTCGATATCTCTCCTGATGGCAACTTCATTGCGTGTGTCCGGGAGCGCCATCACAAGGATCGCGAAGCAGACAACGAACTGGTCGTGATTCCCGCCGACGGCTCATCCGAGCCAACAGTCATCGCAACTGGCAAAGACTTCTACTCATCACCTCGCATCAGCCCGTCAGGAGACGCCATCGCATGGACGTCCTGGGACCACCCCAACATGCCGTGGGACGGCACCGAACTCTGGTCTGCGACCTTCAAATCTGACGGCTCGATTGCGTTCGAGACACAGATTGCAGGCGGCACTGAAGAGAGCATCATCCAGCCCGAGTGGAGCCCTGGCGGCTTGCTGCACTTCATATCGGACTGCAGCGGCTGGTGGAACCTGCATTCCTGGCGGGATGGCGCGGCCGTAAACCTGCTCGATGAGCAGTTCGATGCCGGTGGCCCCTCCTGGGCGTTCCGCTTCGCGACCTACTGTTTCAGGGATGACGGCTCATCGCTGATCCGCAAGTCGGACGGCGCAAGCGGGGCGTTGGTTCATGTCGGCGCGAGCGGCGGCCGCACCGGTGCGACGGACATTCCATATTCGGACATCTCCTATCTCACCCCGGCTGGCGATTCGTCCTACTTCATCGGCGCAAGCCCCACACGGCAGCCCGAAATCGTGCGCACCGAACTGGAATCCGGTTCAATCGAAGTGATCAAATCGAGCTCGTCGGTGGAAGTCGACTCGGAATACATCTCGGTGCCCGAGCCGATCTCGTTCCCGACGACCGATGACGGTACAGCTCACGCCTACCATTACCGACCCAAGAACGCTGATTTCACAGGCGAGACGGACGAACTTCCGCCGCTCATGGTGATCTGCCACGGCGGGCCAACCGGTTCCACAAGCGCCTCACTCAGCCTGATGACGCAATACTGGACAAGCCGCGGAGTCGCGGTCGTCGACGTCAACTATCGAGGCTCAACCGGCTATGGTCGCGAGTATCGAAACGCACTGCGCGAAAAGTGGGGCATCTACGATTCAGATGACTGCATCGCGGCTGCCGACTACCTCGCTAAACAGGGCCTTGCCGACCCCAAACGCACAGTGATCCGAGGCGGGAGCGCCGGGGGCTACACCACCATCAACGCCTTGACTTTCCACAGCGTCTTCGCAGCCGGAGCTGCCTACTACGGCGTTGCTGACCTTGGCGTATTCCTCGGCGACACCCACAAATTCGAATCCCGCTACCTCGATTCGCTCATCGGCCCGTATCCAGAGCAGAAACAGCGCTATCACGACCGCTCAGCGATCAACTTCACTGATCAGCTCAGCGCGCCGATGATCATCTTCCAAGGACTCGAAGATAAGATCGTGCCGCCTTCGCAGGCAGAGATCATGGTTAAGGGGCTAGAAGAGAACGGGATCATGTACGCCTACGTGCCGTTCGAGGGCGAGCAGCACGGCTTCCGCAAGTCAGAGAACATCGAGCGTGCGCTGGAGGCTGAACTCTACTTCTGCGGCGCATCGCTGGGCTTCAAGCCAGCGGACGAGATCGAACCGCCAGACATCAAGAACCGGCCGGACTAGCCTTCGTTCGCAGCACGGAGCGCCGCCTGCCATTTTGGTAGCGTCTCGCACTCAGTGGGCGACTTCGGTTCTGGCGGGTCGCTTACTGCCGGATTCAGTTCCATATGCCACTGCGCCACATCGTGCCAGCTGCCTAACTTGAAGCCTGACTTCGGAAGCACGCCAACCCGCTTCATCCCAAGCTTCTCAGAAAGCCGCTCGGACGCCGGGTTCGGCAGTGCGATGACTGAGTAGACCGATTGAAACCCCTGCAGCCTCAGCAGCTCGATCAGTAACCGGCCCAACCTCGTGCCAATGCCACGGCTCTGGACTTCGGGCGTCAGGTATGTCGAGGCCTCAACGCACCAGCGATACGCGGCACGAGGCCGAAACTTCGATCCGTACGCATAGCCAAGCACCTTGCCGTCGGATTCGTAGATCAGCCATGGAGCCACTTCCATGTATTCGCTCATGCGCCTCGCCATCTCGTCCGCAGAGGGCGGCTCCATCTCAAACGAGATCGCAGTATCGGTCACTGACGGGGCGTAGATCGCGGCGCATGCGGCGGCATCGTCACTGGTCGCCATGCGAATCGTTTCGGTCATCCGTTTTGGCTCCACTCGACTGCGAAATTAACTTGCTCCCGCCGCGCACCTGGCTTGCCAACTCATCGTCGGGGTTGAAGAGGCGGCACTTGTCGATCGAAAGGCATCCACATCCGATGCAACTCGACAGATCATCACGGAGCTTCTCCAGGCGAGTAATCCGCTCATCCAACTGAGACTTCCACGCCGCAGACATCCGTTCCCAGTCCCGGCGAGACGGCGTGCGGCCATCAGGCAAACGGTCCAATGCATCTCGAATATCGTCGAGCGAAATACCCATCGCCTGCGCCGCCTTGATCACCGCCACGCGCCTCAGCACCGACCGCTCGAAGCGTCGCTGGTTGCCGGTGTTGCGGCTCGACCTGATGAGCCCAACAGATTCGTAGTATCTCAACGCAGACGTAGCTATCTCGCCGCGTGCCGCCACTTCGCCTATGGTCAGAATCCTGGATAGCGTCATCGGGCATCTCCGTGCGGTGCTTGACTTAAAGTTCACTTTAAGTATTAAGCTGACCTCAATCTACAAGACGAGACTTCGACTGTCACTGCCTAACCGGAGCAACAGGAAAGGCCAGGCATCATGCAATCAACCAGGAACACGCCTGCAGCCTATGGCTACGACGACCTGCAGCGCCTGATGACGCTGATGACAGGCGACGAAAAGCACTCAACCAGCGCCACCTCGACGCTCGACGTCGTCTGGACGCTGTACGACACCGTTCTCAACGTCTCGTCTGAGGCGCCTGACGACCCGGAAAGAGATCGATTTCTGCTCTCTAAGGGGCACGGCCCGATGGCCTACTACGCGGTGCTTGCGGCCAAAGGCTTCATCCCCATCGAGCAGCTCTCCGACTTCGGCCAGTTCAACTCGCCTCTCGGCTACCACCCTGATGCCAACCTCATCCCCGGAGTCGAGATCGCAAGCGGTTCGCTCGGGCATGGTTTACCGATCGCAACCGGCGTGGCGTCCGCTCTCCGTCTCAAAGGCCAGCAGAAACCAAGAGTCTTCTGCCTCATTGGCGACGCAGAGCTTGACGAAGGCAGCAACCACGAGGCGATCGCCCTGGCTGGCCGCCTTCAGCTGGAGAACCTGACTGCCATAGTGATCGACAACCGCTCATCAACACACGCCTGGCCGGGCGGCATAGCCGCACGCCTCGAAGTGGAAGGCTGGTCCAGCGCGACTGTCAATGGTCGCGACCACGAAGACATCAAGTCCGGGCTCGAGCAACCTCATCCCGCACAACCTCATGTCGTTGTCGCTCAAGTCGAGGAGAAGTAGCGATGGTCACCGCATCAATGAGAGACAGCTTCATCAGCACCGCCGACCAGCTGCTGTCTGAGCGGCAGGACACAGCGGTAGTACTCGCCGACATCGGCGTCTCGCAGTTTCGAGAGGCTGGCGTGCTTGACCGACATCCGGACAGAATTCTCAATGTCGGAATCCGTGAGCAGCTCCAGGTCAGTTTCGCAGCGGGACTCGCCAAAGAGGGGATTCGCCCGATCGTCCACACCTACGCTCCGTTCCTCGTTGAACGGCCGTACGAGCAAATCAAGCTCGACTTCGGACACCAGGGTGTCACCGGAGTGTTCATCTCCGTCGGAGCGTCCTATGACTCAACGGTCAGTGGCCGCACACACCAGGCTCCTGAAGACGTCGCGTTGATGGCAACCCTGCCGGACTGGCAGATTCATGTTCCCGGACACGCGGACGAGGCGGCGCAGTTGATACTGAGCGCAGCGAACAGTGAACACTCCTCGTACGTACGGCTCTCCGAAGAGTCAAACAGCTCTGGTCGCTCCGTGAACACAGGCAAAATGAGTGTTGAGAAGCGTGGATCCGGCGGAGCGCCGGTCGTAGTTGCGGTCGGGCCAAAGCTCGATCCTACACTTGAGGCCGTAGCCAACATGGACGTGACGGTCCTCTACGCGACGACCGTCCGTCCGTTCGACACAGATACGCTTCGATCAGTGGCAGGCCAGAACGTCGTGCTAATCGAGCCGTATCTCGAAGGCACCTCGGCGCAAGAGGTGTCGGCAGCCCTCTCCGACACCCCGCACAGGCTTCTCAGCATTGGTGTACAGCGTAAAGAGCTTCGAAACTACGGCACCATCGCTGACCACAACGCTGCGCACGGACTTGATCCCGCGAGCCTGAGAGAGCGGATCACCCGGTTCATTGACAACGGCCGAGCTTAGGGCCGCTCGCCCGTCACCTCACTCAGCATTTCGAAGAAACCGCGCTTGCGATCGTCGTTCAAACCCCAGTTGACCGGCGGGTTCTGGTATCCGGCGCTGTAGTCTCCATATGCCGCTGAGCCGCCTGCGCCCGGCCCGGGATCGAAGAAGCCCCATCCAGCACGACTCTCAAGCGCCATCGCGAAGTTGTTCACAGGCTGGTCGAAGTCGAAGTGATCGTCCTCGTTGAACGCGATCGGCTGGCCTCGATACGTCGCCGCATCTCTCACTGCCTTCACCTTCTCGCCAATCACGGGCGGGTCGGTGACGCCATTGCCGTGCAGCAGGATGAAGTCCGCCTCTCCGATCACGGCGTCCGGCGGTCTCATGCGCCGAGTGAAACTCGTGCCGACCAGTAGCCGTTCGCCCTGGTGTTTCACTGACTTCGCCAGTGCAATCAGCTCGTGAACGCGGTCGGGAGTCAGGATCTCGTGCTCGTATCGCGGAATGTCGCACTCGTTGTTGATCTCGATCACAACGTTCTTGAAACCCGACTCGAGCACCCATGAGCACGACTCCTCGACCGCTCGCTTCACCGCCGTTTCGTCCCGGACCCGCTCATCCTGGCCGAAGTAGTAGATGCCCAGGACCGTCACCATGCCTACCTCATCAACCGCTTTCAGCAGTCGCTCAGCTCGGGCCATGAAATCGGGCCGCAGCGATCCGTCCGGCGCCAGCGCACCCGAATCCCATGGCTGCGATTCAACACCCGGAACGCCCTTCCAGATCTCCTCATCCGTAGCGTCGGGGTGGTCTGTGTGAATACGCGACCGCAAGTCAGCTAGGCCTTCCTCATCGCTCCTGTAGTAGCCAAGAGGCGACGCTCCCTGCAGATTGACGCACACTGCGTCGAGCCCATGAGCCCGGTACGTCGGTAGCATGGCAATCAGCTCATCAGTGTTGCGGTCAGGGTCCCACTCTCCAGTGTCCGGATAGCTCCACAGGCCGCGAGTCAACGGGTTCAGATCATCGAACAGCCCGTTCGCCATCCGGCTGTTCATCAGCAAGCCCTCGACGCTTCCGCCTCTGAAAGAGCGGCCTTCATGCGTCGGCCTTCCGTCAATCAGCCAGTTCTCGCCATCGATCTCAACAGTTGTCATTGAATCTCCGTTGCGCCCTTTCCATGCGCTCGCGCCCATTCCTTGGCGAACTCTATCCTGCTCTCAACCGACGGGTGGGAGTGCAGCACAAACTCCACGAACCCGTTCGGCCGCTTCTGTGAAAGATTCTGCTTCGCCAGCCTCTCCATTGCCGATGCGAACGGCCCCGCCATTCCGGTCTTCTCCAGAGCGTACCGGTCCGCTGCTCGCTCCATTCTCCGTGAAAGACCGTTCGCGACCGGAAGCGCAACGAGTGTCACGGCGCCCGTGACCAGAAGCAACAGCGGAAGGTTCGCAATGTCCGATACCGACCGCAGCCCGAGCGGCTCGGTCCAGGCCTCTAGCGCGAGGTGCACAACAAACAGCGCGATGAACACGAGCGCCGTCTGAATAATTAGCCCTCGCCAGATGTCTCGGTGCACCTGGTGCGCCATCTCATGCGCCAGTACAACCTCAATCTCGTCCGTCGTGTGCTCTTCGATCAGCGTGTCCGCCAGCAGGATGCGCCTCGTCCTGCCCCATCCAGCGAGGGCAGCATTCGCCTTCCGCGTCTTGTCGCCAAGCATCCAGACGTAGACGCCTCGCACGTACACGCCGAGACGCTGCGACAACGCAAGCAGCCGGTCCTTCAGCTCGCCATCAGGCAAGGGCTCGAACTTGAAGAACAGCCTAAACAGCAGCACCGGTGCCAGGGCCGAAAGCACTACGAAGAAGAGCGTGAACCCTGCGCCCGCTACCAACCACCACGTGCCTGGCAATTCGCGCAACAGGAAGTAGATCAGCTCGATCGCGCCCACCAGGAACACGATCTGCAGCGTTTCGCCCTTCGCCCAGTCCGCAAGCCACAGCCTGAGCTTGGAACGTGACAGGCCAAATCGCCTCTCGACGAAGTAACCGGAGTAGATATCCAGTGGGAACGTAAATGCCTCAAGCGCCAGTGACACGATCAGCACGTAGAGCAGGACAACTACCGCAGCCGAACCGCTCCAGTCTTCGACAACATCCCGCAGTTCTTCCGACCATCCCGCCAGGAGGAACACCAGCGGCAGCGCAATCGACAGGGCAAGGTTGGCAACGGTGATCCGCAGCTTGATTCGCTCGTACTGTTGCGCCTGTACAGCGTCCAGTTCCGATTGGACGGCCTCATCGCGAACTTCGCCGCCCACACCTTCAGGGGAATCTACCTGCACGGGACCTTCAAGTTGTTCCGAGCCTTCCGGCAAGCTACCTGTCCATTTCGTTTTTGAATCCCAGCACTCCGGACCGCCATGCTACATACCCTGCTGGCTCAATACGGCCCCGCACTCACCGTTAGCCGAGATATCATCGGCGGATGCCCATCAACAAGGTAGTGGAAAGCTTCGAAGCAGCCGTCGCAGACATCCCTGACGGCGCCTCGATCATGATCGGCGGATTCGGCGGCGCCGGCGGACAGCCGACTCGCCTCATGCTCGCCCTGCGTGATCAGGGAGCGAAAGACCTCACCATCATCGGCAACGTCGCAGGCATCTCGGCCACCACCTACTACGGCTGGCGAGAAGGGCCGGACGACCCGAAGCCGGTCGATCAGGGCATGTTCTTCGCGAGCGGCCAGGCGCGAAAGATCATCTGCTCGTTCCCGGTTCCCGGCACCACGAACCCGCTCAGCGAGATAGAGAAGGCGTGGCGTGACGGCAGTGCAGAGGTCGACATCGTTCCACAGGGCACCTTGATCGAGCGCATCCGTGCCGCTGGCGCCGGAATTCCCGCTTTCTACACGCCAACCGGAGTCGGAACACCCGTGGCTGAAGGCAAAGAGCACCGCGAGTTCGGTGACCGTTCCTATCTGCTGGAACACGCCCTGTCGGCAGATTACGCATTCATACGAGCACAGAAGGCCGACACGCACGGCAACCTGCAGTACGTCGGGACCAGCCGTGCGTTCAGTCCGGCCATGGCGACCGCCGCGAAGGTCACGATCGCCGAAGTTGACCAGGTTGTTGATCCCGCAGGTCCCGATGGCATCGATGCCGAACGAGTCGGCACTATCGGCGCATATGTGAACCGCATCGTGCAGCGAGTCCCGGGAGATCCGTATCCGTGACTCCAACACTCGGCAAAGACCCCGCTCCACGGCTATCACGCACCGACATCGCACGACGCGCCGCGCTGGACCTGCCGGACGGCGGCATCGTGAACCTCGGCATCGGCATCCCGGCGCTCTGCTCAGATCTGCTGCCCGAAGGCGTGGAACTGCGCTACCAGGCCGAAAACGGCATCCTCGGCTTCTCAGACATGCACACCAAGCTCGACGGCGACCCCAACGTCATGGACGCCGGCGGCAACTTCCCAAAGCTCGTGCCCGGCATGGCGTTCTTCGACTCCGTCGAGTCGTTCAACCTCATCCGCGGCGGTCACATCGACGTCACGGTGCTCGGCGGCTTGCAGGTCTCTGGCAAAGGCGATCTCGCCAACTGGATGATCCCAAAGCGAGGCATCGGCAGCATCGGCGGCGGCATGGACCTCGCTGCCAACGCCAGGCGAGTCATCGTGGCCATGGAACACACGACAAGGGACAACAAGCCCAAGATCGTCAACGAGTGCACCTTCCCGCTCACCGCGCCCGGATGCGTCGACGAAATCATCACGGACATTGCAGTCATCCGGGTGAACGAAGGCCGTATGGTTTTGATGGAAGCTGCGCCGGGCTGGGCGCCAGAACACGTTCAGGCCTTGACCGAACCCGAACTCGCCGTCTCCGACACTTTCACAGTCTTCCGCACATCTAAGTCATAACTCTTCACTACACTCGAGGACACTCAATTGCCCGGTGAAACCTTCAAGGAGTACATCGATTCCCTTTCGTACGGCTCACGCACTGATCTGCTCTTCAAGTTCCTGAAGAACGCAGGAGAGGAGCCGGCCGAGCAGTTTGTGCAGACCTTGCTGCGGGAACTCGGCGAGGTGGTCGACACCGGCGATCTATCACACCTCTTCAACCTCATCTATGAGGGGCAGCTTGCGGCTTACTCGCCACCGGACGAAGAGACCCGCTGGAAGTATGACGACGGTCCGTTCACACCGCTGCCAAAACCACTCTCAGAGATGCGTGTCGGGCTCCTGACCTCGAGCGGTCACTACGTTGAAGGCGAGCCACACGCGCCGCCGGAACTCGGCGAATACACGCAGGAAGAGGGCACGAAGCACATCGGCGAGTACGGCCGGGCGAAGCCATTCCTGTCAGCGGTTCCTGTAGACCTGCCGCAGGAGAAACTCGGCGTTCACCAGCCCGGCTACGACATCCGTGCAGCGCAGAAAGACCGCAACACTGTGATGCCTATCGACCGTATGCAGGAGATGGCGGCTGAAGGGGTCATCGGTGAGTTTGCAGAGACCGCATACTCCTTCATCGGCCTCACTTCGCAGATCCGCCTAACTCGAGAAGACGCGCCTCAGTGGGCCGAGCGTGTGAAGAGCGAGGGCTGGGAGGCCGCTGTCCTGGTGCCGGTCTGACCGGTCTGCCACGTGTCCGTCGGGCACGTCAGCAGGGCCTTCGAGTCGGCAGGCATTCCGAGCGTGATCATCATGTCGAACGTCTTCCGCGGCCGAGTTGTCGTGCAGAAGCCGTCCCGCACCGTGTTCACTCAGCACATCATGGGCAGACCGATGTCGGCACCGTTCGACAACGAACGCCAAACGTACGTGCTAAGAGAAGCGCTCAAGATGCTGGAAACGGCGACAGAACCTGATACGAGTATCGTGCTGCCAGAAAAGTACAGAGTTGCACTCTGATTGACGCATAGACGAAGATGACCTGCCATAGACGTCTGAAAAGATGCATGCATCTTGAAGGAAAGGCAGGAATTCGACTATGTCACCGGACAGATTTCTGATCCACATGTTCGAGGCGTCACGAGGCCATATGCAACACATGGACTCGGAGCGCACACTCTTCTTCTCCGGCGCTCTCACCGTTTCGATTGCCATGATCGTCGCCTCGCTCGAAATCGATGGCTTCAGATTGGCGTTCGCTCTCCTCTCATCAGCCGGTCTCATGCTCATCGGCCTGTTGCTCACGTGGAGGATCGCAGGAGTTGTCGAGTTCAACCTGGAGCGAATACGTGACATGGCGGACTATGTCGACGCCAACACAACGGGTTCGGGATTGAAGATGAGGGACTGGCTAGGCCCCGTCGACGATGGTCCGCCAATTCCGATTCTCAGGTCCCGAAGCGGAGATCCCATCACGCTGAGTCAACGGCTGATCTACGTCGTGCTATATGGAGCGGCGATACTCGGCTTCGGCATCTCTGGTCTGGTGGCATATCTCAACTGAGAAATGTGGATGCCGTCAAAGATTCCGCACTTGAACGGCGAGTAGAATGTAGCTACTGCTACTTTCATTCGTGGTCGCTGTCAGACCAGTCGGCAGCAACACGAAGCCTGAAGCCCTTCACCCTGCGTAGAAAGTCAACGATCCATGTTTGAATCACTCTCAGACCGGCTGAACGGCGTATTCGGAAAGCTCACCTCCCGCGGGCGGCTGTCTGAAAAGGACATCGACGCTGCGTTGCGCGAAGTGCGCATGGCACTGCTCGAAGCGGACGTCGACTTCAAGGTCGCCCGCCAGTTCATCAAGGACGTCAAGGAGAAGGCGGGCAGCGAAGAGGTCTTCGCATCCCTTACGCCAGGCCAGACCGTCGTCAAGATCGTGCAGGAAGAGCTCGTCTCGATACTCGGCGGCGAGCACGTCGGCCTCGAACGGGGCGAAAAGCCGCCAACAGTGATCCTGCTCGTGGGACTGCAGGGCGCAGGTAAGACCACTGCAGCCGCCAAGCTTGCGCTGCGACTCAAGAAGGACAACCAGTCGGTCATGATGGCCGCCTGTGACCTGCAGCGCCCTGCAGCCATCGATCAGCTCAAGCAGCTTGGCGCCCAGAACGGCATCGAGGTCTATTCAGAGGACCCAATCTCAAGCACGCCTGTCGAAGTGGCGAAGAACGCCGTCAAGAAGGCGGCATTCGACAACACCTACTACCTGATCCTCGACACCGCCGGCCGTCTCGCCATCGACGACGACCTGATGCGTGAACTGGAGCAGGTCCGCGACGCAACCAACCCGACTGAAACCCTGCTCGTCGTCGACGCCATGACCGGTCAGGACGCCGTGCAGTCCGGCTTCGAGTTCAACGAACGCATCGGCATCACCGGCATGATCATGACGAAGATGGACGGCGATGCCCGAGGCGGTGCGGCGCTCTCGATGCGATCTGTCACAGGCGTTCCGGTCAAGTTCATGGGTGTCGGTGAGCGTGCGGATGCGCTTGAGGACTATCACCCCGACCGCCTGGCCTCTCGGATCCTGGGAATGGGCGACGTCGAGACGCTGATCGAGAAGGCGCAGGACCAGTTCGACGAACAGGAAGCGCTGAAGCTCGAAGAGAAGATGCGCAAGTCGCAGTTCGATATGAATGACCTGCTGCAGCAGTTCCAAACACTGAAGAACATGGGTCCGCTTGGCGACATCATGGGCATGATCCCTGGCATGGGATCACTGAAGAAGCAGGTCGAGAACGTCGATGAGCGCAAGATGGCTCAGGTTGAAGCGATCATCCTCTCGATGACGCCGTGGGAGCGCAGCAACCCTCAGCAGCTAAACGGCTCACGCCGTAAACGCATTGCTACAGGCAGCGGCACGACGCCCACCCAGGTGAATCAGTTGCTGAATCAGCACCGCCAGATGCAGAAGATGATGTCTCGCTTCTACAAGGGTGGCAAGAAGCGGGCTCTGATGGGCATGCTCGGCCGGAGTTGAGTTCTCATGCTTCGCCGACGACCTCGTCTTTGTACAGTGCATAGAACAACCGCCCGAAAGCCTCGTCAAACTTCTCCCCGATACCGCTCGCACAGTCCTTGAAGTCGCCCGCGAGGATCTCCCGGATGTATGTGCCTCGTGGATGATCCCAGTTCCTAAGTGCATCGTCGATCATGATCGGGAACAGGACGGTCTGCTTGCGACGTTTTTCCTCGTCTATCGCCTTGGCTATCTCCCATTGAACCCAGTCGCTTTCGTTGAGAGACGCCTCACTGCAGACCAGGATGACTCTGTCTCGCAACGAAATTTGCCGATCAACCTGCTGGTCTATGCGCTGTCCCCATAGGCCATGCTCCGGTGCGTACCAGTTGTCGATCCCCTTTTCGTTGAGAGCCTCCTGGAGCCGATCTACGAACGGACGGTCCTTGGTCGAGTAGCTGATGAAGCAACTCGCATACTGGATGGGTGCCTCAGACCATCGATAGAACGCGTTGGTCTTCTCAATGTGATTGCCGACGAGCATGGGTTGAATTACTGGATTCACACCGCAGCTGCGCAAAAAGTGATCTGGAATACGTCCCCCAGAACGAAATATCGTGTCGATTCCGATCGTAGAAGGACCCTCATGGACGCAGGTTTCGAGGTTGAGAGCCGTCGACAGGTCTACATCGCTGAATGTGCATCCGAAGATGGTCGCAGAATCGAAATCGGCTCCATCAACCCGTGTCCAGGTCATGATGGCCGAAGTCAGATTGGCCGACGAAAGATTAGCCCCTGAAAAGTCGGACGCAGACAGGTTGGCGCCGGTCAGGTCTGCACCCGAGAGATCAGCGTCGACGAAATCGGCACCTGTGAGGTCGGAACCGGTCAGATCCGCGCCACGCAGGTCGGCTGACTTCAGGTCGGAGCCTGCTAGAGGCGCGCCGAGAAGCTCGGCATCGGCCAGGTCCAGAGTTGCGCCTGGGTTGGCCTCCTTCCAGGCCTCGATTGCTCCTGTGCCACCCATCGCAGCATCGACATCTTCTTCCCGTGCCATTGACGCATCCCCCAGTTTGATGATTTTGCGCCAAGGCTAGCAGCCCGGCTGCGTACCTGATCACGCCGTCCAATCCACGCAGTCGAACACGGCAAGACTCATACGGCTTTCATCAACGAACGCGATCCGCAGATTGTCATCAACCGCAACTCGTCACAGGTCCAACGCCTTCAGATGCTCATCCAGCAGCTTCACGCCGAACTTCGCGTGCAAAGCCTTCATGTCGTGCAGATCCGACGACTTGAGCACGTAGCCGGAGTGAGACCTCACCTGATATTCGGCAGAGAGACAGCGCACTGAGCGGCCGCCAATTGCCCCTGAGCCTGCCAACTCTTCTGCGGTCATCTTCCAATCGACAACATCCGGTCTGTATATCCCGCCACCGTCATTGGTCGGCTCGAAGACATGGAAATCGATCTGGCCATGCACGGGGTGCCCCAGTACGAAATTCTCATCGACCCGATCGTCGGTCCAGACATCCTCGAAGTCTCGCTCGCGAAGCGCCTCATTCAGCCGCAGAGAATCCTCAACCGGAATCATGATGTCGAGGTCTGCGTGAGATCGCGTCTGCTCTCCGATCAAGGCGTCTACACCCCAGCCTCCGTCCAGCCAGACCTTCACCTCTAGCTCCTCGAACAGGTTGAGAAACCAGTGCAGATCTTCAACTGTCATCTCGTTTGACACTGAACTCCCGTCTTCGCTCCAATTGACTGCCGCCCAAGCCTCACATAGTCTCCGGCGGCGCAGCTTGAATCAAGCTTGTCTGCAACGTACGTCGCCATGACCGGAGCAATGCTTAAGACCAGCCAGGAGAGGAACAGAATGCCCTATCTCGTGAACCACATTCATCTCAAGTCCGAAGATCCGAAAACCACCGCCGATTGGTTCGTCGAAGCTTTCAACGTCAAGATCATCAGCGACACGGTGCGCGATGTCGGCGACCGCTTCGTCGTCACGCACACCGAGGGCGGGCTCGCCATCAACATCTCAGGCGCGCGCACAGGCGAAACGCTGGGACCGGCAGACGCGAAGCCTCACCTCGGTCTCGAGCACTTCGGCTTCGACACCGATGACATGGATGCAGACCTGGCACGGCTGGAGGGACTCGGCGCCGTCGTACAGGAGCCGCCGCGCGAAACCGGACCCGGCACCAAGATCGCATTCATCGCCGCACCCGGTGACGTTCGTATAGAACTGATCCAGCGAGGCTAGCCCGACTACGCCGACCCGCCATCCTGAGCCCGTCGAAGGGTGGCGCCGCCGATACAAGGAGAGAGCAATGGCCTACAACCTGAACCACATCCACCTGAAGTCACTCGACCCTGAGAAGACGGCCAACTGGTGGGTCGACACCTTCAATTTCGAGATTGTCGGCGACACCACACGCGACACCGGTGACCGCTTCATCAACTGCCGCTCAGAGAACGGTGTTCCTGTGAACATCTCTGGCCCACTCGATGGCCAGACCCTTCCTGAAAGCGACTCTGATCCCAACCTTGGTCTCGAACACTTTGGCTTCGACGTTGAGGACATCGATGCAGAGATCAAGCGATTAGCCGATCTTGGCGCACCGCTGGTCGACGGCCCAAACGAGCTGCCAAACGGCACTCGCTTCTGCTGGGTGGAAGCGCCAGACAACGTCCGCGTTGAACTCATCCAGTGGCCGAAATAGCTAGCTGCTGCTGTGGAGCGAACAACCGGTCCTGCTAATTCACCGCCTCGCAACGATTCAGCAAATCACCATCGCCCAGCGCCCACAACGCCAGCATCTCAGCCGTTTCCGCTGAATCGGCGGTGACGACTGCCGTCTTATCGACCCCACCAATAGCCACGAAACCTGACGGCCCGCGCATGGTTAAGATCCGGGTATCTCCGCCAGAAACGGTAGTCATTTCGGCACGTCTCGAATACCAGTGATTGAATTCGTCCGCGAACTGGACAACGTCTGATTCCGGGTCATCCCACTCTATGAGATTGACCGAGGCAAACTCTCCGCATTCGCTCTCAATCGCTATTAGCTCGTCACCGCCCCAGCCGGACGTCGCCTGCACTGCGCGCAGAGTCGCTCGCAGGTTTGACGCGCCTTCGGAAATCGCCTCAGCCCTCACGGCGTCGAGCAGGATCTTCAACCCTCCCTCGCCCTGCTCACTGCGCCACAACTCCGTCCAACCCTTCTCAAGCAGATCCGCAGTCGCAGGCAAGTCAACTTCGATCGCGGGTTCATTGACCTGATATTTGAGTGGATGCATGACCTGTTCGGTCGTCTTAGGCAGTCGGTAGTGAATCTCGTTGAGCTTCTCTGACCAGGCAGCGAAGTTTGCGGCGACCTCATCCTGATTCGCGTACGGAGCGCCGATCTCGAGCGGATACGGAGTGTGTCGCAAGATCATCTGACCGAAGAAGTCGACCCCGACCAGGTAAGGGAACGCGAAGCTCTGCTGCAGGTAGTAAGAGACGTCCAGGTCCGGATCGAAACCGGACCCATCGACTTCGTCCGGTACGTCCTCGAACGCAGACAGTAGGTACTGCTCACCCCTGAACTGCAGCACCAGCAACTGTGAGAAGAACTCCGCCTCCCCTTCAGGAAAAGCTGTGATCGCCAGGGACTCGTCGTCACCTTCTGCATCCGCTCTGACGTCGAACGAGTCGAACGCGATATCTTGCAGCAGGTGCAGATACTCGTGCACGAAAACCAGGAAGTCTCCAGCCTCGAACGACCCCTCGCGCTCGTCGATGATCACGCTCAGTTCACGTAGTTCCGGATCAAAGAACCCGCCGATCGCCGACTCCGCCAGTAGATCAAGCTCTTCCACCAAGTCCGATTCACCATCGATCAGCCCAAGCGCCTTGAGCATCCTGTTGCTGGCCTCTTGAATGGTGTCTTGTTCAGCCTTTTCCTCAGGCGTGAGCTCGGTCTCGAACTCATCACGCTGCTGTTCAAGCTGTTCCTTGAACTCGCTCCGGGTAAGAATGGTCCGCGTGCGCCCGTCTTTTTCGACAGATATCGCCCTGAGGCGACTTGTGGTCACTTCCCAGAAATCAAGCTCCGCGATAAGCGCCTCAGTCGGCTCTCCGTTGACGAAATGCACAGGGAACGGCGTGGCTGTTGGGCGAGGCGTCGCCGTGGGAATAACGGTGGCCGTTGGTCGTGGAGTGGGTGTAGATGGGAAGGCAGTCGGCCGCGTTGGAGTGGGCGGCTGAGTTGGAGAAGCCTGGACGCTGGGTGCGGTAGAAGTTGCCTCATCGCTAGGGGACAACTCGCCATTTGAGGGAACTTCGGCCGATGTACAGCCAAGCAATAGCACGATAGCGGTCGCGAAGACGCTGACCTTGATCACCGGAGACAATGCTCTCAATTCCGGTTCCACCTCACTGCCTTTATTGGCAACTGCACGCCGTGCCGTCCAACCACGAGCGAATGAGATTACCACCGATCCCGTCAGCTACTCGATCTCCACGACGATTAAGTCGCCGTCGCCGCAGTATGAGCCTGCCTGGTCGAAGTCGACTACGCTGAACACATACTCTCCCGGCGTCTGCACATAGGTCACCCGTTCGAAGTTCGGCGCATCGATCACGTAGTCCCACGCCTCACCCTTGAACATGAACGGGTCAGGCCCGGCGGCCCTGTAGTTGAAAATGATGCCTTCGAGAGTGGGCGTTGAGCCCGAAGTGGGGTGCTGAACTCCCTCCAACTCCCAGCCGTAAGTGATCTCCCAGCCGTTTTCAGCGTCGCCAGTGACCGTCGCCCATGCGTTGACGACCTCTATCTCACCGCGGTCGAACCGGTCCTCGGTGCACGTTCCCGTGTGAGAGGCGGGTGTCGATGTTGGCACAGGCGAAGGGGTCGGGCCCGGCGCAGGTGCGGTTGCCGTCGGATCGGCCGACTCGGATGGCAGCCCCAGTATGAACGCCGTTAACCTCTGCCGACTCTTCTCATCAACGTCTTCCGTCTCATACGTGCGCCCGGCCACTTCGACGATCTCGATCACGTAGCGCGTGTCTGTGTTCAGGCCAATTGGCAGCGACACAACTCCCGCTGCGTCGGAACGGGGCGAAACCGTCCTGATGTCTTCGCCTTCCTGTATCCGGACAGAAAGATCGGCGTGGACCAGCGGCTGGTCAGCAACAGTTAGTTTCCACCTCGCTGTCGTGATGAACGGGCTCGTCGGTGATGCTTCAGGCGGCAACGGGACCAGCCGGCCTTCCGCTATTCGCAGCCCCGGTCCGAGGTCCTGATCGATGATCGCAATCGGCGCCAGGTCGTCCACAACTGAGTCGACCGGCGCGTCGTCGCCTAACGTCAGTGGCGAATCCGATCCTCGGCGCGGGTGCGCGTAGTTCAGAAAGCGTCTCGTGCGGTCCTCCTGCTCGCCTTCGCTGAGCCTGCGGTTGCCATCGAGATCCCGCGAGTCGGGCGATTCGTCCCAGTACTTACGAAGTGAATCGAGTATGTGCTCACCATTTCGAAACAGCGCATTGAACGTGTACCTGCGTCCCTCGACCGGCCTGACACTCACCGCAAGAACGTTCGTGTCGCCCTCACGCTCGGCCTGCACCATGTCCACACCCACACCGCCGTCTTCGTCTCGCCAGGCAACCTGCACTTCCAGCTCGTAAGTCTCCTCAACGAAGTTGTAGCGCGCCACGATCCGGTCGTTCTCAGGCTCGAAGACAACCAGCCGCTCCCTGAACAGATACGGCGTCTCGCTCTCCTCGGGAACCTCTTCGGAGTTGCCGCAAGCGACAAGTAGGACAACGGTTAGGACAGTGAGAAGAGACAGGGCGCGTCTGGGCAACTTCGTTACTCCATCAAGCTGCTGTGGGGAATGGTCAGAAGTTTTTTCCAAGTGCCCTGGCGGCATCAACCGAGATTAACGCCCCGGTGTATGTGCCCTCAGCGCAATATTACCGCCAGCGACTAATACTCCCTCAGCGCGCCATCCGGATTGATCAGCGCGGGACGTTCGTACGGGCTCGTCGGGTACTTGCCGAACGCCTCCTCGTTGATGTCAATGCCAATGCCAGGTCTGTCCGGCACGACCAGGTAGCCACCATCCCTCGTCAACGGCTCATCGACAAGGTCCGCCTTCACGCCAGTAGCATCGTCCCTCGGATACTCCTGCACGGGGATGTTGTGCGTGGCCGCATCAAGCTGCACGCACGCCGCGGTCAGGACGGCTGACAGCGGATTGTGCGGCACGACGCCCACGTAGTTCGCCTCGGCGATCGCAGCGATCTTCTTGATGTTCGTGATCCCGCCAGCCAGCGAAAGATCAGGCCGCACGAACGCCGCGCCCTTGTGGTTCAGCAGGTCCAGGAACTGGTATACGGTGTACAGACGCTCACCCATCGCCAGCGGCATCGGCACATTCGCCGCCACGTGCTCCCACTGGTCCATGTTCTCCGGCTCGATCGGGTCCTCGAAGAAGTACAGGTTGAACGGCTCCAACGCTCGGCCGACCGCGATCGCCTCCGCAGGCGTCAGCCGGTTCACAACATCGATCATCACGTCCACATCCGGCCCAACCGCATCCCGCACGACGCCAACTCGCTCTACCGCGTTTCGCTGCATGCCAGTGAAGCTCATGTCTTCGAGCCCCAGACCTTCCTCGAAGTCGGACTTCCCGAAGTCGCCGAACGGATAGAGCCGAACGGCGGTGAATCCCTCGGTAACTGCTGCCTTCGCATCTGCAGCCAGCTCGTCCGGCGTAGATCCGGCGAGGTGCGTGTACAGCCGCACCTTCTCCCGGGTCGGGCCGCCAAGCAGTTCGTAGACCGGCTTTCCGGCCTCTTTGCCCTTGATGTCCCAGAGCGCTATGTCGATAGCGCCGATCGCCGCCATCACGTCCGCGCCGCCCCTGAACAGGCAGCGGCGGAACATGTGCTGCCAGTGCCGTTCGATCTGCAGCGGGTCCTTACCGACCAGGTACTCAGCGCAGTACTCCACACCGGCAACAGGCAGGAACGGCGTGCCGCCAGTCCCCGACGCCGGATGCAGTTCACCAACCCCGTGAATCCCTTCGTCTGTCTCAACCTTGACGTAGTTGAAGCGGGCTGCGGAGAGAACGCGGACGGATGTGACTTTCATCGGTGTGGCTCCGTGGAGATCTACGTTGCGATGCACATCTTCGCATGCTGCTGCGCATTTGGTGTCAGGTGTAAACTCCGGCAGCCCGGCATTGACGGCACCTCAGCTCTCGCGATTTCTCCCGTCAAACACACCACGCATCAGTCCTTCAGAAAGGCTAATCAACATGCCCGGACCGCTTCGAGTCGGAGTCGTCGGAATCGGCCAGCGAGGCCTCCAGCACGTCAGCTCGCTCACGCAACTCCAGTCTGAAGAGGTCGTTAGCCTCGCAGCCCTGGCGGACCCGTACGCAGAAAACCTCGAGGCATCGAAGATCAACAGTTTCGTCGCCGACTACCGTGACGAAGGCGTCGAGAAATTCTCAACGGTGCGGGAGATGGTCGACAGCGGATCCGTCGACGCCATCTGGTTCGTGATGCCGCCCAACCAGCACAAGGGCGAGATCGAGTACGCGGCGGGCAAAGGCATCCACATATTCGCCGAGAAGCCGCAATCGCTGTGGCTAGAAGACGTCCTGCGCCAGAACGACGCCATCAATGAGGCTGGAGTCATGTCGATGTGCGGCTTCCAGATGCGCCACCACCCCGGCTACACCGACATCCGCAACTACCTGAGCGACAAGTGGGTTGCGTCGATGACGATGATCTCCGAGGGCGCCGTGGAAGGCCACGGAGTGAAGCACACGCACACCGAAGAGCAGGGCGGACCTGCCAATCGAGTCTGGACTGCCAACAAGGCATGGTCAGGCACATCGATCGTCGAGGCTGGCATCCACCAGACCGACATCATGCGCTACTGGTCGGACGACGACGTTGAGTGGGTGCGCGCCAACTATGTCGAGCGCCCCGCGGAGTTGCACGACGCAGAGGGCGACAACCCGATCTACTACTCGGTGGACTACGGCTTCAAGAAGGGTGGAATGGGCACGATCATCTTCACCAAGCCCGCTCGCTCCTACTACGGCGGCCGCTTCGACTGCATCATCTGGACGCACGGCACCATCAAGCTGGAGGACGATTTCGTCGACTACCACTTCGACGGCGACTGGCCGCCGGAGGACAAGCCGACGATCGACCAGGTGCGGAAGGTCGTTTCGAAGGGTCCGCACGACGTTGCGATGGGACCGAGCAGCACAACGGATCTGTCGAAATCGTTCGCCGAAGGAATCTCGCTCGGCAAGCCCGAACTACTTCGCAACACCTTCGAAAGCTCGATCAACTCGCTGGCGGCGGTGCTGGCTGCGAACATCTCGAATGACCTCGGCGGCGAGAAGATCGCGGTCGACGACTTCATCAACGATGACCGCTACGCGAAGTACAGGGCAAAGCCGGCGGGAGCGTAGCGGAATCGGCGGGCACCCCTTCGATAAGCTCAGGATGGCAGGTGCGGCTTTCAAGTGTCATCCCGACCAACGCGGAGGGATCTGACCGTGGATCCCGGGTCGAGCGGGAGATTCTGAATCGAGTTCAGAATGACGGCTGCGGCGGTCGTGACGGCTGATGTTGCCACCCTTCGACAGGCTCAGAGTGGCAACATCAGCAGCAACGATCCAAGCTGATCGCACGGCCAATCCACGGAGACCAAACTTGAAAATCACTGCCGTCAATCCGTGGCTCGTCAACTCGGCAGGACGCGGAATACGAGCGAACTCAGGATGTCTCTCGGAACGTACCGCTCATCATCGTACTCCGAGTTCAACCAGATCCTTTCTGGCATCTGCATCGAAAATTCCAGTATGGCTGGCCCGTCCAGGGACCAGTACAAGAACCATTGCGTGATTCCAGTGAAAGCTCTCCCGCCTGTTTCGTAGCGGTATCTGAACTCCCATCCTGGCAACGTCGATGACAGGTGTCCGGCGAAATGATCGACATCCCGCTCGATAGAGGCCTCTGCGAATATGTTGAAGTCGTCCCACCAGGGAGCTGGACTCAGCGTGAAAGTCTGGAGATAGCCAAACAGAGAGCCAAGCGACTCCTCCGGGGTGGTCGGTATCGTGGATACGGATACCTGAACATTGTTACGGAACGGAGCGAAACTCACAAAGTCCTCGTCGACAACCCTCGGCCTCCATCCCGGAGGGATAGCTAGCTCATAATCCCACTTATCGTTCCTGAAGATGCCATCTTGAAGGATTGGATGAAGCTCGAGGCTCGGTGGGACGTAGCTGAGTCTGTCGGCAAGCAATCCGGGCACCACTTCTTCCAGCGTTTCAGCGGCAATCGCGAATCCCACACCTTCGACGTTGCCACCTCTGAGAACGAACGTGTTTAGCCCGGCAATGGATCCGTCATCAAGGACAAGCGGACCTCCGCTGTTACCTGGGTTTATCGCTGCGTCAGTCTGAACCTCAGCCCTCCTACGAAAATCGTCTACCTGTTTGCCCGATATCACTCCCGAACTGACCCGCAGTGATGTGAAGCCGAGCGGATAACCCATTGCCACGACCGAGTTGCCAATCCCCGCGCTGTCAGCAATAGGCACGGCCGCCAGTGTGGAGTCGCAGCAGATGGTGACCACAGCGAGATCTCGCATCAGGTCGATATTCAGGACAGAAGCTGCGTGCTCTTCAACTTCGCGGACAGTCACTTGGACAAACCTCGCGAGATCGATTACATGACTGTTGGTCAGAACGTAAGCCGTGCCATCCTCGTCGGTCTTCACTACCACGCCCGACCCTGAGCCGTATTCAGTCTGTATTCGCACCACAGAATCACCTACTGCGGAAACAAGGGACTCGAGACTGAAGGGCGTGGCAGTAGGAACAGGCGTTGGAGTCGGTTCAGGTGTTGATGTGGCAGTGGCGGTCGCCGTAGGCGAAGGAACCGGGGTGGGTTCGGGTGGCGGAAGCGGTGGCGGCGTTGGGGCAGGTGTTGGAGGTACGCTCGTCGCTGTCGGTTCGGCTGTCGGCAAGGGCACTGCAGTCGGGAGGCTAGCTAGACCTTCGGCAATCGCAGTCGCGACTATTGACTCAACATCAGATTCGGCCTGTAAAGTGCTGACAACAGCCGCCACGACGGTCGCGTCCGAGTTGGGATTGACCACAGTCGGCTGATTTTCGGCTGTGCATGCGGCAATCGCTGTCAGGGCAGCGGCGGTTGCGACTAGAACTCTGAGCTTGAGCATGAAGTCACCTGCGATTATCCGTAGGGTTGGGGTCTTGGCTCCTCACTCGGCCGACACAGTTTGTCACACAGGTGAGTTCACATCGATGGCTAGAGTGCTGTCTTCATCTGCACACTCCACCTTCTTTAAAAACCTGAATATGGAACAAAAACTTGAAAATCACTGCTGTTAATCCCTGGCTCGTCAAGGTCGAAGGCACCTTCTGGGGCGAGTACTTCTTCGTGGAGGTGCAGACAGATGAAGGCATCACCGGCTGGGGTGAGATCACGACCACCACGCTTGTCGCCAACCGGGCCGTCGCTGGCATCATCCGGGGCCTCAATGAGCTGATCGTCGGCGAAGACCCGTCTCAGATCGAACGCATCTGGCACAAGGTCTTCCGCAGCTTCACCTACATGGGCTCCCGAGGCGCCACCAGCCACGTCGTTTCGGGCGTCGACATCGCACTCTGGGACATCCGCGGCAAGCAGCTCGGCAAACCTGTCTACGAGCTACTCGGCGGAAAGCTGCGCGACGATATCGCGCTCTACACACACCCTGACCAGACCGGATGGAACGACGAAAACTGGCGAGAGCGCGTCGAGGAAGAGGTGCGCAAGATCGTCGATTCCGGCCACACCGCTATGAAATTCGACCCGTTTCCGCATCTCGAAAACCCGAAGAGCCGCAATGACGGCTATCTCGACGGAGCAATGAGCCGGAAGGGACAGCACATCGCAGACGAGATCACAGCCGCCGCCCGCGAGTTCGCCGGGCCTGACATCGAGATCCTGATCGACGCCCACGGCCGCTTCAACGTGCCGACAGCGATCCGTCTATGTGACTCACTCGAAGACGCGGGCCAGATCGACTGGTTTGAAGAGCCGGTGCCGGTCGAGAGCTATCACGCGCTCGATCAGGTGAGAGAGAAGGTCAATGTGCCCATCTCGATCGGCGAACGGCTCCACACGCGCTGGGAGTTTGTGCAGGTCTTCGAGAACAAGCTCGCCGACTACGTAATGCCTGATGTCACATGGACCGGAGGCATCACCGAACTCAAGAAGATCGCGGCGCAGGCGGAGACCTACTACATACCGGTGTCACCGCACGACGCGAGCGGACCGATCAACGTTCTCGCCGGCGCCCACGTAATGATGACTGTGCCAAACTTCTATCGGGTCGAGACTTCCAACGCCGATCTGAGCACTTACAACCAGTTCATCCAAACACCGCTCGACAACTCGAATGGCACGCTCAAGATGCCAGAGACGCCGGGGATCGGGATCGAAATGAACATGGACTACCTGAACGCCAACCGGGTGGAGCTATAGGCAGCGGCCGGTCCCGACAAGAATCGCCTCGGCATAAATAGCTTTCCGAAGGCCTATGACATACGCCCCGAGTACAACCACAGCGATAACGCCTGGCATCCTGCTGCACCCCGGAGGTGGTGGTGCTCAGTACCCACACCGATTCGGATCGTTCCGTCCGCGCCACCTGTGGCGTCGCACTCCCGGACCGAGACCTCCGAAGGGACCGGCCGGGATGTCGCAAGCTATCGCCATCGTTGTCGTACTCGTGCTCATCGTCGGAGCGCTGTTGATCGGAGCGGTCACCGACTGGTTCGGCTCGGACTCAGAGTCCGAAGTGCCCCAGGTCACCGTGCAGGTTGCAGAATCGACAGGCTTTGTGATCGAGAGAGACGTCGTCGACGGCCGAGTGAGAGTGCTTAATGGAACCTTTGAAGGCACCGATGCGAGTATTCTGATCCCGATGGACGGGCAGAAACTCACCGGAGGCAGTCCTGTGGCATTTCGCGCAGCCCAATGGCAGCAGCTATCAGGCGAATGGGAAGGACTGGCGGCGGGGGAGGCACTGGTGATTTGCGAGCCGGTTCCAGGGTGCCGTGCTCTAGTCCAGGCTCTCGCTGAAGCCGTTTTCGACAGCTAGCTAATGCCGATTCCAGACCCTCCCAACCTCTACAAGCGCTTCTTCATAGACAAGCAGGATGAGAGGGTCGAACTTTTTCGCAAGGTCGCGGTTCGCTTCGACGTCAAGCGCGCTCTCTATCCAGGCAGCTTCGTCCACATCTCGCCGTCGTTCGTCATTCCCTCGGTCGTCTACGTAGACACAGACCGCAGGACTCCGAAGTTCTTCCAGGACGAGTTGCTCGCGCCATACATCGAGTCACGCAAGGAGTACGCGGAGGCCCCGGAGATCGGCTTTCACCACCAGAGCTACGACGATCCGATCGACGAACCCTTAGGCAGCTTCGATCTGCTGATCTCGCAGTACGCTGGATTCATCTCAACTGCTTGCTCGAAATACCTCCGTATCGGCGGGCTGCTCCTGGCAAACGATAGCCACGGCGACGCTTCGATGGCAGTCCTGGATTCAGACTTCGAACTCGTTGCCGCGGTCACGCGCAGAGGTGAGCGCTTTTCGATCAAAGAAACAGACCTGGACCAGTACCTTCAGCCGGCCAATCCGGTCGAGTTCACACAGGAAAGCCTGCGCGATAGGGGTCGAGGCATCAGATACACGAAGCCCGCGTTCGCCTACCTGTTCCGTAGAATCCGCTAACCGGACCCCGGCTTTGCAGGTTCGTTAACGCTGTCCTCGAAACATCACGGAGAAAAAATGCCAGAACTCTGGTTCAAGCCGACCAAACTGCACTTCCAGACCATCCATGTCCGCGGCAACACCAACTGGGTCTCATTCGTTCTCGAAGACGCAGACGAGACGTACGGATCCGGTGAGATCACCTCGACACAGCTCCATCGGGAGGTCGCGCCCGTCGTGGCACGCCTGGCAAACAAGCTCCGCGGCGAACAGGTCTCGTCAGACGAGGATGTGCTGACGCTCAACGGCCTCACGCCCAATGCCCTCGAGGAGAACGTGCTTCTCGCGACTGCCGTCAGCGGCCTTCGCTGCGCCGTCGCAGACGCGCTTGCGAAGCGTGCCAACCTACCGCTGCATGCATTCATCAGGCAGCAACATGGCCACGACGGCGATGCCGCCGGGAAGGTCCGCCTCTACGCCAACATCAACCGCTCCATGCTGCCGGACGACAACGGCCCGGTCGATCGGTCTCCGGACTCTTTCACACAAATGGCAGAGCGGGCCATGCAGGAGGGCTTCACAACCGCGAAATGCGCTCCATTCGATGAGTGCAGAGCTCCGCATCAACAAGAAGGCTTGCCGCACTGCGCAGAAGCCGGACTTGAGCGGATCAGGGCGGCGAAAGATGCCGTCGGACCCGATCGCACCCTTTACGTCGACTGCCATTCCCGCTTCGACCTGAACTCGGCTTTTGCGCTTGGTGACGAACTGGCTGCGGCCGGTGTCGGCTGGTACGAAGAGCCGGTCGATCCTATCGATGAGATGGGCGCAATGCGTCAGATCCATGACAAGTCACCACTGCCGAATGCGGGTGCCGAGATGGGCTACGGCGTCGACATCTTCAAGCGGCTGATCGACGAGGATGTGCTGGACATCGTGATGCCGGATGTGAAGTTCTGCGGCGGACCGGTCGAGGCGTACCGCATCGGTATGGAGCTTGAGCCAGACCACGCCGGATCGGTCTCGATGCACTGCCCGTCGGGCCCGCTCTCTCTACTCGCAAGCGCGCACGCCACAGCGGCCTTCGAAAACGTCCTGCCACTTGAGCACGCCGTTTACGAGGCGGAGTGGCGCAGGGAAGTGATGGAGCCGTTCGAAGAGATCAAGGACGGTGAGTTCATCATCCCGGACGGCCCCGGCCTGGGCGGCCGCGTAGACCCGGTCATGGTCGAACTAAGAGGCCGTCGCTGGGAGGAGTGACAGACCGTCTGATTTCAAGCCGTTAATGTGTCATCCCGACCATCGCGGAGGGATCTGACCATGGATCCATGGTCGAACGAGAGATTCTGAATCAAGTTCAGAATGACACAAGGCCGCCACCCTGAGCCTGTCGAAAGGTGGCACTCCCCTCTCCCTTGACGGGAGAGGGTGATTTCGGCCGCAGTTGCCGACGTCACCTACCTCAGCGCCGCCCGCACCTCGGCCGTCAGCTTTCGCACATCCGCTGAATCGGCCTGCTCCTGCTCGAACTTCTTTAGCGCGTACAGCACGCTCGAGTGGTCCTTGCCGCCGAGCGCCTCGCCAGCGCCTGTCGCCGTCAGCTTGCTCTCTTCACGCAGCAGATAAGCAGCCAGCCTGCGGGCTGAAGAGGTCCGCCTGTCCCGCCTGTTCCCAGTTATCGAAGACTCAGGGACTCCCGTGTGCGCGGCAACCGCCGCAATCACGGCCTCGGGCTCCGGGAACTGCTTCGGCTTCTTCGATCCGATGCTCTCCAACGCCTTCTCAGCGAGCTCGACATCGATCTGCGCACGCGTGAGCTGTGAGAACGCGATGACCCGGTTCAGTCCGCCCTCTAGGTCACGCACACTCTCCACAGGCGCCGCAGCGAGCACCTCCAGCACTTTTGCAGGCATTGAGCAGCCACGGCTAGCAGCCTTTCGTTCAATGATTGCGTAGCGAGTCTCGTAGTCCGGCGGCTGAATATCCACGATCAATCCACCAGCCAGCCTCGATTGAATCCGCTGCTCAAGATTGATCCTCTCCGCAGGCAAGTCGCCCGAAATCACCACCTGCCTGCCAGACATATGCAGTTCGTTGAAAGTGTGGAAAAAGCCTTCCTGCGTCTGCGGCTTGCTCGTGATGAACTGGATATCGTCCACCAGCAGCGCATCCACACCCCTGTAGCGAGACCTGAACTCCTCGGTCTTGCCATCCCGAATCGCCCGAATGTACTCATTCGTGAACCGCTCGGCGCTTACGTACATCACCGCTTTGCCTTGCGCAGAGATCGCGTGTCCGATCGCGTGCAAGAGGTGCGTTTTACCAAGTCCAACAGACGAGTAGATATAGAGCGGGTTGAAGGCCGAACCTGGGGACTCGGCCACCTGCAATGCCGCCGCATGAGCGAGCTGATTCGATGGCCCTGCTACATAACGCTCAAAGGTGAACTCAGGGATGAAGCGCGAAGGCGAAATGCTGCGCACAGGTTCATCCGAAGTGTCTTCACCATTTGCTTCGGAACGTCCGTCCGTGGCCGTAGCGAAACCACCTGTGTCTCGGACCGCGAACCTGACTTCGAGCGGCTCCTTCGCCACCTGCTCGACCGCCCGCTCTATAGACACAGAAAGCCGCTTCTCCAGCATCTCGGCGGTAAACGCGTTCGGCGTCGAGACCGTCAACACGCCATCGCGAACGCTGTGCGCGGACGTGTTCCTCAACCATGTCTCAAAATTCGGTCGCGGAATCTCGACCTCAAGCTGCCCGAGCGCCGCAACCCAGAGTTCAGTCGCCGATATCGTGTCCAGTTCCGCCCCCTAAAATTAGACAAACTAAGTCGTCCCGCCCTGCGCAGGCGGTTGAAAAATCGCTTCCGGTGATGGAGATTTACGGCGTACAGACTGGCGGGGTGTGGAGACCTCGTTTTGGTGCGCCGCACGGGCAAGTTAACATGGCTTAACAAGGCCTGTGCAACCCCCAAAAAGGGGTCTTTTTCGGGACTTATCAACCAATTTCCCCGGCCCGCCGTATGACCGAAAACACACTTGATACCGAGTTCAAACAGCACCGAGTGAAGCGTCTGTTTCCCACAATCCGGCGCCAACAACACGCTGCGGCGCGTTGGACCGAAGTTCGCAACCTGATCGGGAACCGCAGATGGGCCTGAAAGTCGTCTTTTTCGGCTCGCCTGAAGACGCCGTTCCGGCTCTTGAAGAAGTGGCCGCCGCAGGACACGACGTGGTCGCTGTCTACACCCGTCCTGACCGTGCCGCGGGTCGCTCAAAACGGCCTCGCCCGACGCCGGTCCGCGCTGCCGCCGAATCGCTTGGCCTCGCGGTCGAAACGCCGCGTGGGCTGCGCGACGAGGAAGTTCAGGCACGCCTTCAGGGTTTCGGGGCCGACCTCTTCGTGGTCGTGGCCTACGGTCGAATCCTCCCGCCGGAAGTGCTTGAGATGCCACGGTTAGGCGTCGTCAACATTCACCCATCTTTGCTCCCGCGACACCGCGGACCCAGCCCGGTTTCCACCGCCATCCTGGACGGCGAAACCGAAACCGGCGTCACCCTGATGCTCCTGGATGAGGGGATGGACAGCGGACCACTGCTGACGCAATCCGAGCCAGTTCCGCTGGATGGCAAGGAGCATGCAGGTGAGCTAACGGCGCAGCTATTCAGGATTGGTGCTGGAATGCTGGCAGACGTGATCGCCAGCCTCGAAGACGGAACGGCTGTTGGAGCGGCGCAGGACGAGTCCCAGGTGACGGTAACGAGGCTGATCGAGAAGGCGGCCGGTCAGATCGACTGGTCGGCCGGCGCCGACCGAATTGAGCGCATGACAAGGGCCTTTGACCCCTGGCCAAGCGCTTTCACAACGCTGCGTGGCAAAAACCTCAAAGTGCTTGCTGCGAGGGTGTCGGATCCTGATGGGTCTGAGCCAACCGACGCTGTACCCGGCGGTGTGACAGTGAGAGGGAAGCGGCTCTTCGTCTCCACAGGAGATGGTGAACTGGAGCTGCTCGAAGTTCAACCCGAGGGTAGACGTCCGATGTCTGCCTCAGACCTGCTAAACGGTAACCCCCACCTTGATGGCGCCGTGCTCGGTCGCTGACCGCCCAGACTCGCCTCCGCATGCATCCGTGTCAAACTCGGCGCACCTGCAAAGAAACAGGGCATGCCCTCTCAACGCGTATGACTACGGGTCAAGGCCCTTGGCCTGGCGACCTGAACAGCCCTGACCCTGTAGCCGTCGCCTACCCCGCCGTTGGGTCCAGCACTCGTCCCATGAACAACACCGCGTCCGTCTCAACATCCCTGATCAGGAAGATGAACGGCCGGTCAATCAAGAATGGCGTCGGCGGTGGTGGTGACGAAGTCGGGCGCACGATCACCGCAGTGGCCGCGGCGGCTTCAGTGCCCTGTTCATCCACAGCGACGAACGACTGGTGAATGACATCCGTGATCACCAGGTTGGGCGGCGGAGTGCGCATAGCAGAAAAGTCGGAAGAGTTAGGGTCGAACGCCTGCCTCATGCCGAGATCCTTCAATGGCTCAGGCAGGTCGAACTTAGACTCGAACGAGAATTTCGGGAACTCCAGGTCCGTGTTCTGAAAACTCAGTCCATCGACAATCGCCGCCAGGCTCGATCCGTCCAGTGAGGACTCAAACTCAGCGAACTCGCCCTCGTCCGGCAGCACAACAACCATCGACGTCTCGCCACCAACGTACGGGATCTCAATGGCGCTGTAGCCATCGCCGTCGCCAACCCGGAATAAGGTCTCTTGTCGCATCATCTCGGCAGTGACTGAACCACCGTCAACAAGCTCGAAATCTCCATCCACCGTGAGGTCAGGATTAAACTCCTCGGCCCAGGCCGCTTTGAAGAAGATGGCGTTGGCGAGCACGAGCACCGTGTCGGCACCGAGGACACCCTGCGGGATCAGGTCCTTGATGCGATCGTTGGTGTTCTCCTCAACCCATCCATTTATCGCCAGTCTCGCTGCCTCCGTCGCCCTGGCGTAGTCGACAAGCCACATTCCGGCGCCATAGTTCTCAGCTAGTGTGTCCAGGAAGTCCTGCTCGAACTCAAAGCCGTCCTGTCCCCAGATAGAGTTGGCAACCTCCAGCGTGAACTTCTCGTCAGGCTCGAGGTCTGCGCCGCGCTGTGCAAGCAGCTGATCCAGTGCGTTGAACGCGGCGTGCAGGCGCTCTGGTGCGAGTCCGAACTCCAAAGCATCGGCCATCTCCTCGGCCGTGCCACCAGCGGCGCCCGCGTAGGTCATCGCTAGCGCCAGTGAGATGCTGTATGGAGACATGAACAGGTTGCCGTCTTCGGAGTCGGCGAGCTGCTTGTACAGGTTCACCGCGAACTCGTTATTACTCTCGGCTAACTGGGCGAGTTCGCTCTCTGACACATCGGGCGATTCGACCCGCTCCTTGTCCGAGAAGGCAACCGTGAAGTTCTGCGGCTCGACGGTGGACGTCGGCGGGACCTGCGTTGGTGGACTGGAAGTAGACGTCGGATCCGGCTCCGAAGAACCGCAGGCAACAGCGATCAGACCTAACGACGCAGCGATGAAAACGAAAGCAACCCTTGCACGCATCTTCTAACCCTCGAATAGCCGACTAAGCGGCGTGTACCACGGCACATATAAGAGGACGACTCTATGTCGGCCCTATCACATGAGACGCTTCGACTCAGGGTTTTGTTCCTTATCTCGCGTGAGGGATTCGCGAGCGCCGTCTAGATCCGGTAATAGCGCTCTGCGTTGTCGTGGAAGAGCTTTGCTCGCTCCGAATCTGAGAAACCAGACGTGATCTCGTCATACGCTCGCCAAACCGTCGCATAGTCAGAGAAGAGGCTATCGACGGGGAAGTTGCTGGCGAACATGCAGCGGTCCACTCCCACGATCTCGATCGTGTCCAGCACAAAAGGCCTGATGTCCCCAGCGGTCCAGTCCGGCTTCATCATTCCCAGCGCCGAGATCTTCACAGACACATTCTCAGCGCCGGCAATCGCCCGCATACCGTCTCGCCACAATGCCACGCCCTCGTCGTCCCAGTCACGAGGCATGCCCGTGTGGTTCAGCACGACCGGTACTTCGGGAATGTCTTGAGCCAGCGCAGCTCCGTCGGTCAGTTGCCAAGGCCACACCTGCAGATCGAAAGACCCGCCAAACTTCGCCAGCAACCTGTAGCCCGAACGCCACTGCTCATCCTGCATGTAGTCGCCGCGCTCGGCGAAGCGAAAGCCGGGGTCATCGGACCAGTTGAGCATGTGCCTGATCCCGCGCCAGTTCGCGTGCTCAGCATGGCGGGCGAGAGTCTCTTCCACATCCGGTTCGGCAAGGTTGGCGTAGCCGATGATCGCGTTCGGCATGCCGCGTGACCCAGCATCATCCGCCACTCGCTGCAGCCAGGCGGTCTCTCCGACGGGGTCGCCATCGTGGTCCCACTCAGCCTGCACATGCACCGACTTCTGCAGTGGGATGTCCTCTGCACCGGACAGAAAATCCTCGATCAGGAACGACTGGCGAATAGGCGTGTAGTCGCCGACGAAGTGGTCGATGCCGTCCTGCAGCCATGGATAGCGGTTGTTCTCAAGGTCCCAGAGGTGGTGATGCGTATCTATGAAAGGAGGTATCGCCATCGGTCAGGCTCCCGGATTGGGCTCGTTTGCAGCGCGGCCACAGTTTACGCGCCCGTCCGGCAAGCGGTTCGCTACTTGAACGCCCTGCCGCGGTCTCCGACCGTGCGAGGCCTGAACCCGTCACTCACCGGAACTCCGTAGCCGCAGCTCGTGATCGTGTGAGTGACGTTGACCTCGATCACCTGCCGCTCGGGAAGCGCAATCTCGCCAGCCTTGTCGCGCTCGAGCATGTCTTTGCGCGGGTATTCGTTGAGTTCATGAACTGAACCGGAGCCGAACAGGCGCACAATCGCTGCATCCTTCTCATCGAATGAGCAGACCATGAGCGTCACAGCGCTGCCCTTATCAATGTGGCGCGCCGTCTGATTGCCTGAACCGGTGAAGTCGATATAGGCGACGGTGTGGTCGTCGAGCAACGTCAATCGGGAATCGCCCTTGGGAGAAAGGTTCACGGGCCCTTCGCCAAGCGGACCAGGCTCACCTGCGGGATCTGCCGTCGCCACGAAGAAAACCGGAGAGCCTTCGATAAGTGCAGCCTGTTCTGGCGTTATCGAATCGTATTTTCTGGCCAAAGTGCACTCGCAGTCCGTCAAAGAACCAGGCTTCTCAATGCCAAATCGGTCAACAGTCTATCGGCCCCAGGAGAGCACGCTCTAACACGTCGTGTTGGATACGTACAACATGTATGTTGACTTGTTGTTTATTTTCGTCTAAAGTGTCTCCATGTTGCAGTTCATCAACATCCTGATAGTTGACGCGAACGATACGAGGAATACTCCAGTGCTTTTCTTCAACGCCTGCAAGAAGTGCCAGACCGGCACCGTCGAACTCAGGCAAGGGTACGACGGCTACGAATTCAAATGCCTCAACTGCGGCTTCGCAATGCCATACGAGCCAGCAGAACGTGAGCACACTCATCCGGCCCCGGTGAACGCCGCCTAGCGTCCTGTCCGCTAGCGGGTCACTATCAAGACAATGAGCGACCCGAAACCAGTAGTCGTCCTCACCGGCGCAACAGGCTACGTCGGCAACCTGTTGCTCGAACCGCTATCGCAGGCGGCTGAGCAGGTGAGATGCATCACGCGCAATCCCTCACGTCTCGGCTTGGAGCTGCCCGATAACGCCGTCGCAATGATGGCGGATGTCGGTGACGAACCCTCGATTCAGAAGGCTCTAGACGGCGCAGACGTCGCCCTCTATCTCGTCCACTCACTCAGCGAAGGTAAGCACTTCAGCACGCTCGAGGCCGAAGCGGCCACCACATTTGCAAACGCCGCTCGCCGGGCGGGAGTGAAACGCATCATCTACCTCGGAGCCCTCGCCCAGGTCGACTCCGGTCACACATCACCCCACATCGAGAGCCGGCATCGCGTCGGCGAGATCCTGCGATCTACCAGCGTTCCAGTCACCGAATTCAGAGCATCGGTGATCATCGGCGCCGGCAGTATGCCGTTCGAAGCGATCAGAGCACTCGTCGAACGGCTACCGGTGATGGTCACTCCACGCTGGGTGAGGATGCCGGTCCAGCCGATCTCGGCAGTCGACCTCATCAACTACATCACCGCTGCCGTTAACGAGACGGGCAACGAGAGCCATATCTATGAAATCGGCGCATCGAACGTCACCACGTACGCTGAGCTTATGTACACCTACGCCCGGCAGCGACGACTGCGACGGTTCATGGTGCCAGTGCCGGTCATAACACCGCGACTGTCCAGCCTGTGGCTGAAGCTCGTCACGCCGGCGCACTACCGCATCGGCAAGAACATAGTCGACAGTACCGCGCACAGTTCAGTGGTAGCTGATGACTCTGCAAAACAGGACTTCGACATTTCACCGATGAGTGTCGAGCAGGCAATCAAGCGCGCGCTCGAAGACGAGAATGAGCAGCTGAAGTTCCTGGAACTGCCCGGTCAGCTGGCATCCTCCGGCAAGAAACGGATTCGGAACGGAACAAAATTCGTCGAACAGAGGCGCATCGAGGTCCGGTCTGACGAGGCGTCAGCGTTCAACGTTGTCTCGCGAGTTGGCGGGGAGAACGGATGGTTCTGGGGCACCTGGTTGTGGCGCATCAGAGGCTTTGTGGACCGAATTGTTGGTGGACCGGGACTCAGGAGCAGCGCAACAGAGTTGCCGCTTGAAGAGGGTGCGCTGCTGGACTTCTGGACTGTTGAGCGTGTGAGCCAGAACCGCCTCACTCTGCGTGCCGATATGCGTCTGCCAGGAGAAGCATGGCTGGACCTCGCTGTCCAGTCCGAAGGCGGCAAGACGTACATCCTGCAGACTGCCGCATTCGACCCGAAGGGCCTGTTCGGGCTCGTCTACTGGTACACGCTCTACCCGATGCACAGCGTCGTCTTCGCCGGCATGCTCAGGGGAGCCAAACGGGCCGTCGAATCCGCGGCGCCGAGAGCTGAAACGAACTAGCCGTCGTACGCGTACTTCTTCAGCTCGTCCTCTTTCACGTCCGTCCCGAGTCCAGGGCGGTCCGGCACCTTCACATAGCCGTTCTCGAACTCAAACGGATGCGTTAGCAGGTCATCTCGCCAGGGCGCGTCGTCCCCATCGATCTCCATGATCATCAGGTTCGGGGCCGTTGACGCAACATGCAGCGATTGGAACGTGCAGATCGGACTGTGCGTGTTGTGCGGGGCGACGAAAGTGTCGAAGCCGGCCGCGAAATCGCAGATCTGCTTCGACACTGTGATCCCGTTCCATGCCAGGTCTGGCATGATCACATCCTGCGCGTACAGTTCCAAGAACGGCCGGTAGTCCTCGATTCCGAACAGGCTCTCACCGGTGCAGATGCGCGTAGTTGTCGACTCGCGCACCGTTCGCAGCGACTTCGGGTCCCATGTCTCTGTCTCGAGCCACATCATGTCGAACTCTTCTAGCGCGCGAGCGACATCGATGGCACCAGCGAGCTTGTAGTTGTGAGCCACGTCCAGCGCTATGCCGATGTCTGGTCCAAGCGCCTCTCTGAAAGTGCCGACAACGCCTCGCACATTGGCGATCGCCTCCGGACTCGCCGCACCGCCGGTTCTACCGATACGCATGGATCCGAGCGGTGGCAGATCCTCGAGCGCCATCGTGTTGGTCTTGATCGCCGTGAAACCTCGGGCCAGCACCTCTTCGCTTAACTTCCGCAGATCATCTGTCGTCTTCACCGGCGGTGTGCCGAGCCGTTCGTAGTGGCGAGCCCTGAACGACCCGCAGTGCGACCAGTAGACACGGACCTCGTCCCACACTCGCCCACCAAGCAATTGCCACACGGGCGCATTCAGGTTTTTGCCTCGAATGTCCCACAGTGCCGAATCGATCCCGGCCATCGCTTTCCATGCGATGCCGCCGTGGTGACGCAGGTTGTAGTTCGCCAGGTCATGCCAGATGCGCAAACCGTTCATCGGGTCCTTGCCGATCACCAGCGGCTTCAGGTGATCGATCATCCCGACAACAGCAGGAAACGCGTCCCAGTCGGTGCTGTCTCCCCAGCCGACGATTCCTGAGTCGGTCTCGACCTTCACAAGGGTCCAGGGCCGGGCAACACCATCAACAACAAAGGTCTTGATATCGGTGATCTTCAACAGTTAGTCCTTAAGCAGCAGCGCCGAGATGGTCAGTCTGAATCTGATCGCCAGCGTGTCACTTCGTCCATGAAGGCGGTCGATCGCACATTGCGGTCAAGCACGAACTGCAGGTGCTCTTTCAGTATCCGACCAACCTGCCGCAGCTCGTCCTCATCCGGACGCAGCGGCTGCACAGCTTCCCACTGTGCCCGGGCCATGTGCCGCAGCAGCTTAACCGTATTGAGCGATGCCGTCAGCAGTACATCGCTTTCAGACGCCCTGCAATCCGGGCAGACGATGCCGCCGCGTTCAGGCGAGAACACGTGTCCCTGCGGCTCCAGCCCGGCGCCACAGTCGACGCACTGCGAGATCGTCGGCACGAAGCCGTTGATGCGTAGCACCTGCATCTCGAACCACCGCGCCATCAGCGGATGCAACGGCTCGGAGTCCAGGATCTGCAGCATCTTCACGAGCTGGTTGAAGAGTGCCGGGTTGGAGCCGCCTTCGACCGAGAACCGTTCGGCCAGCTCGGCCATGTACAGACCGGTCGACATCTTCTCGAGGCCAGTGTGCAGCCCGCGCAGACTGGAGATCGACTGCGCCTGTGAGACCGAATGAAGCGAGCGTCCTTCGTTGACCGAGACTTTGACGTGCCGTAGCAGGTCGACGTTCCCGCCTAGTCTCGACTTCGGTTTACGAGCGCCTCTCGCAACCGCCCGGACCAGGCCGCTGAACGGTGTAAGTAGCGTGACGAGCCTGTCGGCCTCACCGAAATCGCTGGCGCGCACGACGACCGCTTCAACCGAATATGTGCGTGGACGAGAAGAAACCATCAGGTTGACCGTCAACATGCATGAGCCAGATCACAGTTTATCGCCGGGTAGCGGTATGAGTCCCGGCCTTGTCTCCTCCGGCCGATCTCACGACGTCCTCCGTGGAAAACCTCCGGAAACCCACGTGGACAGCATCACTCGTCCGGGTGAATCTCTGACCTCCGAAGTCACTCGCCCTACACACTACTGTCCTGCCTCCACATCGAGCCTCGTATCCGCCACCTCCGTCGTCTACCCAACCACGTGGCTCCCAGAACATCCCACACCGGGACTTATACTTAACCTCAGTACGAAGTCCACGTTTCCACAGCCCTTATTACATGTGATGAATAAAACAATGGGGCTGAAAGAGATTTCCACATGATTGATTCAGCACAAATAACGGTCCGTGCTGGGAACGGTGGAAACGGAGTGGTCAACTTTCGCAGAGAAGCATTCGTGCCCAAGGGCGGTCCAGCAGGAGGGGACGGAGGTCACGGTGGCAGCATCATCTTCATCGCATCCACCTCAGTCAACACCCTGCTCAAGTTCCGCAAGGGCATGGTCCTCAGCGCAGGCAATGGTGAAGCTGGCAAGTCCGCCAAGAAGACTGGTAGCGACGGGGAAGACCTGATCGTTGAGGTGCCGACAGGGACAGAGGTGTGGGACATCAGCGAAAGCGACGCTGGTGACCTCATCGGCGATCTCTCCAGCGAAGGCGAGACCCTGGTCGTCGCCAAGGGCGGGCAAGGCGGCCACGGCAATACGCACTTCGCTTCGTCGACCAATCAGACACCGATGCTGGCTGAGGCAGGCGAGCCTGGTCATGAGCGAGAACTGCGACTCAACCTGAAGCTGCTAGCCGATGTCGGGCTCATCGGGATGCCAAACGCCGGTAAGTCCAGCATCCTCGCGTCGATCAGCGCAGCAAAACCCAAGATCGCGAATTACCCGTTCACCACGCTCGAACCATCCCTCGGAGTCGTCTACTTCGAGCACGACGCGTTCGTGGTAGTCGACATACCTGGGTTAATCGAAGGCGCCCACCGTGGCGTCGGTCTTGGCCATGAGTTCCTGAAGCACATCGAACGCACCCGCGTCCTGGCTCACGTAGTCGACGCATCGGAAGACGACATAGTTGGCCGCGTGCGCCAGATCAACGAGGAGCTGGAGAAGTTCAACGCCCGCCTGGCATCAACGCCTCAGCTCCTGGTGATCAACAAGATCGATCTCATCGACGATGCTGAGTGGCAGGAATGGTTGGAAGACGAGTTGCATGCCGCGTTTGGCGACGACATAAACGTGATCTCGATATCAGCTGCCACGAGGGAAGGCGTCGATACCTTGATCGCCCATATGCGACGGATGCTCCTGGACCTGCCCAGAGAGTCGCCTGAGGATGAGCCGTCGCGAGTCAGTCCCGTTCTCCGACCGAAACCGATCGACAGCCGCAGCTCGGTCGAGGTGGTTGAGGAGGATGTGTATCGAATCGTTCACCCGCGGGCCGTGCGACTCGCCAGGGGCAGCAACCTGGAAGACTGGACAACACTGGTGCAGTTCCAGCGCCGCCTGAGCGACCTCGGTGTCACGCGTGAGCTTGAGGCTGCCGGCGTTGTCGCCGGTGCGACCGTGATAGTCGACGAAATGGAGTTCGAGTGGGACTGAGCGACCCGCCGCCCGAAGCAGTGCGCCGCATCGGTGTGTTCGGCGGCACGTTCGATCCTATTCACCGGGGCCACATCGAGATCGCTCGCTTCGCTCTAGGAGAAGCAAAGCTAGACCTCGTGCTCATGATCCCCGCCGGCCAGCCCTGGCTGAGAGAAGACCAGCCGATCGCCTCGCCCGAACAACGCCTTCGAATGACTGAGCTTGCCGTTGCATCCGAAGACGGACTAGAAGTCAGCGATGTCGACGTGGTGCGAGAAGGCGAGACCTACAGCATCGACACCCTGAACGATCTTCGTGCTGAATATGGACCTTCTACTGAGTTTGTCCTGATCCTTGGTGCAGACTCCGCGCTTCAGACAGACCGTTGGAATAGGGCCGACGAGCTGTCTTCAATGTGCAAGATCTTTGTCATTGGACGGCCCGGTGAAGACTGGCAGGCGGAGTTGCCTGAGAGTCACCCCGCACACGATGCAACCTTCATCGAAGGTCCAATGCTCGACATCAGCGCCACGGAACTCCGTCGGCAGCTTGCCGCAGGCGAAGACGTAAGCGATAGTGTCTCTTCGGCGGTCGAGAGATACATCAGGCAGAACCGGCTATACGGCGTAAAGAAAGAGGGAGAAATGGTGCAGACGGCTTCGGGATCGGACAGGCTGCTGGAACGGGCGAAAGAACTGGGCGCGCTGCAGTTCGGCGACTTCACACTCAGTTCAGGACAGAAAAGCACCTACTACTTCGACGGCCGCCAGCTCTCCCTCGACCCCGAGGGCTCCAGCATCATCTCTCAGCTGTTCCTGGAGAAGATCCTCGACGCCGGGTGCGAGGCCGTAGGCGGACCGACCGTGGCCGCGGTGCCGATCGTGGGAGCGCTTATGCTCCGGGCATGGCATGAAGAGGAGGCTATCACCGGTTTCTTCGTTAGACCTGAAGCCAAGGGCCACGGTATGGGACGCCAGGTTGAGGGCAACGTGAAGCCCGGCATGAAAGTGGCCGTCTTCGATGACACAGTCTCGACCGGCGGCAGCCTGCTGGAGGCCATCGACGCTGTCCAGGCCTTTGGTTGCGAAGTGGCGCTGGTGCTCTGCGTGCTTGATAGACACCAGGGCGGCAGCGATGAAGTGAAGCGCCGTGGTCTGTCGTTCGTTTCGTTCTGGGAGGCGACGCCCGAAGGCGAAGTGAAGGTCACTCAGCCCGAGTAGTCGATCCCGTAGTCGACATTCGACTCGGTGCCCAGGTATTGGACGCCTTCGTGTTCGCCGTTTCCGCATGCCTGTGCGACGTCCCACAAGTTTGGCGGGAACAGCGGCTCGTTCAGTTCTTCGTCCTGCGAAATGAACCTCACGGCCGTGATCTCCTGTTGCTCAGTCTCAGTCAGCGAAGTCCCAACACCCAGCTCACCGCTGTAGCTCGTGACATGGAAGCCCATGTAGATGTCCGTGACACCGGGTGAGACGAACGCGTGCGAATACACCAGTTGCGCCGACTCCACGATCAGGCCCGTTTCCTCACGGATCTCACGTGAAAGGCAACTCTCCAACGAATCACGGTCATCCATGCGACCACCGGGCGCGTTCCAGTACGTGCCGAAGAACTCGGCCTGCTGCACGAGCAGTAACCGGCCTTCATCGTCGAACAGAAGGCCTTTGCAGTGGACGACTACGCTGTTGAGGGATTGGGTCACACTAGACACTACGGATAGGCTCTGAACTCAATCCTATGCCGCTGGCCGCGGTCGCACTGGCGGTCTGCGTCCCGGCCGTTTCGGCGCAGTCGTGAACGCAACGATCACAGCGCCGAACGCCATCACGGCCACACCAGCCCACCAGATGTCGTTGTAGGTGCCTGTTGAGTCGCGGACATAGCCCGCAGTTGGCGCTCCGATGCCGCCCGCCAGCAGGGTTATTGGCATCACAAGGCCTCGGATTGAGCCCAGGTGGGCGCGGCCAAAGTACTCGGCCCAGATGTAGGTCTGCAGGAACATCATCCCGCCGATCCCCATTCCAAAGACCCACATGGAAATAAACACCATCTCGATGCTGTTCGCATAGATCGTCAACACACTCGCCACAGCCAGGAAAGTGAAGCCGGCAGCTCCCAGGAAGCGGACCTGGATCCTCCGCGCCAGCATTCCCATCGTGAAGGTCGAGATTCCCGCGGCGACAGCATCGAGTGCAGTCGCGATCGATATCTGACCTGCGTCAATACCGCGGTCGGCGAATGCCGGGATACGGTGGACGCCCACGGTTGAGATGCCGAGCATCACGAGGCTGAAGACGATCACCAGCCGCCAGAACACGCCGGTGCGGATCACTTCTGATCGCGTCCACGAGTACTCACCGGCGCTGTCTTTGGCAGACTCTGTCAGCTGCTCAACATCTTCCTCTCTATCCGGTGTATCAGGCGTGTCGCCGTCCGGCAGCAGGCCCATATCCTCGGGCTCACGGCGCAGGAATATGAACGCGAGCGGCACGAGAATCCCAGCGCCGATGGCAGCAAGCACGATCCACGCCGTGCGCCAGCCCCATGCGTCGATGAACACCTGCGTCAGCGGCACAAAGATGAGCGAGCCGATCGGGATGCCGAGGCCCGCATACGCAACGGCCTTTCCACGGTTGCGCACAAACCACTTCGTCACAGGGACGGTCGTGACCAGGGCTCCTGGGCCGCTCATGCCCACGAGGCCCATCACTGCAAACAGCAACACCAGCTGCCAGCCGTTGTTGATGCTGCCAAGGCCCCACATCGCGCCTGCGGTGATGAGAGTTGCCACAGGCAGCAAGATTCGGGAGCCATACCGGTCGATCAGCGAGCCAACGAACGGGCTCGTCCCCGCACTTGCAAACGACCTGATCGTTGATGCCCAGCCGAACGTGGAACGCCCGATGCCCAGTTCGTCGCCCATCGGTTTGATGAACAGGCCGAAGTTCAGCGTTCCCATCGCCATGTTGACGGCCGCGGCCGACGCCATGACGAAGACGATGTACCAGCCGTAGAAGGGCTTCTTGCTGTTCGGGCCCGCGACCTGGTTGTTCATCCGAGTGGCGGCGCGAATAGATGACTGCTCATCAGCTAAGAACAGCGGTCTTCTTACGTTCGATCAGGTCGAAGTCGATCTCGGCTCCGAGGCCAGGCCTGTCGAACTGAGAGATGTTCACGTTGCCGTTGCTGTCCACTTCCACATCCTCCACAAGCCCGTACTTCTGCGCGCCATCTGGCAGCAGCACCTCGAACATCGTCGTGTTCTTGATCGCCATGATCACGTGCATATTCGCCACGTTGTTCAGCGAGTTGCCGCCGTGATGCACCTCGTAGTTCATGTGGAACGCCTCTGCAAGGTGCGCTGTCTTGTAGATCGCCGTGATGCCTCCCTTGACGGCCACATCACCTCGCAGATAGTCGGTCGCTCGCTCTGTGATCCACGGCCCGTACGCCGTAAACCCGCCGGGCGAGTACTCGGTCGCCAGGATGGGTATCTCGAGCTTCTCACGCAGCTTCACATAGCTGTACAGATCGTCGTCTGCCAGCGGGTCTTCGTACCAGAGAAAGCCAAGCTCCTCGATCGCTCGCCCAACTCGCACTGCGTCTGTGTACTGGTATGACCATGTCGAGTCGAGCGCCACGGTGTGTTCATCACCGACACCCTTACGAACGGCCTGGCAAACGGCGATATCTTCGTCAGGGAAGGTCGGTGGGTGAATCTTGTATGCCGTCCAGCCATCGTCCTTCAACCCAAGAGCCTCTTCGACGTAGAGCTCAGGCGACGAGTGAACCGGCGACGATGCGTAGGCCTTGATCGATGTCCTGTACGCGCCGAGCATCTTGTAGACAGGCAGTCCTGCGATCTTGCCCCCGAGGTCCCAGAGTGCAACGTCCACGGCACCGACCGCTCGGATCGTGGTGCGACGAACGCCCAGCATGCAAGCCTGCCACAGCTCCTCACGCTGCAGCGGGTCCTTGCCGATCAGCAGTGGCTGCAGCTTCGAGATCAGCGATGGAGCGTCGAAGTCAGCGCCCTGTGATGCAGTACCGAGGATGGAGTGGCCCTGCACACCCTCGTTTGTTGAGATCGTGACGAGTCCCATCTGTGATGTGCCGCTGAAGGTGCCTGACTTCGGGCTGTAGTTGGTCAGCGGGATGTCATCCCAGGCAAACATTGTGACGGTGACATCGGTGATCTTCATTCTCTTTTTCGCTTTACGAGGCTATGGAAAGTTGGTCCTGGTTCAGATAGACGTTCGAACGAGTCGCGTGCGGCATCATAGCGGACAAAGGCGCCTTTCTCGGGATCGATCGGATTCACTTTGTCCCTGGTGTTCTCGCCTCCGATGTAGATGTCGGCGTTGAGCTGCCTGCCCAGGTTGCGTAGGAAGTTGAATACGATGCCTACATTCGCGTCTGAGATCCCCTTCGGGCTGATGTTCGCCTCCATATCGGAGTGCGGAACTCCGAACGCCCATACGAGCACCAGCAAATTTGGTGAGAGATTGACGTGGACGGCGACTGAGTCCGGTTCGGTGACCAGAGCCTCAAACTCACTAAACTTCAGCTGATTTCGGCCATCGACCGACCATTCATAGTTCAGTGCCTTGAGTGCAGTCCAAAACTGTGGAATCAACTCGGCCGGCTCGCCGAACCACCAGATATCTCTGAGACTGCCGTCGTCCTCGAAGTCGGGCTCGAACATGCTCCTCGTATAGATGAAGTCCTTGTGAACGAAAAGCGCTTCGTCTGGATCCTGATTTTGAGGAGGGGTCGACAACTGAGCCATCCAAATCGGTTCGAAGATTGGATATCTACTCAACCACCACGGCCTCACCGACCGTGAATCGCTCGACCACACTCTCATCCACTTCGACGCCAAGTCCCGGTCCGTTTGGCACCTCTACTCGGCTATCCACCACATCGAAGTCAGGGCAGACGTTCTCTCGCACTGGATGCGGCGTGCGGTCAAACTCCAGCACCGGCTCGTTGACGTAAGGCTCTGGAACGAGCTTTGGCGGTGTGAACGGCAGCGTAGAAACGAGATGCAGCGACGCGGCGAAGCTGATCCCGGTGCCCCAGAAGTGCGGGTGGAATTTTGTCCCATGCGCGTTCGCCATCTGGGCGATCACCTGCATCTCCGAAATGCCGCCGGCCACCGCGATATCCGGCTGTACGATGTCAAACACGCGGTTTGCCAGCCTCGGAGCGAACTCATGACGGGTTTTAAGGCTCTCGCCACCTGAGATCAGAATCGGCGATTGCTCTCGCACACGGGCGTTCGCAGCATCGTCGTACGAGGGGCACGGCTCTTCGAACCACGAAATGTCCGCATCGGCCACAGCGCGAGCGAACTGCAACGCCGTCGCGGAGTCGTAAGCCTCGTTTGCATCGAACATCAGGTGCGGTCCGTCACCAAGGTGCTTCCGGAGCCCGAGCACCCGTTCTATGTCCTCCGGCACGCTCTTACCGCCCACCTTCATCTTCATCCCCGAGAAGCCCTGCTTCAGGTAGCTCGAAGCCTCGGCAAACAGAGTGTCCGGGTAGTCGTCTTCGGTGTAGTAAAGCCCGGTCGCATACACCGGAATCGCATCCCGCATCCGGCCGCCCAGAAGTTCCCAGACCGGCTTTCCGGTCTGCTTGCCAGCAAGGTCCCACAGAGCAATGTCGATAGCGGACAAAGCGGACACGTTCGCGCCAGCGAAGCCGTGCGACTGGTAGAAGACCTGGAACAGTTCCTGCCAGATAGCTCGAGCGTGAGCCGCCTGTTTGCCGATCACCTGCGGCGCAAGCTCTTGCAGAGCGGCGAACGTCTGCGGGTCTGCGCTGGCCTCGCCCCAGCCAAATGCGCCGTCCGAATCGAACAGCTTGACGGTTGAGACGCCACGCGAGTCGTTCCAGCGTTGCGACCAGCCGAACGGTTCGTCCAGCTTGCCTACGAGCTGCCTGATCTCGATGCGGCCTATTGTCATTCAGTAAACTCGAGTGTATTGACTAAGTGAGCTGGCGCCATTCGCCGCTATGCTGCTCCCAGCGCCTTTGCAGCTCCTCGATCGTCGCGTTGCTGATCGGCAAGTCCTCTTCGACTTGCCTGATGTTCGAGGCCATGTGCGACGGGTTCTTGGTGCCAACGATCGCAACGTCTACCTCCGGCTGCTGGAGGGTGAAGCCAAGCGCCAGCAGGATCGGGTCTTCCGGCTCCTCAGGCAATGGTCCTTCCTTGGCCATCTCCTTCGCCCGGCGCAGGTATTCGTTGTCGTAGCCGCGAGGCGTCTCTTCGCCCCTACGAGCTCGCGCCCAGGTGCCGCCGCCGATCGGCCGCTTGACGATCACGCCAATGCCACGCTGTTCAGCTTTCTCAAGCAATCCTGTAGCGAGAGCGCCCTGTTCAGTCAGGTTGAAGCTGGTCTGAAGGGTGTCGAACAGACCGGAATCGACGGCCCAGTGAGCATCTTCGTTGTCGCCGCTGTAGCTCACGTGTCGGATCTTCCCTGCCGCCTTTGCGTCTTGCAGGGCCCGAATGCAGTCACCCTTTTCGAGCACGTCAATACCGCAGGAGTGCAGTTGGACGATGTCCAGGTAGTCTGTCTTCAGGCGCTTGAGGCTTCGGTCCACACTATCGGCCACAGTCTCGTAGCTCCAGGCCTCTCCGCTGTATCCGTCTGTGATGTGACCTGCCTTCGACGCCAGTACATATTCATCTCGACGTGATGAGACCGTCTTCCCAATCAGCTCCTCTGAGATCGAGTAGCAGGCCGCGGTGTCGAGGAAGTTGATTCCGGCATCGAGCGCCGCATTCAGCAAATCGCCCGCCTGGCTGATCTCGTCAAACGAGAGCTCATAGCCGATCTCGGCCAGACCTACGCCAAGCCTGCTGACCTCCAGACCCGTTTTTCCGAGTGGGACTCGTTCCATAGTGACCTCCGTTCACACTCCACCGCCGACAATTCGGTGAGTGCGCAAGAATAACTGGTTGCAATCTGGGGTCAGGCCACCGGGTGCCCGGAGTCCGTCGAATCGAGCTGCTGCCGTCGCATGACCACCAGACTCGCCTCTAAATGAGAAGGGCACGCCCGTGAGCGTGCCCTTCTGTCTTCGCGAAATTGGGCGATGGCCGGCCAGTGGCATTCGGCGTCGCCCGGTCAACCCGTCGAGTAAAGGTTAGGACTTGCCGATCTTGAACATCTTCGTCCCGCAGGTCGGGCAAACGCCCTGGGTCGCAGGTCGGCCGTTCTTCATCGTGATCTGCTCGGGGTTCGACATCTCGCGCTTGGTCTTGCACTTCATGCAGTAGGCTTCCATACGTTTCTCCCTTGTCGGCCTGGCGGCCGTACTGGACTCCACTCCGATTTCAGGCCCGATCTCCAACTGGGCCTGAACTTGAGTGCAACTGGACACTACTACATCTTTTCCAACTTGTCTCTAGTTCAAATCCAACTGAGGCCCCAACTTGCGGGCACCACATCCCTTTTCTGAAGGTCTTGAACTGCCGCTCACGAGTGAAAATGGATGTTAGCGCCCGTTTACTAAAGTAAACGGGCGGAATTCGGCCCGGAAACGATCTCATCTCCAACTTGAGCCAATCTGACCGGAACCAGGTGAATTTCGCAGATTCAGCCGCTTCCGGATACCGATGCCGGTGTTTCCCAGCGCTGTTGAACTGAAACGCAGTTTGAGAAATGACTGCGAAACGACAGTCTCAGTAGCTATAATCGCAGCCTGCTGGCATGCCCCAGCGAATGCCTCCTCACATCCCGAAACGACCACGCACGGCACTCATAATTGACCTCATCTGCCACTGAAGACTCAATCTCGTCCATCAAGGCCGAAGCGCTTGAGCGGCTCTCTGCCGCCACTGACCAGGACTCACTCGAACGCTGGAGAGTCGAGTTCATGGGCCGCAAGGGCCGCCTGACTGGAATCTTGCGCAACCTTGGCTCCCTGGCGCCGGAAGAGAGGCGGGAGGCTGGCGCCGCTGCAAACAGGCTCAAAGGCGAGCTGGAGGCGGCGTTCGAGGCTCAGAGCGCCCTGAACAAGCGCGCAGCGTCTAGCGCGCCTACAGACGCCATAGACGTGACATTACCGGGAAGGAAGACTCGTCCCGGAAGGCTTCATCCCTCAACCCAGATGATCCGGGAGATGCTCGCTGCGTTCAATGAGATGGGCTTCCAGACCGTCGAAGGCAACGAGGTTGAGCTTGAGCGCTACAACTTCGACATGCTGAACATCCCGGCTGATCACCCGGCCAGGGACATGCAGGACACTATCTGGATCAATCGAGAGCGAGTGGGCGCTGACGGCGGCATCCTCATGCGCACGCAGACTTCGCCTATGCAGCCGCGCACCATGGAACAGCAGGACCCGCCGGTCCGCATTGTCTCCCCCGGCAAGTGCTTTCGCATCGAGGCGACGGACGCTACACATGAGTGGCAGTTTCACCAGGTCGAGGGCCTCGCTGTAGACGAAGGGCTGTCGTTCGCCGATCTCAAGGGCACACTCTACGAATTCGCGAGGCGCATCTTTGGAGCCGACCGTAAAGTGCGTTTCAGGTGCGACTTCTTCCCGTTCGTCGAGCCCGGAGTCGACATGTCAATCGACTGGAACGGCCGCTGGGTCGAGATTCTCGGTGCAGGGATGGTCCACCCGCAGGTGCTGCGAAACGTCGGCTATGACCCCGAGAAGTACACCGGCTTCGCTTTTGGCGTCGGGCCCGAGCGTGTGGCGATGCTCAAGTACGGCATCGAGGACATCAGACACTTCTTCAACAACGACCTCCGCTTCCTGAGCCAGTTCTAGGGCGGCGAACGCAAACATCTGCCAGCTGACACGTCCAACGCCCGGCGACTACCCGCCGATCTCAAGAGAAAAAAGATGAAAGTCCCGCTTTCCTGGCTTAAAGACTACGTAGACATCACAGTCTCTCCTGAGGAGCTCGCACACCGCCTCACCATGGCCGGTACCGAGGTGGAGAAGATCGAGCGCACCGCTGACTGGGACAACGTTGTCGTTGGCCATGTGCATGCCGTCAATCCGCACCCAAACGCCGACCGACTGCGCCTCGTCACCGTCTTCAACGGTTCCGAAGAGGTCGAAGTGGTCTGCGGCGCGCCGAACGTCGCTGAAGGCCAGACGATCGCCTACGCATCTATCGGCGCGGTCCTGCGTGATGCATATTCGGAAGACCCGGAAGCCACGAAACGTCTCAAGAAGTCGAAGATCCGCGGCGTTGAGTCACAGGGCATGGTCTGTTCGGAGAAAGAGCTCGGCCTCAGTGACGAGCATGAAGGGATTCTTGAGCTAGAGACAGAGGCAACGCCCGGAACGCCGCTCGGTGAAGTGCTCGGCGACATCGTCCTTGAGGCTGAGCTGACTCCAAACCGACCGGACTGCCTGGGAATTGTTGGAATCGCCCGCGAAGTCGCTGTGCTAACCGGCCAGGAACTGCGCCTGCCGCCGGTCGACTACGCTGAATCCTCACCCGGGGTTAGCTCACTCGCTTCAGTTCGCATCGACGACCCTGACCTTTGCCCTCGCTACACCGGCACAGTGATTCGGGGTGTGAAGATCGCCCCATCTCCCGGCTGGCTCGCTGACCGAATCAGGGCGATCGGCGAACGCCCCATCAACAACATCGTGGACATCACGAACTATGTCATGTTCGAGCTTGGCCAACCGCTCCATGCCTTCGACTACGACCGGGTCAAAAACCACGAGGTGATCGTGCGACGGGCTGCGGCAGGCGAGAAGATCACCACGCTCGACGACCAGGAGCGCAAGCTCGACGCAGACATGTTGCTGATAGCAGATCCCGAGAAGGGCATCGGGCTTGCCGGCGTCATGGGCGGCGCCAACTCCGAGATCGACGACTCGACCACAAACGTCTTTCTCGAATCTGCCACATTCAACGGCCCGAATAACCGCCGTACATCGAGCACTCTCGGACTGCGCAGCCAGGCAACCCTTCGTTTCGAGAAAGGCCTTCGTTCAGGACTGTCCGAAATCGCGTTGCGTCGGGCTACGAAACTGATTGCCGAGATCGCCGGCGGAGAGGTCGCAACCGGCATCATCGATGAGCATCCCGGCAAAGACTCGGAGCAGCAGAGCGTCTCGCTCTCTCGCGAAAAACTCTCTCGCGTACTCGGCACAGAGCTGCATGAAGAACAGGTCACCGGAACGCTGGAGGCGCTTGGCTTCAGTGTCACCGAAACCGCCGACGGCTGGAGCACGAACATTCCGTACTGGCGGCCTGACGTCACGCTGCCGGAAGACCTGATCGAAGAGATCGCGAGGATCATCGGCTACGACGAGATTCCCGTGACACCACCAGCGGGACGAGTGCCGACTTGGCAGCCGAGGCCTGAGACCGCTGTGCGAGACCGCATTGCCGACGCGCTGGTCCGAGCTGGCATGCAGGAAATCATCTCGTACTCGGCGACCAATGAAGACGACGAGAACAAGATTCCGCTTGCTGAAGGGATGCTGGACCACGTCCGGCTGCAGAACGCCGTCTCCGCAGACCACGCCGTTCTGCGACGCACCTTGCGAGAGAGCGTACTCAGCGCCGTCGAGCGCAACCTGCGCACTTGGCGGGGACCTGTAGCGCTGTTCGAAATCGGACACGTCTTCGGCAGCGCAGGCGAGGGACTTCCCGAAGAAAAGATCATGGTCACTGGCGTGTTCGCCGGTCCCTCCGTCGAGCCCTCGTGGACGGATCCAGCCCGTCAGGCGGACTTCTACGATGCAAAGGGAGCTGTGGAAGTGGTGCTAAGCGAGCTGCACGCCGAAGGCCAGTTCGCCGCTGCTGTAGACCCCGCACTGGTCGCTGGTCGAACTGCAGAGATCACCGTTCCACTTGCTGGAGGAGCGAGAATCGGTGTTGTCGGCGAACTGAGTGCATCTGCACGCGAATCCTTCGACATCGACAGTCCGGTAGTCATGTTCGAACTCGAGCTGGACAAGCTGGTTTCGGTAGCTGCGGCCGTCGGTCCGGCAGACATCTACTCGCCCATCGTTCGATACCAGGACTCTGAGCGCGACCTGGCCCTGTTAATTGATCGCTCAGTCCCCGCTGCAGATGTAGTGGCGATCGCCCGCAAGAACCGGCTCGTCACTTCGGCATCGGTCTTCGACGTGTTCGAGGGCAAGGGACTGCCGGAAGGCAAGAAATCGCTGGCCGTGCGCATCGTCTACCAGTCGCCGAACAAAACCCTCACAGCCGACGAGATATCGAAGTCCGAGTCCGGAATCCTGCGAGCGTTGGAGCACCAGCTCGGCGCAACGCTGAGGGCGTGATGACTCAGCACCGGCATAAGGCGCACGAAGACCGCCCGCACAGGCACCACTACGACGCCGAGATGCTCAGTGTCGAAGAGGCGCGCGACCGGATCCTCTCTTACTTCAGCCAGCTGGAACCTGAAGAGACCGAACTCGTCGACGCGCTCGACATGGTTCTCGCCGAAGACCTCACCGCGCCCTTCGATGTCCCGCCTCTCGCAAACTCCGCGATGGACGGCTACGCGGTTGTCTCATCAGACCTCGCATCGGCCTCCGAAACGTCTGCAGTCGAACTCCCGGTCGCCTTCTCCATCGCCGCAGGTCAGATACCCGAATCCGATCTCTCATCAGGCTCAGTCGCCCGCATCATGACCGGAGCTCCAGTGCCGGACGGCGCCGACGCCGTTGTGCCGTTTGAAGACACAGATGAGCTTGAGCGGCGTAAGAACGGCTCAGGCAACGAAGACCGCATAGGCATCAATCTGGCCGCGGAGCCCGGCGACAACGTTCGAGTGGCTGGAGAAGACATCGCCAGGGGTGAGCTTGTGCTCAGATCGGGTACTTTGCTTAGACCGGGAGCGATCGGCGTTGCTGCATCACTCGGCCGAGCCAGTGTTCAGGCCTATCGACGCCCCATCGTCGCGATCATCTCCACCGGTGACGAGCTTCTCAGCCCGGGAGAGCCTCACCAGGCCGGCAAGATCTACAACTCCAACGCTTACAGCGTCGCCGCTGAGGTCAAGCGCTATGGCGGCGTGCCCCTGATGTCCGGCATCGCCCGCGACACCATCGAATCGCTGCAGGAACGACTCGCAGAGGCGCTAGAGACCGCAGACATGGTTGTGACCTCCGCCGGCGTTTCGAAGGGCGACTACGACGTTGTTAAGGATGTCCTGGCGAAGAACGGCGAGATCGCGCTTTGGTCAGTGCGCATGCGCCCGGCCAAACCGCTCGCATTCGGCACGCTGGATGGCCCCGGCGGACGCAAAGTGCCTCACCTCGGCCTGCCCGGCAATCCTGTCAGCGCGATGGTCGCATTCGAGCAGTTCGGCAGACCTGCCATTCACACCATGATGGGGCGCAATCTGCAGCAGAAGCCGTCGGTGCACGTGGTCCTCGATGACCCGGTGAACAACTACGATGGCCGGCGCGTCTACGCCCGAGTGTTCGTCTATCGCGACGAAGATGGAACCCTTCGGGCAAGGTCCACGGGAACGCAGAGTTCAGGCGCGCTCACGTCTATGGCCGTAGCGAACGGCCTCGCAATATGTCCCGACGATGTGAGTAAAATAGACGCTGGCGAAACGGCCGTCGTCGAGATGCTCGACTGGCCGGAGGACGTTTTTTCAGGGTTCGGTCACACCACCGGAGCCTGAGTTCGCATCAGCAACCCAATCTAATCCGCAAGTTCACCCGCGCCGCTATCAAGCCCGTATTCCGGCGTAAAAAGCACTGGAAGAGAGACGAATGACGACCGAAAGCAGCACCGTCGAGGGATCAGTTCCGGCAATCGACCCCGATGCCAAGTACCAGATAGACATCAAGGGATTCGACGCTTCAGGGCGCTCATTCCAGTACGCCGTATACACCCGCATGTCAGAGCGCGGTATGGCGCAGCTTGGTGGCACCTCAACGGAGCTGCCGAAGTCGTTCGGAACTCCGTCGGAGATCATGAAGATCGTGGCATCGATCTGCTCACGTGAGCCCGACTACCTGCTGCCCGGCACGCCCATTTCCGAAGCCGTGTTCAGGCTTCTCATCGCCAACGGTAACCGCCCGATGAGCCTCGTCGACATCCAGACTGGCCTCGCATCGGCCTGGGCCAGCGTTATCTACCTGAAGAACCTCTCAGACGAAGTGGTACAGCGCATGCTGGACACGCCGAACGAGTACTTCATCCGGCGAGTGGGCTAGAGGCGTTTTGCGGCTGAATTCGGCACGCCAAACTTGGCGATCCGTGATCCTAGTGCCCTTCAGAGCCGCCCAGTTCTGAGACAGTCACCCTGTAGCTCGGATCAACCGCGGGGTCTGAATCAACGATTGCATTGGCGTTGTTAAGGATCCGCTGGCAGTTCTCGCTCAGGTGCAAGAGATGAAGCTGCTTGCCCGCTCGAGCGTACCGTTGCGCAACGCTCACAATCGCCTCAATTCCCGAGTGATCCCACACGCGTGAGTGCCGGAAATCGATCACCACCTCAGCGGGATCGTGCGGCGGGTGAAACAGGTCCTTGAACGATGTGACGGAAGCGAAGAACAGCTGACCGTGCAGCGTGTAGACGCGTCGCGTAGGAGTGCTATCGGCTGAGATCTCCACGTAGATCGAGCGCGCCGTGTTCCACGCGAACACAAGCGCCGAGACGATCACGCCGACAACCACGGCAATCGCAAGGTCCGTCGCAACCGTCACGGCCGAGACGATGACCATCACAATGGCATCAGATACAGGCACCTTCCTGATAATCCGCAAGCTCGACCAGGAGAAGGTGCCGATCACGACAACGAACATCACGCCAACAAGAGCGGCGATCGGGATACGTTCGATCAGTGATGAGACGGACAGGATGTAGACCAGGAGCAGAATCGCAGCGACGATGCCTGACAGTCGCCAGCGTGCCCCCGACTTAATGTTGATCATGCTCTGGCCGATCATGGCGCAGCCGCCCATGCCGCCGAAGAAACCGGTCACGACGTTCGCAGTGCCCTGGGCAACGCATTCGCGGTCGTTCTGACCCTTCGTTTCCGTCAGCCCGTCGATCAGCGATGACGTCAGCAGCGACTCGATCAGGCCGATCCCTGCCAGGATGAAGGCGAATGGCACGATTATTCGAAGCGTCTCGAACGTAAATGGAACGTCCGGGACGCCGAACGTCGGCAGTCCGCCTGAGATGCTCGAGAGATCGCCGACAGTCGTGGTGTCGATGCCGCCAAATATCACCACCGCAGAGACAACCACTATTCCTGCCAGTGCAGCCGGGAACCTGCGGGTGAATCTGGGCAGTACGTAGATCACCACCATCGTCACAGCCACCAGGCCCAGCATCACCGCCAGATCGCCGAACGCAAGCCACTGTTCATGGCCGTCTGGGCCCTCGATCTTGAAACTCTCGAGCTGTGCCAGGAAGATCACGATGGCCAGTCCGTTGACGAAGCCCAACATCACTGGATACGGCACCATGCGGATCAGCTTGCCCTGCCGCAGAAGGCCCACCGCAATCTGAATGATCCCCATCAGGATCACGGTTATGAAGAGGAACTCAATCCCGTGGTCCTTGACCAGTGTCACCATCACGACGGCAAGCGCGCCCGTCGCTCCGGAGATCATTCCGGGACGTCCACCGGTGAGTGAAGTGATGAGGCCTACGATGAACGCCGCGTATAGCCCGACAAGAGGCTCGACACCCGCGACGAACGCAAAGGCGACCGCCTCGGGGACAAGCGCCAGCGAGACGGTTAGGCCGGCAAGGACCTCGATACGGATCCTGGCCAGCAGTGAAATGTCCTGCATTAACTATCCGAACAACGTGAAAATTTCCACAAACAACGTTTAGTTGTACAGGAATAAGTGAGCAGATGGTTAACTACTGGTAACGGTTTTTGCGCGAATTTTCACGGAGCGCGTACACAAATAGGACTCGTTTGATCTTGGAACGCAGGCAGACTTTGCGCGCCCGGCCAGGCGTTCATAATCGAAACCACCGTCTGCTAAATTGCATCCACGTTCTGCACAGAGCTTCATTAGCGGAGGCCGAAATGCCGATCGGAATGCTCAGGTCTGGGCCAAAGGTCGATATCCAGCTTGACAAGGATGTCTATCGGCCCGGTGACCAGTTGAGGGCACGAGTCACAGTTCACACCGACCGCCCCGGTATGAGCGTCCGCCGTGCGGTGGTCGAACTTGTCCTCGTCAACCGCTACACGCACATTCGCACCGGTCCGACTCTTGACGTTCGTTCCTACGGGAACATCGGTGGCGCCGGGAATCCGCTCCTGCACTCACCGTTCCGGTCATCATCAATCACAGAAGAACGTGCAGACCGCGTAACCCTATGCCAGGAAAGACTTTTCGCAGAGGGGGTCATCAGGCACAGGACCCAGACATTCGAGCTCAGCTGCGAAGTGAAGGCCCCGCCGGTGAGAAGGACGATGGAGCGTAGAGCCAGCTACGTCATCAGCGTCCATTTCGACCTGCCGCGAATGAGGGATGTGGAGGTTCACCGGACGGTGCCGGTGCAGATCACATGATTGGATCTGGCCAGCAGTTCGGAAGCCAGGGAACGATGAGGAGGCAAATAGATGCCCGTCGGATACCTGAGAGCGAAGCCTAAAGTCGACATCCAGTTCGAGAAAGACTCCTATCGTCCGGGAGACGAACTTCGAGTCAGGCTCACCGTTCACACCGATCGTCCCGGCACCAGTGTGCGCCGCGCCGTCGTGGACCTGGTCCTCGAAAACCGCTACACGCACACGGCTGTTGTGAGCGTGGTCGACACACGAGCGGCTAGAGGCGGCATCGGTGGCGCGTACGGCGGCGGAGGTACTCGCCCACCGCCCACAGCGAGTTCAAATCAGCGCGTCACGCAACAACGCGTCGACCGCAACATCATCGGCCAGGAACGGCTGTTCACAGATGGCGTTATTAGACACCGTACGGAGATGTTCGATCTAACGTTCGAGATCAAGCCTCCACCCGCTGTCAGGACAACTCAGCGCAACCGCTCGTACATGATCAGTGTTCACTTTGACCTGCCTCGCATGCGTGACGTCGAGATCCACCGCAGAGTTCCGGTCGAGTTCTAGCAGTTCTATTCAGGCTCCTTAATCAAATGGTGACCGCCTCAGTTCCGCGCCTTCGGCGTGAAAACCTCTAAACTTGGGCGATATGCCAATTGATCGGTGCGGCAACGAGCCGTCGACCGCTCTGACGAGACCGAGCATCAAGACCAAGGAACCCGCGACATGATGAACCGGAAGATGCTGAAACAGGCTCAGGACATGCAGCGCCGCCTGGCGCAGGTCCAGGAAGAGCTGGCAGAGGCGATGAGCGAGGGCAGCGCCGGGGGCGGCGTGGTCAAGGCCACGGTGCAGGGCGGAAACCGCGTCGAGTCGATCACTATCGACCCTGAAGTTGTCGACCCTGAGGACGTCGAGATGCTCCAGGACCTCGTCGCAGCTGCGGTGAATGATGCCATGACCGCTGCGCAGAAAGAGGCCGAGACCAAGATGGGAGCGATTACCGGAGGCCTCAATATTCCCGGCCTGATGTAGTTTTTTCACGGGCTGCCGCCCACGAGTTACCAGTGAGAAACTGATTGCGGCTGCCATTGGTTCCTCACTAAACCCAGATATGTCTGAACTTGCACCATCAGCTGCAGCGCCCGTCTCTCGCCTGATCGAGGCCTTTCACAGGTTGCCCGGAGTGGGCCCGAAGAGCGCTCAGCGGCTCACATATCACCTCATACGGATGCCGCGTGAAGAGGCGGAAGAACTGGCCAACGCGATCATCGGCGTCAAAGACCGCATCGTCTTCTGCGACACCTGTGTGAACATCAGCGAGTCGAAGCAGTGCGCCATCTGCGCAGATCTCGCACGAGACAAGTCACGCATCTGCATAGTCGAGGAGCCGCTCGACGTTGTCGCCATCGAACGCACACACGCGTTCAGAGGCCAGTATCACGTGCTGCACGGCGTCATCTCGCCGGTTAACGGCATCGGTCCCGACGATCTGCGTCTCAAGGAGTTGCTGGCGCGCCTGAACGACGGAACGGTCACCGAAGTGATCGTCGCCACCAACCCGAACCTCGAAGGCGAGGCCACGGCGATGTACATCAACCGACTGCTCACGCCGCTGGGTGTGAAGGTCACGGCGCTGGCACGAGGGTTGCCTTCGGGCGCAGACCTCGAATACGCAGACGATTCAACGCTGGCCCACGCGCTTGAATCCCGCGCTGAGGTTCACTCGTCGAACGGCAGCGGCCTGAGCGAGTAGGTCCTACTTCATCTCGCCGGTCACGGGACCTCGGTGCTGCGAGATGTGCGCGTGCTTGCCCTTCAGCCGCTTCGCCATCACCTTTGGGTCGACAGGCCAAGGCAGCACGCCGGCCCGCTCCGTCCACTCGCCGTACGCCTTCTCAAGCTCAGTGACCCGCTCCGGCTCGCTGGCCGCAAGGTCGTTCATCTCCGTGCGGTCGTCCGACATGTTGTAGAGCTCCCACGGCTGGTCCCACTCAGCAACAAGCTTCCAGTCGCCAACGCGGATTCCGCGGTTACCCTCATGCTCCACTGCGATCGGTTTCTCGCGCTGCCATGAACCGCCGTCGCCAAGCAGCGAAGCGAAGCTCTCGCCCTCGATAGGCGTGATCTCGTTATCGGCAAACTCCGAGGGATAGCTCGCTCCTGCCAGGTCGTACAGCGTCGCCGAGATGTCGATGATCTGCATCGGCGCCTGTTTGATCTCCGCGTTCTTGATCCGCTCAGGCCAGTGAACGATGAACGGCGTTGTGATGCCACCCTCGTGAATCCAGCGCTTGAACAGCCTGAACGGAGTGTCCGATACATTCGCCCACGGCAGCTCGACCGCCTGGAACGTCGTGTCCGGCCCCGGCCGCAGGTCCGGAATGTCGCCAACCCGCACATCCTCGCCGTTCAGCGTCTTTGCTGAGGCCCACTGCGAGTCGTCGGGCCAGTCGGTGTCCTCCTGGAACAGCTCTGCGCAGCCGCCGTTGTCAGACAGGAACATGAGAACCGTGTTCTCAAACTGGCCGTTTTGCTTCAGGGTCTCGATGATCTGACCGATGCCGCGGTCCACCTGTTCGATCATCGCCGAGTAGACAGCCATTCGGATGTCCTCGTACTCCTTGTTCTCGACGTCCTCCCACGGCGGCGAGTCCTCATCGCGAGGCGAGATCGGCCATTTGCTGTCAACGATCCCCAGCCCTTTCATCTCCTCGTGCCGGGCCGTGCGAATGGCATCCCAGCCCTTCATGTACTTGCCTTCGTACTTCGCGATGTCCTCTTCCCAGGCATGCAGCGGCCAGTGCGGCGCGGTGAATGCGACGTACTGGAAGAACGGCTTGCCCATACCGACCGCCTCATCGATCTGCTTCACAGCGTTATCGGCGATAGCGTCGGTCAGGTGGAAGTCTGTCGTTTCCACGTCGATGAGCTGGTCTTCCATCACGAGCGACTTGGGATTCCAGTACGAGTCAGCCGCGTTCATCAGGCCGAAGAATCGGTCGAACCCGCGCTGCTTTGGCATCGGGTGCTTCTCGTCACCGAGCACCCACTGGTCGCGCAGTCTGTTGTCCCAGCTGCCTGCGACGTGCCACTTGCCAGACATCAGCGTGCGGTATCCGGCTCCCTTCAGCACCTCAGCCATTGTGACCGAAGTCCTGTTCAAGTAGCCCTGGTAGGACGGCACGCCCAGGTCATTAGTCATCTGGCCGATGCCTGCCTGGTGCGGGTGAAGTCCGGTAAGCAGCGCGGCCCGTGACGGGCAGCAGCGTGCGCCGTTGTACATCTGGGTGAAACGGATTCCGTTGAGGCCGAGAGAGTCGATGTTCGGCGTATTGATCTCACCGCCGTAGCAACCGAGATCGGAGAACCCGAGGTCGTCGACCATGATCACAATGAAGTTTGGGCGGCTCGCCGCGTTATCGTTGGCCTGGGTCACTCGTATCTCCATTCATCTGGGGCATTGTTGATTGCGCCGCATCCTAGCAAGCTCGTCCGGCTGTGCGCATAATTGCCGCATGCCAGCGCCCAATTTCACGCTCATTGCCCATCGCGGCTTCTCGTCAGACGCGCCAGAAAACACCTACGACGCGTTCGACCTCGCCATAGAGCACGGCTTCAACAACATCGAAACCGACGTGCAGCTCACGTCAGATGGCACGCCAGTCTTGATCCACGACGACACGCTGGACCGCACAACAACCGGCTCCGGGCCGGTTGCTAAAGCCACACTCGGCTATATCAACTCCCTTGAAGCGGGCATCTGGTTCGAAGGTCCGCAGGACGGAGTCGGCCGCAGAGGCCCTGCGACCTATGGCGACTCGTTCGTCCCGACGCTTGAGGAGTTTCTGCAGCGCTACGAGGGTAACGTCAACCTGCATTTGGAATTGAAGTCGACGGAGCCGGAGCTCGCTGAAAAGGCCGCTGCGCTGATCGAGGAATATGGCTGGAAGAAGCCGTCATCACCTGCCGAGAGCGGCGTATCCATCAGCTCCTTCCACTTAGAGCAACTAGAGCGCAGCCGCCAGGTGATGCCTCATCTGGACCACGGCTTCCTGCTCCAGCAGATCACGCCCGAAGCGTGCGAAGCCGCTGCCCGAATCGGCTGCACCGGCATCTATCCACTCGCCGGCAAGGTCACGGCTGAAGATATCGCGCTGGCGCAACGGCACGAGCTGTGGGTACGGACATGGGGCGTTCGATCAGAAGAAGACCTGATGCGGGCACACAATGCAGGAGCCGCGGGAACCACTGTCGACTGGCCACTCAGGGCGCAGAAAATCCTGGGAAGCTGAGTCTGACCTAGCGTTCTCTGAGCCATAGCAACAGGATGGCCGTCACCAGGAAGCCGGTTCCGAGGCCGATGAAGAGGCCTCCCAGGAACTCATCGAACAGGAACCCGAGGCCCATTCCAGTCAGTAGACCGCCGGGAACGGGAAGTCCGGCGGCAATCCACTTAATCTCTTCTTCTTTCTTATCGGATTCGGTCGAACGCTGATCTGTAGCCAAATGAACCTCCCTGGACGCCGGAAGAGTCTAGTCCAATTTCTCGGTTGAAGTATTCATTGACCGTGTGCCAGTCGTCAGGCCTGCTCGCCCGCTCCAGCGGCGAGTTAAACTGCCGGCGCGAACAGTCAACACAGTGCCGCCGGACACCGGCCGCTCACATCCTCGCCACCGGAGACCAACATCGTGAACATCACCTCAGTCAAGCTACGCAAAGTCAGCGGCACCATGGAGACAAACGGCGTCTTCTGGGAAGAGCGTCTCGTTCAGCCGCTCGATGTCTATCCGGAGTTTCGTGAGAGAAGCCCGATAGCCTGGGACAGCCAGGTCGATGACAAGCATTACAAACTGTCCGCTGTCTTTGTCGATATCGAAACCGATGAAGGGGTGGTCGGGCGTGGCGGACCGATGGACGACTCGGTTGCCTATATCGTCGCTCAGCAGCTTCGGCCACTGCTTGTAGGCCGTGATGCCTTCGCCCACGAGTACCTCTGGGACATCATGCACCGGGCGCTTGTCCATGGCAGGCAAGGTGAAGCAATGATGGCCATCTCCGCCGTCGACTGCGCGCTCTGGGACCTGAAAGGCCGTGCGCTCAACCAGCCTGTCTATCGATTGCTCGGGGGCCCGACACGCACCGAAGTCCCTGCCTATGCATCAATGCTCGGCAACGCCGTGCTGGATCCGGGTCTCGTGCGCGAGCGAGCGAAGCAGACGCAGGAGATGGGCTACACCGCGCAGAAATGGTTTTTCCGACACGGCCCGATGTCGGGCGCCGAAGGCCTTGCCAAGAACGTGGAGATGGTGAAGACGGTGCGAGAGGCGCTCGGCCCGGACGACGACATCATGCTCGATTGCTGGCAGAGCATGGACCTGAACTACGTCGTGAAGCTTGCAGCGCGCATCGAGGAGTACGAGCCTCGATGGCTGGAAGAGGTTGCGATGCCGGACCGCGTCGATACCTACAGGCAGGTGCGCAATAGCATCAACATCCCGGTCTCAGGCGCCGAGCACGAATACACACGCTGGGGCTTCAAGCGCTTCGTCGATCAGGAAGCTCTCGACATCCTGCAGCCGGACATCTACTGGGCCGGTGGCCTGTCAGAAACGCTGAAGATCGCCGCGTATGCCACCACGCACGACCTGATCACCATCCCGCACGGTCACTCAACGCCCGCAGGCATCCACTTCTCGGTCACGCAATCACCAATCCACACTCCTTACCAGGAGTACCTGCTCAAGTGGAATGAAGTTCACCAGCACTTCCTGGCGCACCCGCTCAAGCCCGAGAACGGCGTGATCAAGGCGCCAACAGCGCCCGGCATCAACATGGACCTGGACGCCGAGAAGATCGAGTCCGAAGAGGAGTTCATGCCGGCTTAGGTCGTGCGCAGCAGACCGCCACCCTTCGACAGGCTCAGGATGGCGGCACTTCTCCCTCCTTGCTCGGGAGCGAGTTAGAGGGTGGGTTGGTCGCTCCCATCCAGCAATGTGGCGGGACTGACTACGGCCACGCAACCTGTTGGCGCGGCGGGATAACTCCGGGCGGGAATGTCCACACAGCCGAATCGTCCCACGGATTCGCCGCCACCCAGTCCTCGTCAATGCTGATTCCCAGGCCCGGTCCCTCAGGCAGCGGCAAGAAGCCGTCCTTCTGCTTCGGGAATTCACCGACCACCGCGTCCTGGTACCACGCATGCAGTCCACCTTCCTGGATCAGGAAGTTAGGGGTGCAAGCGTCGAGATGCAGGGAGGCTATGGTGCAGATTGGACCGTACGGATTGTGTGGCTGGAATCCGACGAAATGAGCCTCGGCCATGGCGGCTATCTTCTTCAGTTCGAGAATGCCGCCGCCCTGCACGATGTCGGGTTGAATAAGCGCCACCGCCTGTGTCGGGAACAGATCAACGTAGTCCCACTTCGAGAAAAGCCGCTCGCCAGTAGCGATCGGAATGTTGATAGAGTCGGCGACCTTCTTCAGCGCGTCGATATTCATGGGCGGAACCGGCTCTTCGTACATGAACGGCCGATACTGCTCCATCTCCAGGCCCACACGGATCGCGTCTGAGGTCGATAGCCGGCCGTGAACTTCGACCAGCAGTTCGACTCCGTCCCCTACGTGCTCTCGCGTGCGTCTAAGCTTCTCGATGGCTCGCAACTCCGACTCTCGATCAATGAAGAGACCCTGGTGGTCGAACGGATCGCCCTTGAGCGCCGTGATCCCCTGCGAAGTGAACGACTCCGCGTTCTCGATGCAGTCTTCAGGTGTCAGGCCATCCCAGCGTCCGTAGCACCAGAGCCTGTCCCGTATCTTGCCTCCGAGCAACTCGTAAATCGGCACGCCCAGTGCCTTGCCCTTAATGTCCCAGAGTGCGATTTCGATGCCGCTGATCGCCGACATCTGGACAGCGCCGCCACGCAGGGAGTGCTGGTGGTGATAGAGCGCCTGCCAGTGTTTCTCTATCTGACCCGGATCTTCACCAACCAGGAGCTCGCCAAATTCATCGACCATCGTCGCAACCGCACGAGGCCCCAGGGTCGACTCTCCCCAGCCGGTGATGCCCTCGTCGGTTTCGATCTTCACGAACACGTAATTGCGGGGGACGCCACCGCTGCTGTCTGAGGCGACGACCGATTTCGCGGATGTGATCTTCATTTGATGACTTTCAACTGGAGTTTCTATGATCTCTCTGACCCGCCGCTCGGGATTGGCGGATTCTATGGGAGAAGCTGCCACCACGTTTCACCCGCCGCGATCACTGTGCCGCGTGAGCCCATCGGCTCGGCAGCTTGAGCCGCGCGGTGGGTGCTAGCACTTACCTCAGGGTTTGCTCGCGGTTTGATTCTGAACTTCAGGTCATTCGACCGAACCGCAGTCCGTCTAACTGCATCGTCACGGTGCAAGCAGTCAGCAGGACAGACCCTATGTTGCAGACACTCAAGCGAACGTTCGCGCGTCGATCAGCGACGCTGCCCATCATCGGAATACTCGCCATCGCCGCCACGGCATGCCAGGGCGTCGGTCTCACCGAAGCCAGGCAGGCAGTGGATAACCAGAGGGCGGTCAATGAGTTGGAAGACCGCGAGGTCCGTCCTATTGAGCGCGAGATCGAGACTCTTTACGAGACGCAGATTCTTCCTCTTGAGAGAGAGCTCGAAGACCTGTGGAACGAGATTCGCGACCTTGAGAACGGCGAGCTGCTGAAGGACGAGTACAACAACCACCAGGACCCATGGGCGCCCGGTGGTGAAGCCTATGTGCTGCAGCAGGAGTTCAACGCAAAGTACACCGAGATCGACCGTCTCTACCGCGAACTGGATGTTGAGTCACGCAAGATCCAGATCGAGCAACAGTTCGACAACGGCCACTTCGGCATCGACCCTGCAGTCCAGGCGCTCGAAGACGAGCGGTTCGCTCTGCAAAGGGAGCTGGACAGGCTGCACCAGTTTGGACGCAGGCCTATCGAAGACATCTACCTGCAGATGAACGATCTGAACGCCTCAAACGGCTGGTCACAGTCCGACATTTACGAGGCCGACGACCTGAACCGGCAGATCGCCGATTTGCAGAACCAGATCGATATCGCCTACTCGAACGGCTTTCACTTCAATGACCACGACCAGCAGGAACTGATCTCCATCGAGCAGGAGCTCAACTACCTGTACGGTGACGCGCTCCTGCCGATCCAGGACCTCTACAACCGGATCGCGGAGCTTGAGGCAAGCATTGGAAGCTTCAATGCTGACGGCACTGTGACAGGCGGATTTGACGCTGCCGGCAACTCGATCGGCTCTACTGTGACCGACCCCGAGATCGCAGCGAAGATCGCAGAACTCAGGGCTGACATGGCTGCCGCAGCCGATTCACTGCAGGCTGAGCTTGCAGATCTTGAGGCGCAGTACGCAGCAATCTCGAACGATGCGCAGGCCCAGATCAATGATCTGCTGGCCAATGGCGTTGTCGAGACCACTGTTGAACCAGTCGACACATCCGCTCTCGAGGCCGACATCGCTCTGCTGCAGCAGGAGATCGCTAGCCAGGAAGCAGCGGTCGCATCGCTAATCGACTCGCTGCTGAATGAGATGGGCATCCTGATCAACCAGATCGGCGACGTTCAGTTCGAGACGGCCAACACGGTTGCGAATATGCAGGGCCTGAACGCAGACCTGCAGGCGCAGATCGATGCGCTGGACAGCACGGCGGCAGACTACGCTGACGTTAAGGCAGGCCTTGAGGCTGATATGGCCGCTAACCAGGCCACCATCGACACCGCTACGGCCAATGAGTCGACGCAGGTGAGTGATCTGCAGGCACAGGTTGATGCTAAGCAGGCCGAGATCGACTCCCAGCAGGCAGCAACAGACGCCTCTGTCGTTGATCTCCAGGCGCAGATAGACGCCAAGCAGGCCGAGATCGATGCCGCCAACGCGGATGCTACTGGCACGACATCTACAGGCATCAGCCAGGAAGTGCTCGATCAGATCGCATCAATCGAACAGGCCAGAGACAACGATCTGATCATCACGCAGGCACAGATCGACACCGTTAGAGCCCAGATCGATGGAGTTGAAGCGCCCTACCTCGCCGAGATCGCTGATCTTGAGGCGCAGGGCGTAGGCCCGGGTGTGGCGGTTGTGCCTGTCGAAACCGACCCGAACGGCGTCCTCTTCGAGATTCAGACCCTGCGAGACCAGGCCGCTGAACAGGAGAAGGTGCTTAACGAAAAGATCCGTGTGCTGGAGGACCGCCGCGACGATCTGCAGGCTTCGATCAATGGAGTTGCAGGTGGCGTAGACGTGGCAGCACTCGAGAATGAACTCGCCCTGCTGCACGACAAGCTGAACGCACTGCATGACAGTGGCGTCGAAGCCTCACGCAACTACAACCTGATGATGGAAGAGCTGCAGACCAAAGCAGTGGAGCTTGAGAAGCAGCTGAGCCTCGACATCCGAGCCCTCGAAGACAAGCTCTGGGAGCTTGATGGCCGGATTGCTGAGCTTTACCACTCTGGCAACGGATCGAACTTCGACCCGCATGCCAAGTACAACGAGCGCCTGAAGGAGATCGAGCTTGAGCGCTTCGAACTCGAACAGCGCCGCTGGGACCTCGATGACGAGCAGAACGCCGCATTCAACGGTCTCAACGACTTCGGTCATGAGGCGAACGCTGAGGCCGAGGCCAAGCGTGCCGCACTGCTCGACCCGCTCTACGCTCGGATCAACGAGATCGAGGACGAGTTGAAGGAGCTGCGGCTTGAGCAGCGCGACCTGGAAGACCAACTCAGGGACGCCCGCAAGCGAGTGGAGGAAGAGATCCGCAAGCTTGAGGACCAGACGCTTGAAGCCATCGACGATGCGCTGACAGCGGCCGAGGAAGGCGCCGAGAACCTCAACTCACTCGGTGACGGCGCTCTCGGGGACCTCGACCCATCACTACTCGAAGGGCTTGATCCCGCAGTGATCGAAGACGGTCAGATCGACCCCACGGGCGCTTCGGCGCAGTAGGGCAGAGCCAAACGCAACTATGAAGAGGCCTGGTCATCACGATCGGGCCTCTTCGCGTCATGATGGGGCCTGAGATAAAGTGTTTTCATGGCAGACACAGATGAAAACGCTCCTGAACCGGAATTCGAAGATAGCCTGTTCAGGCCCGGCCTTGCGCTGCGCGAGATCAGTCCCACAGACAACGAGGTTGTGCGCAGCCTGTTTATTGAGTCTCAGGCAGGACTGATGCCAGAGGACGCAGACTCAGCAACCCGCATCGCGCTCAAGAAGTACACGGACTCCTGCCTGATGGACGACCTTTCGAGAGCTTCTGTCCATTACTCGAAGCCCGGCCGTCGCATGTGGCTGCTCGAATCGAAAGAGCACGACATTGTTGCGATGGCCGCAGTCGATTCAAACAGAGACGAGGCTCCATCCGACACAGCACTTCTCAGGCGAATCGTCGTTAAGCCCGAGTTCAGGCGTAAAGGCCTCGCAACCCTCCTCTCTAGGCATGCCGAACAGTGGGCGGCCAGGCAGGGCTTCGAGCAGATGTGGCTCTACGTATCCGAGTTGCAGCCGTCCGCACGAGATATGTACAGCAAACTCGACTATGCTGAGGTTGAGACCAGCAGCTACGGCCCGATCACTGTTTTCAAGCTGCAAAAGCCACTCCAGTCATCCGGAACCACGGCATCGCCGAAGCCGCAATGAGCGCCGGCAAAGCTCCTCCCGTCCATCAGCGCCTGATCTCACGGCGCTCCACGCTGGAGATGCTGGCGGACATGGAGATGGAGCCGGGCGCAACCTGGCGAATGCAACTGCTCAAACCAGGAGAGCTGATACCTGCCGCTGAGGTTGAAGACTGGGATTGGCTGCCTTCTTCAGCTGCCGAGTCAGAAAGCGGCCTGGCGCTGTTCACCAGGACAGTAGCGCCGTCGGGGCCCGAGGTCCTCATGGCACTCGCTCCGCCATTCCCGATCGGCCAATCGGGCGACTTCTCTGAGTTCTCAACTCTCGAACAACTGGTACAGCAGGCACAGACCGTCGCCATCATCCTGCTACGCCTCGGCAGATACTCGTTCGGCATCGCCGAAGATGAGAAGCTCATCGTGCACAAGACCGGTGGCAGGTACGTCAAGAACCGCCAGCGCAAGGGTGGTCAGTCTGCCAGTCGCTTCGTGCGCAACCGCGAGAAGGCAATTCAGGAACTGTTCGATCAGGTTGCGGAAGTGGCGCGGTCCCGAATCGAAGCCCACGAAGGTCACATCGACTGGTTAGCCTTCGGAGGCGACAGGAACGTGATTCTCCAGTTCCTGAAGCGCCTGACCCTGCCGAACGATCTGTCCGACCGCATCGCGCCGTGGCGAGTGCCGGTGGAACGCCCGGGGATCCACGAGCTTGAGCGGGCCGTCACGTCCGTCTGGTCATGCAGAGTGTGGGAACGGCCGCTGAATTAGGCTCTGCGGGCCTTCAGAGCCCTCATAGACGCATCGGCAGCCTCTACCAGTTCTGCTGGCTCAGGCGTCGTCCCTGGTGTCCCTGCGGTCCCGCAGGTGGCATGCAGACTCTCTTCGGCCAGGACCCTGCTCAGCTTCTCAGCCACCGCGGAAGCGCCAGCCAGGTCCGTCTCAGGCAATACCAGCAGGAACTCATCACCGCTCAGCCTGCCGAACAGGTCCGCCGCCCTGGTGTTGGCGGCCACGCACTCCGTAAGCTTGCGCAGCAGATCGTCACCGGCTCGATGGCCCAGCTCATCGTTCGTGCTCTTAAGCCCGTCAACATCGAGATACACGACGCTCAACGGTCGACCATAGCGACTTGCCCTCGAGCACTCTGTCTCCAGGTGCTCCATCACAGCCAGTCTGCTCATGGCGCCGGTCAACGGGTCCGTAGCGATGCGCTCTTCCAGCCGTCGAACCTTGTCTCGCTGCACAGAATCGATTGCAGCCGCAAGATCCGCGACCAGCTTTTCCGCGGCTGACCTCATCTCAGGACGATCGCCAATCGCTTTGTTTAGAGTCGCTTCGAGAGCGACCAGCAGCGAAAGAGGCGCATCAGCCTCGCCTTTATTCCCGGTCCAGGGTGGAGAGGACATCAGTTGGCGAAGCGATTCGCTAGATCCTGAGTCGATGCGTGCGCTGAGGCTGAGCAGCATCTGTTCGCCGTGACCTGAGATATGCATCGCCGCAACATCGTCAAAATGTGCCGCAGCACGCCACGCGACACGAAGCTCAGCGGCTCTGTCGGATATCAACGCCGAAAGTGCGCCTTTTTCGCCGCGATCATTCACGCAGACAGGTCTCCTCAAACAACTTCGCCTGAATGGCGCCTCACCTGGCTTTACCGACGCAGGTGCGTTGGCCCATTCCCGTTGGCGGGTGACTGGTTTTGGTAATACTCGGCTGAATATACTCGTTCGAGTATGCAGGCTCACAACACAATCGCCTCGGAAGACCCCGCAACAAGCTCTGCGAAACCCGAGCTTGAACGTGCTGGCAACGGTTCTGACGGCGCGGCGCGGGCCGAAACCTCATCACATCAGCCGCAAAGCGGCATTGGCGTCGAGTTCCTATCGAACCTGGCGCACCAGCTCCGCTCGCCACTCTCATCACTCAGAGTTTGGGTCGACCTGCTCAGCGACCCGGCAGCCATCGCCAACCCGGAAGACACGAAGAGACTTGTCGAGGGAATTGACCGTGCCACCTCACGATTGGAACGGCAGATTTCCGACGTACTAGAAGTCGGCTACCTCGAAGCCGGCACGTTGACATTCGAAAGCGTGCCTGTCGACGCTACCGAGCAGATCCTCGGGGCTGTAGCCGACGCCGACCATGCGGCCCGCAGTAGAAGAATCGGTTTTGACCTCGATCTTGGTGGTGATCAGAGCACGGTGCTGTCCAGCGAGGTTCGCCTCCGCCAGATACTGGCGGCGCTACTCTCCAACGCAATCCGCTTCTCGCCTGTTGACGGCACCATTTCGATTACCGCAGGCTCAAAACCACGCATCGCAAACACCCCAGACGCCACCGAAGTCCTGGCGCCTGAATCGATCGGCAACGCATATTACGTCTGCGTTTCGAATAGCGGGCCCGCTATCCCGGCCGAGCTGCATCACGAGATATTTCGCCCGTTCCAGCGAGCGGTGCGTAGGGATTCGCACGGCGGCGGCGGATCAGGCCTCGGCCTTGCGATAGTATTTGGCCTCATCAAGCTGCACGGAGGCGGCATCTGGCTGCGAAGCAATATCGATGATGGTCAAGACAGCGGAGCCAAATTCGAGTACGCGTTGCCTGCGCCACCGTCGGCCAACACAGCATCACCTGCCGCAATAGCACCGGCCAGGACGGTAGGAAGTGAACTGAATTGAAGGTCCTGGCGGTAGACGACGACCCGGACATCATCGAAGCCGTTGGGATCTGCTTCGCGCTCAGATGGCCCGAGGTTGATCTCGTACAGGCTCCTGATGGCGCATCGGCTCTCGAGCAGTTTGAGATTGAGCAGCCGGATGTGGTGATCCTGGACATCGGCCTGCCCGACATCAGCGGCCTTGAGGTCTGCAGCAGGCTGCGTGAGGTCACCGACGCCCCGATCATCATGCTCACTGCCCGCGACAGCGAACTGGACATGGTGCGAGGGCTAGAGACTGGCGCAGACGACTACATAACCAAGCCTTTCAGCCATCTCGAGTTGCTCGCCCGCATCAAGGCAGTTCTTCGTCGCACCTCGATCGGCCCTCTTGGAACCAGCGAGGAGCCGTTCGTCGAAGGTTCGTTCCACTTCAACTTCTCTGACCACAACATCTCGCTGGACGGCACCAAAGTTCCGCTCACGCCCACCGAGTACAACCTGCTGTATCACCTGACCAAGAACCACCCGAACGTGGTGCAGCGTCGCACGCTGCTCGCCAAGGTCTGGGGACGCGAGTACATAGACGAGACTGAGTACTTGAAGGTCCACGTACAGCGTATAAGGGCGAAGTTCGACGCAATCAGCCCCGGCTTCGACCCCATCGAGAACGAGCGGGGCGTCGGCTACCGGCTGAACCTCAGACAGGCCGCAGAAGCCGAAGTCTAGAGCGCGGCCGACAGCCTATTCCAACGTCGCCCGCACCGCGTCCTTGATCTTGTCCGGGTTCGGGTAGACGAGCGACTCCAGCGCCGGCGTGAACGGAATGTGCACCTGCTCAGCCGCCACCTTCTGAATCGGCGCCTGCAGGGACCAGAAACCCTCCTGTGACACGATAGAAGCGATCTCGCTCGCAGCGCTGCAGACCTTGTGCGCAGGGTCGACGATCACAAGTCGTCCGGTCTTCTCGACAGAATCGAGAATCGCCTGCTTGTCCAGCGGCACTAGCGTTCGCGGGTCGATCACCTCAACTGAGATTCCCTCGTTCGACAGGTCGTCAGCAGCCTGCTCAGACTGACCGACTCCACCCGCGATAGCGACGATCGTCACGTCAGACCCTTCGCGGAACTTGCGCGCCTGTCCGAACGGAATCGCCTCCTGTCCGTCCGGCACCTCGCCTCGTGAGCCGAATAGCGTGCCGTCCTCGAACACGATGCACGGGTCGTTGTCCCGGATCGATTGCTTCAGCAGGCCTTTCATGTCAGCCGGGTTCGAAGGAACAATGATCTTCAGTCCCGGCATATTCATGAACATCGGGTAGCTACGGTCTGAGTGGTGAGCCGCTGAGCCCCCGCCGTAGAACATCGTCGCCCTGAAAACTACAGGCAGGGTCGCCTGGCCGCCGAACATGTAGCGCATCTTCGCTGCCTGGCTGATCAGCTGGTCCATCGCGACCCACATGAAGCTGGTTAGCGTCTCCACAACAGGTCGCATACCTACGAGCGAAGCGCCGATAGCAGCGCCGAAGAAGCCGTTTTCTGAGAGGGGTGTGTCCAGAACGCGCTTCTCGCCAAACCTGTCCATCAGCTCGGCCGTTGCTCCGTATACGGCACGACGGATGTCCTCGCCCATGACGAATACGTTCTCGTCACGCTCCATCTCTTCGATGAGTGCCTGGTTGATCGCCTCTACAAATACCGTCTGCGCCATATCTTCTTCTCGGGGTTGATTCTGGTTTTTGTCCTCTCTCCCAATTCGGGAGAGGGCTGAGGTTCTGGTTTTGCCTATGGCGCCGGTATCGGGTCGGCCCACATGTCATCGAACAGGTCAGGAGCCTCCGGGAACGCGCTGTTGCGAGCGAACTCCACCGCCTCCTCGACCTCCTGCTTGATCTCGGCGCTGATCGCCTCACACTCCTCGGCAGTCGCAATTCCCTGGGCGACCAGCCGGTCGGTGTGAATCACGATCGGGTCGCGCTTCCGCCACTCATCGATCTCCCCCTCTGTCCTGTACTCGCCCCTGCGGACGCGACCAAGTCCCAACGAGTGCTCCTCGTAGCGAAACGTAAGGCCTTCGATCAACGTCGGCCCTTCGCCCGCCCTGGCCCTCGCAACGGCCTCAGACGTCGCCTCATACATTGCGATCGCGTCCTGGCCATCTACCAGCACGCCAGGCATGTTGTAGGCAGGAGCGCGGTCCGAGATGTGCTCGACAGCGACTGAGTCCTTGTACGAAGTCGTGACTGCGAACTGGTTGTTCTCGCAGAGGAATATCACCGGCAGCTTCCAGAGGGCCGCCAGGTTCATCGACTCGTGGCAGGCGCCCTGGTTCGAGGCTCCGTCGCCAAAGAACACCAGCGAGACGAAGTCCTCGCCTTTCAGATGCGCCGCTAATGCTGCGCCCGTGGCGACCGGTACAGACGATGCGACGATGCCGGATTCGCCAAGAATCCCGATAGAGAAGTCGGCGAGATGCATCGAGCCGCCCTTGCCCTTGCAGTAGCCATCAACACGCCCGTACAGCTCCGCCATGGCACCTTTCATGCTTCCGCCCTTCGCGAGCGGGTGTCCATGCGAGCGGTGGTTGCCTGCGATGTAGTCGGTCGGCTTGAGAGCGGCGCATGCACCGACGGCGACCGCCTCTTCACCGATGTACGGGTGAGCGGCCCCTGCGAACTCACCTGCGCTGTGCACCTCCATCACCTTCTCTTCGAAGTGCCTGATGGTCCACATGCGTCGAAGCATGAGCATTAGCGTTTCATTTGAAATGTCCAAGCGATCGGCTCCCGATGTCTATACCAGATGTCTGTCAGCGGCCAGTTCGCAGCCTGCATCGTCCGGCGCGGCGGATTATAGACCTGCGAAGCAGAGTTGGTCGTACTAACGCGATTTGGTAGGGGCGCTGCTCGCTGCGCCCGGTGATGGTGGAGCCATCACGTCGACTAGCCCGCGACCTACACCTCAGGACCGCCGCTGTGCTCCAAACTCTTCATCCAATTGAACCGGACGTAGTTGCGTACCTTCACCAGCTCACGCTCGTTGCGGATCACCCGCTCGTAGAAGTTCCGTTGCCAGAGCCGCTGTCCGTGTCGGCCTAGATCCTCATTGACTGAGCGTGCAGATATCGACTTGAAGGCTCTCATGACGGTACCCAACGAAGCGGTCGCACCTGCATTGAGTACAACAATCGCGTGAACGTGGTCAGGCTGAACGGAAAACGCGTCCGTTGACATGTACTCGAACCGATCGGGTAGCGCGGTCCAGGCGGCTTGTACAAGTTCTCCTGCCGCAGTAAGCCGACAACCGTCACTATCCACAACGCCGAGCGCCGGTGCGTGACTAACGACGTTCGTTGTCACAAAGTAGTAGCCGGCTGAGGTGTAGTCGAACGCCCGGAGCCGAATAGACCGTCGTGCCAGCGATGGTTCGTATTTCGAGGTCATGAGGCACAGGTTTTCACGGTCGCGCGGGATCTCCAAACTCTTTGACAACGCAGCAGATATCCGGGCTCTGCCCGGATCGGGCGCAGCAAGCGGCGCCCCTACCAGTGCAGCGCAAACAGGCCAGTTTTCTCTCGCATTTTCGTCACCTCCACATAACCTGCCGAGAAACAGCCCTAAAACCGCCCATCCTCAAGTTGGAGCCAATCGTGGGCGATGGTAGAATTGAGAGGTTAAGGGGGTTAATAAGGCTCGCGCACGCGCACCCACGCGGAAATTGAGCCGCTGATCTCAGATTTCGATGCCGTCAGCAGGCCCGTCCAGGACACCGGACCGGCGGCCGCCAGACCAGCAAATCATCTCGACGGAATACGCGTCGAAATCTACCCGTAAGAACGACCGAAAACGCCCGAGAAATCCGCTCTGCGCGGCACATCGCAAGCGCAACCAGCGAAACGGAACAGCATGACCACAGCCAAGAAGAGTTCGTCTCCAAAAAGCCACCGCGGATCGTCTGACTATAGCGCCTCAGACATCACGGTCATGGAAGGCCTGGAAGCCGTCCGCAAGCGCCCCGGCATGTACATCGGTACGACCGGGCCGGAAGGCATATTCCAACTTGTCCGTGAGATTGTGGACAACTCAGTAGACGAGGCGATGGCAGGCTTCGCAACAGGCGTCGAAGTGCTCATCAACAAGGACGGCTCGGTCACAGTCTCAGATGATGGACGAGGCATTCCTGTCGACGTTCATACGCGCACAGGAAAATCGGCGTTGGAAACGGTCATGACCACGCTGCACGCCGGCGGAAAGTTCGGTGGCAAGGGCTACCAGGTCTCTGGAGGCCTCCACGGCGTTGGAGCATCGGTCGTAAACGCCCTTTCAGAGTGGACTGTCGTCGAGGTTCGACGTGATGGCAAGGTCCATTCACAGCGCTACGAACGCGGCAAAACGATTGGTGACATGGAGGTCCGACCGCAGACCGATGAAGACCCGCCAGGAACCGGCACGACCACCTCGTGGATGCCTGATTCCGAGGTTTTCCCCGAAATCACCTACGACTGGGACCAGATTTCGAACAGATTCCGGGAGATGGCATATCTCAACCAGGGGTTGCAGATCTACCTGCACTCGGACTGGCACGAAGAAGAACTCTGGCCGCGTAACGACATCACGTTCTTCTTCGACGGCGGCGTACGCAGCTTCGTGCGTTCACTTAATCGTCGGCGCACCCCGATCCACGACAACATCATGTACGCCAGCGAGACTATCGACGATATCGTCGTCGAGGTTGCGTTGCAGTACAACGAGACCTTCGCTGAGAACTGCCTCTCATTTGCCAATGTCATCCGCACCGCAGATGGCGGCTCACACGTCACCGGCTTCCGCTCAGCTCTTACCCGCGTCATCAACGATCTCGGCCGCAAGGCGAACGCGTTTGGCACCGGCAAGGAGGATGTTGCGTCGCTATCAGGCGACGATGTCCGCGAAGGTCTGCTCTCAGTAGTCAGCGTCAAGGTCAAGGATCCTCAGTTCGAGGGCCAGACCAAAGGACGTCTCGGTAACCCCGAAGTGAAGGGGGCTGTGGAGCAGATCGTTGGCCGGTCGCTTTCCGAGTTCCTCGAAGACAACCCGAACGACGCCAAGCGCATTCTGGACAAGGCGCTCACAGCCGCACGCGCTCGTGAGGCGGCCAAGAAGGCCCGTGACCTCGTTATCCGCAAGAACGCCATGGACGGAGGTTCACTCCCCGGCAAACTTGCGGACTGCGCAGAGCGAGACCCGCGCAAGAGCGAGCTGTACATCGTTGAGGGCGAATCTGCCGGCGGCTCGGCCAAGCAGGGTCGGGACAGGCAATTCCAGGCGATTCTGCCGCTTAAGGGCAAGATCCTGAACGTCGAAAAGGCTCGCCCCGAGAAGATGCTGGCGCACGAAGAGATCGCCGCACTGATCACCGCTACCGGCGCCGGACTGGGCGAGGATTACGACGAAGAACGCCTTCGCTACCACCGCGTCATCATCATGACCGACGCGGACGTGGACGGAGCGCACATTCGCACGTTGCTGCTGACGTTCTTCTACCGCAACATGCCAGATCTGATTGGCCACGGGCACTTGTACATCGCTCAACCGCCGCTCTACAAGGCCTCCAAGGGCCGCTCGAGCCGCTGGATCTACTCAGACGCCGAGTTGGATCAGTGGATGGCCGAGCGCGTTTACGGCGACATGGTCGTCTCATCGAAGAACGATGCTGCCATCGAGATCAAGGGCGCCAGGATCGGCACAACACTCTCCGCAGTACGTGATTTCGCAGAGGCTGTGGCGATCGTCGATGTTCTAGGAGTACCTGAAAAGGTCTTTTTCGAACTACTGGAGAACCCCGAATACCAGTCGCTCGACTTCCGGCCTCCGCGGCCTGCGCAACCCGAACTGTTCGACGGTGACGAACCGGCTCCAGAGCCGGAGCCGCTGCCAGAGCCTACCTACGAGGTTGAAGGCTTCACGGTGACCCGCGAGATCTACGAGCACCCGTCACTGCGCAGGGCTCGCAGGCTCTACGAAGAGGTCGGCCACATAGTCCGCGCCAGGTCGCTAACGCTGACCAAGAACAAGAACGTCGTCGCGGATGACGTTCCGTGGGCAGAGCTGCCGCAGGCGCTCGACACCAATGCCGACCGCTCAGGAGTGAACGTGCAGCGCTACAAGGGCCTGGGTGAGATGAACCCGGAACAGCTCTGGGAGACCACGATGGACCCGTCGAAGCGCGTGATGTTGAGAGTCACGGCCGAGGACGCTCTTGCGGCCGACGACATCTTCTCCACGCTAATGGGCGAAGACGTCGAGCCACGCCGCAACTTCATACGCACGCACGCTCTCGAGGTCCGAAACCTGGACGTTTAGGCGCCCTAGACGGACTTGATCAGCTTGATGTCCCGGCCTGTGAGATGACCGCGCACGTGGTCTACGTTCGCGAGCCACCACTCCGAACCGTAGAACGCTGCCTCTTTGGCCTCAATATCTGCCGCGGAATCGCCGTAGCTGCGCACCCAGATGAACTCTGATTCATCTTCGTTCACCCATGTGCCCTCGACCGTGATGCCGTGTTCGTTCAACAACGGGACCAGCTTCTCATTGAACAGGCTCAGCCAGTTCTGCATCTCGCCGTCTTTGATCGTGTAGGTGCGCAGGTGGGCCAATGTCATTGCATATTCCTCATATTGGGTTTACAGAACTGTTCACGTCGGCCCGATAATGTTCAGACCGGCGACAGGTAAGTCTAGCTGCAGAATCGCGTGATGGCCCACGAGCCTAATGGCCGGGGATGTCGCGACTTTCGGGCAGCCATGAACCGTCCTGCCTACGTAGGGTGCGCCTCAATTCCGCCCGCTCAGCGGGCAAAACAGAAGGCAACTCACGTTCCAGGGACGCGATTCAATGACGATCTATGCGCCGTATGCGACCATCTTTGACGAACCCAAGGTCAGGCTCGAACAAGAGAACCCAATGAACCTGGTACTGAGATTCACAGACGACGTCGAAGACCGTTTCCAGCTCGGCAACAAGGGCGCCAACCTGGTCAAGATGACCCGCATCGGCATGCCCGTGCCGCAGGGATTCACACTAACCATCGACGCATTCCGGGCCTTCATGCGAGAGCGCAAGCTTCCCGTCGCTGAGATCCGAGAGTCAATTGCCTGGCTCGAAGAGGTCTCAGGACAGAAGTTCGGTGAAGGCCTGCAGTTCTCAGTCCGTTCGTCCGGCCCTGTCTCGATGCCCGGCATGATGGACACCGTTCTCAATGTGAAGACAGAAGAAGAGCTCCTCACCTCGGCGCGAGAGGTCTTCTCATCATGGAATGGAGCGCGGGCGAAGGAGTACAGGCGCCTTCACGGCATCAGCGAAGATCTCGGAACCGCCGTCGTAGTACAGCGCATGGTGTTCGGCAACAACGGCCACACCTCGGGCACCGGCGTCCTGTTCACTCGCAACCCCAACAGCGGTGAAGACGAACTGTTCGGAGAGTATCTCCCCAACGCACAGGGCGAAGAACTCGTGTCAGGTGCAACCACACCGCTTGCGCTGTCTCACCTGCAAGAGACGATGCCTGAGGCCTACGAGACGCTCCACGATCGGGTAAAGGAACTTGAGCGCCACTTTGGCGATATGCAGGACGTTGAGTTCACCATCGAAGACAGCGAGCTGTTCATACTCCAGACCCGCAACGGTAAGCGCACCGGCCAGGCCGCAGTCAAGATAGCGGTCGACCTCGCAAACGAAGGACTCATCACTCGTCGGGCAGCAGTACTGCAGGTCAGCCCCGAACAGGTTGAATCCCTGCTTTACAGCCACCTCGAAGACGCCGGCGACGCGAAACCGTTCCTCACAGGACTGCCAGCAGCACCGGGAGCAGCCGTCGGACGAGCGATATTCACGCCTGAGGAGGCCGCAGAAGAGGCCGAGTCGGGCCCGGTAATCCTGGTGCGCCCCGAGACCACTCCGGACGATATCCAGGGCATCGCGGCGGCAACAGGAGTCCTGACCTGCCGGGGCGGCTACTCATCGCACGCTTCGATCGTCGCCCGGGCCATGGGTAAGCCGTGCATCACCGGTGCAGAAGATGCCGTTCTGGACATCAGTGCCGGAACCTTGAGCGCGAACGGATCGAAGATCAACGCTGGCGATCTAATCACCATCGACGGCTCCACCGGCAATGTCTACACAGGCGAACTCGAACTGGCGCAGAGCGAAGGGTCAGCAGAGCTCGATGAGCTGCTTGAGTGGGCGGACAGCACCACAGGCATGCGAGTCTGGGCCAATGCAGACACGCCGGACATGGTTGCGGCCGCACGCAGGTTTGGCGCACGCGGAATCGGCCTGCTGCGCACCGAGCGAATGTTTAACGAAGCCGAGTCGCTGGAGCTGATCCGAGGCTACATCCTCGCCGAGACGGCATCCGAACGCAGAAAGGCGCTCGCCACTCTGCAGGACCGCCAGCGAGAGGACTTCATCCAGATCTTCAAGGCGCTGGGCGACATCCCACTGATCGTCAGACTCCTGGACATGCCGCTCCACGAGTTTCTTCCGGAGGGCTACGCCGAAGGCAACGAGCGCGTCGCAAACAGGCGCACCGAGATGGCCGAAGTGAACCCGATGATGGGACACCGCGGCGTCAGGCTCGGCATCTCGCAACCCGGCCTGTACAAGATGCAGGTCGACGCCATCCAGGAGGCGAGAGCCGAAGTGCATGCAGACGTGCGCCTGATGATCCCGCAGGTGATGAGCCAGCGGGAGGCGATCGTCGTCAAGGAGCACATCGACCACGCAGGTCTTGAGGTCGGAGTGATGATGGAGACCGTCAGGGCTTGCCTCCGCGCGGACAGGCTCGCAGAGCACACAGACTTCTTCTCGTTCGGCACAAACGACCTCACACAGGCCGTCTTCTCGTTCAGCCGTGAAGACGCCGAGAAGAAATTCCTGAACACCTACCTCGAACAGGGCTTGCTGCAGGATAACCCCTTCACCATCCTTGATGAGCAGGGCGTTGCTCGGCTCATGGATATGGCGATTCGCTGGGGCCGAGATGTGAAACCCGAGCTTGGCATAGGCATCTGCGGTGAACACGGTGGCAATCCCGAGTCGATAGCCATAGCGCACCAACTCGGTGTCTCCTACGTAAGCTGCTCTCCGTTCCGCATCCCGGTGGCCCGCATAGCTGCAGCCCATGCCGCGCTGGCAGAAGGCTAGTAGAGCGGCCTAAGCCACCGAAACAAGCGCTATAGCCGTCACCACAAGCGCAGCAGAAGCGAGCTTCGTGGCGAGGTCGCGCCCGGTCAGCTTCTCGAAGATGTACTTCGGCGCCAGCCTGGTTCCGATGTAGCTCAGCACGAAGACGAACATCGGCCTTGAGCCGAACACCGCAGCGACAGGCCCGACAGGACCTCGCCCGATAGCGGTCGTGATCAGCAGGTGCCCTGCGAACGGCATCGCTCCTTCCGCCAGCACCAGCCACCACGCCTGCCTCGGCCTGCGCAGGAACGAAACTAGGCCCTCAACCGCCGATCTGCGAGCGAAGAGCGTCCACATCACCACGAACAGCCCGATGCCCCGGAATCCAACGATCTGATGTGTCGCCAGTTCATCCGTGATCGACTTCGTCAGCAGTTGCGATCCAGCCATCAGCAGGGCACTGATCACCAGCACGAGATAGACCGGCCGAAAACTGAATCCGCGGTTGCCCGAACTGGTCTCGACAGACGCCAACGTGCCGCCGATCACGGCCAGGACTACAGCCAGCCACTGCAAGGCGCTCAGGTTCTCGCCGAAGATCGGCCACGCCAGCAACGCTACGAATATCGGGCTGGTTTGCATGGCGGGAATAACGCGTGACGGGTCCTCCCGCTGCAGCATCCAGAACATGAAAGCCAGTCCTACGCCCTGCGTGACGCCAATCCCGAGCGCAGAAAGAACCGTCACTGCCTCCAGCGCTTCTCCCGGTGCGGTGAGCAGTACAACGGTGCCGATAGCGCCCTGGCTGGCTCCGACAAACAGGTTGAAGCTCGTTAACGGGATGCGGAACTCGGTCAGCACCCGCTTGTCGATCAGCGTGACGACCGCAAAGATGAGCGGACTGAGCAGAGCGGGCAGGATCCAGTCGTTCAAGCGGCGTCAGAACTCCTCGGTCGGGGCGTGAAAGCCGGGTGCGGTAAAGGAGCCGGATCATACAGCCTGAATGGGCGGCGGCCGCCGCATGGTCAAGAATCGCAGTCTCGACCGGCCTCTGCCTGCTTTAGCATCCGCATATGTCACCTTCCGCCGGGACACTCGACCAGATCAAGACGAAGTTCGGATCAGCCTTCGTCTACGATCAAAACGGCCGCATCGAGGCCATGAACGACCCGGACCGTTCAGAGGGGCCAAGCCTTGCGATCTGCGGATACGCCTCCGGCAACCTTGTTCGGTTCGGGCCAGATGTCGATGACGATACAGCCGCTGCGATCTCCGAACTGGTTGCCACTGAGCCTGCCCTGGCTTCACCGGACAGCCTGCCGGAGTACCAGGACAGATACATGCAGCTACTTGATGGCGAACACCAGGTACCTGGTGTTGCCTACTCAGTCCCGAAGCTGTTCACATTCGACAGCGAGATTCAGGTCATCAGTTCGGGCACTTCAGACGCAGATCGCCTCGTCCAACGAATCTCGCCTACCGACGCGTTTTCAAGTGAACTCCGCGACATGGGCTTCAGAGGGCCGCACGACTTCTGGGAACCCTGGAGTGCTGCGATGCAGGGCGAACAGATAGCCGCGCTCGCCTTCGCCGCTCGATTGACAGATCGCAGTTCCGAGCCGGGCATCGTGACCGTTCCAAGCCTCCGACGCCAAGGCTTCGCCACGTCCGCCGTGGCCGCATGGGCGAAACACCCCGGTCTTGGCACAAGGTCGCTGTTCTACAGCACCACACAGGACAACGACGCCTCGAAGGCCATCGCCGCACGACTTGGCTTCCAATTCATCGGCGCAACGTTCAGCGTCTACTGAAACCCTGACGACCGACGGTAAAATCCGGCCATGACCTACACGGTAATCGCTCTAGACAGCCAAACTGGCCAGCTCGGCATTGGCATCGCCACGTACTCGCTTGCAGTCGGAGCCTCCTGTCCGCATGTTTCGCCAGGCATCGGCGCCGTCTCCACACAAGCCGCTACGTACCCCGCTCATGGCCCTGCATTGCTTCAGATGCTCGAGGTTGGCCACCAACTGGAAGGAGCATTCAGCGGGATTGCAACTTCGGACGAACACTTCGAATATCGGCAAATCGGCGTCGTCACAGCAGACGGTTCTACACACGTCCATACCGGCTCGTCGACTCGTGATTGGGCGGGCTCCCTGACCGGAGAGGGCTGGCTGACAATGGGCAACGTGCTAGCCGACGAGCATGTCGTAGCAGCTATGGCAGAAGTGATGACTTCGGCCAGTTCCTTGACTCTTGCTGGCCGATTGATCGCTGCGCTGGAGGCTGGCCGTGACGCCGGAGGCCAGCGAGGGCTCAACGGGCGTCACCTGCCGGAGCGATCTTCGGTTATCACCGTGTACGGGAGTGACCAGTTTCCTGAGATCGACCTGCGAGTAGACGACCATCCGGACGCAGTCACCGAGTTGCGAAGAGTCTTCGATCGGTTCATGAAGGCCGAGGGCTACTATCGAGACCGCGCTGAGCGACCCTCATCAACTCAACCGCAGGACCAGTGGATGGCCGAACACGGGCTCGAATGATCTAATCGGGCTTCATCGCCTCGATCAACTCGCCATGCACACTTGGCCACGCGATCACCGCCACCGGACACGACTCCTCCGAACTCCAGTCCAGCGGATTGCCCTGCTCATCGCTCATCACAACACCAAGCTCCTGCGCAATTGAGGCTCCAGCAGCCAGGTGTACCGAGTCGATCTTGTAGAAGACGACTCCGGACATGCCGCCGGTGCTGACCAGGAACATTGGATAGGCAGCAGACGCAAAAGTGTTGTTGTGGCCTACAGCGCTGGGCCAGGTGATCCGCGAAGTGCTAATCGCTTCGGGGCCGAGCAACCTCGCCCACTCTGCGCCGCCGTCAGTTTCCAGCCCCACGACCGACTCGTTCAGCGGCAATTGCGGATCTCGTCCCTCGAATACCTCGCCGTTCAGAGTTACGCCCACTCTGGACGCTGCCGCGAGCACCTGCTCGGAATGCGGAAGCGCGATAACTCCTGCGACTAGCCGGTCGGACTCCCGGAGAGCGATGTTCACGCCCCAGTGAGGCATGCCAGCTCGGAACGGCACAGTGCCGCAAAGAGGGTCGACCAGCCATGTCAACTCGCCCGATCCGTCGCCCGAAGTGCTCTCCTCGGAGATCAGCGCAGCATCGACACCAGAACCACTCAACGCCTCGGCAATTGCCTTATCGGCAGCGATATCTGCCTCGGTGACGAGAGCGCCGGGAGACTTCATCCAAGTCTTCAGTCCAGTCCCGTGGCGATTACGCTCGAAATCGGCGAGTAGCGAGGCAGATGCAGCGTCTGCGGCTCTAAGCGCGGCCCTCAAAGCCACATCAGGAGAAATTGAACTCACGAATTGCTCTTCCGGTGTTGCATATATCGCTCAAAAAGTGGCCCGCAAGCACACGCTCAAGCAGGCGCGCAGCCTCCCAGATTCGGTTAGCCTTACGTCCCGCAAATCTCAGGCCGTTCAGGTGCCGCGCGCCTGTTACCTGATTCTAGTTCCAGTTAAGGCCCAACGAGGGCCCATTTCGCTGGCCAATAGCGGCTTAGGAGTGACGAATGCCCGGCAAGAAGATTGTTGTGCTTGGTGGAGGCTTTGGTGGCGTTGCCGCGGCTCGCACCGCACGTTCCCTGCTGCCTGCGGAGCACACGGTGACCATAATCGACCGTAATCGCGTGCCTCGGCTGTGTGGCATGAATCCGATGCTAATCGTGGGAGAACGCGATGTCCGAAAAACAGGTCGCTCTCTCGGGCAACTCGCCAATCGCGGCATTCAGTTCGTCGAGTCCGAGATCGACTCGATAGACCTGCCCGGCCGTACAGTGAACACCCAGAGTGGCGTGCACGAATACGACTACCTGATCGTCGCGCTCGGAGCCACCTACGACTGGGACGCCGTGCCCGGCTCGGACCTCGCCTACTCCTTTTACAGCCTTGAAACCGCCCGTCGTCTGCGACGCAGGCTGAGCAGGTTCCGACGCGGAAGAATCGTGATATCCGTGGCGGCGCCGCCGTATAAATGTCCGCCTGCGCCTTTCGAAACGGCGATGATGATGAACTGGTATTTCCGCCGTCAGGGCATCAGGCGAGACTCGGAGATCATCGTCACCATTCCTGAGCCGGCGCCGATCGCGGTCGCAGGCCCAGATGCATCGGCGCAGTTGGAACAGGACCTTGATCGCCGCGGCATCGAGCTTCGCACCGGGGTTGGCGTCATAGCTGTCGCTCCGAGTTCGATGGAGGCCGAATACAGCGATGGCTCGTCGATTGCGGCAGATGTCATCGTGACCGTGCCCGTGCATCGTGTCCCAAAAATTGTCGCCGAGTCCGGGCTCACCGATGGCAAGCCGTGGACGCCGGTGAACGCGGACACGCTGGAGACCTCTACAGATAACGTCTTCGCAGTTGGAGACGTAAACATCGTGCCGTTCGCCGAAGACAGGGCTGTCCCAAAGGCTGGCGTCTTCGCAGCAGGACAGGGTGAGAACGTGGCGGAGACGATAGCATCACGCATCCTCGATACCGCACCACCGCCCGCATATGATGGCTCCGGCGAGTGCTTCCTGGCCTACTCATCGACGCAGTCGGCACTACTTGGCGGCGAGTTCCTGGCACAGGGCGGCCCACAGGTGGCGCTGAGGGCACCGACCGCTTCGGGGATGCGCAGCAAAGAGCGTTTCGAGAGAGACTGGCGACGCTTCAGGATCTAAGCCCGTTTGAGTCCGGAGAAAACCAGTGATAGTTGTCAGACGCACATACCTTCCCAAGGCTGGATCCGGCGGCAAGCTGCTGAAGCTCGTGCGCGAGGCCGCCGACGAGATGCAGAAGGCGGGCTTTCCGAGGCCGCAGGTCTTCAAGGCCTGGCACGGTGGTCACGGCACTCTGTTCACGGACCAGCGGTGGGAATCGGTGGTGCAGTACGAAGAGTCTCGCGATGCCGTACGCCGTACGGAGACGATCACATCCGTATTCGATGGCATCTATCCGCTGTTGGCGCAGACGCACAACACCCAGATCCTGGAAGTCGTGGACTAAACCGCCGAGCTACTCGTAGAAACGCTGCGCATCGTGCTGCGGCCGGTAGTCAATCTCGCGGCCAGAAGTCTCGATGTCAAAGATGTTGTGCGTGTTGTCTGAGATCACGTAGTAGTGAGCTCCGCTCCGTATCGTTCCCGCCTGAGCCGCCCTGAAGCAGGCGTCGACGAATCGAGCCGAGTCCTCCTGATGACACCACACCGTGAAGTAGGCAACCTCATCAGTCATGGCGTTCTCGGTGTTGATACCGCCCCAGCGCGCCGCCACCGCGTTTAGCCCGTTGTTCTCGAACCGCTTACACCACGCCTCGACGTACGACTTCTCCAGTCCGTAGTCGCTCACAGGGCACGGCTCAAGCAACGCCGATAGCGGCTCGGGCCACGGATCAACCTTCTCGAACCCCCGCGTCGCGATCGTGGCATACGGCTCATTGATGAACGGCCAGTACGCAGCATCGGTCGCGTGTACGGAACTCGACCCGATCATCAGCGCGTCGGGACATACATCCATCGCCGCCTTGAACACCAGGTCCGTCATCGCGTTCATCTCGCTCAACGGATCCTTGCGAGCCAGGTAGACAACAAGGTCTCGCCCTTCGAGCGCCTCTCGCAACGCAGCGTCATCCTGCGAGGCATCGAGCTCAATAAAATCTGTGGACGCGCCTGAAGCGGCCTTGTCAGGCGCTCCCGGCAGATCGGCAGACGTGATCTGATACTCGGAGTTCAGTTGCGGCAGGTAGGTGCGAAGGCCGGAGCCAATTGTGCCCTTACCGCCGATTAGCAGAGTGTTGATCAATCCCGGTCTCCAGCTAGTTAGCCGCTGTCAGCGACATCGTCTTGTCGACATCTAGCACCAGTGGCCCGCTGTTCGAAAGCCGAATCTCCACCTGTTGCCCGGGTAACAGCTCGACCTCGCGCTCGCCGTCCAGCGCGATGGTCCCCGGCCGAAGGTCGACCGGCATCCCCTCACCCGGCTCAAGCACCTTCCAGCCCATCACATCAATGCTCGAAACCAGCCCCGGAGCCACCGGAGCAGTTACGCGCTTTGCCGTGTCATCAGGGTCGCCGTCGAAGCGCAAGAACAATCCAACCGGGTCGTCTATCGCCACCTTTTTCAGCCTGGCGCCAATCGACGAGAGTCCGATACAGGACGGCTCGGCACGTGTCAGGAACATCGAGTACAGCGATTGCGGCTCCCACACCGCACGGGCTCCAACGAACATCTGCCTCGAAACGGCGGCGTCCACCAGCGCAATATCGACCAGTTCGCCGTCAACTAGCACTTCCAGCCGTTTACTGCGCTTGCACACCTCATCGACCGAAACCCTGCCGGTCGCCAGCGCGCCAGCTGCCAGACCCGCCAGTGTGCCCTCCGTCATCTGAGGAAAGACGTTGTTCGTCCCGGTGGAGATCGGCAGCATTGGAACGTCGCCGACGCCCTTCGAAACCACCCTGTTCGTGCCGTCACCGCCCAGTGTGATCAGGCAATCGATGCCCATCTCGCACATCGCCGTTGCCGCCCGGGTCGAATCGTCCTGCGAACCGGTCGGCTCCATCTCAAGGAAACGAGCCTCAATCTGGCCTCGACTGTCATAGATCGCAGGTCGAGCGAGGCCGGACATGTCAGGCATCACGACAACTTGCTCGACGTTGGTCGCGATCAGCCCGCTGAAGACACGGCGCAGGATGTTCGCCTTCTCCTGGTTAGAGACGACGCGCCCCTGCGCCACGAGGCGCCGGATGTCCTTACCCGCGGAGGGGTTGGCGATGATGCCGACGGTTGAAGCCATGCACTAAACAGTACACGGAATTGGGCTCAAGACACGGCCGGTTCTGTCAGCGATGCGAAGCTCGCATCACCCCAGCATCCAGCCGGGATCCTTCAGGTGCGCAACGATCTTCTTCAGGAACTCGGCCGCAGGCGCCCCGTCCCAGGCCCTGTGGTCGAATGTCAGGCTGAGGTGACCGATCGACCGGGCCTCGAACCCGCCATCGACGACGGCAGGCCGTTCCTCAACCCTGCCGAGACCGAGAATGCCGATCTCTGGTGGGTTCAGTAGCGGGTCGAACGCCTCAATGTCATATGCTCCGAGGTTTGTGATGGAGAACGTGCTTCCGGTCATCTGGTCGACGCTCAATGAGCCGGCCTTTGCGTCCCTCGCCAGCTCTCGTACCTCTTTCGCGATCTCCAGCGGGGATTTCTTGTCGGCATCATGGATCACCGGCACGACCAACCCTTCAGGCAGCGCAACGGCCACGCCGAGGTTCACCTGCTCGAAGATTCGTATCTCGTCGCCAACCAGGTGCGCGTTAGCCTGCGGAGTGTCGGCCAGCGCCCTTGAAACCGCCGCAAGCACGAGGTCCTGGTACTGCGGCCTGATGCGCTCCGAGCGCCACGCCTTGAGCAGCTCTTTTTGAGCCTCGATCGCAGGCGTCACATCGGCATGCGTGTTCAGCGTGACGCTGGGAATGGCGGCGCTCTCGCTCATGCGTCGAGCGATAGTCCCGCGAATCCCGGTCAACTGAATTGTCTCTTTGACCGGAATCGTGGATGGTGGCGCGGCTGCGGGCTGGCTCGAACCGCCTTCGGCCGCCGCTTTCACATCGTCTTCGGTGATGCGCCCGCTCGGCCCCGTTCCATTCACCGTTTCAACATCAACACCAAGCTGCTGGGCAAGCCTGCGTGCTCGTGGCGTAACGACCACCTTCTTGCCAGCGGGTCTTGCGGGGGCTGCCGCCGAACTGGCGGCAGCGGGAGCGGACGGATTGGCAGCAGGTGCCGCTGCCTCGTCTGGCAGATCTGCCTCAGTCTCACCTTCGGCCAGTAGCAACCCCAGGACAGTGCCCACGTTGACTGTGCGACCCTCTTCTACGTTCACCCGGCCAAGCGTGCCGTCAGCGGTGGCCTCAACCTCGGCGTTTACCTTCGATGACTCGATCTCAACGAGCTGATCACCCTTCTTGACCGGGTCACCGACGCTCTTGAGCCACTTGATCACCGTACCGTCGTTCATGCCCATGCCCCACTGGGGCAGGATGATGTCTACTGGCATTTTTCGTTCTCGAACCGAGTGCAGGATTGGATATACAAGGGCCGTCCGCAGACGGCGCGGCGAGTATAGCAACGAGTGGTGAGCAGTAGTTCTGGCGGCGGTCTGGAGGTCTCGGATTTTCGCTGTTACCCGGACAGCGACAGCACCAGCGGCATGGCGTCTTGTAGCTCAGTCGCGGCAGCGAACGCCGTTACCTGGCCATGCGCCTCATCGTTGAACGTCCCGACGACGATCACGCCGCCGTCAGCCTCGTACGCCCGGATGCCGATGTCCGGTCCGATATCGACCCTCCGGAACTCGGGAGAGGCCGCCATGATCGTCGTCAGCACCAGGAAGAACTGCTCGGCGTCCTGCGTCCCGTCGTCCCAAACGATGCGGGCAGCGACAGCATGGTCGCCATCATCGCTGGAAGCCAGCGTCAACGCATCGCCACCCCAGCCAGCCGCAGCCTCGGCCGCATCCGTGCTTCTTGCGCCAATCGCCTCCAGCCACGCCCGCAAGAAGAACTCGCCCATCACATCCTCATCCACGATGCTCCATCCAGCGCCAAGCGGACCACTCGCCGAAAACAGCATCTCAGGCAAAGCCACTTCGTCCGGGACTTCACGGTTCAGGTACTTCTCAAAGTGAAGTATCTGCTCCGTCGAATCGGGAGGATTGGCGAATGCAGCATCAACACCAGCAACGCCCTGTGCGCTTCGCAGACTGTCGACGAAGCTCGCACCCTCGATGTACGGGAACTCCAGGCCGGTCTGAAGTATGTACGGAGCGTCTCTGGAACCTGCAGCCGCCTCCTGCGACTCCGCCAGGATCTCAGTCAGCTGCTCGAAATCTAGGTGTCTGAGTGCGTAGATCTGCTGGGCGGTAGTTGCGTCACCCTCGATCAGCGCTGAGAAGGCCAGGGTGCGGTCGCTGTTGCCTTCAAGACCGTCGATGATCTCGTCCAGCCCGAACTTGGCGTCCTGCAGCCGATGGATGTACTCGTGGGCGTAGGTGAACTCCTGCGAAGCGCCAAACTCGCCACCCGGCTGCCGCACCACGAACTCCTCCTCTTCAGGGTCATAGGCGCCGAGAACCTGCGCATCCAGTAGCGCAGCGTACTGGTCGAAAAGACTTGAGTCCGCATCGATCAGTCCAAGAAGCTTGTACAGCATCTCCGAGTTGCCGATGTCCTCGACCGTCTCCGGATCGTCTATCTGCTCTCGCACATACGCGTTGATCGCATCATCATCGAGGAACCTGAACGGAACTGGATCAGCCACTGGAATCTCACGGATGGCGGCCATCCTGCGGTCGATCTCCTCCAGGTACGCCGCCAGTTCAGGTGAAACTTCGCCCGGTTGGGTTGTCGCTACGCCAGCCCGTTCCGAGTCGGCCGTTGGAGTTTCCTGCGCCGTAGGCACGGTCGTGGATGTTGTCTGAGTCGCGTCGCCCGAGTCGCCGCTGGCACACGCCACCGACACGACCAGCAACGTCGAAAGGGCGATTAGCCAGCCTGGGAGTTTTTTCGTGAGGGTCATCCGTGATCCAGTTTGGTGTCTGAGCCGCAGTCGTCTTCTATTCCAAACGAAATTCGCGGCCTAAGAGTTCCAACGTTATCCGCCAACATTGGATTTCGGATCAAGACGACCACACAAACAGCAGGCCTATTCAGCCAACCAGCGCGTCTGCCAGTTCCGTGAAGTTGGTCACCGTCACGTCAGGCATGTAGCGCTCGTGCGTGTCCTCGAAGGGCAGGCTGTACCTGTTCACATAGGCTCCGCGCAATCCGCAAGTCCGGGCGCCCATCACATCGAACGAGTTGGCAGAGACCATGATCATTTCGCCAACCTCCATGTCCAGCTCCCGCGCCGCCCTTCGATACACGCCCGGATGAGGCTTGAATGACCCCGCCAGTTCAACTGACAGCACGCCATCGAAGTCGTACTTGATCCGATTCTTCACAAGATGGTCTAAGAACCACGGGTTGCCATTGGAGAGAGCCACCAGCTTGAAGCGCGACTTCAGGCGGTTGAGGGCATCGACGCATTCCGGAAATGGAGAGAGCATCTGCCAGCTCTCCATCCAGCGTTTGATCGCCGGCCGGTCGGGATCAAGACCGTTCAGCCTGCACACATACGAGAACGCCTTCTCGACCGTCTCCAGGTAGCCGGAATGGCCGAGGTCCACCAGCGAGTCCTGGTACTGCTCGATCCTCTGCCTGTATCTCAGTTGCGCCCAGAACTCTCCCGCATCCTTGCTAGAGCCCTGCTCCTTGAGAAAGTCAGCTATGTATGGCGTCAGGCTGCCGCCCAGGTCCAGGACGGTTCCGAACAGGTCAAACGTGAGCGCTTTTGTATCTCCTAGAACGCTCTCGAGGTCACTTAGCAATTAACTACCTTGTCTTTCTGTCTGTGAGAGTGTCAGTCACAACCTTCGTGAAGCTACGCGCCGCGCTGTCTGTGACATCGATCATCGCGTCAACAGGCGACATCATCCGGCTGACGCTTTCCATTGGCGGCTTGATCTCACGCATCATCTGCCGGCCCCGTCTAAGGTTCAAGTTCCATCTGCGGACAAACAGCCAGTAGAAAGTACCGAACCCGACGCTGGCCATGAGTCCGATCACAGCGAAGTAACCCCATCGCCAGTCAAGCTCAGGGATGTTGCTGAAGTTCATGCCGTAGATGCCAGCGACTAGGCTAAGAGGCAGGAACACGGCAGCAACAATCGCCAGCACGCGCATAGTCTCGTTCTGCTTGATCCCTATGGATGAGAGATATGTCGCGAGCGCGTTGTCAGCAGTGTCGCGTACGCCCTGGTTGATCACGTCCAGCTGAATCGTCTGGTCCTGGAGGTCACGGAAGTACATCGACGCCTGCTCACCGATAATCGGGAACTCGTTCCGGCTCAGGCGATTGAAGGTCCGGATCTGCGGCGCCATCGTGCGTTGGATGCGGATCGTTGAACGCTTCAACTGCAGGATGTTCTGTAAAACCTCCTTGCCAGGAGCCTCGATCGCCACTTCTTCGAGGCCGTACGCTACCTCTGAGATGTGTTCAAGTGTCGGCAGGATCGCGTCGTGCAGCGAATCGATAACCACGTAGCAGAACAGGCTCGCAGACCGCTGCATCAGCCGAGCGTTACGCTCCACCCGCTCGATAACGGCGTCGATCGAGATAAGTCCAACGCGGTGCAATGTCACGACCATGCCCTCTGCGACAAAGAGTGACAGCCGGGCCGTCTCGACGTAGTCCTCGTCAGATGAGTAGTCGATGCCGTGAAGGACCATGAACAGGTGCGAGCCGTAATCGTCCACCTTGGCTGGCTGGTGCTGGCGTGCGAATGCGTCCTCTACCGCAAGCGGATGAAAACCCATCTCATCGGTCAGGAAAGATTCGGCTTCGAAATCGGGGTCGTAGACATCCAGCCAGAGCAGTCCGCTGGTGTCCGCACGAGCCTCGGTCAGGCGTTCGGGTGAGAGATCATGCTCAATCTTCCCTTCGGAGTTGAGATAGAACGACCTGATCTGCATTGAGCACCTCCAGTTTTGCAGGCAAATAGCCACCTTGGAGCGATCGTCCGAGGACGGTGGCTTTGACCGCATTGTAGGTACACCAGGCGCCGTCCAACTCCGATGCGGCAGTCGCTCTTCGACGATGCCTGAACCCAACGGGGCGGCCATCTTTACCCATTTGTAACCGTTCGTGACCTTAATGAGACGGGCGTCTCGCGTGCGCGAGCAATAGCCTGAAATGGCAACGTTGCTGCAATTGTCCGAATCCCCGGGAATCTCGCTTGACCACAACCGGCCCCGACGCCACCAACCTCAATACCTGCGCGAACTGCTTTGCTGAGTTCGAATGGACCCCGTTCGTTCAGGACGGCGAAGAGTTCTGCTGCTCCGGCTGCGCCGACGGCGGCCCATGCATCTGCACCTACACAGGCGCACCGCATCTGCAACAAGAGTCTGCAGTCAGCTCTACGGTCCCTGCCGGCGCGCCATCCGACGAAGAAGCTGCCGAAGAGCAGGTTGACGACGAATCGGATCTGCCTGCAGCCACCGCGGGTGACGGAGAGCCGCCCGAACCGCCGGAAGAGCCGCCGGCACCATCGACGCCCGAGGGTGACGAAGAGCCCCCAACTAACGGCAGGCTCGCAATCATCATGGCCGCAGTCTCGGAGATGCCGCTGCCGGTCCAGGAAGTGGTCCAGTCCCGACTCTCCAACCCTGGCTCGGACGAAGAGATAGGCGAATCGCTCGGACTGACAGGCGACGAAGTCCGATCGCTCATCGAGCAGGGCCAGGCGATCCTGGACAGGACGATCGGATCCACATTCACCATCCGGTACATCGGCATCGACGACACGGCTGACGAAACTCCTGAACCTAAGTTCCCGGACTTCGATGAGGTTGAAGATGACGAGGACGCTGCCTTTGAGGTACCGCCTGAGGAGCCGCTGACTTCGGACCCAGCCGCCCTCGGCCAACTCATCTCACGGTCATTTGGCACGCTCGTGGATACATCTGCCTCTGATGCTTTCCAGGACCCGGACTCGCGCAATGTGCTCTCCGAAACGCTCCGTGAAGTCGGAAACCTGCTGCGGCTGGCGTCCGAACGGCTCACTTCAGGTGAACAGCCAGATGTCCCGCTCAGAGACGCGCTCGCAGATCGCCGAGGCGCAGACGATCCGATCACCCTGATCGTCGAGAACCAGCCTGACATAGCGCCTTTCTTCATCTCGCTACAGGCGTTCGAATCCGTGGAATGGGCCAAGCTGCAGAGCCAGACGCCGGAACGGGCCGAGTTCAGCCTGCTGATCGGCTCGATGATGAGGTTTGTCAGCGACCTGATGAACACGGAGGGTCGTCTCCGTCCGACACGCCTGCGAATTTCCGGCGACGAGATCACAGTCGAATTACCGGCCGAAGAGCCCACGGAGATCGGTGAAGAGCCTGCGGCCACAGGTATGAACGGTGTACACGGCGGTCCTCGCTTCGAGATGTCGGTCGACTCTTTCTTCGGAGCGCGTCACTTCATCGAATCGCAGGCCGGAGCCAGCTCGCCTCATCATCACTCGTATCGAGTCGAGGCCACGTTCGTCACCACAGAGCCGGACCGACAGGGTTTCGCCGTCGGATTTGCGAACGTGCGCGAGCTGGTTGACACCACGGTCATGCACTACAGCGAGACGCTGCTGAACACAGAGGACCCGTTCAAAGACGTTCCACCGACCACCGAGAACCTCGCCCGCATCTTCCACCAGCAGATCGTCTCACGGCTCGCAGAGCTAAACGTCCCCTCAGTAGTCCTCGAAAGGGTGCGAGTCTGGGAGAGCCCCACGAGCTCGGCGTCCTACTCGAACCCCGCCGCTGCAGGAGAGGAGCCAGATGCTGCAGTTGCGTCCTAGGGAGCAGTACGCGATCAGTGTGCTGGCGGTGCTGATATCCGCACTCGTCGTCTATTTCGGCGTCGTCTTCCCACGCGACGCCGAGAGCATCTTCCCGTGGTCGTCAGACGCCTGGGGCCACCTCATCAAGTCGGTGTATCTCAGGGAGCAGATTGCCGATGGCCAGCTCTACCCGGACATGTTCCCGGCCTGGTACAACGGCCAGCAGCTGCTGCGCTACTTCCCGCCGCTCTCGTACTACGCCGTCGTTGGACTGCATGTAGTCACAGACAACATTTTCACCGCCGGCAACCTGTTCATCTTCGCCACCTCGCTCATCGGCGGACTCTCAATGCTGCTGTTCGCCCCGCGCATCGGGCATCTCTGGGCAGTGGTCGCCGGTGTCCTCTACATCATCTTCCCCGACAACATCAGGGTCGCTTTCGCCGAGGGCAATCTGCCGAGACTCGCCGCTGCCGCGCTGCTCCCAGCCGCCCTCTACTTCCTGCTAAAGGTGCTCGAAAACCCTCGCAGCAAGCGCAACTTCACCGGCCTCGCAATCGTGATCAGCCTCATCGTTCTCTCGCACGTCATGATGGCCGGCATATTCCTCGTCAGCCTGGGCCTGTACGCAGTCATGTACTGGCTCATTAAGGGCGCACGCTTCCGAGTAGTGGCGACAGGCGTTGGCGGACTCGCAACCGGCATGTTGATATCCGGCTGGTGGCTCCTTCCGTCCCTCACCGGCGGCCTTGCTGAGCTCGACAACACAGAAGGTAGCGAGGCGATTGCCAGCACATCGCCTTCGGTCGCTTTAAACCCCGGGCTCCGCTCGTCAGATAACGAGATTTTCTACATTGGGCTAACCGCCATCATCCTGGCCTTCGTCGCGCTATTCATGTGGAAACGGCTCGATACGTGGATGAAGGCTCTGGTCGTCGTCACCTTCATCACCACACTGATCGGCTCTACATTCCTGGTCGACATATGGCGCGCCCTTCCTGGTAACGAGCTCTTCTGGGCACGCAGGTTCACAACCTTCGCAGCACTTGGACTGGTTCTCACTGTCGTGATCGTGGCGAGGCAGGTCTACATGCAAGGTGTGGCGCCAGAACGACGCTGGCTGCGCCTCGCAGCGATCGGCATCCTCGTCCTTGTGGTCGTGGACTTCCAGCCATCGCTCGAACTGGTCCGCAACAAGGAGCGCCCGGAACAGATCCAGCAGGTCGCCGAACAGCTTGCCGTGCTTGACGGCTGGCGAGTCGCAACAGCCGACCTCAGCCTGTTGGGCTCAGCCCCCACAATGCTGTTCACTACGGAAGGCGAGCGGGAGCAGGTGTTCGGCTGGGCCTTTCAAGGCTCCATTACCGGGCCACTACTCGCGAGAGTGAACGAGTCGTTCACAGACGATTTCCTGGACTTCGCCGTCTCGAGGCTGGACAGGCTTGGGACAGACGATGTCGTCCTGTTACCGCAACCGCTCATCTCACCGGACCTTGGCGAAGCGCTCGAAGCAGATGGCTTCCAACTGGTCACCAGCTCGCAGGAGCTACGGCTCTATCACCGTGACGGAGCGCCGAGAGCATTCACCATTCCGCTCAAAGTGTTTGGTATCGGAGCCGGAGCCGAGAACGCATCCCGCGTATTCCCGCAGATCTCCGTCGGTTCATCCTCAAGCCTTGATGACTACTCTGACGAGTTCCTGCGCCAGTTCGACCTCGTGCTGTTGTCCAGGTTCACAACGGCTAGCCGCGGTGGCGCTGATGAAAGAGTCGAGCGCCTGGCATCGGAAGGCATGCGGTTCCTCGTCGACCTCACAGGCGCTCCCGTCTCGCCGCTTTCACGGCAGTCGAAGTTCCTGGGCGTGCACGGCGAGCCGGTGCTCCAGATCGGACAGGCAATTCTCATCGAGGGCGATGAGCGGACCGCTCTGCTGCCGTTCGATACTGAGACCGGGCCCTGGAATAGCGTGACACCACAGGGAGCGGACGAAGAGCTGGTGCTGTTCGACTACCCGGCTGCGCAGGGTGTCGCGGTGGCCCGAAACCGCTACGGTGACGGCGAGGTGGTATTCCTCGGCCTGAACCTACTCTTCCACGCATCGAAGACCGCCGATCCCAGAGCGATTGAGCTTCTCGAAGGACTGCTCGGGCTGCCGGCGCAGGAGCAACCGGACGACATCCCGCACTCGCTCGCTAACTACCAGGCCGGAGAAGACGGCTGGACCTTCGATATTGAACTGCCGGAATCCGGCTGGGTCCTGTTCCCAATGGCCCACTTTGAAGGCACGCGCGTGTTCGTGAACGGCACGCAGGTCGACTCTGTAGGTGTCGAAAGACTCATACTCGCACGCATGCCAGCCGGCGTTTCTTCAGTTGAAATTAGATCAGTGAGGACCGGCATCTACACGGCCGGCAACATTGCGAGCGTGTTTGGGGTTCTCGTATTGCTAGGATTCCTGGTCGGCTTCAGCCCGGTGCAGGCTACCAAGCGGGTAGACGAGATGGCTCGCTCACGAAGAGAGTCGAGTCCGCCAGAGGGCGAGAGCAACGGCCCAGTCGGAGATACAGGCGGCGAAGGCCCGGTGGCACAGGTATGAACCTCCCATCCACATCACCGAATGTCATCAAGTTGACGGCCGCGTCTATAGCCGTCCTGGTCGGGCTAATTGTCATCCTGGCCTACACATCGGCAATCGCCAGAGCGGATGTGACGATCGCTGAAGACGACTTCGAGGGGCATGCTGGCGGATCTACAGGCCACGGCTGGCTCGATGATTGGACGTTCGTGGGCGATGCCGGATACAGCGACAGCAACGGGCCACACGCAGGCGCCAGTCACCTCAAACTCGCTGGTTCCGGCGCGTCAGCCGTACGCAGCGTCGACATCACCGGCGAATCTTCGCTCAGGCTCCAGATGTGGATCAAGGTCGATGAATTCGATGACGGCGGAGCGCGAGTAGAGGTTTCGAACGACGGCTCCGCGTACACCACGCTCCAGTCCTGGGACGACGACGATGATGACTCCTTGTACACCTTCTTTGACTTCGACCTTTCGACCATCGGCATAACGTTCACGAACCAGCTCTGGTTCCGGGCCCGAACGCTCTCTGGCGACGACGACGACGATGATGAAGACGAGGAGGACGAGGGAAGGCTGTTCATCGACAATCTGACCCTCATCAACTCGTCTGACGACCCTGATCCGATCCCGTCGACCAGCATTCCCGTTGTCATCGACAGCCAGTTCAACGACTGGACAGACAAGGCCAATCTTGCCGACGCTTTCGACGATCACTCAGGCTCAGACCGTCGCGACATCGCCGCCTTCTACTGGGCCAACAACATCGACGAAGAGATCAACTTCCACATGCTGGAGCGTCACACGACGGATGGCCAGCCATACGACGGAAGCAATGGTCAGACCGGACCCGTGCGCTACATGGTGCACGTCGACACCAATAACAACGGGGACTTTTTCGAGGGCGATGACCGCGTGATCGTCGTGACCTACGTTCCAACCAGTAACAGCAGCCTGGTCAACGTGAAGGTGTATCACGGCAACTCACTTATCAAGATCTCGGACAGCGGTTGGAATGACTGGGGCGATAGCCGGAACGAAGGCGGTCTCAGGGTTGAGTTCGCGCTCGACTGGACCGACCTGGGGATTCAGTTCGGCGGTGTCATCCGCATGTATGCGGTCTCATTCGGTGGACTTGCCATCTTCCCGTTCATCGCAGACCGAGTGCCGGACGGCACCGCAGATATCCAGTGGTCGCCGGCATCAGTCCTCGGCCCATGGCTACTTGGCGCGGCAAGCGTCGCCGGAATAGCCATAATCTGGTTCATCAGCAGGAGGCGGCGCCTGTGGACATAGTTATCGCCGCAATACTCTCCTCGCTCTGGCTGCTCGCAGTCCTGTTCTTCAGGCTCAACCGCATCTGGCTGCCGTTCTACATCATCGGCTCCGTCGGCCTCGCGTTCCTAGTCATATTCATTGGCCGCAACAGCCCGATCGAACCGGCGCTTCAGACCGCGGTCGCCCAGGGTGTGCATGCGATCACCGAACTCATCAACATCCCAACCGACACCTTCGACGCGGCGCCAGGCGCGCTGTTGGTGCTCGTCATCTCGCAGGACGTCGGGTGGACGATGCTGCAGGTCACAGTTGAATCGTCTGGCCTGCTCGAATCGGGAGTTGTGCTCGGCATGCTCGCCTTCTATCCGGCCTGGTCTTACCGGCGGAAGTTCTCCTACATAGTGCTGGCGCTGGTGCTCACGTACCTGGCCAACATCATTCGGCTGCTCGTCATCGTCGCCACGCTCCACTACCTTGGAAAAGACTCGCTGCTCATCTCTCACACCATCATTGGAAGGGCAGTCTTCTTTGTTGGCGTCATACTGATCTACTGGTTCCTGCTGACAAGACCGACGCTCAGCTCCGTCCGCAAGAAGCTTGACGATGAGATGGTGGCGTCATGACAGACCAGCTAGTCGGCTTCGCCCTTTTCTGGGGCGTCTGGATGGTGGTGCCGCTGTTGATAGATGGCGTCACCGCAGTCGCCTACCTCAGCGCCGCCATTCGTGCCGGCCGCAACAAAGTCGCCATCAGCAAGCGAAAGCCACTTAAAGCCTTCCCACTCGTCTCCATCATCATCCCTGCCTACAACGGTGCGTCTGTTCTGCCGATCTGCCTGAAGGCCATTCGCGAGCAAACCTATCCTGGATCGAGCATCGAGGTGCTGGTGGTCGACAACCGCAGCACAGACAGCACTCGGTCGGTTATGGCCCGTGAGCAGGAGCTGCCGTTCGATGGCACCATCAGCTTCATCTCGCTCCCGTACAAGGGCAAAGCTGGCGCTCTAAACGCAGGCATTCACCATTCACGTGGCGAACTGATCCTGAACGTCGACGCAGACACAGCCCTTGCTAAGGACGCGCTGTACGAGATGGTCCGTGCGTTCGAGGATGATAGGAGTCTTGCGGCTGCTACCGGAGCAGTTGAGGTGTTCCCGCCTGACCGCGATCCACTGACTGGTGAGGAGATCGAGGTCCACCCGCTCAGGAACGCCATCGCGCAGGCTGAGTTCGTCGAGTACTACGAAGGCTTCCGCATCGGTCGGCAGTACCAGAGCCAGACCAACAGCCTCTTCACGCTGGCAGGAGCCTTCTCCGCCTTCAGGCGAGACGTGATGCTGCGCACCTTTATGTACGACCAGCGCACGGTGTCCGAGGATACGGATCTCACCTTCTACATAGCGATGAAGTTCCCCGAGATGCGGGTCAAAGCGATCGTCGACTCTGTTGTCTTTGTCCACCCAACAGCAACGCTCAGTGAGCTGTATGCGCAGCGTGTGCGATGGCAGCGAGGCCAGATCGAAGTAGCGGCGCTCTACCCGGAGCTGGAACGCCACCCATTCAGGATCCGCGGCATCTCGATAGCCAAGTCACTCCTTGTCGACCACACGCTGGCGTTCCCGCGGGTCGTCTGGACCTTCCTGCTGCCCTTCATGTTCCTCCTCGGTTACCCGGTCGAGGTAGTCATCACGGCCACACTTGGTCTGTACCTGATCTACGTCGGCGTGGAGGCGCTGTACTACATCGTGGCACTATGGGCATCTGAAGGAGAGCCGCGCAGGCGTCTCCTATCGCTCTGGTGGATCCCGGTGTTCATGCCGCTGTACCGCTGGACAACCTTCTGGTTCCGATTCAGCGGATTCCTCTCCGCTCTCAGGGAGCCGAAGCAGTGGCAGGTCCGAGACCCGCTCTCGGAGTCTTACGACAGCCTGCGGCGTATGGCGGTGGTGGCGTTGACCTTCCTGACCGAATCGTTCATGCCGAAGCTCGCCGCCATCATTGGCGGAGTAGTCAGGTTCAGATAGCTAAAAGGCCCTGGCAATGGCACTAACAGGCGCCACGGCAACAGATCCCTACGAACAGGGCACCATCAGGCGCAGGCTAGCGCCCGCCCGATGGAGATTGCGCGCACTCCCCACAGGGGCCACCGCTGTAATACTCGCCGGCCTGCTCGCCCTTCACGCGTTGACCGCGGGCCTGCTCCTGTTGAGCACCGCCAGCGGCGAAGCTGCTGGCTGGGACAGGCTTCCCGTCGACGACGCCTGGACTCGGATGACCTACATCCGCAACTTTGCAGACTCGTTCGCATTCGAGTTCAACTCGGGTGAAGCTGCTACCGGCGCCACCAGCCCACTGTGGACGGCTCTCAACGGCACGACAGCCGCTGTTCTCGGCCTTGAGTCTCACAACTTGCCGGTGCTGGCGAAGCTCATGGGTTTTGGTCTCGGAGTGCTGACAATCTGGATGGTGTTCCGCATCACCTGGCAGATCACCCGAAGGCGCTCTATCGGCCTGTTCGCCGGAGCCATCCTGGCCGTCGAGCCGCACTTCGGGTTCGCAGCCGTCTCCGGCACCGAGGTCACACTATTCGCCGCCACTTCACTGCTCGCAGCCTGGGCCTTTCTGCGAGGCCACGTCCGGATCTCAGGCATATCCACCGCGTTTGCGCTCGCAGCACGACCGGAAGGGCTGCTCCTGCTGCTGCTGATAGTCGGCGCGACCATCGCGCGCTGGATCTGGCGTCGGGAAGGAGCGATTTTCGAGCACAGGCAGGACGTGCATGATGTTGCCTGGATGGCGGCGCCATCCGCGGTAGTGATCCTGGCCTGGGTCTCATTCAACTGGTCAGTGACCGGAAACGCCCTGCCTGACAGCTACCTGGCGACTCACGACTCACTCGGCCTGTTCCCACTCTCCAACCTCTGGAACGCTTGGCTCGGCTATCTGCATGAGCTTCCATTCATGGACGGCCTCGCATGGCTAGTCGGCCTGCCGCTAATCCTCTTTGGCATGCAGGCGATGCTCGCCCGACATAGCTTCTCCGCCGCGCCGATAGTGCTGTTCGCATTGGCACTGATCTACGCCGCCATGGTCACCATCACCCGGCCCGACACTGCGTGGCTGTTCGACGACCGTCGGCACATGGACGCCGCCCTGCCATTCATAGTCATCTTGCTCGTTGCTGGAATGGTGCGTGCCTGGCAAGCCGTCTGGGTATGGAAGCGAGCTCGAAACCCGCTGTCCGAACGAGAACGCAAAGCGGTAGTGATCACCGCTCGAGTTGCCGTAGTGGCCATAGCTATAGCGCCGCTGGCAGCTCTGCCGACGCGCTGGGACGCAGTCTCTACCGAATACTCATGGACTAGCCGCAACACGAACGATGTCCAGGCCGCGATGGGGCGTTGGCTCAACGAGAACACGCCGGAAGATGCCATCATCGGGAGCGTGCCGGCCGGTGCCGTCAGCTTCTTCGCAGAGAGACAGGTGCTAGACCTTAGCGGCAAGAACACCCACGACGCACAGGGCACGCCACCGCTCACATATGGACTGGACCAGAATGTCGACTACCTGGTCGCTTTCCGCGGGCCGTTCTTCGACAGCATTCCCGGACGCGAGGTCGCAAACGATGAGCGAGTCGCATTCGGGAACCCGTTCCCGTCCAACATCATGCGTGCATACGACCCCGAAGGCGCAACGCAGGCCATCGAGCTACCGAGAGAGTCGTTCCTCGTCTTCGAGCCGGGAGACCTGACGCTCATCGACTCGATTGACACAGGCAACGGGCTCGCAGCACCAGATACGTCTGAGGTGACACACGATTACGGAATCGATGGTGAACGCAGCTCATTCAGTATCACCGCGCGCATAGACGAGAACTCGACAATCACCGATGATGGCCGCGTCTTCAGAGTCGCAGAGGAGTTCATCGTGGCCAGCCGCCCGGGCGTGCCGCTCACAATCGTCAAACGCTACGATGCCTCGGTCTCAGGTGCAATTCGGGTGTTAGTCGACGGCTTGGAAGCCGGAGTCTGGGACCTGCCTGCGCAGCGTACGTTCTTCGGAGAGGCAGCATTTATCGTCCCGGGCGAACTGATCGAGAGCGATCAGACAACCCTGAGATTTGAGGTAATTCCGGGTCAGGCCGCAATTGCAGGCAGTAGCTTCTTCTACTGGATACTTGTCCCAGAGCAGTCCGGCTAGAGCGGCCAACCGATCGGTCGCCCGGACACCAAAACCGGGAGCTATAGACCGTGGTCAGTACACACTCGCCAGACACTGGGCCAGTTGAGCGACAGACGGCGCCAGCACGCCATCAGGGGTCTGATCGAAGGCGCATACCTGTCACGAGGTCCGCTGTCTGCCAGCAATGCGGAGCAGGCTTCAGGTCGAAGCAAGGGCTTGCAGGCCACATCCGCTTCCGTCACTCGGACGCTGCATGGTCGGCATCTGTCGACCGCGCCAGGGAGCAGAAGGCCGAGTCGCTGGCGTCGTTCTCTGCAATGCCGGCCCTCCCGAGAGCCACGGCTCTGTTGATCGCCAAGCTACAGCGCAAGTACGGAGGCCGCAGGCAGGACCCGTCACCGACGGACTGCGTGATCTGCGGAGCCGTGTGCAAGACTTCACAGGGCCTCTCAGGCCACATGCGCTACCGCCACGGCGCCGGAGGCCAGAAACCGGACCGCAGGAGCGCTGCAGAGCTCGTGCGTTACGCTCAGACACACTCTCTACCCGAGCCGGTAGCCGAAGCGGTCTGGGAGAAGGTCTTGAGAATGGAAGGCTTCCGCTGGTGAGGCCAGCCTCGGTTTCTGACTGAGACGCGTGATGGCCTTCGCTCGACTCTGCACGAGCGTTTTATCACTGCCTGGCGATATGTCATCCCGACCGAAGCGGAGGGATCTGACCTTTGATCCCTGGTCGAGCGAGAGATTCTGAATCAAGTTCAGAATGACAGGCTGCGGCGGTCGTCACAGCAAGTGCTGCCATCCTGAGCTTGCCGAAGGGCAATCCCCTCTGACTGGCAGCCGCAGATCCGGTAGGGGCGCTGCTTGCCGCGCCCGGTCTGGGCAAAGCCCAGACATCAACCCACCCTCTAACTCCCTCCCTG
>JANQQP010000036.1 GCA_028285005.1 Dehalococcoidia bacterium | reverse complement strand
CTCAGTGGTAGAGCGCGTTCTTGGTAAGAACGAGGTCCCGAGTTCAATCCTCGGTGTGGGCTCCATCTCACCAGAGAAATCTGCTATCGAAGACGAAGTAAGTTCAGTCCTCCTGGGAGGCCGCGAGGAATATGTCGAAGCAAGTATTTGACCGATCAAAGCCGCATGTGAACGTTGGGACTATTGGCCACGTTGACCACGGCAAGACCACGCTGACAGCGGCAATCACCGCAGTGTTGGCAGAGTCAAACCCGAACGTAACGGCCAAGGCATTCGAAGAGATCGACTCCGCTCCTGAAGAGCGAGAGCGCGGTGTCACCATCGCCACGTCCCACACCGAGTACGAGACCGAGACCAGGCACTACGCACACGTCGACTGCCCGGGTCACGTGGACTACATCAAGAACATGATCACTGGTGCCGCTCAGATGGACGGTGCGATTCTGGTTGTGGCAGCCCCGGACGGCCCAATGCCGCAGACGCGGGAGCACATCCTGCTCGCCCACCAGGTCAACGTGCCGTCAATGGTCGTTGCACTGAACAAGTGCGACATGATGGATGACGAGGAGCTGCTCGAGCTCGTTGAGCTGGAGATCCGTGAGCTTCTCTCGAACTACGGATTCCCTGGTGACGACATTCCGATCGTCAGGGTCAGCGCCCTCGAGGCGCTGGAGAACGCCAGCGACTCCAGCAACCAGTGGGTCCAGGCAATCCAGGAGTTGATGAAGCAGGTTGACGATTACGTTCCGGTTCCCGAGCGCCCAGTCGACCTTCCGTTCCTCATGCCTGTTGAGGACGTGTTCGGCATTAAGGGCCGTGGCACGGTCGCAACCGGCCGAATCGAGCGTGGCACCGTCAAGGTTGGTGAGGAGATCGACATCGTCGGCTTCGGACAGAACACCAAGTCTGTTGTGACCGGTGTTGAGATGTTCCACAAGACGCTTGAGGACGGACAGCCTGGTGACGCAGTGGGAATCCTGCTGCGTGGTGTTGAGCGTGAGGACATCTCACGAGGAGCTGTGCTCTCGAAGCCTGGCTCCATCACGCCGCACACCAAGGCCAAGGCTCAGGTGTACGTGCTGACCAAGGACGAAGGCGGCAGGCACACTCCGTTCTTCTCCGGATACCGCCCGCAGTTCTACATCAGGACCACGGACGTGACCGGTGAGATCAAGCTTGCCGAGGGCACCGAGATGGTGATGCCCGGCGACAACACCGAGATGGACATTGAGCTGATGTACCCGGTGGCCCTTGAAGAGGGCATCCGCTTCGCTATTCGAGAGGGTGGCCGAACGGTTGGTTCGGGTGTCGTAACGTCGGTCGTCGAATAGATTGAGACTGTAAGGTGGGCGTGGGCTGAGTCCTGCGCCCACCTTTTAACATCTAACTGCCGGCAGGGTCGCCGAACAGGAGCCCGGCCGGTTCTGAATTAAGAGCCAGACGCAGCGGTTGAGGCGTAGATAGTCAGAGATGGCACGAAAGAACGCAATACGTACGATAATCTCTCTCGAGTGTGGAGAGTGTAAGAAGTACTCCTACCACAGCGAGAAGAACCGTCGTAACACGCCGGACCGCATCACCCTGACCAAGTATTGCCCGTCATGCAGAAGCAGGCGGGACTTCAGGGAGAAAAGGTAACCGAGATGGCTCGAGAGGCTCGAAACCCTGCTCGCCCAAGGTCTCCGCGCTCAGTTGGGCTGAATCCAGGAGAGCGCTTCTCCCTGTTCGGGTTCTTCGGCGAAGTCTGGGGAGAGCTGCGAAGGGTCACCTGGCCTACTCGACAGGAAGCTACTCGACTGACCGTCCTTGTTCTCATAGTCTCGACCGCGTTCGGTCTGTTCCTCGGCGGCGCAGACCTGCTGTTCTCAGAGTTGATGTCACGGCTCGCTGGAAGCTGATCTAACGAATGACTACTGACCCCGCCATAACCAGTCCCACCGAAACCGGTGGCAGGTGGTACATAGTTCACACCTACTCAGGGCAGGAAGACCGCGTCCAGAAAAACCTCGAGCAGCGTATCGAGACGATGGACATGGCAGACAAGATCCTTGAGGTTGTGGTCCCAACCGAAGAAGAGGTTGAGATCAAAGAGGGTGAGCGGCGCACTGTAGAAAAGAAGATGTACGCCGGTTATCTGCTCGTCCGCATGGTGATGGATGACGAGTCCTGGTACGTCGTCAGGAACACACCCGGCGTGACGGGGTTCATATCTGCTGAAGACGAGCGAGAGAAGCGTCCGAAGCCTGTCCCACTGGAAGACGCTGAGGTCGACCGGATCATGCGCCGCATGAAGTCGGAGGCCCCGACCGTCCGCATCGGCTTCCAGAAGGGCGACTCTGTGCGAATCAAGGACGGCCCGTTTACGGACTTCATCGGCACTGTCGACGAAGTGAACGAAGAGCGCGGCAAGGTCAGCGTCCACGTCTCGTTCTTCGGTCGAGATACGCCGGTTGAGCTAGACTTCCTTCAGCTGGAAAAGGCCTAGTCCCGAACAGCTGTCACACCTGATTTGATCGTTCAAGAAAAAAGCACGCGCAAGGAAAAGACTCGTGGCTAAAAAAGTCACAGGAATGCTAAAGCTCCAGCTACCCGCAGGAGCGGCAACGCCGGCCCCGCCGGTCGGACCTGCCCTTGGCCAGCATGGTGTGAACATCATGCAGTTCGTCAAGGAGTACAACGAGAAGACCTCGCAGTTCAGGGGCAGTGTTGTTCCGGTGGAGCTGACTGTCTACCAGGACCGCTCATTCACATTCGTGCTGAAGAGCCCGCCTGCCTCCGACCTGATCAAGAAAGCAGCGAAGCTGCAGGGCGGCTCGGGAGCCGCAGGTGTGGAGATCGCCGGCTCAATCAGCCGCGACCAGGTCCGGGAGATCGCCGAGACGAAGATGCAGGACCTGAACGCCAACGACATTGAAGCCGCGATGAAGATCGTGGAAGGCAGCGCCCGCAGCATGGGAGTCACCGTCTCGGGCTAATCGGCCGCGTATTAACGGGAAGAGACGTAGAGCAAGATGGGCAAACACGGAAAGCGATACCGGGAAGCATCAGACGCCATTGGCTTCGAGCCGCATGGCCCGCAGGAAGCGGTGTCGCTGGCGAAGAAGTACGCTACCGCCAAGTTCGATGAGGCTGTGGAGTTTCATGTAACGACGTCTGCCGATCCTCGGCATTCAGACCAGCAGATCCGCGAAGTTGCGGAGCTACCGCATGGCACCGGCAAGCAGGTCCGCATTCTGGTATTCGCCGAGGGCGACGCTGCTCAGGCCGCACAGGAAGCTGGCGCAGACTTCATCGCTGATGAAGAGACGATCAAGCGCATCGAGGGTGGCTGGGCTGACTTCGACACCGCGATCGCCACGACCGACCAGATGGCGAAGATCGGCCGTCTTGGCCGCTACCTCGGACGCCGCGGCCTGATGCCGAACCCGCGCACCGGAACAGTGGTGGCGCCGGACGCCATTAGCAATGCTGTTACTGCCGCCAAGCGAGGCCGCAGCGAAGTTCGAATGGACAAGCAGGCTGTCATCCACACACGCATCGGCGTAGCCAGCTTCAGCGAGGAGCAGATCCTCGAAAACATGACCAGCGTCTACTCCACTATCCTGCAGGCAAAGCCTGAAGGCGTGAAGGGCGCTCTGGTCGACTCGGCCACGCTGACCACCACAATGGGCCCTGGCATCAAGCTGGACCTTGCCGAGCTCGAGGCTGCTTCGAGGTCTGCGTAAAGATTGGTCATCTGCACCGGCGCAAACGTCGGCGCGATATTGCTAGACTGTTAGCAGCAACTGAATAGAAGATCGGCTGTAGAAAACAGGTCGTCCTTCCGGGCAAACCGGAGTCGGTAATGCGAAAGCGCCTGTCGAGGTCGGGAACCGAATCGACGAGATGTCGATCAACGCCCCGGGCCGTAGCAGCTCCGGGGTTTTTTCTTGTCCGGGAGTAGTCGTCCTGGCCAGCCCCACGACATACGGGAGGCCTGATGCCAACTGAGAAAAATGTGCAACTGGTTGCGGAGCTTGAAGAGCACTTCAAGGCTTCGCCGCTGGTGATTGCTGCGAACTATCGCGGTCTCGATGTCAACGCCATGCAGGGCATGCGTCGTGCGGTCCGCGAGTCCAGCGCTCAGTTCAAGATCGCCAAGAACACTCTGGCAAGGATCGCTGCAGACAACGCTGGAAGGCCCGAGCTCAAAGAGTTCATCGACGGCCCAATCGGTTTCCTGACGACTGATGGCGACCCGGCTGCCGCCGCGAAGGTGCTGGTCAACTACATCGACGATAACAGCGTCGAGATGACCATCATCGGTGGCGCGCTCGACGCCGAGATGCTGTCGCCTGACCGAATCAAGGCGTTGGCCAAGCTGCCGACCAAAGAGGTGCTTCTCGCCAAGATGATGGGCAGCATGAACAGTCCGATTACCGGCCTGGTCATGGTGATGAACGGACCGATCAGGGCGCTGGCCACCGTGCTGCAGAAAATCTCTGAGCTAGGCGATGGAGCGGCTGCCGCAGAGGCAGACAGCGAAGAAGCCGCAGCCACCGAATCGGAGGCCGACGAAGCGCCGGCCGCTGAAGCCGAAGAAGCCGCAGCCACCGAATCGGAGGCCGACGAAGCGCCGGCCGCTGAAACCGAAGAGGCACCGGCCGCAGAAGCTGAAGCCGAGGAAACACCTGCTGCTGAGGCCGAGACCGAAGAGCCTGAAAAAGCTGAAGAGTCCGACGAAGAAGAGAAGTCCGAATAACACAACCGGCGCGGGATCCGTGCCATACGGTAAAAACTAGCGGCCGGTTGCGGCCTTTGGAGACATCTAAGAAATGGCAATCACAAAAGAAGAACTGATCGAAGGCATTAAGGAAATGTCAGTGCTCGACCTCGCTGAGGTCGTCAAGGCGCTTGAAGAAGAGTTCGGTGTATCGGCGGCCGCACCTGTGGCGGTGGCAGCCGGACCCGCAGCCGGTGGCGACGCTGGTGGCGATGGCGGCGGTAGTGAAGAGAAGAGCGAGTTCGATGTCGTGCTCAAGGAGATCGGCGGCAACAAGATCGCGGTCATTAAGGCAGTGCGTGAGCTCACGCCACTCGGCCTGAAGGAAGCCAAGGACCTCGTTGAGGCCGCGCCTAAGCCGGTCAAGGAAGCGGTGGCCAAGGAAGAGGCTGACGAGGCCAAGGCCAAGCTCGAAGAGGCCGGCGCCGTCGTAGAGATCAGCTAGCTCTGCTTCTGACAGCAAAGTTCGAGATTGCCGGCCCCGCTTGAAATGGCGGGGCCGGTTCGCGTCTGTGCCCCGCGATTCCGACCTTCGTTCTCGACGTAATCATGCTGTAGGCTTCGCCGACCGATTCCACTCGCCTCAGTGAAGCGGAGCATTAGTCCCACATGAAGTTTCCCGGCGATCTCACAGACGAAGAGCGACAGGAGGCTTTCGACAGGCTGCGCGAACGCGCTGTCGAGGCGCTTGGCGAAGAGCGCGCAACTGCCATTGAAGTATCGCTCTGGAAGGCCAGCGAGGCCGTGGCCCGACTAGATCCCCTGCGGTTCTCAAGGGACGATTCGCCAGCCTTCTACCTACATGAGACAGCGCCTGCGGACCATGCGCAGGACGAAGTGCGATGACCGATCTCGCGCTCGTCTCGGTCACCAAAACCGCACAGCTCATCCGCGATCGCCAGCTTTCCGCCACCGAAGTCGTAACCGCCGCCCTGGACCGGATTGAGCGGACCGATGATTTGCTGCAGGCATGGGAGCTTGTTGATCGTGATGGAGCGATAACGGCGGCGAGACAGGCCGACGAAACCCTGGCCCGAGGCGATGTGCTCGGTCCACTGCACGGCGTGCCGGTTGGCATCAAGGACATCATCGCGACGGCAGGACTGCGCACGGCGATGGGTTCGCCTATCTACGCCGACAACATTCCGAACCAGGATGCTGCCGTCGTTGCACGGCTCAAGGGCGCTGGTGCAATAGCACTTGGAAAGACGGTCACGGTCGAGTTCGCTATGTCCGACCCGCCTCGAACGCTGAACCCGTGGAATCGAGAGCACACACCGGGCGGAAGCAGCTCAGGCTCTGCCGTGGCAGTTGCCTCCGGACACTGCCCGGCCGCGCTCGGAACGCAGACCGCGGGATCGGTCATCCGGCCAGCTGCCTACAACGGAGTCACAGGCTTCAAGCCGACCTACGGACTCGTCTCCCGGCGCGGGGTTTTTCCTGTCAGCTGGACACTCGACACGGTCGGCTGGATGACGCGAACCGTCACCGACGCCGCCGTGCTAATGGATGTTCTGCATGGTCTCGATATCCACGACCCGGCAAGCGTCGACGCGAAGTCCCATCCCGGCTACGCGGCCAGACTGACTGAAGACATTCCTGCGCCAAAGCTCGGGATTGTCTCAGGCGACATCGAGCGCACGACGTCAACTGAGATGCAGGCGCACATGTTTGAGCTGATCGAACTGCTCAGGCAGGGCGGGAACTGGGTCGAGCTGTACGACCTGCCAATCTCATACCTCTATATCCGCGACGCCAAGTTGGTGATCGATTCAGTGGAGACCGCTGAAGTCCACAAGACCGTATTCGCCGAACGGCCCGGCGACTACGGACCATCCGCCCGGGCGAAGATAGAGACAGGAAAGCTCTTGCCGGGCAGCGCGTACGTCGAGGCACAAAGAGTAAGGCGCCAGTTCCGACGGGACATCGATGAGGCGCTGGCGTCGATGGATGCCCTGATAATGCCCGCAGCCGCCGGCCCCGCTCCACGTGATCTCTCGACGACCGGCGATCCCAGCTTCTACTCACCGTGGACGACAGCCGGTCTTCCCGCGATATCGGTTCCAACCGGCATCAGCCGTAACGGCATGCCGATAGGTGTGCAGCTAGTCGGTAGAGGACACGATGACGCCGGTCTGCTGCGTGCGGCGCGCTGGGTTGAGGAGCGTGTTGGTTACGAGCCCGAGCTTCCACCACTTGCCGCATCGAACTGACGGTGAGCGGCGACTCGCTGGCTAGAACAGGCTGTGTGACTGACCACCGTCGACGTTGATGCAGGCGCCCAGGATCAGGTCGGCGTGAGCAGATGCCAGGAACGCAACCGTGGCACCGATCGGCTCCGGCCAGCCGAACTTACCGGCCGGCAGGTTTCGTTCGATGAACTCGTCCACGTCTTCCGGCGTGTTGTTGTTAATGAACCTGTCCCACGACCCGCCTGGAAAGAGGATCGAGCCCGGCGCGATAGCGTTCACCGTCACGCCCTCGCTCGCCATGGTCATCGCGGCATGCTTAGTCGCCGCGATCATCGCCGCCTTGGCGGTCATGTAAGGCGCGGTGCCGCCATGCTCGCGGCCGTAGATAGAGGCGATGTTGATCACCCGGCCCCAGCTGCGATCCTTCATGCCCGGCAATGTCAGCTTCATGAGCCGCACCGCCGACCACAGGTTGACCTCCATCACAGCCTGGAAGTCGTCAATCGAAGAGTTAAGCAGGTCGCTCGTGCCCATGCTGCCGCCGACATTGTTCACCAGGATGTCGATCTGGCCCAGCTCGGAAATCGTTGCCTGCACAAGCTGCTCGGCCTCCTCTGGTTTCCCAAGATCGGCAACGGCCGTACTGACCTTCACACCAAGCTCACGGACCTCGTCAGCAGTCTCGTTCAGCCTCTCCTCGCCCCTTGCGCACATCGCCACATTTACGCCCTCGCGAGCCAATGCAAGCGCGGCTTGCCTGCCGAGACCTCGGCTGCCGCCGGTTACGAGGGCGTTCTTGCCCGATATTCCCATGTCCATGCCGAAGTCCTTAAGTGCTGTGCCGGACGTTCGTAGAATCCGGGCTGCCTGAGAGTGTGAAATCGACCGATGCTTGAGTCGACTGAATCGCCGCCACCACCGAACTCGTATTCACTTTCATTCGAGTAATGGCCGGGTAATTCTAGTCGCAGAAACTTGTCACTGCTCGAACGGCCTGCGATACAGGGTGCCTCAGGTGATGAGACCGGGTCGAAGTTGAGTGCAAAAACACACAGGCAAATGTGCGTTACAGCGCGTGGTTCTCATCTTGACGCTCGATTTTGGGGTGGTGTATCTTGACCCGGTGTCGCAGGGATGATCTCGGCGCGCGCGAAGTGTGATTGGCACTTAGAATTATCGCAATCCGCACTCGGTCCGCGGGCAACGACCTCGGTCGAGCGCGTATAAAACACCTTTAGATGCACAAACTGGTAGGCCGCGCCCGCGTAGTGCGGTCTCTAGAGGACGGAATAGCAAACCGTTCGGCCGGGAGGCAGCCCATGCTAGGCTCCGCAATCCCAAGGCGATGGATCTTCTCGATCGCTTTGGTGGGATTGGTAACTATTTTCGCCGTGTCCTACTCGGCAGTTTGGTCGAGTACCGCGAACGCAGACTCGCAGGGGCCAGGACTTGGCACGGGCAACAGCGTCGCCAAGACCCCTGAACAGATCCTCGAGACGGCTGACACACTGCCTACAGGTCTGACATTGCAGACTGGACAGCAGATTCAGGTCACGATCGTCCTGAAGGACTCTACCGGCGCCGTAAATGACAGCCTTCCGGACCTCACATTCCTGTGGACCTCGACCGGTGGCGTCACCATTGCCTCAGGTTCGGCATCTCCTACGGTTGTTCTGACAGCCAACGGAACCGGAACGGTCAACGCACAGGTGACCCAGGTTCAGGAATCAAGGGACTGGGTTGTCAAGAGGGACATGTCCATCACCGTTGCTGCGGCTCCTGCCACGGCCACACCGGTCCCAGCGCCCGTTAATCCGGGCACTCCGCCATCTTCGATCCCGAATGCGCAGGGCGTGGTTCAGCCTGCCGGTTCGATTCTGGTGTCATCCACCGGTGTCGAGACTGGTGGCTCAGCGGAAGCCAGCGCTCTAAGAGATCGGCCAGCTGTGTTCATCCCCACGGGTTCGGTCAGTGACTTCTTCGGAGTGCAGGTCGACGCCGTCGACCAGAGTTCGCTCCCGCCGCTGCCAAGTGGATTCCTTCCCGGTAGTTCCGCTGCCGACATAACGTTTGTGGACTCTTCTGGAACAGCACAGACCAACTTCAGGCTGCTGCGCTCAGCCCGGATATGTCTCCCGACATCTGCGAGCGACCTCTCGAACGGGTTCTCGAACGTGCGTGTGCTGAGACTCGGTCCGAACGACCAGTGGATCCCGCTCACTTCGACATTCAACAACCTGACGCAACAGGTCTGCGCTAACTCGTCCAACTTCTCGAACTTCGCAGTTGGTGTGCAGCAGATACCTGCCACTGCATCGCCCGATGGCTCTGGCCTGCCGGCGACCGGTGGCTGGAGCCCAACCACGAGCCTCCTGGTTCTGATTGGACTGATCGGAGTTGCTCTTGTCGGTGGCGGTACGATCACGATGCTCAGGGCAAGGAACGCTTCACGGCCCGAGTAGGCATTGATCGAATAGCTGATAATTGAGAGGGACCCATTCGGGTCCCTCTCTTATTTGGCCTTAGCAACGAGAAGAGTCTGCCCGCTAATGAGTCGCGAACCGTCAGTCAGCTCTGAACGGGTGACATATCTCCCTAAGTTGGTCAGACAGCGACCGGTACTGGCTGCGAGTCTCATCCTGTTCGCGTTAGCCTTTGCTCTCTACGCCGCCACCATGGCACCCGGGCTAACCTGGGAGAACGAGGGCGGCGATGGTGGAGACTTTCTTGCCGCCGCGCACACATGGGGAGTTCCGCACCCAACCGGCTATCCCACCTACATAGTGCTGATGCGGTCTTTTAGCGAGCTGATCTGGTTTGGTGACGAGGCATCAAGAGCCAACCTGTTCTCAGCTCTGACGGGCGCAGCGGCGGTCCCTTTCTTCTTCCTCGCGTCACGGAAGCTGCTGCTGAGGCTTCCAGTCACAGACACGCGAGGCCGACAGCTCCCATTCGCGGCCGCGTTTATCACAGCGCTGACATTCGCCACCTCGAACCTTCACTGGTCCCAGTCGACTATCACTGAGGTCTATGCGCTCAATGCCCTCTTCGTCAGCGTATTCACCTGGCTGGCGCTTATCGCGCGCTCGAAGATCGAGCGAGGCGAGAGTGCGCTCGGGATTCGAGTTGGCCTTGGGTTGCTGCTCGGTATCTCCTTCGGCAACCACGTAACCGTGAGCTTTGTCGCAGTGCCGCTCGGCATCTGGATCTACTGGCCGCTCATTCGTCTCAACGCAAAAGCGGTCCTGCGAGAATGGCAGCCGGTCGCAGCCCTGATAGCAGGACTCTCAATCTACATCTACGCACCGATCGCCTCCGCTCAAGATCCCGCGCTCAACTGGTTCTTTCCAGATAGCTTCAGCGGCTTCCGCTCCATGGCATCCGCCTCGCTTTATCAGTCCTATGTCTTTGGACTGGCGCCCGATGCATACGTTGACCGCATCGTCTCCGCGTTCGATATAGCGCTGACTCAGTTCACCGCGCTCGGCGCAATACTGGGAATCGCCGGCGTGATGTTCCTCTGGGGCAGACTCAACAGCTTTGCCATCGCCAGCATCGGCTCATTTGCAGCCCTGGTTATCTACTCGATCGCCTACAACTCTTTCGACTCCTACGTCTTTCTCATCCCGGCTTTCATCATGTTCGGTCTATGGGTGTCGGCTGGTCTACTCAACCTTGCTGTAAGCCTGGCGGCACTCGCGGACAAGGCCAATGGCAATCTGATCATTCGAAACAGGCACCGTGTCCTCCCAGCCGTTATGGCCGCGGCCTTGATCGGCATGCCTCTGTGGTCGCTCGCATTCAATTACTCTGGTGTTGATATCAGCGACGATACCGAGGCGAGCGACTACGTCACCAGCGCCTTTGAGGCGGCGGGGCAGGGCGCAGTCATAATCGCCGAGGACATTCCGACATTCAGCCTGTGGTACCAGTCACTCGTCGCTGAGCCGGAGCAGGATGTTGCAGTGATCGCCACCTTTCTGATGGGCTTCGACTGGTACTGGGAGCACATAAAGCGACAGTTCCCCGAGCGGGTGCCGCAGGAGGTCCAGGGAGGCGCCGTCATGCGTATCCGGGCGATCGCAGCGCACAACCTTGGACTGAACCCCGTCTACCTGACAAGCGACGAGGATGTGCACGCTGTGCTTTTTGACCTGACCGAGGAGGAACCTCTGTGGCGAGTAGACGGCTGAGCAAATGGAGCTATAGAGCCGTTGCCGCGGAGCGTGTCCGCATCACGAAAGTCGGCTGCGGTTGTCTTTAGCACCTAAAGGTCTCAACGTCAGACCGATCACCGGTATCCCAGCGGTACAGCCCGGCGACGACGTAGCTGAACTTGTCCTCTCAGCCTTGCTTGCGAGCGGTGAGACGCTGCAGCAGGGAGATGTGCTGGTTGTGGCGCAGAAAGTGGTCTCCAAGGCCGAAGGCGCCATCGTCGACCTCAATACGATCACGCCCGATGACGCAGCTCTGAAGATGGCTGAGACCGTGCAAAAGGATCCTCGTATCGTTCACGTGATACTCGGTGAAAGCGTCCGCGTCATACGCAGCGTCCCCGGCGTTCTGATAACCGAGACTCACCACGGTTTCGTCTGCGCCAATGCTGGAGTAGACACTTCGAATTCGTTGGGGAATGGCATGGCGATTCTGCTCCCCAGGGACCCTGACCGGTCAGCACGAGACCTTCAGAAGCACATAGCGAAAAAGACCGGAGTTTCACCGTCCGTGATCATCTCCGACACTTTTAATCGACCATGGCGAGAGGGCAGCACCAACGTCGCTATAGGCACGTCTGGCTTCGTGCCGCTCGACGATGCGAGAGGCGAGACAGACGATAGTGGAGAAGTACTCCGAGCAACTCTCGTCTCAGTCGCTGACGAGGTGGCGTCGGCGGCTCAGCTCGTAATGGGTGAGACCGGAGGCGTGCCCGCGGCGATAGTACGCGGCCTGAAACTCAGCGCGTCGAATGAAGGTTCCAAGTCGTTGCTGCGTGATCCCGAGAGAGACCTGTTCAGGTAGGGAAGCGGACCTACTTCGAAGAAGACGGCTTCTTTGCGTTTTTCGCGTTCGCGTTGGGAGACTTGGTTCCGTACCAGGACGAGTACTCGAACGAGTTCCTGAACTCCTGGTCAGTCCCGCAGAGCTTGCACTTGCCCTTGCTCACTGCGCCGTTCGGCGGCTCAATCACCCAGTGATGCGTGCAGTCTCCATCCGCTGCGTCTGTAGTCTCTGCTGTCTTTTCAGATGCGGATGTCGACTTTGCCATGAATCACTCTTTCTGCTGGTCTGCCGGCCGATTTGAACCTGTGAAACTGGTCGGACTGTCTTGAGGCTCAACCCTACAATTCTACCAAATTTAGGCTATTTCTGCCTGCGAGCGAGAAGAACGGTCTGAACTGCGGCGGACCGGCGCGCAGTTGGGGAGCAATAGCGGTCTACAGGCGGATTCGGCTAGCTTTTGCCGCGCTTCTTCTGTCTCATCCCCGGCAACTCGCCCTCGATGTAGCGAATGAGAGCGATCGTGATCGGCAAGGCGATGATCAGTGAGATGAAGAATCCGCCGCCGCCGCCGATCCACGAACCGGCGATCGATGGGATCATCACAGCCAGCAGAATCATCATCTGGTCCGTGAAGTCGTTTCTGAAGCTCTTCAATCGAGAATTCATAGATGGTGAAGTCGAGTGCGGTGCGGCGATGTCTTAAGTGGTACGTATTCTACTGGGAATTGGACGGTGCGGTAACGTCCTTTGGTCTGCTGGCGCCTATACCGGCCATCTGCCGAATTGCATCCATGTCGAGCGCTTCTCTCACAACTGCTGCCAGCCTGTCGTACTCGTCCTCCATTGAAAAGGGCGTCACCACCGGCGGCTCCAATCCCCAACGCTCAGCCACCGAGTTCAAGAAAGGCTGAAGCAAGCCGGGCGAGTCGAACAGTCCATGCACATAACAGCCAATCACATTGCCCTGATCAGACACCGCGCCATCAAGCCTCGGTACTCGGTCACCGCGATCGATCTCCAGTAGCGGCGCAAGCTCCGAGGCGCCGGTCGCTGTCGTCTCACCGGTGTGGATCTCGTAGCCGTAGCCGGTAGCGCCAGGGGACAGCGCAGATCGTTCGGCACCATCCACCACACGCAACTCAACGCGCCGCGTCACCTTGTCCGAACTGAACACTGTCTGCAACGGCAACAGCCCGAGACCCCGCTCAGAGTCTGGCTCGCCGCCATCCGCACCCAGCGGGTCGTCCAACAGTTCGCCCATCATCTGGTAGCCACCGCATACGCCTACGACCTGAGCGCCTCTGTCAGCGGCCGCGACCACAGCCTTATCTAAACCTCGGCTCTTCATCCAGCGTAGATCAGCGATGGTGTGCTTCGTGCCTGGGATGATGACTATGTGTGCGTCTTCAAGCTCAGAAGCTTTACTTGCGAAATGGATGCTTAGACCGGCCCTGGCCAGCGGGTCGAAATCATCGAAATTCGAGATCCGTGGAAGCCGCAGCACTGCCACCTTCATCGCTCCCGGCCGTCTCAACCCCTGCTCACGCTCGAGCGACATCCCGTCCTCTTCACGCACCTGCAGGTCCGGGACCATCGGCACGACGCCAACGACTGGCACGCCTGTGCGATCAGCGATCATTTGCGGCAGAGGCTCCAGCAGCGATCGGTCGCCACGGAACCTGTTGATTACCAGACCCTTCACCAACTCTCGCTCCTCAGGCCTCAACAGCTCCAAAGTGCCAAGCAGCGAAGCGAATACGCCGCCGCGGTCGATGTCGGCAACCAGCAGAACCGGAGCCTGGCAGTAGAGAGCGATCTCCATGTTGACGATGTCGCGGTCGCGCAAGTTGACCTCGACGGGCGAACCAGCGCCCTCCATCACCACCAGCTCATATGCGGCGCGCAGTCGGTCCAGTGCCGCTGTCGCTTCCGACCAAAGCCGATCGCGCCCCTCGTAGTAGCTGCGCGCCTTGAAGCTGCCTTCCGGCCGGCCATTCAGCACAACCTGCGACCGGCCATCGCCCTCGGGCTTCAGCAGAATCGGGTTCATGTCTGAAGACGGTTCAATGCCCGACGCGGCCGCCTGAACCGCTTGCGACCGTCCGAGCTCGAGGCCGTCAGGAGTGACGAAGGCGTTGTTCGACATGTTCTGAGCCTTGAACGGCGCAACGGCAATGCCGTCCTGCATGAAGATCCGGCACAGGGCTGCGGTCAGTGTGCTCTTGCCGACGGATGACCCTGTTCCTTGCACCATCAGGGTCTTCGCATTGCCAGCGCCGGCGTTCATCGACTGGCCACCGGGATGCTCAATACTCAACGCCCTTCTGCGCCGTCACACCCTGCGATTCATACGGGTGCTTGACCATCTTCATTTCCGTAACGAGATCGGCGTACTCAACCAGCTCATCGGCTGCGTTCCGGCCCGTCAGAACCACGTGCATCATCTCAGGGCGACGGCTCAAGGTATCGACTATCTCCTTGGCATCGATCCAGCCGTAGCGGACCGGATATGTGATCTCATCCAGCATCATGACGTCGTAGTCGCCAGAGAGGATCATCTCCGATGCCGTCTTCCAGCCGTGGCGCGCCCGTTCAGCATCCTCGTCCAGGTCATGAGAAGTCCATGTGAAGCCGCGGCCCGCGGGTATGATCTCGACTCCCATCTTCTCCAGCGCCCGGTGCTCGCCATACTTACTGGTCTGGCTCTTAATGAACTGGACCGCGGCCACCTTCATGTCACGGCCCCAGGCTCTCAGCAGCATGCCGAAGGCAGCCGTGCTCTTGCCCTTGCCATGGCCGGTGTTTATTAAGACCAGACCTTTGTGCTTCTTCGGCAGTCTCTTTTTCGGCATGGTTGTCCCTTGTTACTTGGGTTGAAGACGGCTGTGTGGTCATGGAATCAAGCTCTCTACGCGAACCATGAACGGGCACCCGATGTTATCGCCGATTGCCGCTCACGACGCGGGAAACTGGCGGCAAATTCAGCACGTAGATGCTATCGTTGTTCGGGTGAAAATTCGGTGCTGCGAGACCATGTACCGCAGCGCGCAGGAAACGAAGTAGAGGGACGATGGCCGATCCGATCATTCAGGCGAGTAAAGTCGTTAAGACTTACCGCTCGCGAGACGTTGTTGTGGAAGCCCTGCGGAGCGTCGATCTCAATGTCGCACCCGGAGAGATGGTCGCCGTCATGGGTCCGAGTGGCTCTGGCAAGACCACGATGCTCAACTGCTTGTCTGGCCTCGATGGTATCGACTCCGGTGATATCTCCATCAACTCACGGTCGCTGAGTGGCATGTCAGACAACGCTCTGAGTGACTACCGTGCCCGTTTCATGGGCTTCGTCTTCCAGTCGTTCAACCTTCTACCGGTGCTAAGCGCTCGCGAGAATGTCGAGTTGCCGCTGGTGCTTGCCGGTGTTGGAAGTTCCCAGGCTCGTGAGACGGCCATGCAGAAGTTGGAGCAGGTGGGCCTCGCTGAGAGAGCGAACCACACACCTGCGGAGCTATCAGGCGGACAGGCGCAGCGAGTCGCGATTGCACGCGCTCTGGCCAACGAACCGGCGATCGTCTGGGCGGACGAGCCGACCGGAAACCTCGATACCGAGAACAGCACCGAGATCATGAACGTGCTGCTCCAGATGAACCGCGAGCAAGGCCAGACCTTTGTGATCGTCACGCACAGCCTTGAAGTAGGCGAACTTGCGGACCGAATCGTCTTCATGCGTGACGGTCAGATCGAAAGCGAGCGCGCCGGCTCCGGCGCCAACGGCGCTACATCGCAATGAGAGAGTTTTTTGGGCTGGATATGAACACGGTCGCCACCGTACTGGCGACGCTGCTCATCATCTCTCTGGTCATCGTCGTCATCTTGGGAATGAGGAACAGGATCCTCGTCAAGCTGGCATTGAGGAACATCCCACGCCGTCCCGCCCAGACCGCGCTCATCGTCGTCGGTCTGATGCTCTCCACGACGATCATCGCCGCATCGCTGGCTATCGGTGACACCGTCTCCGGATCGATCCGCGGCACTGTGCTCGATGCGCTCGGCGACACCGACATTCGCATACGGTCTGCGGCGGATCCCACGAGTATTGTCGGCGATGCCTATATCGATGCTGAGACCCAGCAGGCCGTGCTCGACATTACGCAATCGAACCCCAACGTCGATGGCGTGCTGCTGCAGATTCGCGAAATTCTTCCGGTCCTTAACAACAGAACGCAGCTCACAGAAGCGCGCATGAACGTTGTGGGATTTGATCCTGCCGGCACAGATGGCTTCGGAAGTATCACCGCGACCACTGGTGAAACCTTGACAGTGGCCTCGCTGCAGAGTGGACAGGCTTACATAAACGAGACTGCCGCTGACGAGATCGATGCACAGGCCGGAGATCGGCTGACTCTTGTCACACCGACGGGACGGCACGACTTCACGCTGAACGCCGTGATGGTCGACGGTGGTCTCTCGGCCAACGACGATCGACTTATCGTTTCGCTGCCCGACATGCAGCGGATCATGGACCGGTCAGGACAGGTCAACAGGATTGATGTTTCACTGCTTGGCGGACGTGAGGGTTCAGCAGACCTGTCAGACGAAGTGGCTGAAGAGCTTCGTGTTCAGTTCACCGACCCGGAGATTGCCAGCCAGCTGTTCGACGCATTGAGCCGAGTTGCGGTGGTTGCTGCGATAGAGCAGCGAATCGCAGACAATCCTGGCGACACGATCAACTCCGACACAGAGGATGACCTTAACGAACTAATCGGTGAGATCGTTTCCGGAGACCGGACGTCGGAGAGATTCAGGGCACTTGCCGTTAAATCTCAGGTGGCCGGCCAGGTCATCGCCGCTGTCGAATCCGCGGGCCTCACCGACCAGGTTCTGCCGATCACTTTCCTCTTCTTCCAGGTTGAATTGCTCGGCGTCGACGAGATCAAGCAGGACGGACTCGACTTTGCTGAGCTCATCGGCAACATCTTTGTCACATTCTTCTCGATCTTCGGCTCGTTCTCGATCATTGTCGGACTGCTTCTGATCTTCCTTGTCTTCGTGATGCTCGCCGCCGAACGTTCTAGCGAGATGGGAATCGCCCGGGCCGTCGGCACTAAGCGCCGGCACCTCGTGCAGATGTTCACGTACGAAGGTGTTGCCTACGCCATAGGAGCGGCCATCGTCGGAACGATTGTCGGTCTCGCCGCGTCTGGCGGCCTGGTCGCTCTGCTAGTCAACGCCATTGGTGCGACCGATGATGACGCAGGCTTCGAATTCCGGTTCACCATCACGGCCACATCAGTGATCGCCGGATTCTCGCTTGGACTGCTGCTAACACTGGCAACAGTTGCGGTGTCAGCGTTCCGGGTCAGCAAGCTAAATATCGTCGTCGCAATTCGCGGGCTTCCGGCCGAGCTTGTGCCTTCCGAGGTTCCGCCGCTAAAGCGACGTTTCCAGAACCTCGGCATAGCGGCCATTTCGCCGGTCTGGCAGCTCTACTTGCTGGTCCGTCGTGCGAAGTCCTCGCGGAGCGTTGGAGTCGATATCGTTCTGCTGATTCTCTATGTCCTGATCCTTCCATGGATCGGTCGAGTCGGGTTCGAAGTGTGGAGGCTCGTCAGCCCGTACTTCCGCACTGGAATACCTCAGACCGTGATCGGTCTACTCGGTGTCATCATCACCATTGTTGGCGAAGCCGGGTTCGTTAACTCCGCGTTCCTTTACTCGATGTCGGGCAGTTTGCTGCTGGTCGGAGTCGGTCAAACGACCAGGTGGCTGTTGTTCCGCCGGGGAACGAGGCGTGAAGTTGCCGACCGTATCGGCTTCACCGCCATGGGTGGACTGCTGTTGGTCTTCTGGGGCTGGTTCTCCTGGACCTCATTCAGCGAATCGATCACTGGAGAACTCGATGGCGGCATCGAGATGTTCATCGTCTCTGGCGTTTGGATGGTTGCGTCCGGCGTGTGGGTAATCATGTACAACGCCGACCTGATTACCAATGCTGTGCAGGCGACGCTCGGCAACAACCGAACATTGCGACCGATACTCAAGCCGGCCATTGCCTACCCGACTTCCTCGCGCTTCCGGACAGGGCTCACAGTCGCCATGTTCGCTCTCGTGATCTTCACGCTCATGGTCTTCTCGATCCTCAACAACCTGGGGAACGACATCATCGACACGCCGGACAAGGCCACCGGCGGGTTCGATGTCCGAGCTGAGACTAGCTCAGAGCTTCCCGTAGAAAACATGGCTGCTTCGATTGAGGCTGCGCCAGAGCTGAACGCGAATGATTTCACCGTTATTGCCGCGAGCAGCGACCTGGCCGGTGAGGCGCGACAGTCCGGCGCTGAAGAGCTCCGATTCCTCGAAGTGCCGGTGCGCGGCGTCAACGACGATTACCTGAGAAACGCCCAGTTCGAGATGTCACATTACGACCCGGCCTTCTTGCCGGCCGGTACTGACACTGGCGACGAGTTGGCGGTTGGACGAGCAATATGGGCTGCTCTTGCGAACGATCCCACGCTCGCAGTCGTGTCGAACGGTCTGCTGGAGGCGCCCGCTGGCGGTGGCTTCGGCTTTGGGCCTGCCGGCTTCCAGGTTGAGGGCATAGCCCAGGATGATGACGAGGAGATCGAGGCGTTCGAGATCGCAATACGGCAGACCCGCGGACAGGGCGAGACCGTGAACAGGACGGTGATTGGGGCAGTGGACCCATTCGCCGGGTCTTTCGAACAGAGTGATGATGGGACGACCGCGGCGGTGATCACGACCAGCGCAGCCATCTTCGATGAGATCTCAAACGAACCGGTACCGTTCACGACCTACCGACTGAAGCTCGCGGATGGCGTGGATCCGGGTAGAACGGCCGCTCTCATGGAGACGGTTTTCCTGGACAACAGTCTGCTGGCCACGGACACATTCGAAGAGATCGAAGACGGCATCGCGCAGAATGATGCTTTCGGGCGTCTCTTCCAGGCGTTCATGGGACTTGGACTGGTCGTCGGAGTCGCCTCGCTCGGCGTGCTTTCGTTCCGTGCGGTCGTCGAACGCCGCGTCTCAATCGGAATGATGCGGGCTATCGGCTACAAATCCAGGATGATCCAGGTTCAGTTCTTACTGGAGTCTGTGTTCGTCACGGTCATCGGCACTGCGATCGGACTGCTGCTCGGTGCTCTCATCTCCTGGCAGATCGTCAATGACATCCAGGATTCGTTCGACGGCCTGAGCTTCTCAGTTCCATGGCTAACCGTGACGGTGATCGTGGTGATAGCAGTGATCGCTGCGTTGCTAACGACGCTCATTCCTGCCCGGCAGGCCTCGCGCATCTATCCTTCCGAGGCGTTGCGTTACGAGTAGGCTAGAGACCTTCTCGCCGAATATCGGGTCTGACGTTCACGCGACGCGGGTCAAGGAGTCTGCGCGCTGTCCTCAACTGTTCCGGTGTGTCGATATCGAAGAAGCTGAGTAGTCGCGGGTCGTGCGCCTCCGCTTCGTCCTCAGTCATCACACTAACGGGCGGACCGTCATACGCGACAGCTTCTTCAATCACTCTCGACGGCGAACGTTCACCGGCCTCCAGCGCCTTACCGAAGATGTCATTCCAGTCGGCCGTCACCATCACTGCGTGCAGTGGGTGGAGCCTGCCGGCCACCCGGACGAACACAGACTCTGGCTCTTCGCCGGTACTGTACGCGGCGGCAATCATCGCCCCGATCAGGCGTCGCGACAAAAACGGATAGTCCGCTCCGGTCACAAACGCCAGCGGCGTGACGGTTGCTTTCAGGCCTGCGTGGATCGCTGCCAGCGGCCCCGAATATGGCGCCGTGTCTGTCACGACATGCATTCTTAGAGCTATCGCGGTGTCTGGTGAATCATCACCCTGGGAATCACGCGCCACGAACACGAGCTCATCGCACATGGAGCGCAGCGTGTCGGCCACTCGAGCCAGCACCAGCTTTCCGCCCAGGTGAATCATCGGCTTTGGAGTGCCCAGCCGAGTACTGCGGCCTCCACCGATCACGACTCCCGTAACGCCAGTGCGTTGGGGCGTCGTCATTTTCGGTCTTCTCTGTCGCCGCGGGCGGCTTCGAGCACCGTGGAGTGCGGGTAGAACCTTGCCCATGCGAACCAGAACCCGCTCTGGCCATTAAGCACCTTCAGGCGTTTGCCCTTCAACTCACCTGACACGCATTCGCCGCTGACGGCGCGCCACCGGGAGCCCGTCTGAGAGTCAACCAGGAACCACGGCTCGTAGTTGATGCGACGCCGGATATCCAGCTCTCCCGGTTCAGGCTCAGGGCGCATCGGGTTTCTCGAATCGCCAGAGAACGAAAGCGTTCGGCCATCAACCGCTCGATCGAATATCACAGCCGTCCCACTCAGCCGCTCGTGGGCGACCAATACAGCCGTGCCGTTCACCTCATCGTTGACCAGTGGACGCTGGATTAGCGCCGGATACGGATAGCAGTGGGCTTCGCCGTCGACTTCGACCCCGATTACGTTGTCTTTGTCATGCCACCGTTTGTCATTCGCAGACTGCTGGTACAGCCCGGCGCGGTCTGTGATGTAGTACCGCTCGAAGATGTCTACCTCGGGAGTTCCATCGAGCGACATCACTTCAGTGTGCGGAAAGGCGCCCGACCACGCGCGCCAGTTGGTGGAGACCACCGGTATCTGCCTCAGCGTGTGACCCGCGTCAGGTCCGACCACCGTCTGGCCGAGGAACTGCACGATCTCGTTGCCTGCCGCGTCTGTCAGCACCATTGAGTTCAGAAGAGTCTTGCGAATCGTGTAGAGATCGGGCTCAGCTCCATCTTCGGCCTCGACAACGAAGGCCCGCGCTGAGTAGGTGACAGGCCACCAGGTCACGAAGACATGGCGACCATCCATGACCTCGTGTGCAACCTCCCTGACCCCCATCGCAGCCAGCGGATAGGCGATAGCGTGTCCGCCAACCTCAATCCCAAGCACCCGGTCTTCGGCCTCAACCTCATCTTCGGTGTCGTTCGCCTCTTTGACGCTCAGGTAGACAGGGTCTGCGCCCGGCTGAAGTCTTCTCTTGCCGGTGTTTCGGCGCAAGCGTTCATAGTTTGGCTCGGTCCGCCCGGGCAGCACCAGTTGTACCGTCTCGGCGAAGTACGCCAGCCGATACAGCACGAACACAACGAATGCTCCGCCCCAGATTGAGAGCAGGATGCCGACGGGTCCGGTCTCTCCGGCTGCGGCGAACAGTCCGAATATGACCGCCACCGCAACGCCGAACACCACTACACCTCGGCCCTGTGGGCCGAGCGGGATTCCGTCGATTAGTCTCTGATCGAAGCGCATTCGTCACCTGAGTCAGATCACAGTGTTCGGATTAAGTACGGCTAGTCTCCGTACGTGAGCAACGATTCTAACTTCGCCACCGCACAATGCGTCTCCCTCAGGATGAATCCGGGAGAGTCGCCCGCGTTCCCTCGCTATACTGCCTGCACCCGAAGACCGCCAATTCCTGATCAGCCTGGAGAAGCCACTTGGTCGAGCCGTCCACGCGAGTTCCCGATTCACTCCTTGAGCAGTATCAATCAGTCTCGAATGCCACCGTTCTCGGAAAGCTGCTGCAACGCGGATACGACAAGACGTACATGAACGGCGTGCGCAGCCTCGCTCCAGGGCGTCGCCTGGTCGGCCGCGCAGTGACTCTTCGCTACCTTCCGTCCCGGCCTGACCTGGCCAAGCGCGTCGCAACAGGCGCCCACGGTGAGGGCTTCAACGAAACACCACGCTGGCAGGCTCTCGAAGCGATGGGCCCCGGAGACGTGTTCGTCGGCGATGCGATGGGTCTTTCGACAGTCTCTACAGGTGGCGATGTGGTGTTCTCGCGAATCGTTACGCAGGCCGCTGCTGGACTGGTTACCGATGGCGGAGTTCGAGACGGGCACAAGGTAGTCCGATACGGCTATCCGGTCTTCGCAGGCGACAGCACGCCGACTGTTGGCGAGCCGAACATCCTTCCGTACGAGGTGAACGCCCCGGTCCAGTGCGGCGGTGTGCTGGTGTGGCCGGGCGACGTGATACTTGGCGACGACACCGGCGTCGTCGTGCTTCCTTCACAGCTTGCGGAAGAGCTACTGCCAGAGTGCGTTGAGCACGATGAGACCGAGCAGGCTCTACTCGAGTACACACAGGAACGGAAGATCTCGCCGAAATCGTTCTATCCGTTTAACGACGACACGAAGAAGATCTACGAGGAGTGGAAGAAGCGGCGCGGCTAGACACGCGTCACTGTGAGCCAGCGATATGACTTCAGACAGACAGGTGCAGATAACGGCCGATGACGTCACTGTCGTCGCCACTCTCAACGACTCCCCGACATCGGACGCTCTGTGGGAGGCGCTGCCGGTCTCGGCAGCCGCGCAGACCTGGGGCGATGAGATCTATTTCGGCATCCCGGTCGAAGCTGAGAACGACGACTACGCTGAAGAGACTGTCGAGATGGGGGCCGTGGGCTACTGGCCGCCTGGCAATGCCCTGTGCCTATTCTTCGGTCCCACACCGATGAGCGCTCCCGGCGAGATCCGGCCGGCGTCGGCAGTGAACGTTCTCGGCAGCATCGAAGGCGACTCGACCGTGCTTAAGAGCGTGCCCGGCGGCGCAACTGTGACGGTCGAGCGGGCATGACCGGATACTCCGAGGGACTGCGTTCGGCGTGCGCGGCCGACTGGCAGAAGGCACATGAAGACCACCCGTTCGTAGTCGCTATGGGCGACGGCACGCTCTCGCTGGAGCGCTTCCAGTACTACATGCGCCAGGACTACCTCTTCTTGATCGACTACGCCCGAGTGCTGGCACTGGCTGCGGCTAAGAGCCCCGGGCTCGATGCGATGGGCCACTGGGCTGCTTTGCTGGACGAAACCCTCAACTCCGAAATGGAGCTTCACCGCGGCTTTTGCGCGGATTTCGGTATCACTGAAGCCGAGCTAGAGGCCACCGAGCCCATGTCTGCGACCGTCGCCTATACAGATCACCTGATGAGAGCCGCATATGACGGCGACATTCACGAGCTTTCCGCCGCTCTACTACCGTGCCAGTGGGGTTATGACGAGGTCGGACGGACACTTGGAAGAGTTGGCAAAGCTGCCGAGGGCTCGTTTCACGCACGTTGGATAGAGGGCTACAACGCTCCCGAGTACCAGCAGATGACGACCTGGCTCAAGGCTTTCGTGGATGATCTGGGCAAATCAGCTACTGAGCGACAACGGAGTCGCATGCTGAGTGCGTTTAGTGCCAGCACGAGGTACGAGTACCTGTTCTGGGATGCGGCCTGGAACCTTCAGCAGTGGCCGGATCAGTAGCGGCCGAGATCGATCACCAATCTTGCACTGTTTGTGAAGAAAACCCGCGACCGATGTGGCTTCGTTCACTCTAATCAGTTGTGAACATCGTTCAGACCATAGGCTGGCCCAGGCGTTCAATACTGGCATCAGCCGCTCTCACAATGGGAGCGATCGCCGTGGCCTGCTCGTCGTCGGCCACTGATGCCCCGACGCCAGGCCAGTCGACAGCAACTCCTGAGCCAACTTCTGCTCCCGGCGCAGACCCCACCAGCACTCCGCAAACGTCGCCAACCGCCACTCCCGAAGTCGTTAGCGAGTTTGATCAGCGGGCCTCCCGTGTCATGTTCGACCTGTTTGTCGACTCTTATGAGAACGACTCCGGCGGAGTTCAGATCCCGGCACTCCAGCAAGCGCTCGAGATTCAGCATCCCGGACTTATTCCGCCGCTGGTCGAGATCACTCGCTTCGCCCTCGAAGAAGATCAGGCTCTAGCCCTTGGCGACACGCTTCACCAACTCACTGGCGAGAGCTTTGCGGGCGATGACTTCTTCAGCTGGCATGAATGGCTCGGCACTCAGGACGAAACAGAAATCCTGCCCGGCTACGCCAACTGGAAAGCCAATCTCTACTCTCCGTTCGACTCCAGCTTCCACCAGTTCCTGTACAACGGCGTGCCGACGACCATCCCGCTGGAAGGGATTCAGTGGGGCGGCGTCGCTCGAGACGGCATACCTCCGCTCGAAAATCCGAGAGTGATCCCTGGAAATCGCGCTGCGTTCCTGGATCTCGAGGAACTGGTCTTTGGCGTTGTCATCAACGGCGAGGCCCGCGCGTACCCGTTCCGCATCATGAACTCGCACGAGATGGCCAACGATGTCCTCGGCGGCGTCAACGTCACGCTCTCTTACTGCACGCTCTGCGGCTCCGGAATCCTGTACCAAGGCATGGTCAACGGACAGGTCGAGACCTTCGGTACGTCCGGCTTCCTCTACCAGAGCAACAAGCTCATGTACGACCGCACGACGAACACGCTGTGGCAGCAGCAGACCGGGAAGCCAGTCGTCGGCGATCTTGTTGGCAGTGGCATTCAGCTCGACCAGTTGCCTATGACAGTAACTCGCTGGGGTGCGTGGTTCGAGGAGCACCCGGCTACAACTGTGCTCGACCTTGAGCAGGGCTTCCGCCGAACTTACTACCACCCTGATGACGCACGTGCTATCTACTTCGAGTATTTCCACGGCGACGAGCTGCTGTTCCCTGTCTGGGACCAGGACACAACGCTTGACGCCAAGACGCGGGTGCTCGGCCTGCGCAACGGCGAGACGGCGCGCGCCTACATCGCCGAGCAGGTGATCGAAGCAGGTGTTGTCAACGACGATCTCGCCGGGCTGGCGGTCGTGGTTATTGGCGACGAGAACTCGCAGACCGTCCGGGCTTACCGCAGCGGCGGCCGCGTCTTCACCGGTGACGAAACTGCGGGCGAGGTAGTCGACGAGGCCGGAGTAAGTTGGCGAATCACTGAGGACGCTCTGTTGCCCACCGACACCTCTCTCGACGCGCTGCCAAGGCTCACCGCGCAGGACGTGTTCTGGTTCGGCTGGACCACCTTCTTCCCTGAAACCGAGCTCTGGCTCCCGGTAGCCGCCAGCTGAATACAGCTGACGGGAGTCCTGGATCCGGCGCTATACGCGCCATGGTTTTCCCGTAGAATCCTCCCGCAACTTCAAACGAGTCACCAGTTCAGAAAGCGGTCACTAGATGCCGGTAATCCGAAAGAACGAACAGCAGACCAGCGAGCCATTCCCGGGCGCTACCGCAACCGCAATGGTTAGCGCGGCGACAGGCTCCGAATACTTGACTGTTGGTGCGCTGTCGGTTGAGCCCGGCGCGCGGTCTGCGTATCACATCCACCCGAACACCGAAGAGTCGATCTTCGTGATCGAAGGTGAGATGGAGTTTCGACTCGGAGACCACAAGTTCCGGGCGTCGTCCGGAGACTGCGTTCTTGCCAACCGCGGCATCGGCCACGGGCTGCAAAACGTAGGCGAATCGACCGCACGACTGATCACCATGTATCCGAACCCTGCTCCCGAGCGCGAGGAGATTTCAGAGGTCGACTTCAAGGACGAGCCTCCCACCAACGGTGCTTTCTTTCGAGGCAGAGTCGAGTCGTTTGAGTTCGCTCCCGGCATCTCCCGTTTCGATATGGTCGGTGATTTCCTTGGCTCTGAGTCGACCTACTTCAGCGAGCTGACATTCGCTCCGGGCTCAGTGGCGCCTAACCACTACCATCCTGCGCACGAAGAGGCGATGTTTTGTGTAACCGGCAATCTGACCGCCGTTTACGCCGATGACGACAACATCCCGCTGCCAGCCGGCGACATATTCGCCTGTGAGCCAACAATCAGGCACGGCATCTACAACGCCTCAGACGAGAACGCGACGCTGCTCGCGATGCACCCGGTGCTCAACCCGCCGCCAAGAGTGGAAGTGGACTAAGGATGTCCCCCCTCTCCCTGGATGGGAGAGGGATTAAGGGGAGAGGGTGATATCGGCCGGAGGCAGGCGGCTTGCTGACCCACAGCCACCCTTCGACAAGCTCAGGATGGCCGGTGTTTTCTCCCTCCCTGTCAGGGAGGGAGTTAGAGGGTGGGTTGTCTGCTACTTCAACAGCTGCCAGTCAGAGGGATGACCCTCACCCTAACCCTCTCCCAAGCTGGGAGAGAGGATTGACCTTCGGCAGGCTCACGATAGCCGCAATCTGTCATTCTGAACTTGATTCAGAATCTCCCGCTGACCTCACGTCAACGGTCAGATCCCTCCGCGATGGTCGGGATGACGTCGACCGTCCGCACTCACCCCACCGCTTCATCCTCATCCGGCCTTCGCATGCGTGAGAACGTGAACAGAGCGAGCAACACGCCCGTCGCGCTGCCAACCGCTGAAACCCGGAACACCGTGGAAAGCGCATCGGCCACAGATTCGCGTGAGTCGAAGAGTGCGGCATCGAACGCGGCCTCACCCAACAGCGGGTCCGCCAGGTAATCCTCCCGGACCTCGCTAAGCCTGTCCTCGGCGACAATCACCTCCGGATCCCTGATCAGGTCCTGCGGACCCGGATCATCCACGTCCATCAGCCCAATGCCCGCCAACAGAATCGCTCCAAGAATGGCGCTGCCGGCCGCCATGCCGAACACCCTCGCAAACTGCAGGCTCGTGGTCACTACGCCAAGTACGTTGTCGGGCATCGCGTTCTGCACGGGCACGGTGAAAGACGTGAATGCGAAAGTGATCCCGATGCCCAGCACAAGCGTCAGGGCGGAAAGCCCGGTGATCGAGACATCAGCGCCAAGGTCGCCGAACGACCAGAGGATGACCGCTGTCACGGCAAGACCGGAAGCAGAAAGAAGTCGGGCATAACCCCAGCGCGAGAGAATCTGCCCGGCGATGTTCGCTCCAATTGCGATGCCGATCGCCTGCGACACCAGCGGGTAAGCGGCGACCGTTGCTGTCTCTCCCTTCGCCCCGATCACCAGCAGCGGGATAAATACCGTCGCCACGATGAAGCTGATCGTCACGGTCAGTGAAGCGGCCATGGCCCCGGCGAACACCCGATGTCTGAATAGGTCTGGCGGGAGGACCGGGTCTTCAGCCCGGAACTCCGCCCTCACGAACAGGCCGAGATTCAGGGCAGCAAACAGGAAGAGGCCGATGATCAGCGGCGAGTCCCACGCAAACGTATCGCCACCCAGCGAAACCGCGAACAGGGCAGAAGTAGCGAATAGCCCGAAAGTGAGCGCGCCGGTTACATCGAAGTGACTCTCTCGCTTCTCACGGTCTAGCTTCGGGAACATTCGCATCAGGAACCAGAGCGCGAATGTGCCTGCCGGCAAGTTAAACCAGAACAGCCAGCGCCAGCCGATCTCATCCGACACGACACCGCCAAGGATCGGCCCCGCTACGCCAGCCAACGTGAACGCGCCGGAAAGCGCGCCCAGCCACTTGGCCCGCTCCTGCGGCGCCCACATCCACGCCGTCGTGATCCACACGCTGCCCAGCACACCGGCGAAAGCGAGCCCCTGGAATGCCCGCACGATGATCATCTGTTCCATCGACGTCACGAAGCCGCCGATGGTGGAAGACACGACGAACAGTGCCAGTGAAGAGGTGATGATCGGCCGTGTGCCATGGATGTCGGCGAGCTTGCCGATGATGGGCACTGCAACAGCAGACGCCAGGGAGAAGCCGGCGAACATCCAGGTGAAAAGCTCGAAGCCTCGGATGTCAGCGACTATGTTCTGCGCTGCGGTCGCGACCACTGTCTGACTGGACGATGTGACGATCAGCGCGACGCCAAGCCCGGAGATCAGCAGCACCTTTCGCCGGTAAGGCACGTCAACAAGCGACGTTGGTCTCGCCGGAGTCTCTGCTGCTGCGTCTTCCATAGAGGGTGCTGTTTCAGTCAAGTCGAGGTTCAGAACTGCGCTGCCGCGGCAGCGCAGAGTGATTCAAGGCATCGAGAGTACACGCGGCGTTAGTCTCCCGCGCCGGGAAAGACCAAACTCGCAGCATCAATGATTCACTGATCCGGCCGCCGCCGCATCCCCGGGCGCGTTAAATTGGACAAGTTCATCTGGATAGCTCTCGCAGGCGCGCTCGGTTCACTCGCGCGTTACGGCGTGGCGACCTACGTTGATCGTCGAGCAGAAACCGCCTTCCCGTGGGGCGTCTTCACAGCCAACATGATCGGGTCGTTCCTCTTTGGCCTGATCTGGGCCTACAGTGAAGACCGGGATTGGGTTAACGAGGATGTTCGAGCGTTCGCCTTCGCCGGGTTCCTCGGTGCCTTCACGACCCTCTCGACATTCGCGTTCGACAACGTTCAGCTGGCACGAGCATCGAATTGGCAGTTCTTCGTCATGAACATACTGCTGACGAACGCGGCCGGGATCTCGCTGGCCTTCGCAGGGTTTCGGGCGGGCAAGGCGATATAGTTCTGTCGTCAGCGCCTTGGCTACGGTTCAGCCGTCGCAGCTCTGGAGATCGACATGAGCACTAACCCGGAAGTAGACCAGTTCCTGCAAGACCTCGACCATCCGCTGAAAGACGAGATGCAGGCGGTGCGAGAGATCATTCTCAAGGCCGATGAACGCATGTCTGAGACGATCAAGTGGGGCGGGCCGACCTTTATGTACAAGGGCAACATGGCGACGATCAACCCGCGTGCGAAGAAGTTCGTGAACCTCTTCTTTCAGACCGGTTCAGCGATCGAAAACCGTCACGGCGTTCTTGAGGGCGATGCTGCGCAGGTGCGCACGATCAAGTTTGCCGACATGGATGATGTTGCGAGCAAGGAACCGGCGCTGACGGCTGTCGTGAAAGACTGGATCGCAGCAATGGACGACGCAGGAAAGTAACTCCGGCCGCATTGGGCTCAGCCGCCGCACGCCTTCTGGTACGCATCTGCGAAGATCGCGTCCCAACCGCCGTCGTAGCCACCACGTAGCTGCTCACCCCACTCACCCAGCGCCTCCCAGTTCGTCTGCGTCAACTCGACTCGAGTCAGGTTTTCCATCAGCCGCAGGAACTTCACTTCGACAAGGCTCCTGCCTTCCACAACTTCGCCCGGCTGCGGAATGTGGAAGTCCATCGATACCGCATCGTGCGGCTCGTACGACTTGATCGTGCCCCACAGGTGCTCGGTGCCATCGTTCCCGACCTCGACGATAGTCCCGCCAACACGCGGTTCCACGCGGATTGCCCTCGCCACGCCGCCGGCCATCGCTGAGACTGTGAACCTGCTCAGCGGCCACCAGCTATCCATCTCCTTGATGAACACATCGAATGCGGTCTGTTGATCGCACGGCACCTCGATCGTCTTCACCAGTGGAGAGATCATGACTTCGTGTTTCCACCGCCGACCCGCCGGGCGATCTCAGCGCCGTAGGCTGAAAGCGTCTCTGACCAGAAGCTTTCGAGATACTGGCGCAGTTCGTCGAGCCCTTCGCGCTTGACGGAATAGAGTCGTCGGTTCCCCTGCGGTTCGGCCGTGACCAGGCTCGCCAGCTCCAGCACTCTGAGGTGTTGCGATACTGCAGGCCGACTCACCGGCTGCTCTGCTGCCAGCTCGCCAACCGTGCGCGGACGGTCGCGCAACGCCTCAAGGATGCTGCGCCGCGTCGGATCTGCCAGAGCTGTGAAGACTTCTGCGTAGGTCATGCTGTTCGGAGATGATTGTACGGTCCTATCACCGTCACTCCATCTGCTTCATCTCTGCGACCTCGATCGTGCCAAAGTCGAAGTACGGGCAGCCCTGTGTGATCTCGAGCGCTGCGTCGAAGCTGTCCGCCTTGATGACGGAGAAACCGGATGGGCGGTTAGGTCCCGGATCCGAAACACCGCTGGAAGTGACCATCTTCGAAGGGCCGAACGGAGTGCCGGGGTTGACCATGGCATCGCCAACACCAGCGATCCACTCCTGGAACTTCGCCATGTGCTTCGCACCCTCTTCGGGACTGCTCGGCATCTTCTCGGGGTCGTTGTAGTAGATAAGCACGAACTCGGACATGAGACGCTCCCTGTTCACCGGATAGTGGGTAAGTATTTACTTACCTTAATGTAAGCAAAGACTTACCGACTGTCAAGCAGCGGGTAGTAAGGAGGCCGGAAAACGCTTGGAAGCGAACGCGGCGTGATGGACATCGAAACTCGGGAAGGCGCGTTGAACCGCACCCTGTGATCGGCCGAAAGAGAGGCGAACTGTGTTTAGCCGCCCCAGGCAGTGATGAGCTGGCTCCACAGGTCGACGTCCGCCTGCGAAAGCAGACCGTCGCCATCGAAGTCCCGCAACGTCCAGGTAGATGGGTCTGTCAGCGAGCCGATGTACAGCGGATCGCCGAGTGTGCTCGGATGTGCACTGCCGGCCTGAACGAGCGCCAGCTGATCGATGATGCTCTGTTTGGCGGCGATTGCAGTCGAGAGGATCTGGTTGGCGACCACGAACTGTGTGGCCTGGTTAACTGCCACGGCCGTGTCCACGTCATCTTGTCGCGTGGTTCCAGTCGGAGAAAGCTGTTTCGTAGGTGCCAACCGTTCGAAGTCCACAGTCAGCACCATCAGCACCGTCTGGGCGAGGAAAGTCGCCCGGACTGCGTTCTCCCAGGCTGTCGTCGAGGCGAGTAACAGCGCCTGCAGTGTTGTAGGGTCCGGGCCTGAGCCGGGTGTCGGAGTTGGAGTCGGGTTGGGGTTCGCTGCCGTGCCGGCTGCGTATGCCGGCTGAGCGATCGCCGAGGACATGGTTGGTACGACGTAGAGAGAGGCCAGTCCGACAGCCGCGCCCGTTGCCTTACCGGACCTCTTGAGAAACTCCCGGCGCGATATGGACTTCGCTTCGATTACGGCCGTCTTCGGTTTTTCTTGCACTTCCACGGTGGACTTATCGCTCATCTCATGCCTCCAGCCAATGGACTCCCTTGTAGCCGCTCCGGAAAGCGGGCGGTGCATGGTGAATCGGTGGGCCGACTGCTATGTGGCCGTGTCTCGCATGCTCTGTCCAAACTCGTGTTTTAAGTTGGAATTGCCAATGCGACACGACGGTGTCTCAAATTCTGTGACGATCCCGAACCGGTTGAGATGCATCTTCGCTGTTATGTGCCCGGTCTTAAGCCAGCGTGGTACCGTCAGCTAAAGGGCAGCTTGCCGCCTCTTCAACTCCGGCCTCAAAGTCAATGCCAGCTTCCGTGCCAGCAAATGTTCCTCAGCCTGCCGTACGCTGGCGCGAGGAGTTGCTGAAGATGCTCCAGCCGGAAGAGCGGACTCTGCTCAACCTGCTGTCAAGAGAAGATGCTAGCCCAAACACAGAGCCGAACTCCTCGTGTAATTGGGACGATCTATCGGAACTTATCGCGTGGCACAGGGTCGAAGGAGTTCTCTGGCACCGGTACCGCGATGAGCTGTCTGCCCCTTTGCCAGCCGTCGTCATGCGCCGGCTCCGAGTGCTCGCAGCGAGGAACGCAGCCAGGGAGAAGTTTCTCAGCGCCGAGTTGAAACGCGTTGTTGCTGCTCTGGAAGACGCCTCGATCGAGACCGTCCTCCTCAAGGGCGCCGCGCTAGTCGGCACTGCATATCTGCAGGCAGGCGAACGACCGATGTCCGACCTGGACCTGCTTGTTCCCGGCAACAAAGCGCAGCAAGCTCATGAGATCGTCGGGGAACTGGGCTACCAGCCTCGAGGCGATGTGCCTGAAGACCATCGACACCTCCCGCTTCTATCCGGACAGAACCATCGCGGGATAGTCGAGATTCACAGGCACATTGTCACGGTGGGAGGCCCGCTCGATTTCGGAGTGGAGAGCCTCTGGGAGCGAGCGGTACTCGCCACGAACGAAGGCGTAAAGGCCAGGTATCTGTCCGCGGAAGACAACCTGATACACCTCTGCATCAACTTCCTGCTCGATCGCCGCTACTCGAGCGCCTCAGCGTTGCTGCAGCTGAACGACATCGCGATGTCAATCCAGAGTGAGAGGTTCAGCCCCGACTGGTCACGTTTCGCGGAGATAGTCTCAGACCATGGTCTAGCGAGACCAGTCAGTTGTGCGCTGCTGATGGCCAGAGGAGTGCTCAACGCGGATATCCCCGATGCAGCGGTCTCTGCTGATTCCGACGGCGTGTCGCTACCAGTGTTCGCAAAGTCGAGAGTAATTGCCAGGCGCGAGTTCGCAGCACATGCACTCGTCTCACCGGAACAGCCCTATCGCCTCGGGCGAACAGTCCTGGCAGGGGTAGGCAGGCTGTTCTTCAGTGCTGGCGGCGACAGCGCAGGTAAGCTTGCCCGGTTCAGGCCGCGGCTGCCCAGGGTCGGAAAGGCCCGACGGTTGTTGTCCGCGCGAGCGTTCGCTCCGAGCAACCTCAGGGCAGACATTGCTAACGACCGCTGGCTGCATTCACTGCAGACACGAGAGCCTGAATCAACTCGTTCCGCGGTCGACTAGCGATCGAATCGCCTCTACTCCGCTTGCGATATCACCTATCTCAACCCTGAAGCACTCGGCGTTCTGCGTCAGGCTGAAGAGTGAATCGAAACCGTCCCTGTGCTTGATCGCCAAATCGAGGCTCTCGCGCACCAGCGTCTTCAATGCCTCTGATCTTTTGACCTCGCTCACAACCGTCTTGCCATCGCTACGACGGCCCAGCAGCAGTATGTACTTAACGGCTGTGCCGCCCGATTCGGACCCTTCGACAGGAAGGTCAACGTAGCTCACACCATTCGACTGGCCATCGTGAATGAGCTTGAGCGCGTTGCCGTATTCAGCCACCAGCAGCTCGCGGCCTCCTGGTTTCAGAGATGGCATCTTCGGGAACGGGAACACAGTCGTTCCCGCAGTATCCAGCACTGCCATCTCGTCTGATAGATAGCGAAATCCGTTGAGCGCCAGCGCGGTCGTCGTAGTGCTCTTGCCTGCCCCGGACGCGGCGGGCAACAGGATCCCGACTCCATTGCGTTCAACAGCGCCGGAATGCACTAGCACATTGGAAGTCAGGTGCCTGGCGAAGATCCCGGTTACCAGCGTCTCGCAGTAGTTGAGCAGGTCGGACGGTGACGTGGTCATGAACTCAGACTCTCCGTCCACCACAATGGATAACGTCTCGTCGCTACCTTGCACAGCCTCAATCGAAACGCGCGTGTGCGGCCGTTTCGAAGCCTGTGATCGCAAAGTAGCGGCAGAGAAGATCCTCGTGAGGTCATTAGCGAGCCCGCGGATATCGCTCACGAATTCGATCTTGAGACCGGGCAAATGGTTCAGCGTTGAGGTCTGGGACGAGTGATTGGTTGTGGTCTGACGCCGCATGCGGTGCTTTCGATTCGTTCGCGCTCTGGTCACCGCAGGCGCGTATCATCAGTGCCATGAACCAGACTGGTCGCCCGGCCCAACACGAGAACGTTTTCGAGCAGGAGCTCGATGACGAGACCGTGCTCTACGACTCCCGTGACGACTCAACCCACATATTGAACCTTACTGCGGCCATGGTGTGGGAGTTATGCGACGGGCAAAACGACGTTGATGAGATCGCCGCCGAAGTGGCGAATCGGTTTGAACTAAGCCCTGAAAAAGTCGAACCGGACGTCCGCCGAATCCTTGGTCAGTTTACTGCTGCCAGACTCGTTCACTGGCGCTAAACCGATCATCCCTCAACTGAGCCGAGAGTCGACTGACTGACCGTTCGTTGAGTGCCACGCATGGCCCCGAGGCTCCCTTTGGTGCTCGAACCCGTTCTTGAGCATGGCCCGCACGTGGTCATCCGAAAGTGAATAGAACACCGTGCGCCCCTCTTTGCGTCGAGCGACGACACCAGCCATCCGAAGTTTGCGGAGCTGATGGCTGACCGCAGACTGCGAAAGATCTACCAGGAACGCGAGATCACATACGCACAGCTCGTCGGAGATGCTCAGCGCATGCAGGATCCTGATGCGAGTGGGATCTGCCAGCATCGAAAACAGTTGACTCACCTGCTCCGCATCAGAGAGCAGCACGACCTTCCCGACGACAGGGAATACCAGGTCGGGGCAGATGCACTCCGCCTTGCATCGTTCTATCGTTGCGGAATCAACATCCGCATGGGAACTCATGTCTTCAGATCGACTCCCGATCATTGGTGTCGTTTCATCTTGAAATCGCCGAGCGGCCCGGATGTCAGTGCACCAGCCCGTTTCGGAGACCTTGCTTTTATCCTCTAGACACAGCCGAGTGCGACCCGTAGCGAGTCCAGGTTGCTGCGCATGATCGTGAAGTAGTCGTCACCGGCGTCGATGTCTTCCACCGTGATGTAGCCGAGCGGGTGCAACTGTAGGATGTCGGCGCCTGTCTCGCGAGCGACGGTATCGGCCAACTCGAAGTTGATGATCGGCTCCTGCATGACATGCATCACGCCAAGTTCGCTCATCTCGTCTGCGATCGCGGCTATGCGCCCTCCCCCGGGCTCTACCTCACCGGCCAGGCCTCCCAGCGCAAGCTGCTCGAACCTGTACCGCGCGGCCATGTGGCCGTACGCTTCATGCGAGACGACAACGTGGTCCTGGGTGCAATCCGCTAAGACGTTGGTGAACTCTCCGTCTAGCTGCACGAGAGAAGCGACCAGAGCATCGGCATTGGCGCTGTATATGTCCGCTCCGGAAGCATCGGCCTGGGCGAAGGCCTGCTCAATCGCTCTTACCTGAGTGATCGCCTGAATCGGGTCAAGCCAGACGTGCGGGTCCACGCCGCCGTGGTCGTGCCCATGCTCGTCCAGGTGACCATGCTCATCGTGGTCGCCATGTTCGTCTTCGCCCTCGTGCTTATCACCGTCAGAGTGCTCGTCTTCTTCAACCTCAAGATCGGCGGTCAGCACAACAACGAGATCATCACTCGCCACAGACTCGAGTGCATCCTCAACCCAACTCTCGAAAGATGGGTGGTTGTAGACCAGGACGTCCGCTTCCCGGATGGCGATTATGTCGCTGGCGGTCGGCACGAAGTCGTGAGCGTCAGTGCCGGGACTAATGAGCGTGTTTACCTCAGCCCGTTCACCTCCGACTTGCTCCGAAAAGAAAGTGACCGGATAGATCGTCGTGACGACCTGTAGTGCGACCTCCGTAGTGGGCGTTGATGTCGGGTCCGCCGCTGTGCCTGAGTCGCTACCGCACGCGATGGCGACAGCAGCGAGGCTGGCTACAGACATGGCGAGGCCGAACTTTCGGATTCGATTGGTTCCAATCATGGCTGTTTGAAGTTCTCCAGGTTTGCAAAGGCCGGGCGGTGCAGGAAGCACGTGCCGCCCGGGTATGGAATAAGTCGAGTTAACGTCCGAGCGCCGCTTCGGCCTCAGTTGCCTCATCGGCAGCGAGAATCTTGAATACCTTGTAGCTCCGGTTGTCCTCGGCGAACCCCTTAACTGCCTTGCGACCGTCCTTCATCGTCACCAGTTCAGGGTCAACAATCTTCACGACCTTCTCGAGGCCCAGGCAGTAACCGGTAAGCTCCAATGTGCCCTCAAAAATCCTGAGATTAAGTATCATCAACTGATGCAGCTATTCGCCGTTGTGGCAGGTGCGTCAGTGTAGAATGGCTAACGTTGAAGCGTAACTATACGTGCTGGATGCTGTCAAATAAATGAACGACTGCGCATATATTGAGAGTAAGTATCATAAAATCTCCGCGCTTTACACTGACCTGGCAGGTGACCTCAACCCAGGAACTCCGAGAGCTCACCAGATCATGGAGACTGCGGAAGGCAATCTCATCCCAGGTGAGAAAGGGAGTGCCCGATGACACAAAAGGTGAAAGTCGAGCTTGGGCCGACGCAGACCACGTTGCTGATCCCGCTGTTGGGCCGCGCGGAGGAGACTAAAAAGCCCAGGGGCCTGCTACGCGACCCCAAGGCTGTCGAGATCGTCGATGCGCTCGACTACGACTTCAGCAAGTGGCAAGGGATCCGTTCGCTCGCTGGCGCGTGTGTCCGCGCTCGGCTATTCGACGAAGAGGTGAAGACGTTCCCCTCTTCTGGCGGACGCTTCTGACTCTCGCCCCATGGCTAGTAAGGCGAATGACCACCGGCTATCGCATCAATAGATTCGTGCTCGGAGCACGATGACGAGAGATTTCTACCGTGCCGGACTTCCAACACGGTTTCGTCCATGATTGAGAAGCCGGAGCACGTCTGAGACTGTGGCGCATGTGGTTGTGGAGCTATTGATGGTGACGGCCCACGTCGAACCCTCATCAGACGAAACCGACGCGAACGCTGAATCTTCTTCGGTAAGTCCGAAGCCACTTCTTTCCAGAGCTCTCTTCATCCAGAGTCCCTGCAGTCCATCTGCATCCAAGCGCACCGTGGCGAAAACGGCGGGTGTGCTGCGAAATCCGCCTAGCTCGCTATCGAACGTGAGTTCAGGAGTCCCGAACGTTCCCTCGAGTGCCCCGTCGAGAACTAGATCCTCTGGTGCTCCAACCGCCACGCTTCCTTCGGCTTGCATTAGCCAGAGTGTGTCGGCCGACCTGATCGCCAGGTCCAGGTCGTGAGTCGACATCAAGACCGCCAGGTCGGCCTCCCGCGCAAGTCTCCTGAGGAGGCCAGTGATCTCAACCCTTGTGGGCAGGTCGAGAAACGCCGTCGGCTCGTCGAGAAGCATCACCGACGGCTTCTGAGCGAGCGCGCGACCGATCATGATCCGTTGGCGCTCACCGTCGCTCATCTCGGAGACATCGCGATTGGCAAGGTGCTCCGAATGAGTCACTTCGATTGCCCACCCGACGATCTGACGATCCTCAGCACTTAGCCGTCCAGACCAGCCGGTGTGCGGAAACCTGCCGAGGCTCACAAGGTCGTAGCCGGTCAACCGAGTGATGCTCAGTCGATCGGTTAGCACAACGCTGAGCAGCTTGGCCAGCTGCTGTCCTGGCAGGGCGCTCAGGTCTGTGCCCTGGATCAAGGTTTGACCGCTGATCGAGGGCTGCATGCGTGCGATGGTTCTCAGCAAGGTTGACTTGCCTGCGCCGTTCGGGCCAAGCAGGCAGACAAACTCCCCATGACTGAGGCGGACGTTGATGGAGGACACAATGACCGTCGATCTGCGTCGACCGGTTTTGTATCCGACTGATAGGTCTCTCGTCTCGAGTGCTACAGGTGATTCAACGTTCACGTCGAGTACCCTCGCCTGGTTATGGCCAGAGCGCAGTCAGTAACCGGTGCGTGAATCAGAGCAGTGTCACGTCCGTGCATGTCAGCTGTTGAGTCCCATGCTTCTAGCGTCGCCCTCTCTGAGATTGAGCTTAACCATAGACCGTCGACACTCACTAAGAGCGTCGACGGTCTATGAACAGCCCTTTGGGCCATGGTTTTCAGTTGCTAACTCGAAGAGCCGGGCACCGTCTGAAGGAAGACAGGCTGGTGATCCGGGAGCAGTTCGGGGTGAAGGTTACTGATGATGTCCGCCAGCATCACGTCCACCAACAGGCCACCGGTAACAAAGTAGTCTTCACCTCGCGGCCCGAAGCGATGGAACATCTTTCCGTTATCCAACGCCTCGAAGTTCGAATTTACCGAGTCTGCATCTATGAACTGAGCGGATGTTTGCTGGGAAGGCAAGTAGTGCATTCCGAACCAGAATTCCGCGTCCGATCCAAGTTCGAGCGCTGTTTCTAGTGACACCGACGGGAAGAAGCCACCGAAGATCAGCATGTCATCGCTCAATACTCGCTGACCACCTGCATCCCTGATCAGGAACGACTCAAAGCGATCAGATGGCCTCGTCGTGAATCCGGCCGAACTCACGTTTCCTACGAGGACAGTCGGAGAATCTGAGGCGGTTGCGGCGAGGTCCTTGAGTTCGAGGTAGCGCTCTGCGATTGGCTCGAAGACGGCATTTGCGCGGCCTTCGAGGTTGTAGAAGAGCGAAGCGAACTTAACGCCTTCAGCTGAACCCAGGGGTGATTCCCTGAACGAGTCGAAAACTACAATCGGGATCCCGACGGCTCGCTTCGCCGCTCGTTGCTCCTGCGTGTTTCTTCCCCAGATGAAAACTTCTGGGGCTGTCTCAACAACAGTTTCTTCCCCCGCGCCTGTGTTGAACGGCGCGTGGTCAAGTTCGACGATGTCTCCCGCTGCAGCCCTTCTTGAAAGCTGTGGCATGTACTGGATCCCGGTGTGAGTGTAGCTCCAACCGACGATCTTGTCGGCGACCCCGAGCACTTCGTGACCGGCATACAACGCGGCTGTCTGCTCCCAGAGGCTGTCGATAGGAACCTGGAACACGAAAGCTCCATCAAGGTCACCGGTCAGTTCCGGTGCCGGAGTCCCTTTCTGGACCAGGACGTACTTCTCCTCCTGAGGATCGTCGGGGTCAATGGTTGTAGCGGTCGTTATCACCTTGTAGTTATTGAAATACTCGATGTCCCAGAACTTCGAGTGCTCCACGACCACTTTGTCAGGGAAGTAGTCCACGTCAGGGTCATAATCTGTCACCGCAGTGAGGAGGTTGCTTGTAGGGGCCGGCAGCACAGGCACCTCCACTTCGACTGGCACCTCAACTTCTACGGGCACCTCTACTTCGACTGGTACTTCCACGGTCTGAATAACTTCAATGATCTGTGGAGTCGCAGTCGGCCCCGTGGCCGGAGCCGCAGTCGGGGTAGCGTCTTCACTGCTGCATGCAACTGCGATCATCGCAACAGCTGCAGTTGCCGCGGCCAGGAGCCAGATCATTGATCTGCGGGATTTGAATGTCGCGCTCATCCTAAAGTTCGACCTCTTTCTAGTTACACACTGATTTGATGATATGTAGTATCACTACATTGGGCTGTTTCGTACCGCGCAAGTCTCGTCAGGTAGCTCGAGGCACCAGTTAATCTTGTGATGATTACATCACGGAAAATGGCGTCCCGGGAGCGTAAGTCTATTCTCAGGAAATGCGATTAGCAATACAGATATGCGAGATTAAGTATCAATAAAAATTCCAGTGATGGAGTGTCGTGCGCTCAACAGTCTGCGGTCTGGCCACTGCTGGGCGCAGGCCTCGCTACCTTGATCACGTTGAGTACCCTCTCCTGGTTTTCAAGAGCACCCAGATCGCTACTGGCGCGCCGAAGAGTGCCGTCGCAGCGTTGATCGGCAGGTTGAGGTTGCTGTTCGGCATCTCTGCAAGCAGTCCGCAAGCCAGTCCGATAATCGCCCCTACGAGTAGTGTTCCTGGCACGAGCATTCGATGATCGGAAGTGCGGAAAATTCCTCGAGCGATGTGCGGCACTGCAATGCCAAGGAAACTGATCGGTCCGGCGTATGCCACGATTGCACCGGACATCAATGAAGCGCTGGCAAGGATCGTGATGCGTGCGGTTCGAACGTTTAGCCCCATACTTCGTGCGTAGTTCTCGCCGAGCAGAAGTGCGTTCAGCTGTTTCATCCTGAACGTCGCGAGGAGTACGCCGAACGCGATCGCGAGGGTGAAGAATGGCATTTCATCCCAGCGAACGCGGTTGAAACTGCCCAGGCCCCATTCCACGAATTCCCGAGTGCGCTGCTCATCGGCAAAAAAGATGAGGATCGTCACGATCCCGCTGACGAGTGCACCAATGACAACTCCGAGCAGCAGCACTATCACCATGTCTTGTACGCGCGAGGCGATCACGAGCATCAGCGCCATGACCCCGGCCGCGCCAATCGCTGCGCCAAACACGACTCCTAGGTTGTTCAGGACACCGCCGCCCGTAGCTCCGAAGAAAAGTGTCGCTGGTCCAACCAGAATGACCAGAGCGACTCCAAGGCTGCCGCCAGATGAGATGCCGAGGGTGAATGGACTGGCAAGTGGGTTGCGAAAGACAGTCTGAATCTGCAGTCCGGCAAGTCCCAACCCGATTCCCACTGCCATCGCGGTAATGATGCGCGGCAGCCGGATGTCCATGACGATCACACGCCAGGTGCTTTTGTCTGCCTCGCCCCCAAAAAGGATGGTCAGAACCTGACCGACCGGAATGCTGACGGAGGACCAGCTCAGCGACAGCAATACGCCGCCGACTGTGATTGCAGCCAACAGCAGAAATAAGCTTGCATACCGGCGTCGTTGCCCGAGTGCAAGTAGGTCTGCCTCGGCATCGCCGCTCGCCGAAGCGTGTGCAGTTACGCGAGCACCGATCTCTCGCCCCTGTTCGCTCATGCTGATCCGGCTGTCGCAAGCAACTGGGCGTCTACGAGGCTGGCATACAACCCGCGCTGGGCTAGCAGGCTGGAATGAGTGCCTGACTCGACCAACTTCCCGTGATGCATCACGACGATCAGGTCCGCATTGCGCACTGTCGACAGTCGATGCGCGATGACAATGGTCGTTCGCCCGGCCTTAAGTCGGTCCAGCGCTTCATGCACGAGCCGTTCATTGACGGCATCAAGGTGAGAGGTCGCTTCGTCCAGGATGATGATCGGCGCATCCTTCAGGAACGCCCGAGCGATGGCTATCCGTTGCCGTTGGCCACCGGAGATCTGGATACCCCTTTCTCCAACGGGCTTGCTCAACCCGTCGCTCCCGGCCATTAGGAACTCACTCAGGCCAGCGAGCCGTAGCGCGTTCTCAAGCTCGCTGTCGCCTGCTCCTGGTTTCGCCACAAGGAGGTTGTCTCGGATCGTCCCGTTGAACAGGTAGGTGTCCTGGGCCACAAGCGTGATCTGATCGCGCAGTTCGTTCAGTCGGTAGTCGCGCAGATTTCGACCTTCCAGCGCGATCTGTCCGGATTCAGGATCCCAGAAGCGCATCAGCAGGTGCGCCAGCGTCGTCTTGCCAGCCCCGGACTGTCCCACCAATGCGACCGTTGCTCCGGCGTTCACAGAGAACGACACACTCTCGAGTGCCGGTCCCTTGGAGTAGTCGTACGCAAATGAAACGTCATCGACGACCAGTTGCGACGTGGTGCCGAGACCGCGACTTTCGTGATTAACCACACCCTGTCCGTCGGCGACGTCAGGCACAGCCGTCTGAACCGCGGCCACCCGCGACGCCGACGCGAACATGCCGCCAGCCATTGAGCTGAGCACGCTGAAGTCCACAACCGGGGACAGGATGAAAATGCTCAGGACGATCGCTACCGGCAGCATGAACCGGCTCAGCGAGCCATCGTCGATCAGTAGAGTGCCCAGGATCAGAACGGCGACCATGCCGTAGCCGGTGATCGCGTCAGTCAGTGCGTTCTGCCGCTCGTACTTCCGCATGAAACTCTCGAGCTCGTCCTTCGCGTCTCCAAACTTCTCGGAGGCTCGCCGCACGAAGTGTTTCCCTTGTCCAAGTTGAGCGATCTCTCTCGCCCCTTGAACTGAGTCTGACGCGTGCGCATCGGCCTCGGCATATAGCTCGGAGATGATCGTGTAGTGACGGCGCCTATCGAGAGACAGGATGCCGGGCAGCGTCATCAGCAGTGCGAATGGCACTATCACTAATGCAAGCCATGGGTTGACGAACGCCAGCACTATGAGGAGGACCGGCGGCATCAGCGCAGCAACCACCACAGTTGGCACGTAGTGCCCGAAGAAGAACTCCAGGTTGTCGATCTGGTGCGTTGCGGTGCCAACGAGATCGCCGGTGCGCCGCCGTTGCAGATAGCCCGGGCCCAGCTCATCCAGTTTCAGGAACATGTTGACCCGCATGTCAGCTAACGAGCCGAACGCCAGGGTGTGTGAGACCCACGATTCCAGCCACTGGAGCGCAATGCCGCCAATCGCCAGCGCCGCCAGCGCAATCAGATAGCCGTCAAGAGAGTGCCCCTGCACAGCCTGACCCACCGTCACAGCCGCCACGACCGCCAGGCCAACCTGGCTAGCTTTCGAGGCCAGAGCGAGAACACCCATAGAAGCCAGCATCAGCCGGGCCGACCTCGCGAGACCAAGCAAGAACCGAGTGGTCTCGCCACGTCCTACGGTCTCGCTGCGAATGAGTTCGCCAGTCTCGCCCAGGCGCACCTCGGCGTCTGGATCCCGGGAGTCCAGTAGCGTGTCCAGGTCATCGCGCTCGCGTTCCTCAGACTGCTTCGCCTCCATTGCCTGGTCAGCCATCAAGCGAGCGTAGGTGCCGTCTGCTAAGAGCAAATCGGCATGAGTGCCGACCTCGACTACCTTCCCATCCTCCAGCACTACAGTCCGGTCGGCGTGCAACACACTCGACAGTCGATGGGCGATCACGATCGTTAGCTTTCCTGCTGAAAGCCGGTTCAGAGAGTCCTGGACCTTCGACTCCGTGACCGAATCTACGGCGGATAGCGCCTCATCGAGGACAACGATGGGGGCGTCCTTGAGCATTGCCCGCGCGATTGCAATGCGTTGTCTCTGCCCACCAGACAGGCGGATTCCCCGTTCCCCGATCCGCGTTTCGTAGCCATGCGGCAGTCCGTCTATGAACTCTTCGGCATTGGCCGCCCGCGCCGCGGCTCTGATGTCCGCGTCGCTTGCACCGATGCACCCGAGCGCGATGTTCTCCGTCACAGTGCCGTTGAACAGGTACGGGTCCTGCGACACCACCGCGACCTGGCTCTGCAGTTCATCGAGGGCGAGGGAGCGGATGTCCATCCCGTTCACGCGCACGATACCTGAGTCAGGGTCGTAGAAGCGTTCGAGCAGCCATAGCAGAGTCGATTTGCCCGCTCCACTTGGCCCCACGATCCCAATGGTCTCGCCGGCGTCCGCCCTGAAGGAAATTCCGCGCAGGGCCGGAGCGCTGGTCGCTGGATAGGTGAAGGTCACATCGGAGAATTCGACGGACGGAGGAGTGTTTGGCGCGGGCGTCTTCGGTTCTTCTGGCTCGCGGACCAGGGGCACAGCGTCCATGAACCCGAGCACACTCGCCAGTGCAGCGAGGCCGGTCATTCCCTGGTGGTAAAGCTTCGCAAGCTTGTGTGCAGGATCGAACACCTCTGCACCGAGCATCAGGACTACGAACAGCGTTGTGACTTCCAGGGTTCCATCCGCTACGCGAATCGCACCCCAGGCGAGAGCCAATGTGGTGCCGACGACTACAAAGAGGTTCGTGGCGACAGTGGATCCTGCGTTCGTCGCCAGTAGCAACATCGTCGATCGGAAGAGTTCGTGGGCTCGCCGCCGCAGGAACGCTGCTCTCGAATTCGTCTGGCCAAATGCTTGAAGCGTCGGCAACCCCTGTATTGAATCCAGGAAGTCAGAGCCGAACTTCGCCAGCGCATCCCGTCTGCGTTCGCTAGCGCGCGATGTCCACGGGAACAGCGCCGTAGGCGCGACGACTGCCAGCACCGCTGCAACTGCGTAAATCACAGCTGTTTGCCAGTCCATGAACGCCACGAACGCGTAGATGGCGATCGGCGCCAGCACCGCAGTGAGCACTTGAGGGACGTAGTCAGATGTGTACGTGCGGAGCTGGTAAACCCCGTGATTCAACGACAGCAGGATTTCGCCGGTGCGCTGGCTGGCCAGGTATCCGGGACCAACGCGCATCAACTGCTCGAATAGCTGCTGATGCAATTTACGCTGGACAATATGGCCCGTGATGATGTTGAAGTCTTTGAGGTAGTACTCGAGCCACGGCTTAAGGATCGTAGCCACTGCCACGATTGCGAGAGGCGCGATCAGCGTCTCAGTGGCACGGCCGGTCACCATCAGGCCGAGCGCCCACCCGATCGCGGCCCGTCTACCAATTCCGAATACCGTGACCAGGAATCCGAGCGCCACAGACACCGCGATCCGCCAACGGACCTCGGCCATCATGTTCCAAAGTCGTCGATTAAATAGCAACGCGTTCTCTTCGCTTCATCAAACGCTCAGACGTCTCCTGTTGCGGGTATTCGCCTTGGCACACCGGCGCGGTGCGGAACTGGAGTATCCGCAGCCGCGCCGGTGACATCCGGAGGGCTTCTCTAGGTTGGCTACGGGACGATCCGCTCCAGCCACAGCGTTTCGTGCGATTCCTCAAGCAGTTCGGGATGGAGAATGCTCACGAGGTCACGGAGCAGGAGATCGACTCGATAGCCGACCGCCGTCTTCCAGAAATCCTCGCCCCGCTTGAAGATGTGGAATCCTGTGCCGTTGTCGAAAGCTGACAGCTCTCCGTACAGAGCGTTCGCTCCAAGCCAGGCGTTGCCGTCTGCTCCGAAGTCCAGCGCGGAGTACGAAGAATTCCACCAGAAGTCTGCATCGCTACCAGCATCTAGCGTTGATTCCATCGAATAGCTGACGAAGCCGTCGCTAGCTACATCCAGGTCGATCAACACAGGCTCACCACCGGCCTCACGGATCAAGTGGTAGTCAATCCTGTCTGGCCCGGTCGTGGACCAGTTGCCGGAACTGCTGCTGATAGAACCGTGCAGCACCGTAGGCCTGTTTCCAGGCGCAACCGAATCAGCAACGATATCTGCCAGCGCCACGTACGCCTCTTCAACCGGAGCGAAAAGCTCATTCGCTTTCTCTTCCTTGTTGAAGAAGAGCGACCAGAACTTAAGCTGCTCGGCAGAACCGAGTGGGTTCTCCCAGAAGCCGTTGTAGAAGACTGCAGGGAGACCAAGAGCACGTGCTTCTTCCCGCTGTGTAGCGCTGAACGGAACCACGACGAGATCAGGCGCCGCATCGACGACTGGCTCCCAGCCGCCGACGGAGATGTCAGCGACCAGGAAATCTTCCATGTCGTATCGCTTGTCCACTTCCGGCGTGATGTCCGAGAAGTCGCCGAATGGAATGTATGCCAGCCCGATCAACGATTCGGCTTCGCCGAGGTGCTCGAGAGCGGTCACGATTGAACCGCCGCCAGAGTTCTCGTACACGCTGTCCACCGGGACGGGAACGATGTGCGCGTTCGCCAGGTTTCCGCGCAGCTCCGGAGCAGGCGTTCCTTTCTGCACCAGCACGAAGGTCTCGCGTGATCCGGCCCTCGCGTCACCGACCGGTCCCATGTTCACGACCTTGTAGTTGCCGTGGTACGTGACCGTCCAGTCCTGCGCCCAGTCAACCGAAACCTTGTCCGGGAAGTAGTCGATCTCCGGGTCGTAGTCGGTCACAGGCCCGGTTGGGTTGCCAGCAAGTTGCTTGGCCTGGAGCTCGGTTTCGATCCGGTCCAGGAACACGATCTCGTGGTCCGGCAGCAGCTCCGGGTGGAGGATGCTGACAATGTCCTTCAGAAGGATGTCCACCCTGATGGCCGCAGTGCTGTGGTAGTCAACTGCACGGCCGTAGCGGTGGAATGCGTTTCCTTGCTCAAGCGCCGGGAAGCTCACGTTCAGCGGGTTCCGCTCCAGGTATTCCGGAACGTTGGTAGCCCGAGGGCGGAACGCCAGCTCGAACCAGTAGTCGGCATCTGCCGCATGCTCCAGCGCAACCTCCAGTGCTATGCCACCGAATCCGAGGTGGGCAGTACCGTCAAGGAAGCCCTGGTCGACAGCCGTAAGAAGAGGCCTGATTCCACCGGCGTCCTCGATCAGAACCGATTCCAGTCGGGTGCGGTTTCGACTCTGGAACACACCGGAACTGGCGATTGTCCCAAGAAGCACTGTCGGCTTGTCTGTTTGGGTCTGGGCCAGCGCCGTGATCCGCTCGTACTCCTGCTCAATCGGTTCGAAGTAGCGATTTGCTCGGAGTTCAAGGTTGTAGAACAGGGATACGAACTTGACCTGTTCCGACGAGCCTAGAGGGCCTTCTGAGAACGGAGAGTAGAAGACAGCCGGCACACCGACATCGAGCGCGTTCTGGCGCCAATCGTCGGAGTTGTACTGGAAGTAAACGTCGGGTTCACCGGCAACGATCAGCTCAAGGTCCTCTCCGTAAGAGGTCTCCTTGTTCACGTCGGGATGCGCAACCCGGTTGATCACATCGGGCAGGAAGTCGTTCTGCGAACCTGAAGTCCTGGTGTTGACCCCGATCAGCGTGTCGAGCACGCCCAGGGCGTCCAGCGAAGCAAATACCGCTCCACCGCCTTCCCAGAATCGCTGTACCGGAACCTCAACCGAAAGGGCGTCCGACAGGTCACCAGTCAGCGCCGGTGCAGGCGTCCCGCACTGGACCAGCACGTACCTGACCAGGTTCTCCGTTTCAGGGCTTGAGTCCGTGTCCACAGTCACCACCTTGTAGTTGCTGTGGTACTCAACATCCCACTCAAGTGCGTGCTCCGCTTCGGTCTTGTCCGGGAAGTAGTCAACCTCCGGGTCGTAGTCCGTCACACACTGCAGAGGGTTGTTCACGGGGGAGTTGCGAACAACCGGCACTTCCACCTCAACTGGAACCTCCACCGGCACCTCCACGGTTTGAATAACTTCGACTACCTGAGGCGTCGCAGTGGGACCGTCCGTCGGTTCGGCTTCTGAACTGCTACATGCCATGGCGACCGTTAACGCTGTAGCGGCTAATACCCATATGAAGGCTCTGCGGGATCTGTATGTCGCGTTCACAGTGAACCGACCTTTCTTGAGTAACTGAACATGAAATGAATTGCGACTAAGTATCATCTAATACAGCGATACTTGGCCGTCGTTAGTCTCTAAGGTTGAGAACCAGACTCGTTCTCAGCGCCGTCAGTTTCCGTGATGATCAGCCGACGCTGAGGCGAGCGAACAGTCTAGGCGCGGGACGAGCCTAACGCAATACAACTATTTGAGATTAAATATCAAGAAATAAATCCACCGGAGCAGCAATGTCCTCGCCAAGATTCGCGAAATCGAAGTTGCTGATCGGCGATCAGGGCATACTCGTACTGGCTTCACCGCGCGGGAGATCGCAAAGTCGCGCTGCAGGTCGCCAACGGATCAGGTTTGCTGTCCACTCACTAAAGAAAAGCGACTCCCCAAAATGGGAGACAACGAGTCGGATCAGCAAGAGAACTGAGTTTGGCTCCCGAGACAGGATTCGAACCTGTGACCCGCTGATTAACAGTCAGCTGCTCTACCGCTGAGCTACTCGGGAACGACTACGGCAAGAACGGTGTGAGGATCGCCGTTTCGGATATCGACATCCGAGATGCGAACGACGGCGTGATGCCTGTACCGCTATCGGCACCCAGTTGTGAGCGCCAGTGTTCTATTGAATCTAAAGATCATCCGGTAGTCAATGGAATCACGCACGCCGACGATGGGCAGACTTACGCATTTAGCGTTCCGCCAGTGCGCTCGTCCTGGCCTTACACCTCGCCATACCTGAAGCAACTTACGATGTGGTCGTTCACCATTCCTGCTGATTGCATGAACGCGTAGCAGATCGTCGGGCCAACGAAACCGAAGCCCCGCTTCTTCAGCGCCTTGCTCATCGCCTGCGACTCCGCTGTTTCTGCCGGGATTTCGGACATCTCCTTCCAGCCGTTCACCCGCGGCTCGCCGTCTACAAACGACCAAAGATGATTGTCCAGGCTCAGGTCCTCGTCTCGCATCTGCAAGACAGCCTGTGCGTTGCCAATGAACGCCTTGATCTTCGCCCTGTTGCGGATGATGCGCTCATCGCCACGCAGCTCCTCGGCCTTAGCTGCGTCGTAACTTGCGACGCGGGCGATATCGAAGCCATCAAAAGCCAATCGGTATCCTTCCCGACGGTTCAGGATCGTGTTCCAACTCAGGCCGGCCTGCGCACCCTCCAGGCATAGCAACTCGAACAGCTCCTGCTCACCATGCACCGGCACTCCCCACTCGGAGTCGTGGTAGTCGCGCATCGCCCCGGGTTCATCGCCTGCCCAACCGCATCGAACAATGCCGTCGGTTGTCGTGATCTCGCTCATCCGACTTCCTCCGAAGTTGTAACCCCACTGGGCTGCTTCATGCTGATCGTACTACTCCGAACCGACACCAGCCGACCCTGTGTCACTTGTTCGATGTCTGGTCGGAAATCGATCTACTACCGAAGAGCCGCGCTATACTTCGCACGCACGAACGAATTCCATCGTATTGTGTGAACGAGAACACAATGTCAGGACGGGCGCGGCGCTCGGATCACTTGTCGAATATCTGATCAGCTTTCATCACTCGAGGAGAGCAGGACATGGCGGACGACTCGAACACGAAATCGAAAAAAACGTCGTCTAAGCGGCGGTCCCAGAGCGAAATTCGGCTGACGCAGGCGATGGAGAACTACCTGCTCTCGATCTATCTCGTCGAGGAGCAGGGGTTGCGGGTCACGAACTCTAACCTCGTCGCCCAGTTGCGTCGAGTGCCCGAGACGGAGAACCTGGGAACATCGTTGCCGTCAGTGTCTGGAATGCTCAGGCGCATGGAGCGTGAGCAGCTGATCCGCATCAGCGAATCTCGAGACATCGGCCTCACGGTCACCGGAAAGGCGCTCGCTGAGCGGATAATCCGTCGCCACAGGCTTGCAGCACGCATGATCGTCGACATGCTCGGAGTTCAACTGTGGGATGTCAACGCGCAGGCCCACATGCTTGAACACGCACTCTCAGACGAGATCGAGCAGCGCATCAAGGACCGGCTAGACGACCCGAAAACGGACCCATTCGGCCAGCCTATTCCCGGGTCAGGGTATCGACAGTCGCGCAATGTTGTAACGCTCGATCAGGCTCCGAATGGCAGCGAGATGGTGATCGACCGCATCCCGGAGGATGACGAAGAGCTGGTGAAATACCTCGTAGAGACCGGTGTCCTGCCAGGCGTCCGCGTGACGGTCGACGACGTGGCTCCTTATAGAGGAGTGGTTGCCCTCACCGTCAACGGCAAGGCGGCGGTGCTTGGTTACGGCGTGGCCAACCGCATCATGCTGCGGCCGGCGGGCTGATCCCTACTTCGCTGTGTCCGCTCCAGTCACCTCGTGTGCTGCGAGGAACTCCGGGTCCAGGTTGATGCCGAGGCCCGGCGCGTTTGGGTCCAGGTAGAGGTCGCCGCTCCGGATGTCCAACGGCTTGTCGATGAACACGTTGTAGCCTGACAGGTCATAGCGACTGGTCTCCAGCTTGTAGAAGTTCGGGCAGGTCATCATCACGTGCGCGCCCGCCATGATGTTGATCGGGCCGGAAGCATCGTGCGGCGACATCGGGATGTAGTACGCCTCTGCCATCGTCGTGATCTTCTTCAGCTCAGTGATCCCGCCGGTCCACGTCACATCCGGCATCACGAAGTCGGCCAGGTTATTCTCGAAGATCGGCACGAACTCCCAGCGAGTGTGCAGTCGCTCGCCGACGCTGATCCGCACATTCACCTCTTCCTTCACCTGCTTCAACGCCTTCCAGCTCTCTGTCGGCACCGGCTCTTCGAACCAGAAGATGCCTGAAGGCTCGAGCGCATTTGCGAGCTTCACGGCCGAAGGCACGTTGTACATTCCGTGCGCGTCGATCAGGATCTCCATCTCCGGCCCGACCGCTTCACGCGCCGCGGCCGTTATTTCGGCGGCGATCGCGACCACCTCGGCAGAAATCTCGCCATCCAGGAACGCGTCGTTACCCACGTGAAGGTTCGCCATCATCGGGTCCATCTTGAACGCCCGATGCCCGGAGTCCTTGATCTCCTTAACCCACGGGACGATGTCTGCGGGTGTGCTCGGCTGCGGCGGATGGGTGTACAGGGCGATCTTGTCTCGTACCTCGCTGCCGAGCAGTCTGTAGATCGGTAGTCCGAGAGCCTTGCCGCGGATGTCCCAGAGAGCGATGTCGATACCCGAGATCGCCGCGGTCGTGGCACCGCGCGTGCCGACGTATGTCATGCCGCGGAAGATCTTCGCCCAGATCCACTCGATCTTCTCCGGATCCTCACCCTTCAGCCAGTCACCGATCTCGTTCACGTACGCCGCGATGGCCCGGTTGGCGACGGGTCCCGGATAGGTCGTGATCTCACCCCAGCCGGTGATGCCTTCGTCGGTATCGACCTGCACGAAGACGAAGGAACGACGAGTCGGAGAGCGGACTTCGTCAGCGCCCGGGTTGTCGTCCCAGTCCAGTTTCACGACCCATGACCTGACGTTGGTGATCTTCATGTGTTCCTTCTATTGACTATTGATCCAATTCGGCGGGTGCCTGCGGGCGACTAGTGTCCCGTTCGCGACGGACCGTCGTTTCGATTCCTGTAGACCTGACCTACTCTCGAACTGCGCGTGCGCAGAAATCTAGTGGCGCATCGTAGAGCCAGGTTATCTGCACACCTTCGAACCACGATTCAATCGAGGTCTGTTCATCCATACAGACGTCTTCGAGCACGTTCGCTAAATCGAAATCGACGGACTCCGAACGGAATATGTACCAAGCGTTGTCGAGCCAACGGCAAACAACGACATACACATCGGAATAGTAGCCGCGCGGGTCGAAGTCAACGCGTCCAATTTTGCCTTCGGGGATCCGCAACTCCACTCTCCGATCAGAGTGATTCTTCGTCCGATTGGCGAATTATCTCTCTCCCCGCACCACCGTCAATCGTGTTCGACGGTGTGCCTCGGCTAGCTTGACAGTTGCCCTCTTACCCGTAGAGTGACGGACGCTCAGCGACCGGCACGGATCGCCACACCATTTCAATCCTTCCGATCGGATCTACAACGAATGCCCCAACTGACTGAAGCCGATCTTAAAGCCGCACTGCCGGACGTCACGACACCACAGACCTTCTCACAGCTGAAGTCAGGCACCTCTATAAGGAGAGACGGCTGGGGCATACCTCATATCAAGGCGGAAAACGAGTACGACCTGTTCTTTGCCCAGGGCTTCGCCACGGCGCAGGACCGGCTCTTCCAGATGGACTTCGACAGGTTGCGGTGTCTCGGGCGTGCGGCCGAGTATCTTGGTGCCGCAGCAGTCGAGCAGGACAAGCTGATGAGACGGCGTCGCATGGAGCGTGTCTCGAAATTCGACTACTCGATCGCCAGTCCCGAGGTCAAGACTGCAGTCGATGCATACACCGACGGTGTCAATGCGTTCATAGAGAGCACTGAAGCGCTGCCGGTCGAATACAAGCTGCTCGGCGCGAGGCCCGAAAGGTGGGAGCCGTGGCACTGCGTTGTCGTCTACAAAGTGCGAAACACCGCCGAAGGTTCATTCCAGGGGAAACTCTGGCTCGCCAGACTGGCCGCCGAGATTGGCCCTGAGCGTGCGGCGAAGCTCTCGCCCGGCTACCAGCCAGGTAGCCTGCTGACAGTACCGCCCGGAGAACGCTATTCGGGGCCGGTGCTCAACGCCGTCGACGAACTTCGCACGGTCGTCGAAGCTTCCAGCATGCTTAACGACATCGACGGTGGCAGCAACGGCTGGGCGGTTGCAGGTGACCGCACCGAATCGGGCCTGCCACTGGTCGCCGGCGACTCGCACCGAGGCCTTGAAGCACCGAATGTCTACTACCAGGTGCATCTCATCGGACCCGACTTTGCCGCTCTTGGCCACTCGATTCCCGGCGTGCCGATGGCGCTCCACTTCTGCCACAACGAGCACATCGGCTGGGGCATGACGCACGGCGGAGTGGACACGCAGGACCTGTTCGTTGAGCAGTTCCGCACCAGCAACGGCAAGACCGAATACCTCTATAAGGACGCGTGGACGCAGGCGGATGTCTCCAGCGAGACGCTGAAGGTCAAAGGTGGCGAAGACGTGCAGGTCCGCGTCGTCGAGACACATCACGGTCCTGTGATCGCCGGTGACTCTACAAACGGCTACGGCGTCGCGCTGGCAGATCCCGGTTCAAGAGAAGGCACGCCATGGCTTGATGCCGCCTATAGAGTGATGAAGTCGAAGTCGGCAGACGAGTTTGAGGAGGCGTTCGAGGGCTGGACTGACCGCGTGAACAACTACCCGTACGCAGATGTCCACGGTAACTTCGGCTACACGCTGCGTGGCCGCATTCCTGTCCGAGGCAGCAGCAACGGCTGGGGCCCTGTGCCCGGCTGGACTGGTGAGCACGAGTGGCAGGGCTACATTCTGCCGGCGGAACTGCCTCGCACCCGTAACCCCGAGACCGGCTGGGTCGTGACCTGCAACCAGCGAGTTGTCGACGAAAGCTATCCCTACTACTTGACCAACTTCTTTGGGTCGGGCTTCAGGGCAGAGCGCATTGCCTCACGCATCGCCGATCTCGAAGGCAAGAAGATCAGCGTCGAGGATATGTCGTCGATTCATGCAGATGTGACCTCGGTTCCTGCTCAGGCCCTGCAGAAGGCGCTGGCACGGCTCAGTCAACTTGACGGCAAAGCGGCCGACGCGGTGAAGCGCCTCCTCGACTGGGACTGTTCGCTTGGAGTCGATTCCACGAAAGCCGCACTGTTCGAGATGGTTTCAGGCAAGCTGTACGAGGCGATCGTGCGCGGTAACTACGGCAGCCTCGCCGAAAACATGATCAGTTCATTGGACCCCGGAGCAGAGGAGCACTTCAGGCGACACCTCAAGTCGTCGCTTGTAGTAGCACTCGAATCCGGTGACACAGATGTCTTGCCCGAAGGCACGACCTGGGACTCGATCATCTCCAGTTCGATCGAAGAGGCGATCACCGAACTCGAATCTCGCCTTGGTGACGACTGGTCGAAGTGGCGCTGGGGCGACCTGCACGGTTCGGCCCAACAGCACCCGCTCTCGGCCATCTTTCCGGAAATTGCAGATCAACTGAACCCGCCACGGATAGAAACCGCCGGAGATGGTGATACGCCTTATGCATCTGGCGCTCGAACCGGCACCGCGTTCACAACCGGTTCCGGACCGATAAACCGCTACATCCACGACCCTTCAAACTGGTCGAACGGACGCTGGATTGTGCCGCTCGGCGCGTCCGGTCACCCAGGCAGTCCGCACTACACAGACCAGCAGGAGATGTGGGCGAAGGTCGAGACGATTCCGCAGCTGTGGGACTGGGACGAGATCGGCGCGAATGCCGAGTCTGAGCAGCAACTCAGTCCGAACTGATTTCCAACTCGCTTCACTCACACCGACCTCATGCAATTTCGCTGCGTTTTCGCAGTCCTGCTGCTAGGTTGGTAATAGGAGATAGAAGCGGGCTGACTGCAGGGAAGCCAGACACGAAAGGAGGGTCGCCTTGAAGAAGATGCGCAAGCGCTACCAGGGTTGGATCATCCACGTGGCTCATGCCAGTCCTGTGGAGGCCATCGGGTGATCGACCCCGGTTTCTGTAGGACATGCAGTTCCGTCGGGCGTGCGCCGTGAAGAAAGTAGCGTCGTCGCACTCCGCCGATAGGAGTGCCGGCAGCTAAGGCCGAGTTGGCCTCTACCAGCACGCCCCAGCGGAGCGGCTCCGGACCGATGGCGGATCGCCAGGCGATCTGGCTGTAGGGACGGAGCCAGATACAGAAGGCGAGCGGACAGACCAGGTTCCGGTCGCCCTTTCGTTTGTCCCTGATCTCTACCGGGATGCCCGCAAGTCTGCCTCGCCGTAACCGTCCCTTAACACTCAATGCGGGTTAGCCCCAAAGCTGCTTCGCTAATCCCATGGTCAACTGTGACTAAAGCACCATTGTGCATTGGTTCACAATGTTGTTAAGGTTGAATAGATAGGCAGTATTCTTACGAATATCGTCATGTGATCGCCTGTTTACATAGTTCTTCTAAAGATTATCCAGATTGACTATTGAATAGTGCGACGAAAAGCGTAAGATATATAGAGCGAGTTGAACGAGGCGGCCACGTGGGTCGCACGCCAGCTACGCCTGGGCGCAGATGTGAAATGCGCGGACCGGCAATCTGCATGCCGGAGGAGCAAGTGAAGTGGCAAAGGTAATCCGTAACGTGTTCTCGCGGATTGGTCACGTTCTTGAGACCAACCTGGTGGACCCGAAGGAGCAGTATCAGGCTGTTCTGCTCGGTGACACCGTGGCCCGACACGCCCACGACGGCGACTACGCTCGCCGGGGCAAGATTCGGACCCCGCACCTGGTTGGCGAAGAGCGTTCGATCAGCGACCTCAAGAGGGCCGCGTAACCGCAAAACGCCGGAAAACGGAAGCGCCCGCGGGAGAAACCTCCCACGGGCGTTTTTCTTTGGTCCTGTTTTTCCGCTCTCTCGATTTCGTGAGAGTGCTGGAGCGAGGCTCTCCTATTCTCCCTCCCTGACAGGGAGGGAGTTAGAGGGTGGGTTGATGTCTGGGCTTTGCCCAGACCGGGCGCGGCAA
>JANQQP010000034.1 GCA_028285005.1 Dehalococcoidia bacterium | reverse complement strand
CTTCCAGCTTCCGCAACTGCGGAAGTACGTGCATGCAGTTAATTCAGCAGTAGGTCCAGAAGTCGAGAATGACCAGTTTGCCGCGCAGGTCTTTGAGCTGGACCGGAGATTCGGTGTTGATCCAGTCGAGACCGTGCGGAAACTCGGGCGCGTTGACCTTGCCGGCGAACTTTGTTGCCATGCGCAGTCCCTTCGTTGGCGTGTCAGCAGAGATTGCTGCTGAGCGACGCCGGGTTCCGTGCGTGTGGGTTCAGCCAATGAGGACGAACCGCTTGCCAGTCTACCGCGAACGGTGCATTGCGGTGATGGGAACGACGCTCGTTTGGACACCGTTGGGCAACCAGCCAGTAATATGAGCGGTCATGAGTTCCAACGACGGACCAATTACAACCAACGATCACCCTGCGGCGGCGCGTGAGTGGTTCGCGCGGCTGAGTGCGGCATGCGCGGCCGCCGACTATGAGGCCGGACAGCGGATCTTCGCCGACGATGTGGCTTCGTTCGGCACAAAGGCCGATATCGTGGTCGGTCTCGGGCCGTTGCAGGCGAACCAGTGGGAAGGCATCTGGCCGAACATCGCCGACTTCCGGGTCGATCTGGACTCAGTCCGTGGCGGTGGAGACGGTGATTCCGCGTGGGGGATCGCCGTATGGAACTCAACCGGCTTCGATGAGAATGGCGAGCCTTTCGTCAGGCCGGGGCGAGCGACGGTTGCGTTGGAGCGCAGACGCACGGATGCAGCCCCAGATGGCGAGTGGCTGGCGGTCCATACTCACTTTTCGTTGAATCCGGGGACGCCGCCGAGGACGTTCGGCAATAGAGCAGAAACGTAAGGGGGTCGGAATGACGAGCGCAAGCCAGTGCATGACCTGCGGGAATCCGCTGCAGCCCGGTGCGGACAGGTGTGAACGGTGCGGGACAGCGGTTCAGCCCTCAGTTGACCTCCGACAGCAATCCTCGTCGGTTAGTGTTGGCACGACAGTGTGCCCTTCTTGCAAGCACCAGAACGAGCCAGCGGCACGTTTCTGCGAGGAGTGCGGCACGCAACTCCGGGAGATCGCCGGTGGGCCTGTCGGAGCAGGTGCCGGACAGCCTGCGAGACCTCAGGTCGGTCAATCAGAAGACCCCTGGGCTACCGGGCCCGGATACGACCGGCCGCTTCGGACCGAAGAGATGTGCCCGCGTTGCCAGTCTCACCGGAATCCGTCCGACACGGTCTGTGCGCACTGCGGACTGCCGTTCGGACAGCAGGCTAACTTTGCCGGCGTCCCACCGGCAGTCGCCAGAAAGGGAAATCCGGCCGGGTTCTGGATACGATTTCTCGCGGCGATCATCGACGGCATCATCGTTTCGCTGATAGCGCTGGGGATCACTATCGGATTCGCATTCGCCAGTAACGGCCAGGACCAGTTCGCGAACTCCTATAACTGGATCCAGGCGTTGACAGGCCTCATCTACGCACCGCTGTTCCTCTCGTCACGGGCGACGACCCCAGGCAAATCTGTGTTCAACGTCTACGTTTTCGACGAGTTCGGGAATAAGCCGAGCCTGATACGGGCCTTCGTCAGGGAGCTGTCGAAGTACATATCAGGCCTGATTCTGCTCATCGGCTACATCATGGCTGCGTTCAGGCAAGACAAGCGTGCTCTGCACGACCTGATCGCAGGGACTTACCCGACTGAGGGACGGCCGGAAGTCGCAGAACATTTCCAGCGCTAACGTCTGGAGTTACCCGTGACCAGTGGAGCAAGGTGCACAAATTGCGGCCAACCACTTACGCGGGACGCTAGGTTCTGCGGCAAGTGCGGCACAGCGGTAGCGAAGGCAGGATGGGAGTCGCCGAGGCCATCCGATTCACCGAGCGACGATCAGGCCGCATTCCGACGACCGGCTGAGGAGCGACCGACCGAGGTTGAGCGTCCACCAACCAACGCGGCTGAGGAGCCTGCCAGAGAGTTGCCACCTGGCACCTGCGCTGACTGTGGATATCCAAACCACCCGGCCGCAAGTTTCTGTGAGCGCTGCAAGTCGGCTCTCTGGCGGCAACGACAGCAAATGGCCGGGAGCGCAAGCAGCACCGTTGGCGTCGCTACACCAGTTCAAAGCTCAGGCCAGTCGTCCGGCTATAGGCCGATGCCCGCGCTTGCCGGTGCTGGAGCTCAAAGCTGCCAGCGCTGCGGTACGCAGATCAGGTTCGGTGATCCCAGCTGCCCGAGCTGCGGTCTGCCTGTTGAGCACGAGAGTCTAGACGGCGTGCCGTTCGCGGTGTCAAAAATGGGCGACCCCGCTGGGTTCTGGATCAGGTTCCTGGCGCTACTCGTCGACACCGGAATCGTTCTGGGGATTGGTGCTCTTCTGTGGCCGCTTCTGTTCGGCGAGTCGTTTTTCGTGCGGGAGACGATCAGGGATGTGAACGAGGACCTCAGCGTAACTACCACCACTCTGTTCCGAACTCAGAACTGGCATACTCTGATGTGGCTGGCCTACTCGATAATTCTGCTTGCCCTTTTCGGCACGACTCCGGGCAAGATGCTCTTCAAGATACGCGTCTACGACCGCAGAGCGAACGGTGGCCGCAGGGGCATCGGCTTCATCAGCGCCAGCGTACGTACGTTGGGCACATTGGTCTCAGGGATGACTCTGCTCATTGGCTTCATAATGGCCGGATTCCGCAGGGACAGGCGAGCACTGCACGACCTGATCGCCGGGACCTATCCGACGAGGGTCCACTAAGCCCAAACGATGAGGGACTGAGGAGCGGCAGTTGGCCGTTTCTGTAGCGGTTTTCACAGCGTTGGTGCCGGGCTTCATGTGGCTCTGGGTATTCACCCACGGCCGCTCGTACCGTGGCGCGCCCCTCAAGATGCTGCTGATCACCTTCCTGCTGGGGATGCTCTCCACCATCCCGGTCGGCATCATCTACGTCGTCCTGGACCTCGATATCGAAGACCTGCAAACCGCCGACTTCAGCACGGTGGCGACAGCGATGTTCTTCATCGTGGGCCCGGTCGAGGAGACATCGAAGTTCCTGGCGGTCCGGCTGGGCGTGTTCAACACTCGACACTTACGAGAGCCGCTGGACGGGCTGATCTACGGGGCCGCCGCCAGCCTCGGCTTTGCGACTGCCGAGAACATCGGTTATTCGCTGGCTTTTGGCCCAGAGGTGATGATCGCCCGCGGCCCGATCAGCACAGTGGCGCACGTTGTATTCGGGTCGATATGGGCGCTATCGCTCAACCCGCAGGCCCCGGCCAAGCGTCAAAACGCAATAGCCGTAGGCGCACTGGTGGCCGCCGCATTGCTCCACGGCACGTTCAATGTGTTCGCGTTCAGCGGGTGGGGCATTTTTGTATCGATAGCTCTGGTCGCAGTGGGATCAGTCGTTGTGGTGCGGATGTTCAGGCGACTGAAGAGTGAGTCGACCTATCACCTGCGCCGGAACGTGCCGTGGTCCGTTTGCCCGATCTGCGCTACGACGTTGAGGCAGGACGACAATTTCTGCACTGGCTGCGGCACGGCGATTGAGCGACTGACGCTGAGAACGCAACGCTGCGCGAACTGCCGCACCGATTCCGTGGCGAACGGTCGCTTCTGTCCAAACTGCGGGGACCTGTTTGTGTACGAGTTGTAGGGAGCAGGCTGTCCCCTCTCCCAGCTTGGGAGAGGGATGTAGTTCGTCATCCCAACCGAAGCGGAGGGATCTGACCGTGGCCCCCTGCTCCCACGAGAGATTCTGAATCACAGATTCCTGCAGTCCTTAGCCCGTCGAGGGCCGACCTCCAGCGCCAATCGCTCGCAAGTAATGCTTACTGCACCTAGCCTGGTTCGTGGCAGACTTGCGGTTACGGGAGCGCCGCATGTCAAGGATTGGTATTGAGAAGAAACCGCCGTGGAGATCGGTGCCTGCTGAGTTGAGAGAGCTGGTCGGCAAAAAGATCGGCTCACCGGTTGTTCGTGGCGTGCGGGTGTGGGGCAGCTACGGTCCCGGTCCGTCGCACCGGCTGCTGCACTCCGACGGCCGTCGGTCGTTCATCAAGGCGCTCTGGCCCGAGTCCAACTCTTTTCAGATCGAATCGTTCGGCAAGGAGCTTCGTAACTACGCTGAGCTCGGTGAGATCATGAAGCCATGGGCGCCCGAGCTTCTCGGTGTGGTTAAGCATGGCGACTGGCATGCGATGCTGCTCGAAGACCTCGGGCCTAAGACCGCTCCACCCTGGCGGACCAGAGACGCCCGCACCGTTGCCCACGGGCTCGCTGAGTTTCACAGTGCAGGCGAGGGCGCTCGCACTCCCGACTACCTGAGGTCTGTTTTTGAGCTCGAGGTATTTGACGTGGCGAACCTGTGGAAGGAGCCGGTTTCAAGTTCCGATCTGCGCAAACTCGCAGGGCTCGCAGCCAACCCGGATGATGCCTTTGCCTGGCTTGAGCGCAATGTGCAGCGGCTGATCGAGGCGTCCGCTGAACTACCGACCCAGGCGGCTTCACAGACTGTCCTACACATGGATGTTCGCTCGGACAACCTGCGGGTCGTAGATGGTCGGCTGCGCCTGTTTGACTGGCCGTTCGTCTGCACTGGACCACACGAAGTGGACGCGGCGGCTTTCGCCCAGACGGTGGAGGCCGAGGGCGGTCCGGACACCGCAACCGTTCTGGACTGGTATCAGGACATTAGGCCACTCGATTCTGATCTGCTCGCAGGATCGATGGCCGCAATTTCCGGCTTCTTCGCCAATCGCGCATGGCAGCCTGGAATCCCGGACCTGCCTCGCATACGGCCTTGGCAGCGGGCTCAGTTAGGTGTGACGCTCAAACTGTCGGCAGAGATGTTGGGACTGGACCGGCCGGACTGGCTTGAGTCCGTGCGGTGACGCGGGCGCTCCTTCGTGAGCACATCAAAGATCACCCACCCGATCAGCGCGTGTCGTAGACTCCGCCCTGCAATTTCTCAATCTCCATTTCTGAGTTTCCAGGGCGTCTCGAGGGGACGAAAAATGCCAGACAAGCGCAGAGTTTTGATGACGGGGGCGGCTGGATATGTCGCCTCGCAGATGATCGAAGAATTCTCGGAGCGGTACGAGCTTGTGCGCGCCGATGTGTCTGACAAAGGCCGCGACGGCGAGCCGATCGAGGGCATCCAGGTCGCCGATTTCATAGACACCGACAGGTCAAAGTATGAGCACCTGTTCGAGGGCGTCGACGCCGTGATCCATCTCTCGTACAAGCGGTCGTCTGAGGGCGGAGTTTTCGGCGATGCGGTGCCGCACATCGAGCGTTTTGCCACTGAAAACGAGAACGTGGTGATGGCGAACAATGTTTACCGCGCCGCTTACGACGCTGGCGTTCGCCGGATGGTGGTCGCTTCATCGAACCACGCCGCCGACTGGTATGAGCATGCGCTGATCCACGCCCAGAAGAAGGATGTTGTGCAGCCGTGGGAGTATCCGGTGTCCGACAACTTCTACGGCTGGGCGAAGGCGGCTTACGAGCTGCTGGCATGGCCGTATGCGTGCGGCAAGTTCGGCAGAAGGATGGAGTTCGTGCAGGTGCGCATCGGCTATCCGCGTGAGGTCGACGCCGAGATGTTCATGGCGCAGCCGGAAGGTTCGGAGCCTGCGGGCGGGCCTGTGCAGAATTTCAAGCGGCACCTGGGCACGCACTTTTCAGCACGAGACCTGCGGCAGCTGTTCACGAAGGCGATCGAGGTTGAGGACATCTCGGACGAGCACGGCGTTCCGTACCTGATCGTGTACGGGATCAGCGGCAACACCCGGCGCTTCTGGTCGCTGGAGACGGCGCGCAATATGCTTGGCTACGAGCCGCAGGACGACTCCGAGGTGAAGTACGAGTCGGCGATCAGGAAGTACCTGACAGGCCCAGACGCGAAGGCAGGCCACAGCCGCGTTGGGCCTTAAGCCATGGTGGACGTCTCGTCTCCCATCTCCTGCACCCTTCGCACCGGCGACAGGTAGATCACAAGTCCTGAGACGATGATGAGCACGGCACCGACGACCAGTGCAGCTCGCATTCCAGCGATCTCGGCTATCACTCCGGCAATCACCGCGCCGATCAGTTCGGCCGAAAGCTGAGTCGAGTTGATGAGGCTGTTTACGCGGCCTCGCATGGCCGCTGGCGTCACGGTCTGACGCAACGACACCTCGCTGATGTTGTGGATCGTCCAGAAGGCATCGGCGAACTGCGGGATTGCGAAGAAGATTCCGGCGATGATCAGCGGCTCTGGTGCGAAGGGATAGAGCAGGGTCGCAACACCGCTCACGATCCAGCCGAAGGCCATGGCGTTGCCGACGCCCACGCGCCTGACGAACCGCATCGCGTAGATTGAGCCGATGAACGAGGCAACGCCGCCGATTGCGTAGAGAAGACCGACGACGCCCGGTCGAAAGCCTACTTCGGAGATGGCGAAGAGCGTGATGAGACTGCCGATGATGCCGCCTGCGACGCCGAACAGCACGTTGCTGACAACGATGACGAGCAAGACGCGGTTGCTGCGAACGAACTTGAAGCCGGAGGCGATCTCAGCAAAGTGGTTCGTGCGTGGCTGCGGCTCCGGTTCGGGCTCCGGCTTGCGAATCGAAAGAACCGCCAAGCCTCCGGTCAAGTAGGCGACGCCCTGCACTATCGCTGTGACTACCGCTGATGCCAGGTCCGCAATCCAGCCACCGATGGCGAAAGCGGTGGTCTCGACCACCGAGAGTCCCGCAGTGATCTTCGAATTCGCCTCGAGCAGTCGCTCTTCGCTAACCATGCTGGGAAGAAACGCGGGCGAGGCGATCTCCTTGATGGTGCGAAAGACGCCGATTAGAAACGCTGCGGCGTAGAGGTGCTCGATGTGGAGCGTGAATGCGAGGTGAGCGACCGCTATCGAGGCGATAACGGCGACTCTGCCGAAGTCCGCAGTCATCAGTAGCATGCGGCGTTTCACGCGGTCGGCAAGTGCTCCGGTACTCAGCCCAAATACAACTCCCGGCGTGACGCCGATTGCGGTGAGCGCTGCCATCTCGGCAGGTCCAGCATCGAGGATGAGGATGGCTACGAGCGCGATGCCGCCGAGCATCGAGCCGAATGAAGAGGCGATGCGTGCGGTGAAGACCTTCTGAAAGGTGTTGTCACGCCACAGGCTCTTGCCGAGGCGCGGGGATGCAGGCGGTTCGGGCATCAGGCGATCTTATGTCGTACCAGAAGGCAGCACGGTGGCAAGAACTGGTGACGGCCCACTCGGGTGAGGTTCGCCGGTCGGCTAGCCGAAGATGACGAGCGCCCAGACGGTCACAGCGGCGATGATCGACACGAACACCGCGGCAGAAGCCAGGTCCTTGGCTCTGCCAGAGAGTTCGTGGTGTTCGACGCCTATTCGGTCGACAACGGTTTCGACCGCCGTGTTGATCAGTTCCGCGATAAGGACCGGGAACAGAATGCCGATGAGGAGCGCTCGTTCGATGGCGCTGTCACCGACGAAGGCGGCCACCACTACGGCCGCGATGAAGACGACGATCTCCTGCCGGAACGCTTCGGCATGTTTCCACGCCGCGGCAAGTCCGCGCAGCGAGTAGCGCAGTCCGTCGACGAAGTGGAAAAGACCGGTGCGTGAGCGCTGTGGAGGTTCAGACATGGTGCGCCAGCGTACGGGAACGGCGAGCAGCGTGCCAGCAGCGGCTAGCGCGTCAGTTAGTCTGTGGCCATGCCGCCTCGCACACAACTATTCACCGCTGATGAGTTCGCCGGCCGGCTGCAGGCCGTGCGCGACCTGCTCCAGGAGCGCGGGTTCGATGCCCTGGTGCTGCACTCGCCGGAGAACATCTACTACCTGAGTGGCTACCAGACGCCCGGCTACTACTGGCACCAGGCGCTGATCGTGCCGGTTGAATCCGAGCCTGTGTTCCTGCCACCGCCGCATGAGGCATCCCTCGTTCCCGAGTTCTGCTGGGTCGACGATATCCGGCTGTTTCCTGACACTTCGGACTGGGCGGAGGTGACAGCGGGTATGCTCTCGGACATCGGACTCGGAGCGGGCCGGATCGGGCTTGAAGAGGAGTCGCGCTTTCTGAGCGTTGACCTGCGAAACCGGATTGCAAACCGGCTGCCCAACGCGCAGTTCGAAAACGGGAGTGGCGTCGTCGAATCGTGCCGGCTGATCAAGTCGGAGCAGGAGATTCTGTACATGCGGGAGGCTGCCCGGATCTCGGCGCGTGGCATGGTTGCAGGCATTGAAGCGGTGCGGGAAGGAGCGACCGAGTTGGAGGTTGCGTCCGCGGTCCACTCAGCGCTCGATCTCGCCGGTTCCGAGTACACCGGGCTTCCGGCGTTCATCACCTCAGGCGAACGATCGCAGTTGGTGCACGCGACATGGTCGGACAGGCGCATCGGACTTGGCGACATCGTGTTCCTCGAGATTCCCGGCTCGCTCCATCGCTATCACGCAGCGCACTCCCGCAGCGTGTTCGCCGGCGATCCGCCGTATGAGTTGCAGCGAGCAGACGAGACCTCGGTCAAGGCTCTGGCCGCAGCGAAAGCGACGATGCGGCCGGGCGTGCCGGCACGTGAGGTTTTCGAGGTAGGACGGGCGGTGATCGATGATGCAGGGCTTGGCTACAGGCAGGGGCGACGCATCGCATACGGGATTGGCACTGCGTTCCCACCGGGCTGGGATGAGGGCGACATCTTCTCGATCAACTCAGACGAGTCGAGGCCGCTGCAGGCGGGGATGACTTTCCACCTGATTACCACGATGCGCATCCCGGAGATTGGCGCTGTCGGCTGCAGCGACACGGTGCTCGTGACACAAGATGGCGTCGAGACGCTGACTAGCGAGATCCCGCCGGGCGTGAGGCGAGCTTAGCCGCTTAGAAGTCGACACATTCGACCTCGTTCGCCCACTCCCCTGCTGATCCGTACTAACATGCCGCCATCCTGCGCTCCGTTCGCAGGCTGACCATATGCCACGGAGTCGATCGCTATGAAAGCCGCCGTATATCGAAGCAAGCAGAGGTTCGAGGTGAGGGAGATCCCGACTCCTGAGCCGGGACCGGGCCAGGTGCAGGTAAAGATCCATCGCTCGGCCATCTGCGGCACCGATGTGCACGCCTTCATGTACGACCTTGCGCCGTCGGGAGCTGTGCTGGGTCACGAGTTCGCAGGCGTGATATCGGCTGTCGGTGACGGCGTGACTCGCTGGAAAGAGGGCGACCGCGTGACAGGTGGCGGCGGCGACTATCCGCTCGGCGAGGTTCCTCCGGTCCGAACACATCCTCGCTACAACTACCGGACGATGGGCTTCACGAACACCGTGACCCGCGGCTATGCCGAGTACACGCTACTGGACGACTGGGCGCCACTCGCGATTCCGGACGAGGTGCCCGACGAGGCGGCGGCGCTGACCGAGCCGTGCGCAGTGGCCGTCCATGCAGTGCGGCGGTCGCGGGTGAGGCTTGGCGACACCGTGGGCGTGATAGGCGCGGGACCGATCGGACTGCTTGTGACGCAAGCGGCTCGGGCAGCAGGCGCCTCGAGAGTGATTGTTTCGGAACCTGCGCCAGGGCGTGCCGCAGCGGCTAAGACGGTTGGCGCTGACGATGTGATCGACCCGTTTGAGCAGGACGCAGTGGAGCGAATGGTGGAGCTGACCGGAGGCGTCGGGCCGGACGTGGTGTTCGACTGCGCGGGCCTGAAGAACACACTGCAGCAGGCGTTCGATGCGGTGAAACGGGCCGGGCAGGTTGTGCTGGTGGCGGTGCCGTGGGAGGAGATGCCGCTGCTGGCGGCCGAGTGGATGGCGAGGGAGATCGACTTCAGGTCCAGCTGGGGTGGCTTGCCGGAGGACTGGCAGATATCGCTGCAGTTGCTGGCCGACGAGAAGATTTCGGCGTCGGCGATGATGTCTGACACGAGCTTCGTTTCGCTCGACGAGATCCAGGAGACATTCGAAGCGTTGATGCAGCCAACGACGCAGCTGCAGACGGTGATCAGGATCTGAGCGGTGTTCTTGCACGGAGATAACGAAGATTGAACGGCTTTGAGCTCGATCTGTTCCTTCTGCTGGCCGGGCTTGGACTCGTCTGCGCGCTCGGGGTAATTCCGCTCGGGACACACATCGTTAGCAGGAAGCTACCGGACATCGAGATACCGGCTTCGCGAGCGGCGACCGCGTCGGCTCTACAGGGCGGCGTGCTTGCGATTGGCGCGGCTGGCGGTGGGCTTGTGTTCGCGCACTGGGCCGGGTTCGAACTGCCGTTTTTCCGTGCGCTGATGTCGGACGAGGCTGTGCCTTCCGAGACCTGGGGACACGTTGGAATCGGACTGCCGCTGGGGCTGGCGAGCGCGCTAGTTGCGGTGCTGCTGGAGTGGCGGGTGTTCTGGAATTTTCTGCCGCAAGGGCTGAAAGAGGGATTGGACGCGCCGGCGTGGAAGCGGGCCACGGCGACGCTATACGGAGGCGTGACAGAAGAGATCCTGACACGCCTGTTCTTCCTGTCGCTGTTCGCATGGGCGCTTTCGTTTATCTGGGAAGACGGGCTCGGTCACGCCGACACTCCGGCGGTCTGGATAGCGATCTTGCTGTCGGCGCTGATCTTCGGCCTGCTGCACCTGCCAGCGACGATTCTGTTCGCTCCGCTAACACGTGCGGTCGTGGTGCGGACGCTGGCGCTGAACGGCGTTGTGGCCATCGCTGCCGGGTGGGTGTTCGTTGAGTACGGCCTGCTCGCCGCGATGGCGACGCACTGGGCAGCGGATGTGGTGATCCTGCTGGTCGCACCGGGGGTGCAGGCGAGGTTGGTGCGGAGTGGGTGGTTGGTGGATGGTGAGGTGAGTGCGCGGGCATCCTAGTTGATGCGGCGACGGAGCGCGGACGGCGGCTCCGGTTGGCTTCCGCTCCAACCGGTTCAATCCATCGGTGACCAAGCTTGCCGGGCGCTAGAAAACTACCCGCCGTAGATGGCCAGTAGCTTGTGGTTGAGGATGCCTGAGCCCACTTTGGCGAGGACCTTTTCGATGATCTCCTGGTCATGCTCGCCGACGAAGCTGATGGCCGTGCCCTGCTTGCCCATGCGGGCGGTACGCCCTACCCGGTGTACGTACTCCTCAACGTTGTCCGGCATGTCGTAGTTGATAACGTGCGTGATGGTGGATATGTCGAGGCCGCGGGCGGCGACGTTGGTGGCGATGAGGACTCGCAGTGAACCATCACGGAAAGATGACATGACTCGGTCACGGTCTCGCTGGGACATTCCGCCGTGGATGCCTCGGACAGCGTAACCAGCCCGATCAAGGTCACGCGCCAGCCGGTCGACGCCGATCTGCATGCGCCTGAAGATGAGCGTCTGCGAGTTGTCTGGCATCTGGTCCAGGACCTCGCGTACGCCGCGCTGCTTGTCGCGCTCCGCAACGTCGAAGTAGACCTGGTTCACCTCGGCCGCGGTCTTGATGCCGTCGAACTTTTCGACCAGCTTCACCCAGACCGGATCGTCGAGATAGCGCCGAATCAGCTTCAGGATGAAGCCGGGAATGGTCGCCGAAAAGAGCGCTGTCTGACGGTTGTTCGGCGTGCGGCGTAGGATGAACTCCATGTCGTCTGCAAAGCCGATGTCGAGCATCTCGTCCGCTTCGTCGAGCACCGCAAAGCGCACGTTGCCAAGGTCGAGAGTACGCCGTGCCATGTGGTCCTTGATGCGACCGGGCGTGCCGACAACAATCGGGACGCCGCGTTCGAGCTGGTCGATCTGGCGGTTGATCGGCGCGCCGCCGTAGACGGCTGCGACCGTGACTCCAAGTTTCGAGCCGACGGCCGCGATCTCCTTGGTGACCTGCTGTGCAAGCTCTCTGGTGGGAACGAGCACGAGTCCTTCGACGCGGCGCGAACGTGGGTCGACGGCTTCAGCCATGGGGATGCCGAACGCGGAGGTCTTGCCGGAGCCGGTGACGGCCTGGCCAACAACGTCGCGGCCGGCGAGCAGCGGCGGGATTGCGAGCCGCTGTATCTCGGAAGGCTCGCGGTAGTTCATGTCAGCGAGTGCGTCTGCAACCTCCGGCGTGAGGTCGATCATTCCCCAGCGAACGTACTTCGGCCGGTCAGACTGGGGCACAGGCCGCAGGGTTGGCTCCGGCGATTCCTGATGGCTTGATGCGCCGTTCGAGGCTGCCGGAGGCTCTTCGCGTCGTTCGACTACCGGAGGCCGTGTGCGTTTGACGACTGCGTCACGACGGCGGGGGAGTTTGCGGCGGCCGCCTGAGGGTCGTTCCGAACTGGCATTGCTGTCCCGGCGAGGTGTGCTGTTTCGACTGAAGGAGGGGTCTTCACGCTCTTCGGGCGCTGCGTCTCCGCGGGACCGCGCGGCGTTTCGTGTTTCGGATTCGTTTTCCATATAACTCAATGATACTCGCAGCGGGTTATCGATAACGAGCCGGGTCGCTCACATTGCCGGGTCATGCGGGCCGCGATCTGGCTAATGCGTGCAGAGATGGCGTGCGGACTGCCACATCTTTTCTTTTCCGTGGCGACCGGCTCGTGCGGTGATTCGTGGGTAACAGGCATCCTGTTGGGTGGACGGTGGGTGAGATGTGTCATGCCGACCAGCGCGGAGGGATCTGACCGTTGATCTCTGGTCGAATGAGAGATTCTGAATCAAGTTCAGAATGACAGGTTGCCGCCATGCTGGGCTTATCTAAGGTCAGTCCCCTCTCCCAGCTTGGGAGAGGGTCATCCCGCTGACTCTGCAGATTGTTGCCGGAGCGACCAACCCACCCTCTGCCTCCCTCCCTGCCAGGGAGGGAGAAGAAGACACCCTCTCTCATCGATGGAGAGAGCGGAGCGATGACGGGATAAAGATTGCAGGTTACTGAACATACTCGTGGTGTTGCGGCTGAACTCTGTGAGGCTGTGCGGGCGGTTTCGGACTTCAGCGCCGTAGTCGTGCTGTTGCAGTCGCAAGATGGAGCCACGCTTTCGCCAGTGAGCTGGCTCCTCGGCGGCGGAGTTCCAGGTGAGGCGGAATTGACCGAGCCCGCGGGCGCAGACGGGCCCGGAGCACGGGCGCTGTCGCTTGGCGTCACTCTTGTCTACAGCATTGACGACAACCCGGCCGATGAGCTGCCCCTCTGGGCGTCGGCCCGTGGCTTCACGACTGGGCTCGTCATACCGCTCCTGAAGTACGGCCGTCCGTTTGGCGCCGTGTACGCGCTGCGGCGCGACCTGCAGCCGCCGTCGGCAACCGAGATCAACCTGACCGAGCTTGCGGTGGTGCACGCCAGCCGCACTCTGCCGGTGCTGGTTGACTCCTCACTGTCCGACGAAGAGGCCGACGAGATGTCCGGCTTCTCGCCTGCCGTCTACGAATCGGTGCGGGACCTTTCGCCGCTGCGTTTCGACGGCTTGCACATCGATCCAATCAGGGAACAGGCGCGGCTTGCGGGCGTCGAAGTCTCGCTGTCGAGGACCGAGTTCCTGATGCTGTACACGCTGGGCAGGCAGGCGAACGAGATCGTGCCTCACCACGTGCTGCTCGAGGTGTGCTGGCCGGGCGATTTCCCAGCCCTGAGCGCGGTGGATGCGACGGTTTACCGTTTGCGCAAGAAGCTTTCGCTGGCAGCAGAGGATGCCGGGAAGCAGATGGTGAAAACGGTACGCGGCAAGGGATACATGCTGGCCGCCGGCAGGTGACCGATAGGCTCACCGACTCTAAGGAAACCCTAACCCGAACCGAGAGAAGGAAGAATCCTTCTACGGCAGTCTCCCATCCTGCGGCACTGTGTGGGACCAGTCGTCGCGGGTCAGGCCGTTGCGGTCCCAGGCTACTTGGCCACCTTTGATGGTGATCTCCGGTTCTAGCCTCTGCCCTGCTCGCCTGACCCGGTTGCCGGACGAGCCGTTGTCTGTGAACCCGAACTCTCCTTCTGCGTGACGCAGCACCGCGATGTCCGCGACGCCGGCGACGCTGAGCGTGCCGAGCTCGGGATGACCGATCTTCTGTGCCGGCCGCCATGTCGACATCTCAACAACGTCAGCAAGCGGCACGCCGCAGACCAGCATCTTGCTCATAGTCTCGGGCATGGTCGCCTGGTTCGTCAGGTAGCTGCTGTGGTGAAGGTCCGTGCTGATGGTGTCAGGCGGAAAGTTCTGGTCGATAGCGGCTTGCGCGATACGCCATGAGAAGCTGCCGGCGCCGTGACCGACATCGAACACTATGCCGCGGTCCCTCGCCTTGAAGAAGTAGTCGCGCACCCTGTCCTGAGGGTCAGTCATAGGCTTGCTGACGGCGTAGCAGTGGGTGACGACATCGCCTGGCTCCATGTGCTTCAGCATCATCTTGTCCATGGGCCGGGATGCTATCGGCGTCTGGTCCACCATAACGAAGGTACCGGTGTCCTTCGCGGCTTCGACTCCGCGGTCGAGGGCTTCCCAGCCGGGGCCAGCGTAGTGGGCGACCTTGATGCCAACGATCAGGTCCGGCCGCTGAGCAATCTTCTGCGCCGCCAGTTCGGCGCTCATACCCTCTAGGTCCTGCTCGGGCTGGCCAACCATGCCTTCGCCAGCGATGTTCAGAAATGCAAATACGCGGGTTGTGGCCGGTGCGATGACGGTTTCGTTGAATCGATCGAAGGTCAGGTGGCCGGATCCTCCGGCATCGACCGCTGTTGTCACGCATGTTGAGAGGCAGAGCGGGTCTGGCTGGATGGCGCCGAAGTAGCCGAAGAAGTGGGCGTGGAGATCGATCAGTCCGGGCGTGACGATCATGTCTCTAACATCCGCGGCCCGCCGGGCGAGTGAACGTGAGATGTCTGCTTCGACCGCTGCGATTACCCCGCCCGAAACCGCCACGTCCAGCGCTTCCCCGTTAATACCGTTCGCCGGGTCGTAGACGGTGCCGCCATGGAGTAGAAGGTCGTAGATGGGGCGGCTGTCTGAGGTGGTCATGGCGCGTTCCGGTTTGATTCTTCGTAAGTAGCTCGCAACGAGGCGCCGATTCTATAGAAGGCGCTGCTCCGCCGGACATCAGGCCACAACCCTAGTGAGCCAACAGTCGCGCACTTTGGGCCACTGAGCCCGGCGAGTCACTCTCTCCTCTTAACTTCCTTTAACAATCGGGCGCGCTAATTGTTAACGCTTCGCGAGAGGCCCGTTGCCGAACGTTGCCAGATGGCGGTTTTCGTCGGCAGAAATCTCGCTTGAGCGGCCGGAATTGACCGAATAAGCACCGAAATTATCAGGAGACATCGAGAATATGACAGGTCAAGCATTGACCGGTTCACGGGGGAGGGCCCGTAGCTGGTGGATGATCACCCTATTTGCGGCGTTCGCCGTGGTTGCCGCGGCTTGTGGCAGCGACTCAGAAGCCACGCCAACATCGTCGAATGGCGGCGGCAGCGCACCCCAACCAACGAACACCCCGGCATCCCAGGACCTTTCCGGCACGATCCAGATCGACGGCTCATCGACCGTCTTCCCGATCTCACAGGCTGTTGCCGAGGAGTTCAGGGCTGACGTGACGAGTGACGTGCAGATCGTGATCGGTGTCTCCGGCACAGGCGGCGGCATGAAGAGGTTCACCATCGGTGAGACCGACATCTCAAATGCTTCCCGAGCCATTAAGGAGTCGGAGGCTGAAGCAGCTGCCGAGAATGGCATCGAGTTCATCGAGCTTCGAGTCGCTCTGGACGGTCTCTCGGTCATGGTCCACAAGGACAACGACTTCGTTGACTGCCTGACAACCGCCGAGCTGAACAAGATGTGGGAACCCGGATCAGACGTGAACAACTGGTCGCAGGTGCGAGATGGCTTCCCAGACCGTGAGATTCGTCTCTACGGTCCAGGAACCGACTCCGGCACGTTCGACTACTTCACGGACGAGATCAACGGTGAAGAGGGAGCTACCCGACCTGATTACACGCCGTCTGAAGACGACAACGTGCTGGTCCAGGGAATCTCGGGCGACCGCAACTCACTCGGATACTTCGGATACGCCTACTACGCTGAGAACCAGGACAAGCTCAAGGTCCTCGGCATCGACGGCGGCTCCGGCTGTGTTACTCCGACAGAAGAGACGATCAACAACGGAACCTACGCACCGCTCTCCCGTCCGCTGTTCATCTACGTGAACAAGGCGTCGCTGGAGAAGCCTGAAGTAGAGGCGTTCATCGAGTACTACATGGAGAACGCTCCTGAGCTCGCAGCCGAGGTCGGCTACGTACCTCTCCCGAGCAGCATCTACGAGGAGAACCTGGCAGCGATCCGGTAGTGAGATAGAGATCACGAGGCGGGGCCGCTACCTCCTCGGGCCACAAGCCCAGTGCCCCGCCTCAGACTGCCGCCGCACGGACGAAGCCCTGTGACGGCAATCAACGCGGCCCCGCAATCCATCATGCGGGGCCGCTTTTTTTCGTGCCGAAATGCCTGCTCTGGTAAAGTCCCGGGCATGTGGAGACTGCTGCCAATTGTCGCTGTGATGGGTGTGATCGCCTGCGGCGGAGGCACGGACCCCACGAGCACGCCTGTCCCCACAAGTACGCCTGACCTTGAGGCCACGGTGCAGGCGCGGGCGGCAGCAACAGAGGCGGCACGCCCGACGCCCGAGCCGACGCAAGACATCGAAGCGCCCCAGATAGCTCAATACCTGGCGGACATGGAGCCGGTGTTGCAGGACTCAGCGGACAACCGGGCCAGGTTCGAGGCAGAGGCCGTGCAATTCGTAGCCGGCATTGATATTTCCGACGTAGACGCGCTGATCGCTACCATACCGGGGGCGCTGCCCGTTATAGACGATGCGTTGAACGACCTGACGTTCCTGCTCTCCGATTTCCTGCGAATTCGTCCCATCCCAGATGCGGTCACAGACTTCCACAACCTCTACCTGGAGTCTCTGCAGAACCAGTTGCTTGAGCTTGAAGGACTTCGAGCGGCTGTCGAAACGGCCGAGTCGGACCCTGTGAACGCATTCCTGGCAGCCCAGACCTTGCCCAGTATCGCGGACGAGCTGAACAGGTATGACGATCGCATCGAGACAGGACTGAAGGAGCTACGCGACCGCGTGGGGCAGTGATCGCCGCAGGCTGAGTTGAGTGTTTAGGCCGCTTATTGCCGGCGTCAGATTCGTAAGAGCTTCTTAAGGTTTAGTCTCGGGTTTCCGTGCAGATTGGGGCATGATCTGTGGTGGGACGAACTGTCTGATCGTTCCCGCCGACTGGAGGGCTCTATGCGAAAACTGGCATTCCTGGCGATTATCTTCTCGATAGCAGCGGTGGCGTGTGGCAGCGAAGTTGCTGCGACGGGCGCAGCGAACGTTGCCACTGACCCGACTGCGACTCCAACCGTTGCGGCTGCGCAGCCAACTGCGACAGCTGTAGTTCAACCGACGGCGACACCTCAGCCGGCGATCAGTGAACAGCGCATCAAAGACCTGGAGTTCCGGTTGTCGAGTCTTGAGCGGCTCATGTCAGCGGACGACGGGATGTTCTCGCTGGAGGACGATCTGGCGAATGCCGACGGTCGGCTTCGAGCTCAGCAGCGATGCATCAACGCGCTGGTCATGGCGGCAGGCGCACATCAGCACGGTTCAGACACCGGCGGTCAGATCACCGGTCCAGCGCAGTTCGGCACCTTCGACTCGTCCGGGCTTGATGCGACGGCTCACCCGATGCTACTCGCGGTCGAGTGCGGACCCGTGGTTGATGAAGCAGCACTGGCCCAGCTTGCAGACAACTACGGAATTGACGTGAAGTAGGGTTGTCGACGATCTGCTGATGTGCAGCTTCCACTGAGCAGTTAAGATTACGTGCACAGAGCGAGTGCGCGTCCATGGTTGCATGAGTTAGGCGCTGACCAAGTTCACATAGGACGCATGTGCGGCTTCCCGAAACTGGAGACAACCTCCGGTCCACCGCGCAACCTCGCACTGCTCCTGAGACAATCGTCTTCGCGGGCCTCTAGCTCAGTGGTAGAGCAACGGACTTTTAATCCGCAGGTCGAGGGTTCGAATCCCTCGGGGCCCACCAGTTCTTCGAGCTCACACTAATCCTTTCGGGACTCCGTTGCCGTCCGCTGCCACTCTGGTCCGAGCCCTCCCCTAGTAAGGATGGATCCCATTTCCACGTCATCATAAATTTGCTCACTAAATATTCTCGCATTGACGTCAGCGTAGCTCGCGCTCATACGTTCAACCACATGTTCAGTTATCAACGTCCGTTGAATTCTCTCCGTCTCCTGCTTAAATATCGTTTTCGCCAACGCTATGAATTTTGCCACGCGCACAAGGCGATCTCGAATCCAAGGATTCGGATCAACATCGCGATCACCGAGGGAGGCACCCTCGATCATCGTTTCATATGCGCATTTTGGATATGGCATGTCAAATATGACGAATTGAAGGTATGTGAACGAGACCGCGACGTGATTCAGCAAGAATCGACCATGCTCCGTAATACGCCATTCGATGCTGCCAGTATTGAATGGGAGCTCGACTTCAGGTGCCACCAGCGCCAATCGCTGAAGTGCGATGAAGTCCTGTTCAATTGCGCGCCTTTCGACTGCGTCATCATCACCTAAGTCGTCTATCAACTCGCTGTCCATCACACCTCGTGGAGCTTGCTTCAGGTACGCCAAAATAGCCAACTTGGTGAACAAGCGAAATCTTTGCTTCGACTCCTCGCCTCCGTGATAGTTTGAAAAGACGCTATACAAATGCGGCTCCGATGGGTTCCGATCGATCCGAGTATCTGCGTTTTCGTCATCGCCGAACGAGAACGGATGCACATACCGACTCATGCCGCCGCAAAGTAGAACGTCTGGAACAAAATATCGTCGTTGTATCATCCTTTCAAGAACTGAGCCAAGATCACCCTGAATCCTCCTGTCTCGCATCAATCTCGTGTCTCGCAAATTCGAAGAGTCAATCCAGGCGATCAATTCACGTTCCATAGAGTTCCCACCTCTGGCCCATCGATACGTAGCGAAGAACTGCTCCATAAGAGATTTAAAACTAAACAATATTCGTCTCCGGTTGCCGCCTGTAAAGCGCACCAATTTGTCGAAGGTTCTCAGGTCACACGGCATCACATACGGCACTTCTTCATCATTCACGTATTTAAGCCCAGCTTCAAGCCAGTAGCAGGCGAGACGTGTGTAAGCTGCGACTTTCGTCCGAAACTGCTGAATCGTTTCGCGTGGATTTTCGGTCGCGTAGTTGTGATCTATAAAGTAGTTGATACGACGCCGAATTATGTCCGATGGAAGAGAAGGTAGAATCTCCAACACCGGTGGTTTGATTTGGTGATCGACCCAAAATGCTTTGGCCTCGCCTGAGATGAAATGAGCGGCGGAGACGTTGCGCATACACAAGAGGAACACGTCGTTCTTCCGCGTGACCGTGCGCCCATATAGCAAAGCCGCGCACTCGATCAGCAATTCCCGAAATCGATTATACGAGACTGTTTGATCGAGTCCGTCGATCACGTAGATGAATTTATATCCCATTGCTTTTGCGCGGTCGACTAACGCGGTCGCGACTATCTCAGTGAATGTCAAATCCTCTGAACGCTCAAACGTTCTTTCTCTCATGATTTTCAGATGACGTTGAATCGCATTTTCGATTTGAGTCGGATCACCTTTGAAGGCATGTTGTACTTCACCAGCAATTTCCAGTATATGACCTTGATCGCGGTGGTCGAGCACTGCTGGATAGTGTTCGGCCAAAACTCTACCGGCTTGCAGGTTTAGTGCCTTTTCTATACCAATTGTGTAATAAAATCTGTTAACCAATGAGGCCCGGACCCAGACGACGCCGCTGGGTCTGAAATGGGAGTCTTCGTATTGGGAAAGCACATTGTTGCACCACATGGTCTTTCCGCAACCGACAGATCCAGTTACAAAGATCCTACGATTTACAAAATCGTCTATATTGTTGGGTCTAGGAGTAGTTTTGGCCAGCCGAATCAGCTCCTCAACAATGTATTTTGTCGATTCTCGAGTTAGATTGGCCGGCAAAGGATCTTGATTATTGACCACTACAGGCTGTCTTCTAGTTCGCGCTTGCTCCAATCTTTCAAATGAATTGATACGCGCAGTAATTGAAGAGTCGTGTTCACTGGCAAAATAGACGCCAAGCGGAGAATCATACGGATAAGCATAGAGTTCGGTGAAGACGTTCTGTCGGCGCGGCGAGGCCGTTATTTCATACGGAACGAAGTCGAAGAGATCTGTGAATTGACGCCTTGCAGTGCCTCGGGTCGAGCTCTCGAAATCGCGATACGTTAAATTGCTCTCGTGTGACTCGCTCGCTCGCGTGTATCCAACGTAGTGAGTTGCGTTCGTCGACACGCTACCCGTGTCTATTTCGAGAGGTAGTCTTTCGAGTCTGTCCCGTCTTGTCGTCGTCACGGCTCATCTCCTTGATCGATACCGCCGTTCCTATCCCCGAAGGCGCTCGAAGGCGTAAAGTACCGAGTCTCGCTCAATCCACGTCCTACTGCCAAAAGCCCTCCCGTAAACGTCACACCACTCGATGTGGATAGTCCATTGTGTTGGAATGGTCTTGCCGCCTGTCGATGAAAAGATCGCTTTCCAGCGACCACCAGCACTTATCGATCCGTGGCGCTCGAGCGGAATTCTCTCGGACGGGGTGCCGTACGAAATCCAGCAGCGCACATCAATAGCTGGTCCCACACCGATGTTGGATACCTCAGCTTCCCAGACCGAACCGACGGTATAGGTCGACATTCCCGGAGTCTCGAGGATCGGCAGTGCACCGTCTTGAAGCGTATCTCTCGCTATTTTCGTCTGGGCTCGCGCCTCTGTTAAGGCCAAAAGTGCGACATAGGCAGACATTCCGGCGAATGTCGCAGCCGCTATGGCCGTCCTGCCCGTGGCACTGTCTTCGGCGAGCCAAAAACCGAGCCCGATAGCGAAGACCACGAATAGACCAGCCATAACTCGGATGAACATATGAATCTCACGTGGCGGATGAGCTCGTTGCTCTCATCGTTAAATCTGAGGTTCGTTTCGCGTGAATCTATCATGTATCGAAACGCCCACCCGCCTGGTATGCCTCCTTACTATAGATCGGTGCAACATTGCTGTCTGCCGGTGGTCAGGCCTGGCTAGTTGACCGAACTCGAAACGGTCGACCGGCCTGTAGATCGACCAGAGTCTGGCTGAAGTTCCAACCGGAACCGTCGGCTCTGCCACGCGCCTACACACTGCCTGTTAATCCGCAGGTCAAGGGTTTGAATCCCTCGGGGCCCACCAAACTCTGAAGTCCAGGTTTGCAGTTCAGGCTCCCCTAAAGACGAGACCTTGTGGATTCTCGCTCCGGCTGCCATCTCGTGACCGCCACTGCCCAGCTCTGCTGCGGAACCATTACCCGAGATCTACGCAGAACTCGCAGCGGTGCTGTTTGAGTGAATGGCTTCTACGAGCCGGTCACCCGCCCGTCTGGCTCCTGCGATATTCCGCGCTACAGGTCCCAGTTCAAGTTCGGCGAGTGGGCCCGAAACATAGACGCCTGGATGCCAGCGAAGTGCGGAGTCGACGACGGGGTATCCACAGCTCGCGCAAGGCAGTGAGGCCGATGCAATCAACTCATCGATCATGGTTCCGCCAGGACGGTGGGACGCAAATCCTGTTGCGAGCAGTACGCGGTCTGCTGTCAGCCCGGCCTTGTTGGAGAGCCGCAGTTGAATCTCAGCACCGTGCCCATCAAGGGATTCGACCTCGTCCTCGTGCCAGCAAACTTGGTCATCTTCGATAGCCGAGAGCATAACGCGCCGAATACCTGGAGGAACCGAACCTCTGCGGCGCGCCCTGGTGATCCAGGCCCGGCGACGGTCGAGGTCTCGCTCGCGATTGAAGCCTGCCATGTACCTTGGACCGAGCCAGCCCGGGTCGCTGTCGAAGTGATGCTGTCGCATGGGGTGGCGCGAAACAACGTGCACCCGATGCCCTTCGTTGAGTAGCCGGAGCGCGATCTGAGCCGCCGTGATGCCACCTCCGACTACCACGACAGTCTCAGTTGATGACGGCCATCCGTCGAATTCCGGCTCGAAAACATGGTGCACGCGAGCGTCTTCTTGAGGTGCCCAGTCCGGCCAATACGGCTGCTCACTCGTGCCGAGGGCGAGCACTATGTTGCGCGCTGAGATGTCTCGCCCGTCAGAGAGCTGAACGCCGATCTCTTCAGAATCGATCGAGCACCTGTTGGCCCGAGCTTGAATATGGAGATCGGCAAGGTCGAACCGCGCAATAACGTTCTCACTGTGGGCGTTGAAGAGTGCGAGTGCGGGCCGGTTGTGCGGGAAGGCGAAAAGATCTGAAGTGCGCTTCCTGCGCTTAATCGCGAAGTGCTGAAGTGACCACGGGTCGAGGTCGAGGTGGTGTACCGACGACGACCGCAGGTGGGTCATCCCGGTTGTGGTCGTGCTGGTACGCCAGCGCTCGAGCAGCCGCTCACCCGGATCCAGGATTCTGAGCCGGTCGGCCTTTACTCCAGCCTCGCCAACCAGGCGAGCAGCGATGTGCACACCGTGGATCCCACCGCCAATGATCAGCCAGTCAAGGGATTCCATCGTCAACGCCTGGCCCCGGAATCAAGGGTGAACGCAGCACGCCTCGCGACGACGATGCAGTCGCGGATCCCATTGATGGCGTTCGTGGCGAAGTTCGTCAAGAACGTACGACCTCAACAGTTTCAGGCCCGTTATTTCCACAGAGTTGAGAGAGGATCATCGTGGCTAGTTGAAGCGTCGAAGTTACTTCGGACTGGCGGCTGCAGCGATACTCAGCACTTTCTCCCGCATCGAAGTCATGCGTGGATGACTGGCCGATGGGACCGCCGCTATGGAGCCTTCTCTTCACGCCGCGAAGTTTAGATACTTAATCTCATTATTGGCCAGCCGAATCGCCAACACAGAAGTATATGAGTACAGGCGACTCAGAGCAATGAACTGCCACTCATGTAATGAGAGCACATATCAGTAAGATCAGTTGACATACGGCCGTCTTTTGGCAGACAGATCGAGAGTTCAAAGCCACCAGTCTTTCGGGTGCAGCGCTGCACTTCCCGACTCGCCTCAACTGACGCGGCAGGTCACTTCTGCCACCTCCAAGCATTTCTCTTGACTGTCTCAAAGGACTGTGAAACCCTTTGCGAGTTCTCGGTATTGCGAAATTTTGCAGGTACTACTTCTTGGCTCCACACCACCACGACCCCGCCGTACTCATCAGGTCCGCGGGCAAGCGCGTCACCAACGCCCGGCTTACTGTGGTCTCCGTGCTGCAACACGGCAGCCAACATATGACCGCCACAGAAGTGGTTTCGGCTATTGCAGAGGCTGGCACGCATATCGACCAGTCGACCGTCTACCGGGTTCTTGCGGACCTGCGTGACTCCGGCCTCGTAGCAGAGTCGCGATTCGGTAGCGGCGAGGCCTCTTACGAATGGCTGGCCGGTTCAAACCACCACCACCTGCACTGCAACGAATGTGACCGAGTCCTACCGCTTGATGACGGCCTCGTGGACCGGTTCGTCGAATCGGTCGCCCGGGGCCACGGCTTCGAAGCAGACGCCACACACATGGTCGTATCCGGCACCTGCGAGAACTGCCGCGGCAAGCAGGAAGACGAGAAATCGGAATGACGAGGATTTACTGGAACCTGTTTCGAGCAACCGGAATACGGCCACTCCATGCGCCGGACGGCTTTTTCAGCATCGCGGTTTCGTCGGTCTCCTGGGGAGTTGCCGCTATCTTCATATTCGCCGCGCTGCGAGTTGCGGGTCGACAGCTCAATGAGCGCATGGTGCCCGCACTTGGCGTGTTCGCAGCGTTCATCTTCGCTGCTCAGATGTTCAACTTCCCTGTCGCTGCAGGCACATCCGGCCACCTTGTCGGCGCAGCGCTCGCTGCCATTGTGCTTGGGCCGGCGGCAGCGTTGATCGTGATGGTGGCCGTCGTCTCATTCCAGGCGGTGATGTTCCAGGACGGCGGGCTCGTTGTGATGGGCGCAAACATGCTCAACATGGCCGTGATCCCGGTCTTCGTGGCATACGGAGTATTCCGCGCCGGTCGGCCGTTCGTGCGCTCCCACGGCTCGCTTATTGGGCTCGCCGGGGCTGCTGCGTGGCTATCGGTTGAAGCCGGAGCGCTTGCAGCCACGGTGCAGTTGAGCCTCTCCGGCACATCGCCATTCTCAGTCGCGGCACCGGCAATGCTCGGCGTCCACGCGCTGATCGGTATCGGTGAGGGGCTTATCACGGCCGCAGCTCTTACAGTCGTCTACAACTCCCGGAGGGAGCTCTTCCGTATCGGCCGGGTCGTCCCGGAGGCTGTGGTCAAATGAAGTTCAGATGGTGGATCGCCGGATACCTGGTTGCAATGGCGCTAGTGCTCATTGCACCACTCGCTTCACCTGACCCCGACGGCCTGGAGCGCGTCGCTGAGGACAAGGGATTCATCGAGGAAGGGGACGATGCTCCTTACTCGATAATCGCCGACTACGTCTTTCCAGGGATCGAGAATGAGACTTTGGCCACCATCCTCGCCGGCTGGATTGGTGTGACAGTGATGATGGTCGTCGTTGCCGGAAGCGCGTACCTCATTCACCGACGCAACGGGCGCGAGGCTGCGACCGGACAGGCATCGGGCTGAGGTGGCCGCTGGAACGGCCGTGCTTGATCGCTACATCTCCGGTTCAAGCGCGATCCACAACGCGGACCCGCGAGTCAAGACCGGACTCACCTTACTGTTCATTGTTGCGCTGACAACGCTGCCGACGGCCAGTTGGCCGTTTATCTTCGGGTTTCTGGCATTCGTCTGGGCCATGGTGTTGACCACCGGCATATCGCCAGCCAGAGTGCTGCGCCGGACCTTCATCGCTTTGCCCTTCGTACTGGTAGCGGTGCCCTCCGTATTCGCTCGAAGTGGCGAACCGCTTGTGGAGTGGAGCGCTGGCTTCATCACACTCACGCCAACGCGCGAAGGGCTCGAATTTCTGGCGACTATCACGCTCAAGTCGTGGATCGCCGTCACTGCTGCGGTTTTACTGTCGGCGACGACCCGGTTCATGGACATCGTTGCGGCGCTACGCTGGTTCCGTGTGCCGGAGCTGCTGTTGGCAGTGGTTGCCATGATGTACCGCTACCTGTTCCTGCTAATAGGCGAGGCGCAGCGGATGATCGTGGCGAGGCGAGCGCGCTCTGCCGCTATAGACGGTGCCCGGGACGGCGGCAGTCTGCGATGGCGTGCCCGGGTCACAGGGCACATGGCGGGGTCACTTTTCATCCGCACATTCGACCGGAGTGATCGCGTGTACATGGCTATGCTGGCGCGTGGCTATGACGGGGCGATGTTTGCACCGGGACAGCTGTCGATTGGCCGACTAGAGATGGCTTTTGCGTTAGCTTTCTTCGTTGCTATCGCGGCGGTGGCAACGCTGGCGAGGCTGGTCTGATGAGCGTTGTCCCTGCAATACAGGTCACCAGCTTGAGCTACAGCTATCTGAATGGAGCGACAGAACGGCCTGCCCTGGACGGAGTGGACCTCTGCATAAGTGCAGGTGAGAAGGTGGCGTTGCTTGGGCCGAACGGCGCCGGAAAGTCGACACTGATGCTGCACCTGAATGGACTCCTCGAGGGAGAGGGAAGCGTGCAGGTGATGGGCCGGACGCTTGACCACAGTGACAAGAAGTTGATGAAGCGTATCCGAGCCTCTGTTGGCCTGGTGTTCCAGGACTCGGACGACCAGCTCTTCTCGAACACGGTTGGAGAAGACGTGGCGTTTGGCCCCGTTCACATGGGTCTTGACTCGGACGAAGTAGACAAGCGGACCCAGGCTGCGCTGGCAGATGTTGACCTGGCAGGGTTCGAGGAACGAGCTCCCTACCACCTGAGCGGAGGCGAGAAGCGCCGGGCAGCGATCGCCACCGTGCTCTCGATGCAACCTGAGATCATCGTCGCTGACGAGCCTTCGGCAGGTCTTGACCCGAGGGCGAGGCGCGGACTGATCGCACTGCTTGAACGGCTCCCACAGACCCTGCTGATCGCCACGCACGACATCGAGTTGGCCAGGTCGGTGCTTCCGCGGACAGTCATCATGTCAGAAGGAAAGGTGGTTGCAGACGGCCCGACCGAGGAGATCACATCCGATGCAGCGCTGCTGGAGCGTTGCGGTCTGTAGTGCAATTACCAGCAGATGCCTACGTCGAAGCAAGTCGGATCTGCAATAGCTGGCCCGAGTTATGAAGGAACTGATGTTGATGCACGACGAGATGCCCGAACCGGTTGCCAAATACTTCGAACGCCAGCCACCGGCTCAACTCGCGATGCTGCACGAGATGCGCGACATCATTCTTTCGGTCGCTCCGGACGCAGAGCAGACGATGACTTACGGCGTGCCAGCGTTTCGGCTGCATGGGCCGTTAGTGGCGATCGCCGGATTCAAGAGTCACTGTGGGCTCTACCCGCTGAATGAAACTACGCTGGAATCGCTCAAAGACAAGCTACAGGGATTCTCGATCACGAAGGGAACAGTCCGGTTTCCCGTGGATCAACCACTGCCTGTCGACATCGTCACACTGATAGTCCAACGGCGAGTTTCCGAGAACAGAGCCGCAAATGATCACTGACCGGTAACCCGCAGGCCGAGGGTCCGAATCCCGCGAGGCCTGTCGTTTCCCCGCACAGTCCGCTCCCAGTCCGCGACCTTGCCTGACGCAGCGCGCTGATAGCCGGCGAGTCGGCTGAACTCGAACACGAAGCTTTGGGCTAGACTGCCCTGAATTCGGGTCGGACTGGCGCAAGTAGGTCGGAGAAAGATGGATGAGCTACGAGTAAGTATCTTGATGGCGGCGACGCTGACCGCCGGTATCGGCGCCGGTGTTTACCAGTTGTATTCGTTCGTGATCATGCCGGGTCTTGCGAAGATCGATGACCGGACTTTCGTCGGAGCGTTCCAGGAGATCGACAGGACGATTGTCGGCCCGTTCCTTCCAGTCTTCTTCTTCGGCCCACTGATTCTGACCGCTGTTGCCCTCGGCCTGAACCTTGGTGAAGACCAGCGATCGTTGCTGCCGTGGCTGGCGGTGGCACTCGGCCTCAACATCTTGATCTTGATTGCGACGATCTCGATAAACGTGCCGCTGAACAACTACATCAAGGCGGCTGGAGATCCATCCGAGATCGACGTGTCCGAAGTGCGCAAGGAATTCCATGAGTCCAGGTGGGTGAGATCGAACATGTTCCGAGTGCTCGCTTCGACCACAGCTTTCGGCTGCCTGGCATGGTCGCTAGTGCTGCACGGGCGGATCTAGGTCCGGTCGGTCCGTGGCCACTCGCTATTGCGTTTCGTCCTGTCTTCTTGCCGTAAGGGCGACGAAGAACAGGAACTCGACGGCTGCGAATCCGAGAAGCAGCATCAGCCCAAAGACGTACATCGCCTGCCCGCGAGGAATGCCGATGTCCCAAGCGCTCAGCCAGAGAGCAACTCCCATTGCGATCGCAGACACGAATATGAAGTAGAGGGCCGGGTTTATCAGCTTGACCGATATCAGCTGCTTAGATTTCCGGTCCATGCGCTCGCCGTTGAGAGCGAGTATGTCTCCGACGATGAACCAGGTGCCAAGAAGGGAGCTGCAAACCGTCCAGATGGTGTCGTCAGACCAGTTCGCCAGCCGCATCGGGAATGGGAGCAGCGCGAAGAGGAGGACGAGCAGGCTGTCGCCGATCAGGAACCAGAGAAACCTGAGTTCAGTGCGAGACCAGCGGTTTGCCCCGGTAGAGCGAAACGCGACCACGACTCCCGAGAATCCAGCGAGCCCTATCGCCACATTGGCCAGCGTATCCAGTATCTGCTCGTTCATCGCAGACGACTCTCACGGCCACGGCTGCATCGGGTTGAGTACACAGTGGGGCGATTCTACGTATCTCCCAAGTTGGTCCTCGCTGGCACAGAATAATGGTGAAGAGCGGGCCGTCTAGTCGGAAAGATCAAATATCGCCCGGCCTAAAATTTTGCCGGCTGCCAGGTCCGCGGCCGCCTGGTTGACGTCGGCCAGCCGGTAGCTCCGTGTCACCAGCTTCTCCAGCGGCATCTTGCCGTTGCGGTGCATCTCAAGGAAGTAGTCAATGTCCGTTTGCGGCTCCATCGCGCCGTGGCTGCCAGCGAGCCTTCTCTGGTGACCAACGAACCACTCGGGCTTGATCGTTATCTCGGGCTCGGGGTTCCCGACGAGCACAGCGAGGCCGCCGACGTTGTTGGTTCCGGGACCGCCTCCGCGGACGGACGGGACAATGGCCTCAGCGGCTTGCCGAGCGCCCACCGTGTCGAATGCGAAGGCCGCCCCTCCTTTAGTGATCTCGACGATCGCCTCTACGGGGTCCGTTTCGGCGGCGTTCACGTAGTGAGTTGCGCCGATCGTGCGGGCGAAGTCCAGCTTGTCTTCCGAGATGTCCACCGCTATTACGGCAGAGGCGTCGAGCGCGGCGGCCATCATTACAGCGCTACAGCCAACGCCTCCTACGCCGAACACTGCGACTGAGTCTCCTGCCGATACTCGGGCCGTGTTCTTGACCGCACCGGCTCCGGTCATGACTCCGCAGCCGATCACAGCGCTGACATCAATCGGCGAGTCTGGCGGCACGGGCACAAGGTACTCGGCGCGGGTCAGTAGCTGCTCGCCCCATCCCCAGAAGGAACCGTGAACGGTCTCGCCGTCCAGGGTCGCACCGGTGAATTCGATCGGTTTTCTTCCCTTCACAGGCGTCCACGGCACCCAGGTGAGAATAGCCAGGTCGCCTTCCTTGACGTGGGTGACATCGCCGCCGACCTCTTCGACGATGCCCACAGCTTCGTGACCCATGCCCCGCGGCCGTTCGAAGCTCTCGCTCCGCATTTCGTGTATCTGCGAAAGGCAGAGCCCCGCGGCCTTCAGTCGGACGATGGCCTGATCGGGTCTTACAGCAGGGAGGTCGATCTCCTCCAGGATGAGCGGTCCGTTGACTTCGTGCTGAATCGCTATGGAGGTTTTCATGCGGAAGCGTCGCCTTTCTGTGCCGTTACAGCGCCGGACGGAACTGTGCGGTGAACCAGCTCAAAGATGCGCCAGTGTAGCGGTCAGATCGAACTAGACGACAGCAGGCCTCACCGTGTTCGGCGGGTCATGCCGTAGGCGAGCGGTTTGAACTTTCTGCTTAGCCAGAAACCGGCGGCTTCGATGTTTGCAGATTCGAAGTCGACGGTGACTCGAGGCGCGTTCATCTCGGTGCTCCAACGGAAGATATCGTTCAGCAACGCCTGAGCGACGCCGCTGTTCCGGTGCTCGGGTGCGACGAACGCTCCGTTGATGTGCGGTACTTCATGGTCTCGCAGGGCCTCTGATTCCTGGGTTCCGGTGCGGCAGCTCATGAAGCCGACGACACGGCCGGAGATTTCTGCGACGCAGATGTAGGATCCGTCCCTCGGTATCTGGTACTTGGGGTTGTTGTCCGGGTAGTTCGCCAGGTCGAGGTCAAGCTGTGTCGGCGGTGTGGCGAGGTGTTGCCAGAGCTGCCGGTCGAGGCTGATGATGTCCGGCAGGTCATCCGGCGTTGCGGCCCGGACACTGGCCTCCGCATCCGGGTTCGCTGCTGGAGAGGTGTCGGTGAAGACACCCTCAATCTGGTGGTTTCCGAACTCCAGATTGGTGAGCGCCGACCGTGTCGCAGAATCACTTGCATATGTGCCTATTGCATGGAGCGACGATCCGTCGAACTGACCGTCTCGACCCAGCCACGCGTACATATCGGTCATCGACCTGGAGCTGCCCGCGGCGTGCGCCCATTCTGGAGAGTAGATCGCTCTGTTGTCGCCGTACCAGTTGATGAAGCGCCCGGCAATGAACCCTGCGACCTGACCCTTTTCGTGCGCCACGACAGACACACCCGAATCGGCAATCTCAACGAGGACCCGGCTCAGGTCGGGAACCGAAAATGCGTCGGGCCTGTAGGCAGGGTCTTGCTCGCAGACGGATGCGAACTGCCGCACGGCCAGATCGGCAGCTTGCTCAGAGAAGCGTTCGGTGAGTTTTTCGAACTGCATCGAGGCAGCATACGCGGGCGGCGAGATGGACGCGTCACAATTTCTAGCGAGCGTCGATCAGGAACGCGGCACGGTCTGTCCCTTATCCCGGCGGTCAACGCGACAAAGAAGAGGAGTCGGCGGCGCGGCAGGGCTCATTTCGGATTGGTGAGCATCACCAACGTGTCCAGGTTCTCATGAGTTTGAGAGGTTCGTCCGCGATCGGACATGTCCGGAACCTGAAGCACGCTGTTACTACAGAGCAATCACCGAGCTACTCGAACGCGGGCTCAGAGCACGCGGCGGCCTTTTCACGTTCCCAGTGTTCCAGGCCTCGGCGCCGGTTTTCCTTCTGCTCTTCTGTCTCTTCACCCGTAACGATTATCGTGCTGATGGTGTTGAAACCTCGAGTCGCTTCTTCGCACTCGATGATCTGGATGAGCTTCCGCGCATCCACCTTCAGGCCGCCGATGATCCTCAATGGAGCGAAGAGATCAGGTATAGATTCTCTGCGCTCTTCGGTTGTGGTGCCGTTCGATTCGTAGCCATTGTGGTCCGTCTGAGCATAGTCAAACTCAAAGTACGACTTGACCAGGTTTCGAATTTCGTTCTCCAGTTCGGCTTTCGTTCGATTGGAAGTTGTCAATTTGTTTATCCCCTTGGCAATTTCTCCCTTAATCGTCGGACTCCGTCTTACTCACCTCCGTTTCTCAGCCACAGGTAATCGCACCACCCGGAAGGGGCGTCGTTCGATTCCACGGGCTTAGCGCCGAAGCCGACACGACCGAATTGTGCGAGTAAAGGGGGCGGATATGCCCGGTGCAAATGACCAGGAACGGTCAATCTAGCGATGTATCATCGAAATCGCTCGCGCGGGTCGGGGCAGCATGATAACCCACGCTATTTGAACATTCGAATCTATTGAGACTTGATAGCAATAAGGCGCCGACGGTGGAGCCTAAACCCGCACGCCGAACTCGGCTTCGAAGTCCTGCCAGACCTCTTCCGGCACCGGCGTCGTTGCGGCGGTCAGCACCTCTTCGAGCTCGTCGAGGTTGGCTGAGCCAGTGAGGACGATGCCTTTGCCTTCGAGTGGAGCAAGCATGGCAAACTGCATCGCTAGGTCTCGGATGTTCAGTCCTCGGTCTTCGCACCATTGCCACATCGCGTGGGCTCGAGGGAACACCGCCGGGTCAAGGTAGCTGCCGACCGCGGCAGGGATGACCTTCCCGTCTTCGTCGTGGATGCCGACTTCTCGCTGGATTGGCTCTGGACCTGCAAGCAGTCCGTTGCCAAGCGGGCTGCCGATGATCACTCCGGCGTCCTGCTCGATCGCAAGCGGTATGGTCTCTTCGGCGAGAGTCTGGTCTAGCAGTGTGTAGTTGAGGAATGACAGAACGATGTCGGCGCCCTTCTCGATGGCTCGCCTGTGGAACTGCGGCTGCCTGACGCCCACGCCCACAGCGCCGATGCGCCCCTGCTGCTTCCACTCAAGCATCACGTCGAAGCAGTGGCCAAGCGGCTCTTCGATGTCGTGGCGCGGGCCGTGAATCAGCACGGAGTCCACGTAGTCAGTCTGCAGCTCCCGGAAACTGTTCTCAAGACTCCAGGTTGTCGCTTTTCTCGACCAGTCACGCATGTATTTCGGATGCGAGCCGACCTTTGTCTGGAGGTAAGTCCGGTCTCGCCAGCCATCGGACAGTGCCTTGCCGATTCGTTGCTCGCTGAGACCGTAGTCTGGCGCTGTGTCGACAAAGTTGATGCCGCGTTCGATCGCGCCGCGAACAAGGGCGATAGCGGTTTCGTCAGACTGCTCCGGCCCGGCGAGATGTCCGCCGCCGAGTCCGAGCGCTTTCGGTTTCATCCCGGACCGGCCAAGTCGGCGAACTTCCAGCTCTGGCATCTTCAGGCTCTCTCCTGTGTCGGACGCCAAGGTTAGCCGAGGAAGTGTTGCGGCGGAGTCAGTCTCGGCGGAACGCAAAAAGGGGCCGACGGTAGCGAACTGCCCTGCCGACCTCCTTTTCGATTGGAGTCGGGTTTGCTAGCGATCGAATCCGGCGATGTGGGAACTGAACTCCGCGCCAAGCTGCATCTGCTCAGTTGCCTGCTTGATCTCGTCCGGTACGTCACCCAGGAATAAAAACGGTCCCGGAGTGGCGATGGCCAGGAGGTCGGAGAAGTGGGCGGCAGCCGTGCCGCCGAGGTGAAAGCCAACCGCACCGGCATGCGCGAACTCGTCTCGCACGTAAAGCGCATTCTCGGCCTCGGATACGTAGATGTGGACCGCCTGCGCGTCCGGCTCGTTCTGCTGCATGGCGTCCGTGACGTCTGAATAGATCGACTTCAGCCTGTCCAGCTGTCCCGGCTTTGCTGTCCATTTGTAGATAACTGTGACGTGGTTGCTGTCCATCGGCTCGTCCCCCATTAAGAACGTTGTTTCAGGCTGTTTGCCTCGGGTAACTGATCGGTTACTTGCGGATAAAGTAACTGATCGTTTACTCTGTGTCAAGGAGGTTCTGCAAATCCATGGCAGGCATCAAGAAATACGACCGCACAGAGCTCCTTGACCGGGCAATTGAGCTGTTCCGCAGGCAAGGTTTCAACGGGACGAGCACCGCTGAACTGGCGGATGAGCTCGGTGTGAACCGCAAGAGCATGTACGCCGAGTTCGGGTCGAAGCAGGGACTGTTCGAGGCGGCCCTCGAGCGCTATGACGCCGAGCACCTTTCGCGGGTGCTCGCTCCGGTTGAAGCGGATGGTGCCGGTCTCGACGCGATCCGCGGCGCCTTCGCCACTTATGCTTCGGCCAGTGAGGGCTGGGCGCGCGGGCGAGGTTGCCTGCTCTGCAACACGGCGGTTGAACGCGCAGCGCTGGATCCAGGCAGCGGACGCTTCGTCGCCGCCTACTTCGAGCGAATCAACAGCGCTTTTCGAAACGCGCTCGTTAACGGACAGCGCTCCGGCGAACTGGATCACCGCGCCGACTTGGAGGAGCTTGCCCACTTCTTCACGACATCGCTGATCGGTGTTGCGGCGTGCATCAGGGCTGAGGCGCCGCCTGAGCAGCTGCGGGCTGCATGCAAAGTTGCGACAGCCGTGCTGGACTCACACCGCCCTGCTGCCACGGCGTAAGAAATGTTGCTTTCGTAAACTGAGATAACAACGGTTCCCGGCCAAATCTGCGTTTTGCAGCGTCACGTTCTGGCGGCTCATGCGTCTACCTATGTAAAAGACAAGCGCCAGCCTATGCCAGGAGCCGAAACTTGACCGAGCCAAAAAAACGCACCGATATAACTGTCGACGATCTGATCGCAGCTGTGCGGAGAGCGGCATTGCCTGCGAGGGCGGATGACCTCGGGCTCGACCGGACCGCGATCGAGCAACTGCTCCAAACGACGTGGAACCAACCGTCAGGGATCGACGCTGATCGCATCTGGCAGCGTGTGTCGGCCGAACTCGACCTTGGACAGCTGAGTCCACTGCGGATCTACCTCGACGACACGCTGGCTCGGATCAACCTCGGACCAGTGCATGCGTCTTCTATGGCCGCGAGCCTTGCAGTAGCAATCGCCATTCTGCTGCTACTCGGCGCTACTTCTGGCAGCGCTTCAGAACAGCGTGATACCACACTGGCCCGCCTCACCGAGGACGCTGTTGAGGACGCGACGATCTCGCCGGTTGATGCTGATGCAATTGTGCTTGCGACCGCTCAGAGCGTAGGCGGCAGCTTTGCGGACGACGGCGAGTCGCTGGCTGCTGTTTCAGAACTGCCTGTGGGCCAGCTGCTTGAGGGCCTCATCTCAACCTCCGGGCCAGTCGCTGCCTCGCAGGCGATTTCAAGTCTCAGCTCAGGCGTGCTGGCGGACGATGACGGCGACTCAGGAGATGATGATTCCGACGACCTCGTCAGCGGAAGCGCTCCGCAGACCAGCACGGTCGATGACGGACATGATGATGACGACCAGGACGATTGGCCAGATGACGACGGCGAAGACGATTCAGATGACAGCGACCATGACTCGGATGATGACACAGAAGACCACGGCGACGACGTAGACGAAGCATCGGATGATGATGACGGCGACGAAGACGGGTCGGATGACGACGATGCGGATGACCAGGATGAAGCGTCAGATGACCTCGGCGATGACGTGGACGAAGCGTCCGACGATGATGACGACGGTGATTCAGATGACCACGACGACTCTGACGATGGTTCGGATGATGGCGATGAGACCGACGACGAGTCAGAAGATGATGCGGGCGAAGGTGACTCAGATGAGGGTTCAGACGATGATGCGGATGACCAAGATGATGAGGCAGACGACGTAGATGATGACGGTGACGACACCGACGACGGGTCAGAGGATGATGCGGACGACGGTGATTCAGACGGCAGCGATGACTCAGATGATGACACTGAAGACAGCGCAGACGATGACGGTGACGACACCGATGAATCGGATGATGACACTGAAGACGGCGCAGACGATGACGGTGACGACACCGACGACGAGTCAGAGGATGATGCGGGAGACGGTGACTCAGACGACAGCGATGACTCGGATGATGACACTGAAGACAGCGCAGACGATGACGACGGCGATGAAAGTTCAGACGACCACGGCGAAGACGTAGACGAAGCTCCGGATGATGACGGGGACGACCAGGATGACGGAGCTGATGACCCGGGCGACGATCAAAACAACGAGGCCGATGACGACGATGAGACCGACGACGGGCCGGATGATGACACCGATGTCTCAGACGATGACGGTGATGACTCAGATAATGGGTCGGACGGCGATGCCGATGACAGCTCGGATAACGATGGCGACATAGACGATGACAGTAACGACGACTCAGGCGATGGGTCGGATGACGATGGCGACGACACCGACGATGGGTCAGGGGACGATGCGGGGGATGACCAGGACGACGGGTCGGATGACGATGGTTCCGACTCCGGTGATGACGCCAATGACGGGTCAGAGGACGACCCGGGGGACGACCAGGACGATAGCGCGGATGACGACACCGACGATGGCGATTCCGACGACGCAGATGATGATGACGACAGCGATTCCGATGACGAAGACTGATATGCGCAGGCCGTCTTATAAGTAACAGATGACCGAGTACTTCCCCGAAGACCGCATCAAGTTGCCTGTTTCCGCTTCCGAGCAGGAGGCTTCAGCAGGCCACACAGAGGACGCCCAGTCGGGCGTCCTGCTGGTGCAACAGGCCAAAAACGGGGACCGAACGGCGTTTGCCGAACTCTACAAAGAGAGGGTCCAGCGAGTGGGCTCTTACGTTCGTTCGCTGATCGGGAACACCGCCGACCTCGAGGATGTCGTCGCCGATGTCTTCATCCGTGCATGGAGAAGGATGGCCGCTCTCCGCAACCCTGCCCGTTTTGACTCATGGCTCTTCTCGATCGCCCACAACGAGGCCGTCGGGCACATCCGAAAGTCTCGCACTAAAAACGTGACGAACGACTTCAAGGCTGAGGCTGACCTGGCCGTTTCAGAAGAGCGGCCCGAGGATGCTGCGATACAGCGCCAGCTCTCCAAAGAGCTGATGGAAGCGATTATCAAGTTGAACTCGCAGCAGCGAAACGTCATCGCTTTACGGTTTCTATACGGCATGTCTCATGGCGAGATCGGCACACAGATCGGTAAGCGGCCAGAAGCAGTGCGAGCCCTTCAGTACCGCGCTCTCGCGAAGATCAAGACTCACCTCGAATCGACCGTCGTCTAGTAAGGGTCGTTACCTGAAGTCCGCATTGCCGAGGCTTAGCTACCAAACTGCTATGCTCTGCGCGCCGGGACTCCGTTGTCTTTGGCAACGAAAACTGCGCATTCGGAGAGATCGCGATGGAACTGAGCGCCGCACAGATTGCCGAGTTCGACGACCGCGGATACATCGTAATCAAGGACCTGTTGAACCAGGACGAGGTCAGGGTGCTGCAGGATGCGGTTCCGGAGGTCCTCGCTCGCACAGGCCCCGAAGTTGTGCGTGAGTCAGACAACCCTGAGACGGCGAGACTGGCGTTTGGGCCACATTTCTACTCAGAGCCGTTCGAGATGCTGGCGAAGCTGCCGCGAGTTCTGAACCCGGTGAAGGCTCTGCTCCGCGACGATGTTTACCTGCATCAGAGCCGGCTGAACCCAAAGCCCGGGTTCGGGACCGGCGGCGGGTGGGAGTGGCACCAGGACTTCCCGCCGTGGCACATGATCGATGGGATGCCGGAGCCGAAGTGCATCATGGTTTCGGTCTTCATTGATGACTGCACGCCGGTCACCTCTCCCCTGCTCGCCATCCCCCGATCACAGCACCATGGCCTTCTCGATTCGAAGCTGCATGAGGATGCGAAGGGGCGTGGCTATGCACTGCACCACATTAACCAGGAAGCGTTGACAAAGCTTGCTGACGAGGGCGGCATCGAACCGATCATCGGCGACGCAGGCACCGTGGCGTTCGTGCATTGCAACGTGGTGCACGGTTCGGCGAATAACGTTTCACCGTGGCGAAGGGCGATCTGCTACCTGAATTTCAACGCCGTGAGCAACGCCTGCACCAGCGAAGAGCGGCCCTGGTACCAGAACAACCGCGACTTCACGCCAATGGAAGCAGTCGATGATGCGAGCCTGGCGAGGTTAGTGACGGCGTAGAAGCCGTTTCGCAGCGCCGCTGCCGCGCCTTCACTCGATCTTACGGGCGTTGCTGAGCCAGTCTGTCGCTGCACCTTTGAGCAATCCGAGCAGGTTGGTGGCGAGGATGTTTGCGCCAAGTGAGTGGAAGTGTTGGAGCTTCGCAATGTCCGTTGGCGCAGGGTGAGTTGCGGCCGCTAACTTGCCAGCGGCGATCGTGGTGTTCACGACACGGTCCAGTGCTTCATCAACCACCGACTGTTCGGGCAGGCCCATCGACAGCGCCATATCAGCGGGGCCGAGCCACGTCGCATCAATGCCGTCGACCGCCACTATCTCGTCGATGTTCTCGACGCCTGCCTGCGACTCGATGAGCGCGAACAGGATCGTCTCTTCGTTGGAGCGTCTGTAGTACTCCAGAGCGTCCGCAGTCCCGGCTCCGTACTCGTTGTTGCGCCCGGTGCCGTAGTTCGAGCCTCGCTCGCCGAGGGGCGGATACTTCGCAGCGGCCGCAGCCTTGCGCGCATCTTCAGGAGTGTCGACGTGTGGCACCACGATTCCCATCGCTCCCATGTCGAGGAACCGCAGGATGATGTGAGCGTAGTTGGCAGGCACGCGGACCACCGGGGCCACTCCGTAGGTCTCGGCTGCACGGATCATCGCTTCTGTCTCGGACTCGCTCATCGCGCCGTGCTCGCAGTCGATAAACACCCAGTCGAAGCCGAGCGAGCCTGCCAACTCAACCAGGTGCGGCGAGTTGATGTTGAGCGCTGCTCCGACTGCCGGCTTGCCGGCTGCAAGCTGCGTTCTGATCCGGTTCTCTCTCATGTTGAAGCTCCTGTGGTTGCCGGGCCATCTTCGTAGCGATCAGGCCGGAACGCAAGCACTCCGGCGGGTTGAGTATCATGCGGCTGCCTCTGGAACCTGCCGCACAGGAGTTGCTCACTTGAAACTGATACTGGTCGGCTGCGAGTACGTCGGAACGACGACCCTCGCCAACGCGATCGACGACTGGATGGAGCAGAAGATGGGCACTCGCTTCTCGCTCATCCACGACCATTGGAAGATCCCGCACACTTCCGGCCATCCTGATGACACGACGCCGGAGGAGCAGGAGTGGCTGCTGGAGGCGTCGCCGAAGATCAAGGAGATGCACCAGCGGCACAGCCTGTACTACCACGTGCAGCCGGGCAGCTTTGATGGCGAAGACCACATGATGATCGGCGCACACATCGAGGATGCGGTCTACGGGCCTATGTACTTCGGCTACGGAGGAAAAGGCGACCCGCACGATCGTGAGCTGGTGATGCACCAGGTTGAGCGGACTATTCTGCGCTTCACGACTGAGACGATGCTCGTGCATGTGACGGCTCCGGCCGAAGTCATCGAGCAGCGCATGGACGCTCATCCACACGAGAACCAGGTGATTCGTAGAGAGGACATCGAGGCTGTCAGCAAACGTTTCACAGAGTTGGTGGACTGGTCGCTCCTGAGCAGCAAGATCACGCTCAACAACAGTGGTTCGATAGCGGAGACGGTGGCCGAGTTCCAGCGCAAAGTGGAGCCGTACCTGAGCGATGCTGACCGAACACGGATCCTCACGCACAACGCGCTAGAACGCGTGTAGTCGCATGGCTGAGTTGGAGACGCGCCGGCTTGGGCGCACTGAGATGAGGCCGAAAGCGCTGGGCATTGGCGGCGGACATCTCGGCTGGGACGATCAGACTGACGAGAACGCGATTGCGACCATTCGCGGCGCCATAGAACGCGGCATCAACTTTGTCGATACCTCTCCTTATTACGGCATCAGCGAGCGTCGGTTCGGCCTGGCGCTGGCGGGTGGTTGGCGCGACAAGGTGTACCTGCAGACCAAGGTCGGTTCGCATCCGAAGTTCCTGCGCGATTGGTCGCGTAAGGCGACGGAGTGGAGCCTTGAGAACAGCTTCCGTGAGCTTCAGACCGACTACGTGGACTCGGTGCTGATCCACGGCCCGCGCCACGACATCGAAGAGCCGCTGGGCGATTGCTTGGACGTGATGCTGGAGTGGAAGGCGAAGGGCCGTATCGGCGCTGTAGGAGTCGGTGTGCGGCAACACGACTTTCACAGGCGAGCGATCGAGACCGGTGAGATCGACATCGTCCTACCGTTCCTTGACTACACGCTGCTGAACAGTTCACTCGCCGAAACCACGATTCCGCTGGCAATTGAGCATGATGTGGGCGTTGAACTGGGCAGTCCGCTCGGCGGTTCGATGCTGGCGGGTCCGGAGCCACAGAGGCTTAGCGACAACGAGCAGACCGTGGACGAAAACGGGGAGTTGGTGCCTGCGACGATCGGTGGTCCGACCGACCCCGCAGCGACTAACCGGGCGTATGAGATGTGGCGGTGGTGCAACAAGCGAGGTCTAAACATCCGGGACCTGGCGATGCAGTTCGCCATGAACGCGCCGCTCAGGGGCAACGGCATTGTGCTGACAGGACCGGCGAGTCCCGAGCAGTTCGAACAGGCGTACGTCAGCGCCACGACCGAGGTGCCGGAAGAGGTGTGGGAGGAGTTCGCCCAGGCGTTCGACGTGAGGGTGTGAGTGGCGCCGTAGCGAATATCCCAGCGACACTTAGCCACACCTCAACCGCCTCCTCTATAAGAGGTATAGTGCAGCCTAATCCGGTTCAAAGCCGTTCTGACCGTGCCCCGAACAGTGAGAGTTGAACTCCCATGACCACCGCTACCGGCACCGAAATCTCCCTCACCGCTCACCTTGTCCGCCGCGCCGCGTTTGGCGCGCCCGCGTGGCAACTCGAGGAGCTTGCGGAGCGGCCGTACGAAGAGCTTGTCGAGAGCTTCGTCGATGTTGGGCGATACGACCGTCCGGTCGAAGACCTGTTCGAGCGGTTCCACCAGGAGTACGCGGACGAGGAGCGCTACACCGCGAACGGCATGCGCTGGTTCTTCCGCATGATCAACACCGAGCGGCCACTCGAAGAGAAGGTCGCGCTGATGTGGCACAACCGCTTCGCAACTGCCGCTTCGAAAGTGAACAATGCGCGGGCAATGGCGGTGCACATCGAGATGCTGCGTAACAACGGCATGGGCAACTTCAAGGTGCTGCTACAGAAGCTTTCTCGGGACCCGGCAATGATCTGGTGGCTGGACCAGCAGACGAACCACGGCCAGGCGGTGAATGAGAACTACGGCCGTGAGTTGCTGGAGCTGTTCAGTATGGGCCGCGGCAACTACACCGAGACTGAGGTCAGGTCGGCTGCCGAGGCGTTCAGCGGCTGGACCATCGACCAGACGATTCCTCGCTATCCGAACGGCTGGTACGACACGAACTTCGTCTACCGCGAGGACGACCACCTGCACGCCGACAAGGAGTTCTTTGGCGAGAGCGGTGACTTTGGCGGCGACGAGATCATCGACCGGATTGTGACGCAGCCTGCTACGGCAAGGTTCGTGGCGACGACGCTATACCGCTTCTTCGTTGCGGACGAGCCGGACGGCGAGGCGATCGAGGAGTTAGCGGACGTCTACTTCAGGTCGGACTACGAGATCTCGGAGATGCTGCGGGCGCTGTTTCTCTCGGACTTCTTCAGACAGGCGAGGTTCGAGCGTGTCCGCTGGCCTGCCGAGCATGTGACGTACTTGATGAAGCTGACCGGCCAGTTCACTGACCCGTACGAGTACGACATGATGCAGCTGCACGAGAAGTCGGGCGCGATGGGACAGGAGCTGCTGAACCCTCCGACCGTGGAAGGCTGGCACATCGGCCGGGAGTGGATCGATTCCGCTTTCCTTATGGAGCGCATCAACTATGCGGCTGAGCGGCTTGCGGATATGGAGACGCCGGGAGTGAAGAAGCTGGTGGAGCGGCTTGGCGAGCGCGGCGGTTCGCTATCGGCGGAGGAGTTGCTGGACGCGGCGCTGTACGAACTCGGCTGTATGGAGATGCGGGACTCGATTCGCAAGACAATCCTGGACGAGGTGGGAGCGGAGACCGCTTTCGACACATCGTCGCCAGACTTCTCGGCACAGGCGATCAGCATGTTGCAGTTCGTCAGCTCGTGCCCCGATTTCCAGCTGGCGTGATCAGGAGAGGATGAGCGGCCGAAATGAGTTCGAGGATGCAGAGCCCGGAATACCTACGGACTGTGCATTACCGCGACTCATCGAGGCTGAACGCTCGGGCTGCGCTCTGGAAGCGATATAGCACATCGAAGGGCATCAATGCCGCCAACTGGCTGTTCGAGCGGGCCAGCGATATGCCTAACGCGGACCTGTTGGACGTTGGTTGCGGCGACGGCCGACTGTGGGCTGACAACGTCGAGAGAATCCCGGCCAGATGGAATGTCACCCTCTCAGATGTCTCGGCGGGAATGATCAAAGAGTCTCGGTCGAACCTCGAAGATTCTGGACGACTGTTCTCGTTTCTCGTCGCGGAAGCGGCTTCAATACCGACTGGAGACTCCTCTTTCGACGTGGTCATGGCGAACTACATGCTCTACCACGTGCCGGACGTTGATGCCGCGCTGGCCGAGATCAAGCGCGTGCTGCGTTCCGGTGGGACGTTCATCGCCTCGACAAACTCCACCGACCACATCAAGGAAGTCCGAGACCTCCAGCAGAGGTTCGGACCCGACGTCTCGGCGGCAGGTTCGATCGGCCGACTGTCCTCCTTTTCGATGGAGTCCGGGCAAGCGGCGCTGCAGCGGCACTTCAACGATGTCAAAAAGTTCAATGATGAAGAAGTACTTTCCGTGGACGATGCGGAGGCAGTGATTTCATACGTCCTGTCGCTCGATGGCGAATTCGACGAACCTAGCCTCCGGCAATTTGTCGAGCAAAAGGTCGGAGCAGACGGATCGTTCCCTATCACCAGGTCGACCGGGTTTTTCGTGGCCAGAAACAGCAAGTAAGATCGCAACGTAAAGGTGAAGCGGAACATGCCAGACACCCAGACAAAGCAACCGGTTTTCGTGGTCGTCCAGCTTTCGGGCGGGAACGACTTCATGAACACGCTGATCCCCTACGGCAACCCGCTGTACTACGACTTCCGCAAGACGGTCGATGTATCCGAGGAACAGGTTCTGCACATTGATGACACGGTCGGGCTTTACCCGAAGCTGACGCACATCAAGGAGATGTACGACGCCGGGAACGTGGCGATCGTCCAGGGCATTGGCTACCCGGAGCCGGACCGTTCGCACTTCCGGTCGATGGACATCTGGCACACGGCGGAGCCGGAAGAAGTGATCTCGGAAGGCTGGCTCGGCAGAACGATTCGCGAACTCGACCCTCAGAAACAGAACGTCTGCACGGGCGTGAGCTTCGGACAGGGCTTACCGAGGGCGATGTACCTGGCGGGGACACCGGCGATCTCGGTAGCGCAACTCGAGGGCTACGGCTTGCTCACTTCGCTGGCCGGCAAGGAGCAGCGGCGGGCGTTGAACCTTTTCCACAGGATGTATACACCAGAGGAGATCGGCGAGGCGAGCATGGTGCTGGAGCACGTCTCCAACACCGGCATCGACGCCATGACCGGCGCCGACATGCTGAAGGAAGGTGTGGCGGACTACGCATCGAGCGTGGAGTACGCTGCCGACCCGTTCTCGCAGAGCCTCAAGGGCATTGCGCAGGTGCACACGGCGGACATCGGCACACGCATCTTCTACGCACAGCTTGGCGGCTTCGACACGCACGGAGCGCAGATCAATACGCAGGACATGCTGCTCGCTAACCTGTCACGCGGCCTGAACGACTTCTTCACTGATCTGCGAGAGCACGACGCCGCTGAAGAGGTGGTCGTGATGGTGTTCTCGGAGTTCGGCAGACGAATTCGTGACAATGGCAACGGCACCGACCACGGCTCGGGAGGCGGCGCAATGCTGATTGGAGACCGCGTGAACGGCGGGCTGTATGCCGAGTATCCGTCGCTCGACCCGAAAGACCACCTGAGCGGCGATATGCACTACAACAACGACTTCCGCTCGCTCTACTCGACAGTGCTCGACGACTGGCTTGGCATTGCGCCAGAGCCGATCGTGAACGGCACTTTCGAGCAGTTTGATGGGATGATCGCGAGCCTGAACTAACGCCATGACTACCGCAGAAAAACCTCAAGCGGAAACAGCGGGCTCGAAGCCGGCGGAGTACCCGACGCTGCTGCGCATGGGACATCGCTTCGAGACCTCGTTCGGGCAGCGGCTGATTATCGATGGCCTCTACGGCGGACTGGATCTGGCATTCCCCGGCGACGGCTGGATCTACGTCTTGAACCGCTTCGTTTCGGTGGACTACCCGCTCGTGAGATTCGCCGTCTGCAACCTGGATGACGAGTTCCCAAGGAACGTAGTTCCGACTATCGATGGCAAGCCGCAGGAGCACGGCAAAGAGGTCTATACCTCGCCGGTGATGTGCGACTCGGACGGCAACGGAACGCTGTTCCTCACCGAGGAGCAGGCGAACAAGGTCGTCGCACTCGACACCGAAGGCAATGTGCTCAACGAATGGGGCGAAGTAGGCGACGCTCCTGGCCAGCTGAATGCACCTTCGGGTATCGCCTACGCGCCTGACGGCACGCTGTGGGTCGCAAGCACGCGCTCGCACCGTGTGCAGAACTTCTCTACCAACGGCGAGTTCATCCAGGGATTCGGAACGTTCGGGCAGGAGGATGGGCAGTTGAACCATCCGTGGGGAGTCACGGTCGACCCGATCGACGGCTCAGTGCTGGTGGCGGACTGGCGGAACGACCGCGTGCAACGGTTTACGCCCGGTGGCGAACACCTGATGACGCTGGACAGCGCGGGACCGAACGCTCCTGCAGGCAAAGAACGGATGAAGCGTCCGAGCGATGTGGCGGTGGACGCGCACGGCGATGTGTATGTCTGCGACCGCGGCAATGACCGCGTGCTTCACTACAACCCTCGCGGGCTGTTTATCGAATCGTTCTACGGCGATGCGGTGATGACGGAGCGCGGCGCCGACAAGCTGATGGCGAACCAGGACATGCTGCGCTGGCGCGACAACATCATCGACCTGGACCGAGAGAAGCGGTTCTGGAAGCCGACTGCAGTAAAAGTGGACGAAGACTTCCGGGTATACGTGCTGGACCAGGCGCGCTACCGCGTGCAGGTGTACAGGAAGACGTTCCGGGTGCTGCAGCCCGACGAGGTTGAGCCAGCCGAGACCTACACCGACCCGAAGATCAACTAGGCCGCGCCCTACCCTACGCCATCGTCTCTTTCACTGCGGTGACAACTTTCTCCGGCGTTGGGTAGACGAGCGGCTCGAGGGCTGGTGAGTACGGCACGTTCACTTGCTCCGACGTGACGGTCATGATCGGTGCCTGCAACGACCAGAAGCCCTTCTTTGCGACGATTGCCGAGATCTCGCTGGCCGCGCTGCAGGTCTGATGCGCGGGGTCCACGACGACCAGTCGCCCGGTGCGTTCGACCGAATCGAGAATCGCCTGCTCGTCGAGCGGCACCAGCGTCCGGGGATCGATCACTTCGCACTCGATTCCCTCTGCCGCAAGCTGCTCGGCCGCCTTCATGCCGTGGTCGACGCCGCCAGCGATGCCGACAATCGTGCAGTCACTTCCCTGGCGCAAAGTGTTGGCGACGCCGAAAGGAACGGTGAAGTCGGGGTCGTCTGGAACTTCGCCACGGGTGCTGGAAGCAATGCCGTCTTCGAAGATGAGACAGACGTCGTTGCTGCGGACCGCGGACTTGAGCAGTCCTTTGGCGTCGTAGGGGTTGGTGGGACAGATCACCTTGAGACCGGGCGTACTCATGAACACGTTGTAGTTGCGGTCTGAGTGGTGGGCGGCGGCGCCACGGGCGTAGAACATCCGGGCTCGGAAGACAACGGGAAGCGTGGCCTGCCCGCCGAACATGTAGCGCATCTTGGCGGCCTGGCTGATCATCTGGTCCATGCCGACCCAGAAGAAGCTGGTGACGGTTTCGACGATCGGGCGAAGTCCGCAGAGTGATGCTCCGAGCGCTGCGCCAAAGAAGCCGTTTTCGGAGAGCGGAGTGTCGATGACTCGGTCTTCACCGAACTCATCGACCAGCCCGGCGCTGGCTCCGTAGACGGACAGTCGCAGGTCTTCGCCCATGACTATGACCGAGGGGTCGCGCCGCATCTCCTCGGCGGTAGCGTCGGCGAGGGCCTGTATGTAGTTGATCTCTGGCATGGTGTTAGTTGTTGGTGGCTAGTGGTCGGCCTTACGGCCGACTTCACCCTCTCCCTTAATCCCTCTCCCATCGAAGGAGAGGGGATGCGGGTTGTCATCCCGACCAGCGCGGAGGGATCTGACCGTGGATCCCTGCTTGAGCGAGAGATTCTGAATCAAGTTCAGAATGACAGGCTTCTGACCCGCTTTGTGACTCCCTACCTGATAAGGACGGGAAAAGTAGCGTCACTTCACCGCGTCTGCCCACATGTCTTCGTGCAGGGCTGCGGGTTCCGGGTACGGGCTATTCCGTGCGAACTCCAGCGCGTTAGCGACCTCCTGTCGGGTCTGCTTCTCTATCTCGTCACATTCGGCTTCCGACGCGACTCCTGCCTGGACCATCTTCGCCCTGTGGATCTCAAGCGGGTCGCGTTGCCTCGCCTCTTCCACCTCTTCATCTGACCTGTAGGCCGCCTTTCGCACTCGGTCCAATCCGAGCGAATGGTCCTCGAAGCGGTAAGTCATCGCCTCGATCAGCGTCGGCCCTTCTCCGTTTCTTGCTCGCTCCACCGCCAGCGACGTAGCTTCGTACATAGCTACCGCATCTTGTCCGTCGACGACAACTCCGGGCATCCCGTACGCGGGCGCGCGATCCGCAACGTTGTCTACCGACACCGAGTTTTCGTAGGACGTGGTGATGGCGTAGCGGTTGTTTTCGCAGAGGAAGATAACGGGCAGCTTCCAGAGCGAAGCCATGTTCATCGACTCATGACACGCGCCCTGGTTCGATGCGCCGTCTCCAAAGAAAACCAGCGAAACGAAGTCCTGCTTGAGCACCTTCGCCGCCAGCCCAGCACCGGTTGCGATGGGAACGGACGATGCGACGATTCCGGACTCACCCAGGATGCCGACCGAGAAGTCGGCGAGGTGCATGGAGCCACCTTTGCCCTTGCAGAAGCCATCGCTCTTACCAAGCAATTCGGCCATCGCGTGCTTCACGTCTGCGCCCTTGGCTATCGGATGCCCGTGCGAGCGGTGGTTGCCAGCTATTCGGTCGTCATCGCGCAGAGCCGCGCACGCGCCAACTGCTACCGCCTCTTCCCCGATATAGGGATGAGCGGGACCGATCAGCTCACCGGCAGAATGGATATCGATGACCGTCTCTTCGAAGTAGCGGATGAGGCACATACGGCGGTACATAAGCCGCATAGTGTCCTGGTCTGGCAGCATTGCTGGTCCGATCTCCCTTGCTTGACCGGCCGTCCGGAGTCGACTGCCCGGTCGCCGCAGAGCATACAGCCACAGGCCGACATGTGCAGAGGCCAAAGCGGGTTTGAAGTGAGCCCTGTTTTAGTCGCTGATGACCGGAGCAATGTGGCAAAGCCTGCACGTTAGAGGGAGGGAATGTACAATCCCGCCACCTGAGCCCCCGGCGGAAGGTTGGCATGCAGAAGTTTTCTGTACGGGCAACCAGGGCTCTGGCGCATCTGTGGCACTCCCGGCCCGCGCGGCAGGTGCAGGCGGCGTAACTGCTGATTCAAGGTGTCAGTCCAATCGACACTCGGGCACTCATCGGGCGATCGCGAACCGGTATATGGCTGCTGGCCGCTCTTGCTGTGGTCGTGGCTGTCGCGACCAGCGGCACAGATAGATCGGGATCGGCAAGCGCGTCATTCGGCGCAAGCCGCGTCACCAGCGACCTGGTTGTTCTCTACGAGTTCGACGAAGGCAGCGGTACAGAGGTCGCCGACACCTCAGGCGCAGGCGCACCGCTCAACCTCGATATCCCTGATCCGGCGGCGGTGACGTGGGATAGCGGTTTCCTTTCGCTCGACAGCGAAACTCTGCTTGCTCCCGCAACTGCGCCGACTAAGATCTTCGACGAGATCACCGCGTCCGACGAGATCACGATCGAGGCCTGGATCACTCCGGCGTCGAACACCCAGTCCGGGCCGGCTCGTATCGCCACGTTCTCCGACGGCGCATTCCAGCGGAACTTCACTCTGGGGCAGGACGGAGCCGACTACGACGTTCGCCTGCGCACAACTTCGACCTCGGCGAACGGCACACCTTCCACTTCGACGGGCCCGCAGACAAACACGTTCCACCCAAGCCATGTGATCTATACCCTGGACTCAGGCGGCACGGCCCGGATCTACGTCGATGGCGCACTGGTGAAGCAACGCACAGTGAGCGGCGACCTTTCGAATTGGAACTCGCTGCACATGTTCGGGCTCGGAAATGAGTTCGGTGCCGACAGGCCATGGCTCGGCGACTATCACCTCTTTGCGATCTATTCCCGAGCATTGAGCGAGTTGGAGATCCAGGACAACTTCGACGCAGGACATGGCTCAACACTGCCTCCGCCGCCTGAGCGCGTGGACACCGATCTTGTCTCGCTCTACGGCTTTGATGAGGGTGGCGGCGCAGTCGTTCATGACCTGCTCGGCGATCCGATGAACCTGGTGATCCCCGACCCTAATGCGGCTTCGTGGGGCCCCGGATACCTCTCACTTGACTCTGCGACGTTCGTCAAGGCCATGGTGCCGGAGGACAAGCTGCTTGGCTCGGTGACCACGAGCAACGCTCTGACGCTTGAGGCCTGGATTAAGCCACAGAAGACAGGTCAGTCCGGGCCTGCGCGAATAGTGACATTCTCAGACGGCATATTCGACCGCAACTTCACCCTCGGGCAGAGCAGCACGCGCTACGACGCCAGGTTAAGGACAACCGAGACCTCGCCCAACGGAATTCCTTCGACAGCGACACCTCGTCGCAGAGTCCACACGAGTCTGACTCATCTCGTTTTCACCCGCGATGCATCGGGTGAAACGCAGATCTATGTAGATGGCGTTCCGTCCGGCTCGAGACAGGTGGGCGGTGACTTCTCGACATGGAACCCGGATTTCGAGTTCGGGCTTGGCAATGAGATCGGTTCGTCCCGTCCATGGCTTGGCGAGTATCACCTGCTGGCCGTCTACTCCGAGGCGCTTTCCGACGAGCAGGTTGAGCAGAATTTCAAGGCCGGACCGGCGACTCCGAAGTCGCTGCCTATAGCCGAGCCCGAAGGTGAGACGCGCACCGAGACGCTTGGGCCTACTCCGACCGAGCCCGGCTCCGGGTTCGTGGCTGCCGGCACGGGACTCTTCACACAGCCGGGCACGATCGACATCACTGTGCCTGCGAACGCAGAAGTGCGGCAGGTGCTGCTCTACTGGGAAGGCCAGCGCCGGTCCAGTTCATCAGCAGATACCGATGTAACCATCGAGGGAATCCCGGTGACGGGCATCCCGATCGGCGGGCCGACGGTCTTCTTCAGCTCGATCATGAGCCAGACCTTCCGGGCCGATGTGACGTCGCTGGGTCTTGTGAGTCCGGGACTGAACTCTATTGAGATCGACGGCCTCAGCACCGGGTTCGCGGACAACGGAGCGGGGCTGGTCGTTGTCTACGACGATGGCCGCAGCACCCACCTCGATCTGCGAGATGGGAATGATCTGGCGTTCCATCGGTTCGATCCGCCACTGGATACGACGGTGCCTCAGGTGTTCGAGTTCGAGCCGTCCTCAGAGGACCGCGAGGCCACGCTTTCAATGTTCTTCAGCTCTGTCGACGGCACGGCCGGCGGTGGTGAACGGCCAACTTCAATAGAGATCACGGTTACTGGCGATTCCGGCTCCGACAAGTCGATAATTTCGGACGCGATCGCGGACTCGGACGGAGCGGAGTGGGACACGCTGAACCTTGATGTAGCGATACCGGCCGGAACGCGATCGGTCACCGTCCAGGCGTTCTCTCGCGACGACATCGGCAGACGACTACCTGCCTCGTTCACGTGGACGATGGCAGCATTTGCACTGCCGCCGGGTGCTGCGCCTGACCCGGACCCGACGATCAGGTTGCAGGACGATTCCTACACGACGGATGAGGACACGCAGCTCAACGTGTCGCCTCCGGGCGTGCTGGACAACGACACCTTCCCTGCTGTTTCGGTGTCATCTCTGACCGTTAAGCGAGATGTGGCGAACGGCACGCTTTCGCTTTCCGCAGACGGGTCGTTCACTTACGACCCTGCTGAGAACTACAACGGCCCCGATGAGTTCGAGTACGAGCTGAGCTTCACAACTGGAGAGATTGCGTCAGCGGTGGTCCAGATTGAGGTGCTGCCGGTCAACGACCCGCCGGTCGGGGTGATGGACGCGTATGAGACTGACGAGGACACCGAGCTGGTGATAGCGGCGCCGGGTGTTCTCGGCAATGACTCGGATGTGGATAGCGCCAGCCTGACTGCGACATTTGCGCCCGGACCGGAGCTCGGGTCGGTTGCGCTCAATCCAGACGGCTCATTTACCTACACACCGCCGCAGGGCTTCAGCGGAGCGGACCGCTTCCAGTACAGAGTATCTGACGGCATCGACGACTCTGACCTTGTCGACGTTGATATCACCGTCATTCCAGTGAATGACCCGCCGGTAGCCGCACCCGACAAGTACGAGATGCTGGCCAATGGCACGCTCGTCGTTTCTGCGCCTGGCGTGCTGAGCAATGATGTTGACCCGGAATCGACCGCGCTGACGGCATCGCTGGTCTCGGACGTGAGTAATGGATCGCTCACTCTCAGCCCGGATGGCTCGTTCACTTACACGCCAACAATCGATTTCTTCGGCTTCGACCAGTTCACCTATGAGGCGTCCGACGGCCTGCTCGGTTCTGGTCCAACCATCGTAGATATCGAGGTCATAGCGCCGCTCGGAGTTCCGGTTGTCGACCTGCTGCCGTCGAGCGATAGCGGCAAGTTCGATGATGACGATACGACGAGCGACAACACACCGACGGTCGTGGTCGAAGCCCTGAGCATCGACATCGTCCGCCTGTTTGTGAACGGCATCTTCGTCGGCGAGCAGACCGGACAAGATAATCCGGCGTTCACACTCCCTGCCCTGCCGAACGGCCGGCACATCGTGACGGCTGAACTCGAGGGGATAACCGGCACAACGGTCGAGTCGGCGCCACTTGCGATCGTGATCGATACCACACCGCCCGTCGTGGAGATAACCAGTCCATCGGATGGCGCAACCGTTGAATCGGACAGCACAACAGTGCTTGGCACAGCAGACGATGATCTCAGCGGCGTGGACACCGTGCTCTGCAACGGCGCTCTGGCCACGCTGGTGGCGATGGTCTTCGACTGCACAACACCGCTGGACGAGGGGCCGAACGTCCTCACTGCGGAGGCGACGGACATCGCAGGCAACATCGGTTCAGACGCCGTGTCGGTAACGTTCGTGCCGGGTGCAACACTGCTGCTGACAACGAGTCCCGCCAACGGCGAGGGCAATGTTTCGACATCGCGTGAGACGATTCTGACCTTCAGCAGGCCGCTCGATCCCGCCACGGTCAACACGACAAGCATCTTCGCCGAGTTCGGCGGTCAGCAGCTTCCAGCGAACCGCGTCGTCTCTTCGGACGGCATGCGGGTGACGATGTTCTACGACGACCTGCTGCCGGACGGGGCGCGGGTGCGTGTGACGGTGGATGGTGATCAGCTAAGAGACGACCGGGGCCTTGCGGTGGACCCAGACGCCGACGGCTCTGGCGGCGGAAGTGAGTCGATCGATTTCGACACGACGAACCTGACTCCGGTGCCGGGCACCGAGGTGTTCGGCTACGTCTTCGACTCGTACAACACGAACCCTGATGGCAGCAACATCCCGGTCGTTGGCGCAACGATTCGTGTTGATGGCTTGCCGGGGAGCAACACGCTTACCGACTCGAACGGCTTCTTCACGCTGACGAACATCCCTGCCCCGGTCTTCTTTGTGCATGTCGATGGCAGCACGGCGATAAACGCTCCTCCAGGGACCGTGTACGCAACTGTTGGGAAGGCGTTCCACAGCGTCGCAGGACAGTCGATCCCGCTCATCATGGACGGCGAAGTGTTCGACATGTTCCTCCCACCGATCGACCAGGGAGACATTCAGCCGCTCTCGCCGACAGACCCGACCGATATCGGGTTCGGCGCTGCCGGCACGCAGGAACTGGTCGAGATGTTCCCGGCTATCGACCCCGATGCGTGGGACCGGACGGTTGTGACCTTCCCGACCAACTCGGCGACCGATAACCAGGGCAACCCGGCGACGACTGCGACGATCATCCCGGTCTCGGCCGACCGTCTGCCCGCTCCCCTGCCGCCGTGGGTGAACCACGTGCTGGACATCGCGATCATCGCAGGCGATGGCGCTACGAACTTCGATGTGCCTGCTCCTGCTTGCTTCCCGAACCTCCCTGATCCGGACACGGGCATCGCCCAGGCTCCGGGCGACAAGAGCGCGCTGTGGAGCTTCGACCACGACCTGGGCGACTGGCGTGTCACCGGTTCGGCAACGGTGAGCGCGGACGGACTGATGGTCTGCACCGACCCTGGTACGGGGATCCTGGCTCCGGGTTGGCACGGAGTGAACCCGGGTACGACGGCCGATGGGGGCTCCATCGATTTCGGCGACGAGGACGATTTCGGTCCGCCCGAGGAGCCCGGCACCGCCGAAGAGCCACCCGCGCAACCCGACTGCAATCCTCCGATCTGCGAGGACGAAGAACAGGAACCTTCGCCACCGAAAAAGGAGGTTGGCGACCCTGTTTATCCGTTCTCCGGAGAGTTCCACGAGTCCGTAACAGATCTCGTGATTCCGGGGCGCGGACTCGACTTCGAATGGACACGCAAGTACCGCTCGAAGATCGGGCCGAATACTGAGCAAGGCAACGGCTGGGATTACGCCTACAACATCTCATTGGCAGCCGACATAAACGGAAACCGCGTACTGCGAGACGGCAACTCCCGCGGCGATGTGTACGAGCTTCAGCCGGACGGCAGCTGGGCACGAGACGAGTTCTTCCGTCGTCTGGTTCTGAACGGCGACGGCACACACACGCTGACGTTCCGCGACGGCGGCTCATGGGTCTTCACTCCGCTCGACAGCAGCATCGCTCCCGGCAAGATCCTGGCGATCTCCGACCGGAACGGCAACACGCTCACTTTTGCCTATGACGCGCAGAGCCGGCTGAGCGTCGTGACTGACACATTCGGCCGCGACGTGGTTATCGGCTACAACCCTGACGGCTTCATCGACTCGATCACCGACTTCATCGGCCGTGTCGTGCAGTACGACTACTACGACGGCGCAGAGCCAGGCGGAAACTTCGGTGACCTGAAGTCGGTGACTTCACCAGCGGTGATCGGCACACCGAACGGCAATGACTTCCCGAACGGCAAGACTGTTTCCTACACCTACAGCACAGGTTTCATCGACCCTCGCCTGAATCACAACCTGCTTACGGTCACTGACGCGCGGCGCAATGATCCCTCGGACCCGACGTTTGGGCAGGGACCGTTCCTGGTCAACATCTACGACCAGACTACGGACCCGAGGGCTGTTAACTTCGACCGCGTTATCAGGCAGATCTGGGGTGAGCCGGACAATATTCTCGATTTCGTTTACCAGCCGCTTTCGCCGGTTGAGGCGAACAGCTTCTCGGTGATGAAGACGATCGTGAATGACCGGAACGGCAACGTTGAGGAGCTGTTCTACGACATCGCGAACAGGCTGACGATCGAGCGGCAGTTCACGGGCCGTGCGGACGATGACGGCGTTACGACGCAGCTGGACAACCGTCCAGTGAACCAGTTCCGGCCGACCGACCCGGTGTTCTTTGAGACCCGCCACGAGTGGAACGAGGACTCGCTCAGGACGCGCACAATCTTCCCCGAAGGCAATGTCATGGAGTACGACTACGCCTCGGATATCGACCCTGACGCTCCGCCTCGGGCGCAGAGCAATGTGCTGGCCGAGGTCAGACTGCCGGACGCCGACCGCGGGGGCGATCAGTCGCAGTTGATCACAACGTTCGAGTACGAGCCGCTCTACAACCAGCTGCGTTCCTCGACCGAGCCACGCGGCAATGATCCGGGCTTCGTGCCACAGAGCGGCGGGCCGAACCTGCCGAGCCGCTACACGACCACCTACACGTTCGACTACGAAGAGGCGTGTGACTTCGCTGCGATCGGCGCTCACCTTGACCTTGACCCGCTGGTGGCCCAACAGCTGCTGGCAGACGCAAACATCTGTCTCGCGCCGCTCGGAGATGTGAACGGTGACGGCATCACGAACCAGATCAGCGGAAATGTGATTCGGGTCACTTCACCGGCTGTGAACCTGCTGCCGGATTCGAGGCAGGCGCTCGTCGAGGGCGGAACGCTTCAGCCGATAGTGAAGCTGACGACATATAACGAGTTCGGGCAGGTGCTGTCGGTCACTGATCCGGAGGGCAATGTCCATCTCTACGAGTACTACCCGGCGAACGACCCCGACGGCGACGGTCTGGACCTGATTCCTGGCGCCGGGACCGGGCCGTTCGGCTACGTGGCTCAGATCACGCAGGACGCGGTCAGCAGCCCGGAGCGCAACTCCGGCACCAACCCGACGCCAACGAATATCCGCATTCAGTTCGGATACGACCCTGTCGGGAACACGACCAGGCTGGTCGACGGCCGCGGCGTGGCGACCGACTACGTCGTGAACGAGCTGAACCAGACGGTGCAGGTCATCTCGGCCGCAGCACATAACCTCTTCGCAGTAGACCCGCCGAACCCGGCGCTCACCGACTTCCAGTACCTGACCAACATCGCGTATGACGCTAACGATAACGTCATAATCCAGGATGTTCAGAACATCGACACGAACGGGCCCAACCTCGATGGCTTCGTCACGACCCAGTTCGAATACAACATCCTCGACAGGCTGATCAGCCAGAGCGTTGAAGTCTCGACTGGCGAGATCCTCGTCACAACATTCGAGTACGACGAGAACGAGAACCAGACGCGCATCGTCGAACCTGAAGGCAACGTGATCGAAATGGTCTACGACGAGCGGGACCTGCTGTTCACGAGGACCCGCGGCTTCGGAACGCCGGAAGCCAGCACGCTCACCTACGGATACGACCAGAACCGAAACGTAGTGAGCATCGTCGATGCGGCAGACAACAACGGCGATGGCCTGAATGAGGAGTCCCTGAACATCTATGACGGCTTCGACCGAGTCGTCGAGGCAATCGACGCCGTCGGCAATGTCAGAGAGTTGAGCTACGACCCGGCCAGCAACGTCGTGAGGGAGCGAAGGCTAGGACAAAACGGTGGACCGAGCCCGTTGAACAGCTCAGGTGCGGGCAACGTGCTGCTGTCTGAGCAGGAGTTCCTGTACGACGAGATGAACCGGACTTTCCAGGTTGACGAGGTGCTGTTCTCGAACACTGCACCGGTTGGTCCTGAAGGCGCGCTCACGCCGGGCGATGGAAAGGTGACGACCCGTTACGAATATGACCGGAACAGTCGTCAGACCCGTCTGCTGGACGACAACGATCACGAGTCTGTTTCACTTTATGACGGAGCGGACAGAGTGATTCGTGAGGTGGACGAGCTCAACAACGAGACCACCTTCCAGTACGACGACAACCACAACCCGATAGTTGTCACTGTGATTGACCGAAGTCCTGGCGGGCTTGTGCCTGACGAGGTGTTCACAACCGTCTCCGAGTTCGACGCGCTGAACCGCGCAACAACCGTCACAGACAACCTTGGCAACCTGACGACATACGCCTACGACAGCCGTGACAACTTGATTTCAACTGTTGACCAACTCGGCAACACGATGACCTATGTCCACGATGGAATCAACCGGTTGCTTGAACAGCGGTACGACCTACGGGTCGGTGGGACTGGCGCCGGGGCAATAGACGTCGGCAACCCTGCGAACGCTGATGGTGGCATTTCGAAGTTGTTGGACTGGGACGGCAACAGCAGGCTGGTTGCACAGACCGATGACAACGGCAACACGACCGCGACGCAATACGACGCGCTAAACCGACTGGTGCTCGAAACGTATGCGGACCTGACAACGAAGACCTACGTTTACGACGCCGATGACAACGTGGTGACGTTCACTGACCAGAACGGCAGTGTGCACACGAACCGGTACGACGGAATAAACCGCCTCATTCAGACGGATGTCTCGAGGGCGGCAGGTGTCGAGGGCACGACCCTGTGGACTTTCGAGTACGACGGTCTGTCCAGGCAGACTCTGGCGACCGACAACAACGACCCGGGCGCCGCAACTGACGACAGCGTGGTCGAGTTCCGCTATGACTCCCTGTCTCGCGTCGTGACAGAGGTGCAAAACGGCAGGACGGTGGCATCTGAGTTCGACGGCATTGGCAACCGCCTGCAACTGACGTACCCGGACGGCCGAGTGATCGAGAACACCTATGACGGCCTCGACCGCCTGGCCACTGTTGCCGACCAGGGCAGCCTCTCGAACATCGCGGAGTACGACTACGTCGGAACATGGCGTGTGCTGGAGCGTCGATACGACAACGGCACGATTCTCACCTACCACGATGGCGCTGGTACTGACACTGGATACGACGGTCTGCGGCGCACCGTAGAACTGCGGCATGAATCGTCCGTAGGCGACCTCTTGACCGGCTTCAGCTACGCCTATGACAGGCAGGACAACAGAAGGTTCGAGCTCGACCTGCTCATTGGCACGGCGGATGTGTACGAGTACGACTCGGTTTACCGGCTGACGCGTGCTGGAATCGATGTGAACGGCGCATCGCTGCCGGGCATCACCAACAACGACAGCACGAATGCAGATGTCGCCGGACTGACCGGAGCATCGGACAACACCTATCGGCTCGACGGAGTCGGCAACTGGGCAGAGCGAACCGACGCCGGCGGCACGACGATCTTCACGCCGAATAACCAGAACGAGTACGACGCGATTGGCGGCGTGGCTCAGGTGCATGACGAGAACGGAAACCTGACGGCCGACGGGACGCTGAAGTACTTCTACGACTTTGCGAACAGGCTTGTCCGAGTGACGGACAGCGCCGATGCCGAGATCGCTCGTTACGCGTACGACGCCAGTGGCAGACGAATTCGCAAGGACGTCGGCGGCGATATCACCACGTTCTTCTACGCCAGTGTCAGAGCGATCGAGGAGCGCGACGGAAGCGACGCGACGGTTCGGCAGTACGTGTTTGGCGCGGGCATCGATGAGGTGATTGAGCTGACCACAGGCGGCCAGACCTACTTCTACCACGACAACTCGATCGGATCTGTAACGGCGCTAACGGACGATTCGGGCACCGTGGTTGAGCGCTACAGCTACGACCCGTACGGCCGAGCCACGGTCCTGGCGCCGGACGGAACGACGGTCCTGCCGCAGAGCGCGGTTGGAAACCCGTTCACATTCACCGGACGCAGGCTGGACGAGGAGTCAGGCCTGTTCTACTACCGCGCTCGCTACTACGACGCCGAACGCGGCAGATTCATCCAGCGGGACCCGCTGGGTTACGTAGACGGCATGGGCTTGTACGCCTACGTAGGCAACAACCCGGTCAACTTCTTCGACCCGCTCGGCACCGAGAAGCAGAAGGAAAAAGAGAAGAGGGAGAAAGAGGAAAAGAAGAAGAAGCGGCTGGAGGAATTGCGGGAGAGGTACGAGAAGAAGGAGCCGGAGAAGCCGAAGGAAGTAGATATCACCACGCTTCCACTGCTCATGAAGACCAAGTGGGGTCATCTGCCTGTAGAGGCGCAGGCTGAGCTGGTGGGCGTCATGGAGAGCATGGAAGCGGCAGACGAACTGAACTCCTCGATGCAGTGCACAGCCAAGACTCAGGACCTCTATTCAGCCGTGAAATATGGACCGGGCGGCTTAGATCACTTCGAAGTCACGAAGTGGCGTTGGGGCGGCTGGTTCGGAGACCTTCCGAGCTGGGACCCCGGTGGCCACTCGGCAGTCGTCATATACCCGAAGGGTGGCGACCCGGAGAGGGACGGCATCGTTCTCGACAACTGGTGGGGCACCGAGGCTTTCCACTCAGGGGTATACGCCAAGAATGAAGCGCCCGGCGGGTGGGCGTATGAAGGCACGCACTCTGAAGCATTCGACCACATCGTCGAAGGCCTCTTCGGGTTCGGTGACTAGGAAAAAGACCTGACCTAAACGAGATGGCAATAAGCAGAAGACATACAGTGCAGATGGCAATCGCCTTGACCGGCGCATTGCTGGCGCTGCTTGCCGTCCTGTCGCAGCCCGGCACCGCTAGTGCTCAGTCGACAGGTCTGCACTACTTTGCCATCGAGGAATTGGAGCCCGGCCAGCACTCCGGCACGATCGTTCGCCGCGGCACCGCCGGTAGCGACGGCGTCGCCTACAACAACCTGATCCTGGCTCCGAACACTCGTTACCGCCAGTGGCTACTACAGGCCGCGACGCTGAAAGTCGGCTTCTACGAATTCACGACCGGCAACGCAGGCCAGGCCGTGAACCTGCCTCCGATATTCCTCTTCGACTCGACCTCTCTCGACGCGGACGGTGACGGCTTGCACACCGAAGGCGAGCTGATCCTCGGGACGCTACCTGGCAATCCGGACACGGATGGAGACGGAATACCGGACGGACCGGAAGTCCAGAACGGCACCAATCCGCTTGACGGGACACCGGCTGTCACTGGAGCTGTCGCCTCTGTTGACACACCTGGAAGCGCTGTCGACGTCTGCGCCCGCGAAGGCGTTGCTGCGGTGGCGGACGGTAGCGCCGGCGTGTCGATTTTCGACGTGGCCGAAGTGACTAACCCGCTGATTATCGGACAGGTGAACACACCCGGCAGCGCGGGTGCTGTGGCATGTGCGGATGACCGGATCGCAGTAGCTGACGGGATCGCAGGACTGGCAGTGATAGACTTGAGCGACCCGCCGGCCGCCAGCATCGAGTACCAGCTTGACCTTGACGGGACCGTTCAGTCAGTGGCAGTCAGCGGAGACGTCGTCTACACCGGTCTGACCTCCGGACTGCTCATGAGCTTTGACCTGCCGACAGGAACGTTGCTGGGACAGGTGAACCTCGGCAACTCGGTGCAGGACATCGGGAACGGCCCGAACCACCTCTATGCGCTGACCTCCAGCACGCTCTACGCGCTGGATCCCGATTCGCTGAACATCACTGGATCTGAAATATCGCCCGGTACGGCGAGCGCTCGAAAGCGGCTGTTCGTCGGTACAGATATCGCCTACACCACGAGGAACAACGGAAACAACACGTTCAGCCTCGCCGACCCTGCAGACCCGGTACTCATCTCGTCGGACGCATCGACTCAGCTTGGCTGGCGGCATATCGTTACCAATGGCTCGGGAATCGGTGTCGCCGTAGTCGGCACAACGCTGGCGAACGGCAACATCTCATTGTACGACGTCACGGACCCGACGAACAACACCGATTTCATCACTGAGCTTGCCACGCCGGGAGCGGCGAAGGCGGTTTCGCTGTTTAACGGCATCGCATATGTGGCGGATGGCTCAGCCGGCCTGCAGGTCGTGAACTACCTCGCCTTCGATGCATTTGGCGTTCCTCCCACCGTCACACTCGAGACAAATGCGGTTGGCGGGGAGATCGAAGAGGGCAAGAGGCTGGCGCTGAACGTCGAGGTTACGGATGATGTGCAGGTCCGCAACGTGGAGTTCCTTGTCGACGGCCTGGTGGTCGCTGACGACGGCACCTTCCCGTTCAACCACCGCCTGAATGCGCCGGCATTTAGTCAGCAGACATCGGTGACGCTCCAGGCCAGGGCGTTCGACACCGGCGGCAACATGACCGCTTCGACCGAGATTGTGCTAGACGTAATTGAAGACGTGATTCCGCCGTCCATCGACCTGGTTAACCCTGAGGACGGCAGCGAGCGTTCACAGGGACTCACGGCCGTCACGGTGATCCTCAGCGAATCAGTGCAGAGCTCGCTGATCGACATCAACGATTTCGAACTCACCGGACCGGGCGGCGTTGTCAATCCACTGTCGCTACAGTTCAGAAACACCGACCGCACGCTGCTGGTGACCTACGACCCACTGCCGATCGGTGATTACCAGTTGAACATCGACACCTCGGCCATCGTTGACCTGGCTGGCAATGCGTTCGTTGGGCCTGCGATCGTTTCGAACTTCACGCTGGTGGAGTCGACCATCTTCTGGGTTGGCGGCGATGGCGACTGGAATGACCCGTCCCGCTGGAGCACCGGCGTGGTGCCCGGTCCTGCAGACTCGGTGTTTATCGGTGGTCCAGGCGATCTGGTAGTCACGCACAGCTCAGGCACGACAACGGTCATGAGCCTGAACAGCGCCGACACGCTGCAGATCACCGGCGGCACGCTAAACATCATCGACGACTCGCAGACCGAGCGGCTGATTCTTGCCGGTGGCTCGCTCTCTGGAAGCGGTGATCTGACCGTGAACGAATTGATGACCTGGACCGGGGGCATACTCACCGGAACGGGCGGCGTACCGGCGCTGAACATCGCGGCCTCGGCGATGCTGAATATCACCGGCTCTGTGTTCCACCACACACGGGAGATCGTCAACTCGGGCACAACGAACTGGACGGCAGGTGAGATCCGCTCCGGAGTTGGAGCACGGTTCAACAACCTGAACCAGTTCAATGCCGGGTCGGACAACGAATACGACTACGACCAGGGCGGCATCATCCCGATCTTCACCAATGCCGGCACGCTGACGAAGGACTCGGCTGGCCTCACCAAGTTCGATGTGACGCTGAACAACAACGGAACGGTTGAGGTCGTTGCTGGCACGCTGCAGATCAACGGCGGCGGAACCAGCACATCGAACTTCGATGTGGCAGCCACGACGACGCTGAGCTTTACTGCGAACTACACGGCCGACGCTGGCACATCGTTCACAGGCGCAGGCGGTCCGACGATCACCGGCGGCGTGTTCTCACTGGCTGCGGCCGCCTCGGATGCAGACGCCGTGACGGCGCTGAACATCACGCTTGAGACAGGCGGAAATATCTCCGGTGCTGGTGACCTATCGATCGACCCGGGCGGTGTCTTCAACTGGACAGGTGGCACGCTAACAGGAATCGGTTCGCCGAACCCTGAACTGAATATCCCGGTGACAGCTGAGTTGAATATCAGCGCGACGGTCATCTTCCACAGACGCACCATCAACAACATGGGCACGACCAACTGGACCGGCGGCGAGATCAGGTCTGGCCTGGGTGCGATCTTCAACAACCAGTCCCAGCTCAACGCAGCGACCAACACTGAGTTTGACTACGACCAGGGAGGCGTCGCGCCCATCCTGAACAACACTGGCACGTTCACGAAGTCGCTGGCCGGCATCACCAAGATCGATGTGACCTTCAACCAGAGTGGAACCGTCGAGGTCACAGACGGCACGCTACAGGTCGAT
>JANQQP010000012.1 GCA_028285005.1 Dehalococcoidia bacterium | reverse complement strand
CCCAGCTTGGGAGAGGGCTAGGGTGAGGGTCATCCCTATGACTGGCAGCCGCAGATCCGGTAGGGGCGCTGCTTGCCGCGCCCGGTCTGGGCAAAGCCCAGACATCAACCCACCCTCTAACTCCCCCCTGACAGGGAGGGAGAACATGACGCCCTCACCCCAGCCCTCTCCCGCAAGCGGGAGAGGGGGAACGCTTCGCTCTTACTCCGCCACGGCCATGTCGGCTGCCTTTTCCCCGATGGCTATGGTGGTGACGTTGGTGTTGGCGCGGATGCAGTCGGGCATGATCGAGGCGTCGGCGACACGCAGTCCTTCGATGCCGTGAACTTTGAGTTGCGGGTCGACCACGGCCATGCGGTCTAAGACCGGGCCCATCTTGCAGGTGCCTGAGACGTGGTGACTGGTGCGAGCAGACCGGCGCAGCCAGCTATCGAGCGTGTCGTCGGATGCCAGGTCTTCGGGAAGCGGGTCGATGAGCTCCTCGACAATGTCGCTGTAGGCGCTGTCCTCGCCGAGTTTTATGCAGAGACGCACCGCCTCCCGGAAGCGGCTGCGGTCGAAATCTTCCGCAAGGTAGTTGAGGTCGATGTCCGGCTGGTCGGCGGGATCAGCGGACCTAAGCCGAATCGTGCCAGCGCCCCTTGCCAGATAGAGGGCGATGATCATGCCGACGCCCGGCTCTTCACCTGACGAGACCGTGTAAATGCCCGAGGTTGATGCGAATGACATGGGGTGGATGAACATGTCGTTGCGCAGGCTTGAGCCTTCGGCGGTGTACTGGAGTGCGCACTGGATGCGTGGCGCCATCGGGTCCTGCGTGTAGCCCGGCTTGGTCTTCCAGGTGAGCTGGACCTGCGGATGGTCTCGCAAGTTTTCACCAACGCCGGGCAGGTCTTTCACGACCGTGATGCCGTGCTCTTCCAGGTGGTCCGCAGGACCGATGCCGGAGAGCATGAGCATCTGAGGTGAGGCATAAGCGCCAGCGCATAGAAACACTTCGCTGGCGGCCAGCTCGAACGTCTCGCCTCCAGACTTCGCGATCACGCCAGTAGCTTCGCCATCTTCGATCAAGATTCGCTCGACGGACGTGTCTGGTCGAATGGTCAGGTTTAGTCGGTGGCGCGCTGGGCCAAGATATGTGAGCGCGGTGCTCCAACGGATGCCGTCGCGGTTGTTCATCGGCGTTGGAGCGACACCAGTGGTCTCAGGCGAGTTGGCGTCCCTGGCCGCGGGATAGCCCAGTGTCTTGCAGGCCTCAAAGAACGCCGCCTGTTCAGGGTTGAATTCTTCGAGCGGGAATCGGCGCACCGGAATCGGTCCGTCCGAGCCGTGGAAGTCTCCGCCCTCGGGGTCCGACTCGATCTCCCGCAGGTAAGGCAGGATGTCCGTGTAACCCCAGCCGTCGTTGCCCCTGCTCGCCCAGTCGTCGTAGTCCTCAGGGATGCCTCGCAGGAAGATCTGGGCATTGACGGCGCTGGAGCCACCGACCACCTTGCCACGCGGCACCATGATGTCGGCAGACTCGGACGATGCGCGGGCGTGATAGCCCCAGTTGTGAGTGCTCACATCTCCGAACGCCTTTGCCCACAGGTCGCGGTCGACGCCGTAGCCATGCTTGAGCTCCTGCGGCAGGTCGTCGAACTCCGGGTAGTCCGGGCCAGCTTCGAGCAGGAGAACGGACTTCGATGAGTCTTCGGTGAGCCGGGCGGCGATGACAGCGCCCGCGGAGCCTGCGCCGATCACGATTGCGTCGTACTTCACGATTTCAGCCTTTACACTCTGGCGAGATTGCGAATCGGCGGCATCATAGCGCAGCGCGAAGGCCGGTGTTCGGCCGGACTGGAGAGCAGATTGAGCGGAGATTTCTCAGACCCGTTGACAGCCGCGAAACGGCTGGCCGATGTCTACGGCCATGTGCTGGACGCGCCGGTTGTGTACACGCAGGGCGTGGCGTTGAGCGGACGGCTGCGACTGCATGAGCTGACCGGTGAGGGCGACCCATCGGCTGATATCGAGCGGATTGTTGCGCCGCGGCTGGCTGAGGGCGATGCGATGTTCGGCGAGCCTGGTACAGGCGCAGGCGGCACAGCGAACTTCGCAGGCGTCTGCTGGGCGGATGAATTACACGAGGCGACCGGCGACGACAAGTACCGCGACTTGCTGGTTAGAACTGCCGACAGGTTCGAGTCTCCTTCTGATGAGACTCCGATCGCTCCGCCACTGGATACTGATATCCGGGTCGAGGACTTCTTCTTCGCAGGCACGGTGCTGGGTCGCGCTTTTGCGTCGACGGGCGATGAGCGATACCTGGATGTGTTGGTCACTTTCCTGTTGGCAGCAGATACACAGCAGCCCGACGGCCTCTGGTGGCACTGCAAGGCATCGCCATTCTACTGGGGTCGAGGCAACGCCTTCGCTGCGATGGGCTTCGGCGAGACGCTGACCTATCTGCCGATGGATCATCCGGACAGAGATCGGCTCCTTGAGTCCCACGTGCGTCATCTTCAAGCGCTTCGGCAGCACCAGGACGAGTCGGGGATGTGGCGGCAGGTTGTCGATAGGCCGGACTCCTATCTTGAGCACAGCGCCACTTCGATGATCGGCTACACCATTGCGCGAGGGTTGCGGCTCGGCTGGCTGGATAGTGAGTGGCGCGATGTGGTGGATGCCGCGTGGTCGGGGATCGCGGCGCGAATCGGACCGGATTGCGAGCTTGAGCACGTCTGCGTTGGCACCGGGCCGCAGCCGGACCTGGAGTCGTACCTGGAGCGTCCGTATTCGGATGGTCAAGACGACCGCGGCGGTTCGATGGCGCTGTGGTTCGCAGTGGAGATGGCGCGTCTGGGCCAAGCGTGAGGGCGACCGTTAGCTTCTGATCCTGCCCACTGCGTAGAACGCACCGCGAATCACCACGAGCCCAAGAATGCCGGACATCAGCCATGTAACGATGGTCGCTCCGGAACCGCCGCCTGTTCCTGGCAGGTCAGGTATCGGCGGCGTGGGCGTCACCAACGGAACAACGGTTGGCTGCGGCAGCGGAACCGGTGTGGCGGTCGGTTCCTTCACAACGACCAGTGCTGGACCGGATGTTGCTGTGGGTTCTGGTTCTGTCGGCGCAGATAAGACAGTTGGCTGTGGTGTTGGAGAGGGCGTCGGCAGGCCCGTCGCGTTGGTGATTACGTAGTGGGCGGAGTCCGAGGTTGGAGGAAGGTCGGCCGTGCAGGTGACCTGTTCGGGGGCGAAGTTCGATCCGTTCACCGTCTCACATACGAGTTGCACAACCGCGGTCTCTCCATCAGGTTTGACTCTTAGCACAACGAGGTCAGGTGATTCCGCTGGCAAAGAATGAAGCCAGCTTGGCGCTGCGCGCAGTTCGATTTGCTCCGGCTGAGCATCATCCACTGCAATGTCACTTCTCGTGATTTGCACAAGAGCCATTACTTCACCGAGAGCATGTGCAGCCACGGCCTCCGAGACCGGTTCCGGGGGCTGCTCCGGTGTTGTGGCTTCAAGCAAGAATCCTGGTGCGAGAGCCACCGGGGAATGCGTAACCACCAACTCTGCCGATGAGTCATTTACGACCAACGGATGCGCAAGTCGCAGTTCTGCGGTCGAGATGCTGAACTGGATACCTGATGGATCAACCGCCAGATCGAATGCACCGGTCAGCTCGACTCCAGGCGCTATCTCAATTTTGATCAGCGGTTCGATGCCTTCGCCGCCTTCAATAACCAGCTGCTCGGTTGCGACCACGAACTCGGGCGGCAGCGTCAATCCTCTGAAAAGGCCATCAACATGCACGAACACTTGAGCATCACCCCCGCGCAAAGTCAGAATCGCGGGCAGACCGGCGACAGTGCCCTCCCCACCTGCAGCCTCTTGCAGTGCAAGTTGTAGCCCGGCGCGTGCCTCCTGTGTCAGCTCAACTAGGATGGCGTCTTCAGGCAACGGCTCGTATTCGGATGCAAGCGTCGGAGGCAGGTAGACCGGCTCCGATAGGCCGGTCGCGATCAGTTCGCCGTCTGCATCGGTCGCGGTTACCCGGAACGCGTGCTGCATGTCGTTCTGCAGGTCTTCGACATTCACTATTAGCGAGTCTTCCGGACTCACAGCTCCGAGAGGCGCGCCGGCCTCCGTCCATAAGCGGTACTGGACCACCGGTTCTAGCCTGTCGCCTTCGGGCGCAGTCCACCAGACCGTGATCGAATCGTCGGGGTGTGCAGAGGCCCGGACGTCGATCGGGACGGGGCTTCCGGACTGCGGAATGACCGGGCCGACGAGCGCACCTTCGCCAAAGCCTGCAACGTTGAAAGCTCTGACCTGGAAGAGGTACGAAGTGCCGTTTTCAAGTCCCGCGACGAAGCCTTCTAGCGAGTTGCCGAGAACAAGAGTTGAACGGGCGGTGTTGATGTTGAAGATGCGATAGCCGTCGACCGGCGCCCCCCCGTTGGACAGCGGAGGTTGCCAGGTGAGCAGCGCCGACGAATCTCGAGCTTCGGCTCGAACGAAGCGGGGCGCAGAGGGTGGCACGACACTCTCTGGCGGATCGCTGGTCTCGGGCGGTGGCGCGGGAGGCAAGATGACCGGCGGCGGCGATCCGGGACTGGGACCTGTGACGGTTGGTGGTGGTGTGCCGGGATCCGGAGTTGGCGTCGGTGCCAGGGTGTCCGGTGTGGCGGTGGGCAACTGAGTCGGATCGTCAGTGATCGTGATCGTCACGGTGGCTTGCTGGCTGGTCGAGATGCCGTCGTCGGCCGTGAATGTGAAGGTATCGGTTCCGATGAATCCGGGTGACGGGTTGTATATGACGGTTGAACTGGTCAGGGCCTGCACTGTCGGCACTCCGACCGAGCCGTTGGCAGGTTGCCCGACCACGCTCATGGCCAACTGCTGTGCCGGGTCGATGTCAGCGTCGGTGCCTGAAATCGTGATAGCGACTGGTGTGTTGGGAGCTGTGATCGTCGTCGTGGAGAGAGCGATGGGCGGGTTGTCATTGACTCCGGTGAGATCTACGCCAACTCCAACGAGTGAAGCGGCGGTTCCGTCTGTCACGCCGACCCAGTAGACGAGTGTCTCAGTGGCTTCCCTGTCCAGCAAGGCCGGGTCTTCGACCGTGATCTGACCAGTTGTCGGGTCGATCTGGAACGAGGCCTGCCCTGCCGCCGGTTCGAGCTCAAAGAAGGTGAGCGGGTCGTTCTCAGCGTCAGTTGCGGTGATCGTTCCGGCGACGGTGCCGGGCGCCGAGTTTTCCGGGACGGAGAGCGGTCCGGTGAAGTTGAATGCGGGCGCGCCTTCCTGGCCTTCCAGCGGCGGGCCTTCCGTGCCGTGTTCGAGGAATGTTGCTTCGCCGGTCTGCACCTGAAGCAGCAACTGTCCGGGAGTTCCTCTTCCCAAGCGCTGCCCGATTCGGATTCCGGCAACGGCCGGTGAGGCGCTGATGTTGCGCACCTGCGGGGTTACTTCGGCCAGCTCGCCCGTGTAGGCGTTGCTGTTGAACGAACTGGTGAGCAACGCCGATTCGGTGCAGGCGGAGTCGAGATACAGGTAGAGGTCAAGGTCTCCGGCGTCAGTCCAGTCACCGACCAGGGCCTCCCATTCTAGCGATAACGTGAACGTGTCTCCGGGCGGTACATTGAGGCTCATGCATGTGTCGACACCGGGGGAATCGTCGAAGTCGTGAGAAGACGGGTAGATGATCTCTCCCACGTTGAATGAAGGCCCGGGAGTGAACAACGCCTGGTGTGCCTGCGGCGAGTCCTGGTGTACGGGACTGGCTGTGGCTGACGGCATCGAACCGGATGCGGTCGAGATGACCAGCGCCAGGAGCAATGCGATGGCGAGCGCGACGGAGCGCAGGCGACTGCCGAGATCGCTTTGTCGCCGCGGCCGCTGCAAACGGGTTGTGGACGTGTTGTTCAATGACTGATGACCTTCGGGTTTCGGTCATTCCAGTCTGTTGTTCCGGTTCGGCCGCTACATGCGTGCACGTACGTGACGCGCGCCTGTTGACGCACACTGAAGGACTCGGTACGCGGGGAAACTTCCAGTTCATTGCACTAGGTCGCGGACTCTGTGCAGTCGGTCGATGGAACGGGAGTTTGGTTGGCCAATACGAAAGCCCGGTGCGCCGTGAAACCGCTAGATTTGGCGGGCGAGTTCTTCCCGGACGGCGATGAAGTGAACGTTTCCTGCAATCGCCCCGTTAGCGCGGCCCGTAGCTAGTAGATGCAGTCGAGCCCGGATACTTCGAGGCCAACAGGAACGTAGGCCAGACCGGAAATCACGCAGGCAGAGATATTGACCGTTTCAGACTCGACAACCGTCCCGCAGCAGACGGCCTGGATGCGTTTTCGTTCGCGCGGCTGGCGCTACGCTGCGTTGCTCATTGGCCTCGCGATCATCGCCGTCATCGCCTACTTGTTGTGGATCTATTCGAGCGCACGAGCAGTTGAGCGGATGCTCGACAGAGCGGACGCTCTGGACGTCTCCGGCATAGCGAGAGGCAACCAGACTGCACTGGCAGCCGCGCAGGCGCTGGTGGACGACTCGAATGATGCGACCAATTCGCTTTCGGGCCGACTCGGTCCGTTGCGGGTTGCAGAAGCGACTTTCGGCTGGCTTCCGTGGGCTGGCGACCAGCTACGAGCGCCGGACCTGCTGCTGGACCGGGCCGAAGCTTCACTGCATTCGACCGAACCACTGGTTGCAGCCGCCGAAGACTTCGCAGGCCTGATCGAGTTGATCGGTGAGAGCGGGTTGAGTACGGATGCATCCGAGTTCGATGACCTGATTGCAGCCCTGGAAACCAACTCTGCCGAGGCATCATCACGAATGCAACAAGTCGTCGCAGCGGCCGAGGCGATGGACGGTCTTTCGCTGCTTGGCATCTTCGATCGCAGAGCGGACCGCATCGAGTCTCTTGAAGTCAGGCTGCTGGCGTTCGGTGACGTGCTCGGAGGATCGGCCGAAGCGATCGCAGCGGCGCGCGATGTGCTGACGGCCGGTGCACAGGTTACCGAGATCCTGGGCGGGTCGAGCGGCGAACTTGACTTGTTATCGATGGCAAACACTGTTCGAGAGCTGGATGTTGCGGCTCAAGATGCAATCGCGCCGATCGGGCGCCTGGAAGAGCTGGTGCAGGCAGCCGCGCCCGACACGGAACTGGCCAATTTCGCTGCAGTGTTGTCTGAGTCCATGGTCGCCGTTAGCGATCTATCGGCCGGTCTAGCGTCCCTTACTCAACTGCTCGGCGAATCGGCAGAAACGCTCGCCAAGACCGAGGGTTCGTTGCTATCGGACGGGCCTGCTTTGCAGAGCGCGCTCCGACCGCTGGTGGAGAGGCGGGAAGAGGCAGCTCAAGCGGTCACACAGAGCTCAACAGCGCTCGATCAGCTACGGGCCGCGGTCGACTCAGGTGAGGCTGACTTCCTACCAGATTCTCTTACCGAAACACTCTTCGACCAGGCCGACCGCGTCGTCGCGGCCGCAGGACTGTTGCTGGACGGGCCAGAGCTGCTCCTCAGCCTGATGGGAGCGGAGTCGCCGCGGAAGTACATGGTGATAGGCCAGACTTCAGACGAGTTGAGGGCAGCGGGCGGTTTCACATCAAGCGTTTGGACGATGAGTTTCGCTGACGGCGCGCTAACGGAGACGGAGTTCATCCCGATCAGACGATTTGAGGACCTGCTCCTGCTGGCCGATACCGGGCCGCCGCCAACGCCGCTTAACTACTACATGAACATCGGCGCTGTGTACCTGCGCGACGTTGGCTGGGCGCCTGACTACCCATCTGTCGGCAGCCTGGCATCAGAGCTATACACGCTCCACCGCGACGAGGACGTCGACGGTGTGATCGCCGTGACGCAATGGGGGATCATCCGGCTTGTCGAAGCTCTGGGTGGTGTCGAAGTAGAGGGCGAGTTTGTATCGCCAGACGAGATCCTGGGCGTGATTGAGCAGGGAACCGACCGCGATGGCACAAGATTCCTTGAGCAGATCTTCACCGCGTTGATCGACTCGTTCAGTGGGGCGGCGTTCGCTGATCCCGATTTCGAACTGTTTAGAGTCCTGAATGAGGTGATCTCTCGCAAGGATCTGATGCTGTTCAGCACGCATGCGGATGAGCAAGAGCTAATTGAAGCGTTGGACCTCGCAGGCAGCTTCCCGGTCGATTCACGCGACCGGCTCGCAGTCGTCGACTCGAACGTTGGCTGGTCGAAGTCGGACCGCAGCATCGAACGCAGCGCCAACTACGTCGTCGATCTCACGCAGCGTGAAAGTCCATCGGCCGAGCTAACCCTGAGCTATCGCAATGTGGGGACCGAAATCGGCCGCGACTGCAGTTCACAGAGTCCGCCGCACAACGGTGAGGCCGTCTACTCGGTGTCACTGAACTCCTGCTACTGGAACTACCTGCGGGCGTATGTGGCGACCGGCATCAAGGTGACTTCATCGCCGGACCTACCGCTGCCTGAGAACAGCGTTCCGGACCAGCTGGACAGGCAGGAGCCGGGCAGCCCGACGTTCGTCCACGGCTTCGATTCGTTCGGCGATCACCTTGCCGGACTTGTGCAGGTTGCGGCGGGTGACTCGGTGAAGTTCTCGTTCGACTACGAACTGCCGCAATCCGTGCTGAACGCCAGCGAAACCGGCCTCACTTACGAACTGGCGCTGGTTGCTCAACCGGGATCGCTCGGCAGGACGACGGCGGTGGAGATCCTGCTACCTGCGGACTACTCGATGGCCGCTAGCAGTCACACGCCAGAGGTTCACAACAGTCAGACCGTGATGTTCATGTTCGACCTGCTGACTGACGAGACTTTGCGCGTGGAGTTGACTCAGAGATCATGAACACGGCACGGCTTCAGGTGGGCTCGGCCAGCTGCGGCTCAAGACCCTGACGAGGCAGCAAGCCCCACAGGAAACCGGCTCCGTAGCTGAGGTGGATCAGCGGGAATATGACGAGGCTGGCGACCGCCAGCACGCTTCGTTCACTCCATGCCAGCGTGACGATCGATATCAGCAGGAACGCGGCGTAAAGCAGCGGAACGATGATCGCCAGTTGCCACAAGAACGGAGCGATCGCTACCGACCCAGCCAGTCCGAGCAGCAGCAAGCCGGGCGCCGTGTGCCTCGGCTTGAGCGCCTTTGGATAGCGCCTGAGGATGCGAGTCTTCCACAGTCCGTACCTGAAGTACTGCCTCGCCAGCGCCGGAAGACTGCTCCTAACGCTGTAGTTGCAAGTTAATCCGGGCACGACCAGTACGCGCCTACCAGACTCTCTAAGTCGGATGTTCAGCTCGTAGTCTTCGGCTACCTTAAGGGACTCGTCGAAGCCGCCGAGTTGTCGAAGGGTTTCGGTGCACCACGCTCCGAGATAGACGCTTTCGCCATACTGCTCCGAGCTGCTTTGCCTGTGTGCGGATGGGCCCATAGAGAACGGCGAACGCAGGCTGAGCGCGATGGCTTTCTGAATGGTTGTGGAACCGACGGGCCTCTGCACTCCTCCGACATTCTCAGCCTTGCCTGCAACCAGGTTACTCACGCTCACGGTGACGTGATCAGGTCGATAGGTGCTGTGCGCATCGAGCCTGACAAAGTACTCGGTAGTTGCCTCTTTGATCGCGATGTTGAGCGCGGCGGACTGGATCTTCGCCGGATTGTGCAGAACTCGCAGGCCTGGCAGTCGGTCCTTCCAACGCTCGGCGTGTGCGATTGTCGCGTCGGTACTTCCGCCGTCGATCACGAGCACTTCCAGCGACTCTACCGGATAGTCGCCGGCGGCCAATGACTCGAGGCAGGCATCGATGTGTCTCTCCTCGTTGAGCACCGGAATGGCGACGGTGACCCGTGGGTTCGGATCGGTGCTCTGCGTCATCGCCACAACCTGCCGTGGTGCCGGGACAGGTAGCCAACCGCGCTTTTCGACAGTGGCTGGCGCTTAGAGCGGTCGAGCCCGAACAAACCGTCCTTGATCGCTGCAACCCAGCTGATGATGCCTCCATGCCGAAGTGATTTCGCGAGGTAGTAAAGCGACCAGTTGGCTGAGTACGGAACTGCGTAGCGCCATGGCAGGTTGCGGTGGGCGAGCCAGATTCGGTTGCGGGTCACGTAGTAGGACTCGAACCGTCTCTTTCCCGCGCCGGCGACCTGTGACGTGGCAGGAGCATGGACGACCGCAATCTCTGGCTCGTAGAGGGTCGTGAAGCCGTGGTTAATCGCGCGATAAGACAGATCAAGCTCTTCATGGCCGTACACGAATTCGACCGGATACGGTCCGCATCGTTCAAACACAGACTTCTTGATCGCATGGCCTGCCCCGACGAAGTAGCTGGCTTTTTGCGGCCTGGTGCTGATCGACGGATCTTTGGCGAGCGAGCGTTTGGTGAATGGAACCTGCAGTTCGCCGGATTCAGGACTGTGCAGGTGAATCTTGAACGCCACTATGCCGACTTCAGCGTCTGATTCGAAGATCCGGTAAACCTTGTCCAATGCGTCATCACCGATGAGCCATGCGTCGTCGTCGATGAAGACCAGGATTTCACCATCGGCATTTTCGACTAGCGTGTTGCGCGCTCCTGACACGCCTGTCGGTGCTTCGTTTCTCAGCCACTTTATCGAGACTGCCGCTGGATCGAGCGAGATGCCGTCTTTGAGTGGAACATCTGAGCCGTCATCAAGCACAACTATTTCGAGTGGCTGTGTGCTCTGCCGAAGCACACTCTCGATGCACTTCTGTACCTCCGCCGGGCGATTGCGAGAAGCGATCAACACCGAGATACTCTGAGCAACCCGGGCGCCCGCGGGTGAACTGGTGTTTGCGTGAGCCGACGCGTCGGTGCCGGTCTCTGATGTACTCGAATCGTTCATAGCGTTCCGATCTCATCATACTGTTGTCCCCTTCAGGGACAGCCATGTGGAGACCGGTCGAATTCGGTCACTAGCGTTGCACTGCTCAGCAGTTTTCACGCTGGTGAAAGCCCGCTAACAGGTCATCGGGCGGCCGTGTAACTTGGCCACACCTTCCATACACTCGCAGTGAGCCCGGCATCGTCGTACCGGGCGCGCCCGAGAGGGGCCGAGGCCATGACTGCACGCAGCAACTCTTCAAATTCGCTCCCCGGCAGCGGAGCGTCGTTTCAGGCCCGAGACTGTCCCCGCCCTTTGGCCAACGTCCGTGACGAGCCGGTTGAATGACGCTGGAATCACGCATCAAAGCAGCGGTCCGCTGGAGCCCGCTCCACCCGTCTTACATCGCCCGTCGGGCTCTCCGCAATGCGATTCGCAGGCACCTGCACCGGTTGAGCGGAACACTGATCGACCTTGGAAGCGACAGGCAGCCGTATCGGGCAGAGCTCTCCAATCACGTCGATCGATATATCGCGACTGACTTCAGCTATCGGCCCGGCATCGACTTCCTCTCTTCAGCAATGCACGTTCCCATGGCCGACAGCAGCGTCGACTCGGTCTTTATGACCGAGGTGTTGGAGCATGTGTCGGATCCGTTCCGTGCTGCAAGCGAGGCGTTTCGAATACTGCGGCCGGGCGGAAAGTTGTTGCTGACGACCCCTCAAACGTGGGGTCTGCACGGCGAGCCTCATGACTACTACAGGTTCACGCAGCACGGGCTTCGGCATGTTCTGACCGACGCCGGTTTCTCTATTGAGGTAATCGAGCCATATGCCGGAACCATCGGCGCGGCGGGCTCTCGACTTGCCGACGGATGGGCGGAATATGTGATGCCGCCGCGCTCAGTCTCGGTCTCAAGATGGGGCTGGAGGTTCGCACTCGTTCCTGTCGGCATGCTGGTGTGGGTGCCGATCAATATCGTCTTTCCGATCCTCGACACGATCTTTCAGCTGCGTTACGACCCGATCGGGCATCTCGTTATAGCGTCGAAGCCTGAGGCGCAAGCATGAAGGTTGTCTATGTGACGGATGCACGGTTACCCACCTCGCGTGCTCACGGAGCGCAGGTGGTACGGAACTGCGAGGCGTTGGCACGTGTTGGTGCTGATGTGACGCTCGTGTACCAGAAGGTGGGCGACCGGGACGAGACCGCCGTCACCGACTACTACGAACCGCGCCAGGAGTTCCAGATCGTTGGCATGCCCGGATTTGATGTGCCCTGGCTCAGGAGCTCTTCGGCTGGACGATTAAAGCGGTTGATGCTGAGTGGCTATCGCGCCGCATGGGAAACGGCGGTGTGGCTGCGTGTTCTCAGGATTGATGCAGATCTGTTCGTGATGCGTAACTCGACTCCAATCCTGGCGTGGCACCTGGCGAGGGCCGGCCGACCAACACTGATCGAGTTTCACTCCGTTCCGAAATCTTTGTCGTTGAGGTTTCACCGGTCAGTGGCCGGTGCTAAGGGTCTGAAGGCAACGCTGACGGTGACGGAAGCGCTCGGGCGATCACTGGAAGATGAAGTAGGGCTGAGCCCGGCGCTGATGAAGACGCTGCACGACGGTGTGGACTTGCAGCGGTTCGCGGTTCGCGACGCTAGCGAGGCGGATGAACAGCTTGATGTCGTCTACGTAGGCTCGCTACTGCCGAACCGCGGCGTCGGCACGCTTGTTGAGGCTGCAGGGAAGCTGCCAGACACGCATGTGACGATCGTCGGTGGCGTGGACCCGGAGTTGTCTGCGCTTAAGGACGCGGCGGCGAAGGCCGAGCACAAGAATGTGCGTTTCCTCGGCCACGTCCCTCCAACCGAAGTGCCGCCGCTTTTGAGCAGAGCGCGTGTGGCGGTTCTGCCAATGACCGGCAAGGAGGATCATACCCGGCTCCATGCGTCGCCGTTGAAGCTGTTCGAGTACATGGCGAGCGGACTCGCTATCGTCGCCTCAGATCTGCCGTCGGTTCGCGAGGTGGTTAAACACGGCGTGACGGCGCATCTCGTAGCACCGGACGATGCGCAGGCGCTGGCCGACGGCATCAAGCACGTCCTCGGCGATGAGGAGTATGCGCAGCGCTTGGGTGACGCGGCTCGCAAAGAGGTTCAGCAATACACTTGGGAGAATCGGGCTCGATCAATGCTGGCCGCCGCCGGACTTTCTGTCTGAGCAGCCTGGTGAACCACGACTCCACACAGGATTATTCGCTTGAAGATCGCAGTGTTACATCCCCAGTTCCAGTCCGGCGGCCTGGACAGGGTTGTGGTGCGGCTGACGAAGGGCTTTCTGCAGGCAGGTCACGAGGTTGACCTGCTGACGGTCAGCGAGTCTGGAAGCATGTACGACGAGGTCGAATCCGGCGTAAACCGAATCAGGCTTTCGGTGCCGCTCAGGCTTCCTGCGATCAGAGGATTGGTCTCGCAAGGCTCATGGACATCACTGTTCACGGTTCCGGCGTTCGCTCGCTACCTGCGCAGCTCGCGTCCTGATCTCGCTCTTGCGGCGAGCTCGCTCAATGGCGCAGTGCTGGGCAGGGCGATTTCTCGGACAAGGACGCCGTTGATCCTGCGGGTCGCGACACATCAGTCAGCGTCATCGGCCGACGACAGTCACATAACAGCAAGAGCATTGCCCGGTGTGAGGCGACAACTCTTCAAGCACGCCGATGCGATCGTCACGAACTCGGAAGCTAGCCTGGCCGACCTTAAACAGAGCCTTTCGCTGGACGCTGAGAAGGTGCATCTGATCAACAACCCTTCAGCCGACCCCGAGATCGTCACAAGGGCCGAGGCGGATATCGAGCATGCGTGGTTCGGCGACCAGACCGTGCCGGTTGCGGTAACGGTTGGTCGGCTTGCTCCACCTAAAGACATTGAGACCGTCTTGAGAGCGCTCTCAACCGTGAAGGCGACTGCTGAGTGCCGGCTGCTGGTATTGGGAGACGGTGCGGACCGCAGTCGTCTTGAGGACCTTGCAGCGAGTCTTGGCGTTGGAGACTCGGTCGATTTTCTGGGCTTCGTGGACAATCCGTGGGCATACATGGCCCGATCGGACCTGTTCCTTTTGAGCTCACGCTGGGAAGGTTCGCCGAACTCCCTCATAGAGGCGATGACACTCGGTGTTCCGGTCGTTGCGACCGACTGCCCGGGCGGACCGCGTGAGATTCTGCGGGACGGTGAGCTGGGCAGCCTCGTGCCGGTTGGCGACGCTGATGCGATGGCTGCTGCGTGGTCGGATGTACTCGCTGATCGGGAGAGAGTGAAGAAGCGGGCTGCGGAAGGCAAAGAACACATGACTCTGTACGACTTCGATCACGTCGTCGGGCAGTTCCTCGAGCTGATCGAGAGTTGCGCGCAGTCCCGGCGGGCGAAATGAGCGGAGCCCCATGAAGATCGCCATCTTCCTACCGCACATGGGCGTCGGCGGCGTGGAACGCAGCACATCCATCCTGGCCCACAAGCTGGCAGAGCTTGGACACGACGTCACGGTCTTGAGCCTTGGCAAGAACCCGGAGCCAAGCCATCTTTTCGACGGCCTTAAGTACCACCACTTTCCTTCGAAACGCGTCTCAACCGGAGTTCCGCGCATTGCCGGTTACTTAAGGCGTGAAAAGCCGGATGCCGTGATCTCAGCGCAGAGCTACGCGAACGTCGGCATCGTCTTCGCATGCATGCTGGCGCGTTTCAAGGGACGGATTGTGCTTTCGGAGCGCCTGAATGTCAGCGCCTCGACGGATTCCGACAGATCGCTGAAAACTCGTATCACACGCCTGTTGATGCGGCTTCTATATCGCCGAGCGACCGGCATCGTCGCTATCTCACAGGGTGTGGCTGACGACCTGGCACAGATCACGCGTCTGGCTCCTGAGCGCTTCACTGTGATTCACAACCCGGTGAACCATCCCGACATCCACGTTAAGGCACGTGAAGAGGTCGACTGCGACTGGCTGAATGATGCCAGCTTGAGGACCGTAGTGACGGTTGCGCGCCTCGAGCGGCAGAAGGATGTGGCGTCGCTGATCCGCGCGTTTGCGCAGTTGGAACCCGACGATCTGCGGTTGCTGATCATTGGCGACGGTTCCGAGCGATCGAAGCTGGAGAGCCTTGCCGTCGATCTTAGTGTGAGTAATCGCGTTGGATTCACTGGGGCGGTGTCGAACCCCTACAAGTACATGGCGAGAAGCCAGCTGTTCGTGCTGTCATCGCTGTATGAGGGCCTCGGCAACGTGCTCGTAGAAGCGCTCGCGCTGCGGCTACCGGTTGTTTCGACAGACTGCCCGTCCGGACCTGCCGAGATCCTGGAGTACGGCAGGTTTGGGATGCTGGTGAAACCGGGCGACCCGAGCGCGCTGGCTGAGGGTATGACAACTGCGCTGGCCGACTACGAGTCGATGAACGCCAGGACTGAGGATGCGCAGGCCAGCCTCGTCAGGTTCACGCCTGAGACTGCGGTGGCGAGTTACCTGGAGCTGCTGCGTGATGACAGTGCTTAGGCCTTGAGTGCGATCAGGTGTACCTGATCGCCACGCTGAGAGCGTTCGAACTGTGTGAAGCCGCCTGACCGGAGCATCTCTTCGACAGCGTTTGGATCGTCACCGTTGGCTTCGAGCGCGGCCGTGTGAACCTCGCAGAAAACCACTCTGCAGCGTTGGTCTGCGAGGGTGTTGACCATTCCCTTCAGCACCTGCAGTTCGTAGCCTTCAACGTCTATCTTCACGACGTTGGGAATCCCGCCAGACAGAGATTCAGTCAGGCTGTCGCCGGTGCAGACTTCGATTGCGGTCTCGTGGTAGCCGTCGGTCGCCACGAGCGAGTGTTTGCCTGAGCCGGGGCGGGAATCGACGAACAGGGTCTGCTGTGAGTCGGTGCCGCCCAGCGCGAATGAAAGCACCTGGACGTTGGCTAGCCGGTTCAGGGCGATGTTGTGTTCTAGCGTGGACCGCGTGCCGGGCTCCGGTTCAAACGCTACTACGTTGCCTTCAGAGCCCACCTTCTTGGCGAAGATGACAGCGTGAGTCCCGACGTTGGCGCCAACATCCCAGACGGTGTCGCCGGGCTTCACGTGCTGCAGCAGTTCGCTGAACACTCGCCGTTCACCGGCGAAGCTCCAGGCTCGAGCAAGCTCCTCGACTGATCTGAAACGAAAGACCGCACGGGTCCCGTCAAGGCTTACCGACACTTTTCCGAATGGCCGGAGCACGATGTATAGAGCCGTGAAGAACGGCGTGCGGATCAGCCTTTTCACCCTGGTTTTCATGTCCATCAGTCACGGTATCAGTTTGTCGCAGCTCGCAAACGTAGGTGCAGACCGCCAGCCGAGCCCACTTCAACAGCCATGTGAATGACGGTGTCCGGCACAGAAGCGATGCGGCAACCACAGGCGAAGTTGATCCGGCAGTGAAGCAAGATGCAATTGCGCGTTGTGATTGCATCGGTGCCGAATCCCTTGATCTCGCCTTCAACAATTCAGCAACTACCCGGAAGCCTCGCCTCCGGAATTCGACCTTTGATCGGGCGGCGTCGGCTCCGAAAACTCCAGATCAGATTGGTCTCCTACGGCCTGCTGCTAACAGTTCTGTTGCCGTATATCGGCATGCACATGCTGGGAGTCCGGTCTTTCAGCTGGTTCCAACTGAGCATAGTGCCGTGGGACTTCGCAATCCTGGCGAGTGGCGCCCTGATCATGCTCCTTGTCGTCACTCATGGCGTCAGGGTTCCTGAGCGGCTACCGCTGGTGTTCTTCCTGATCGGCGCCCTGGTGGTCTGGTTCGCAATTGAGGCAGCTAGGTCACCGACACCGTTTCGCGGCTGGACGATGGTCTTGCTTTTGATCCGAGACGTCGTGATGTTCGCTGCCGTTTACCTGGCAGTGCGACGCAGGCCGACGCTGCAGAGTCTGAACCTCTGGATATCGGTTATTGGGCTTGCGGTCGTAGGCGCCGCAATTCCCCTGTTCTTGATGAATGTGAACACCTACTCAGAACGCCTGCCGTTCGATGGAGTAATCGTCTTGTTCGAGGGCGTGACTCCGCGAATGATCGGGTTCGCCGTCGACCCGAATTTCTTCGGCTGGGTAGTGGCGGTACCTCTGATGACGCTTCCTTTCGCCACGCGGATCCCTCTGCCTTTGCGGTGGCTGGCCGCAGCGGTCCTGATCACCGCCATCTTCTTTACCGGTTCAAGATTGTTGCCATTCTCGGTATTCGTCGGGACAGCCACTTTCACAGTCGCGATGCTGTGGTTGAAACAGCGATCTGTTGTGCGGCAGTTGCTGACCACGCTAGTGCCCGGCCTTCTTATTGCATTGGCAGTCATGCCGGTCTGGTTCATGGGTCCCAGCTATCCATCGAGCCTCGGTACGCGACTGTTCGAACGATACAGCCTGGGCACTGCAACACCGCGAAACGATCTGTGGTCCCAGACACTTGCCGGTATCGGTTCAGGAGACGCAACTGAGCCGAGCACCCAGAGCTGGGTTCTAAGAGCGTTGATCGGCAACGGCCTCAGGTCGAATCAGGAGAATCTGTTCGGCAGTTACTCACACAACACGTATCTTGATCTACTCGGAGAGACGGGGCTTATAGGCATGCTGGTCTGGCTCGCCATCACCGGCACGATCACAGTGCAGGGCGTCCGCGCCGTTCGCTCGACGCCTTCCCTGACTCCCTGGCTGGTGGTGTGGCTTATGACCCTGGTTTTCTTCTATGGATTTTCTTTGCTAGTCGCCCCTTATTACTGGTTTGTCGCGGCCGTGATCAGCGGTGGGGTTTTCAGTCGGGTCAGCCTGGTCGACCGGAAGGTCACTCAGCAGGCAGTGCCGCTCTCGGCGTCTCCCCACGGGGCAAAGTAGGGGTCGGTTGCGTCCCACCGAACCTGTAAACATAGACTGCCATCGCAGCGATTAGCCAGAAGTAAGGCATGAACAGCATCGACAGCGTTCCCATCATCAGCAGTACCACTGCGTAAGCGGCCAGCCAGGGAACGACCTCAAAATCCGCGCGCGCAGCTCGGAAGAGCACGATTGCGACGATGACCGCTATGGCGCCCCAGATGACTACGCCACCGATACCCATCTCTTCTGATACGTCGAGGTACGAGCTGTGTGAGTAGCTGTTGAGGCGGACTTCATTCGAGCGCAGTCCATTCCCGAAGATGCGTCGAAAGGCGCCAGAGCCGGATGAAGGAGTATCAACCGACACCGAGTCTGGCTCCGGTTCCTCGACGAGCGTTCTCCACAAAGTCAGTCGCGGCGAGTCTTCAATTGTCTCGAACCGTCGGCGGGTCAGATCCCAGACGGATCGATCACCGATCAATGTGACGGGCGCAAGCAGTGAGAACGTCACAGTGAACGCCGATGCGAGAATCACGGACTTGAGAATTAAGTTTCGCCCCAAACTACCTCTCCGCTGAACGACCGCGAGCAGTACAAGCACCCCCAGTCCAGCGGCGAAAGCAGCGTAGCCACCTCGTGAAAAACTCAGAACTAATGAGGCCATGATTACGACAATACCCAGCAGAACGCCAACGTTAGCTCGGGCGATTCGATAGCTCAGTCCTGCGAATAGCGCGATCAGCGCGGTCACCGCATAGAAATTCGGATCATTGATAAGGCCGGTCAGTCTTGGAATCTGAAACTCGTCGAACAGGATGATGATCGAACCGAACGGACGTCTTTCGGTCGCTGCATCAGCGTTGGGCACGAAAAGCAACACAGCGACCGCCGCCATTACAACGCCCGTGATGAATATGATCCGGTTGAATCGGGCCAGCGGGACTCCGTTGTTGAGTATCACGATCAACGAGTAGGACATCACGTAATTGCGGAGCAACAGTACCGCCATGGTGATCCCGCGAAATTCTTGAGGAGACCGCAAAGCTGCGATGAGCACCCACACGCCGAATATCGCTGCCAGGATGATCACCTGAGATGGCAACCGCGGCAGACTGCGATCGCCCAGGAAAACCAGTGCAGCGGCGTTCACAGCCAGCAGGATGATCGCCAGGTCCCATGAGGTCGTACTCAACGAAAACATTTCGAATGAGATGAGACCGGTGGTGAACAGACTCGCCGCGAAGACGGCCAGCAAAAGTGGTGATACGTAGTTCGCGATGAATCTGTACGCCGAACCGCGACTCAACCGCAACACCGAAGTGGAGGTTGTTAGGTCAGAAGCCAATATTGAGATTGTGGAGCTCTTGAGGAGCGGCAGACTCAGGTTACCGAGACGCTCAGGTCTCGGATGATGCGGGCTTCTACTCTATCCCAACGGCCAGTCTAAGCTGTTCCAGCCGACTGGTCACCAGCGGGTGTGCCGGCGCCAGTTCCAGTAGCCTCTCGTACGTGCCGACCGTCTCGAAGGCTTTGTCAGCGTCTCCCAGCTGGGCCAACTGCCAGCTCGCGAACGCAAGCTCGAAGTTAGCGGCCCGGGAAGTTGGGTTGAAGTTGTACGCGTCCCGTTCAGCCTGGTAGGCCTCTCGCAATAGCGCGAGCCTCTCGCTGGAGTCAACGGTCAGTTCGGCACGGGCATTCAGCACCTCGGCCCTGGCATGCTGGTAGTTCTCCACGCCGGGATTGAGGTCGGCCGCCCGCTCCATGTGCAAGAGTGCCTGGTCCACATCGGTGAACAGCGCAACCTCGCCCTTCTTGAACTCCATGTCGCTTCGCAGCAGGTTGATGTTGTGCGACCAGATCAGGTAGCCAGCGACTATTATCCCGATGGCGACAAAGGAGAACGCAAGCGCAGGCGGGATCGCAGGCAATGTCCATCCCTGTGGCTCGTCTGGTTCGGCAATGGCGGCGCTCCTGTTTTTCTTGCTCGACTGGCCTGCGTCAAGCGCGGGCTTATGGCTGCCACGGCAAGTCATGGGGTACGTTGCGGCAAGCATCGCAAACAGCAGCCAGAGCACCGTGGTGTCGCTCACTTCGGGAACGCCCGGTATCTGCTCGACCAGCCGGCCGGCAATCGCTGCTCCGGCACCGACAGCAAAGACGCTGAACAGTGCACCGTTTTCTCCGACTCGTCGAGAGAGGAATCGCCAGACCACGAATAGAACGCTGAACAGAAGAGCTCCATAGGCGAGCAGCCCAGCGATACCGAGCTCGACGAGCCTGTTCAGGGGGTCGTTGTGCGCGGTGCTGGTCAACGTGCCCATCATCTCTTCGGGTGCTTTAGTCGGAAAGACGAAGCGGAATGTATCGGGGCCGTAGCCGAACGTTTGCCGAACAATCCAGGGTGCGTTGTTAGATTCTGGAAGAGTCGGTCGCTCTGCGGACACTTCGCGGACGGCGCGCCAGATGTTCAGACGGTTCTCTATCGTGCCTTGTTTGCCGCGCTGTCCGATAACGAAAGAGGTGCTCGCAGGCGCTACAGAGGGGGCGTCGACGCCCGCCTCGGCCTTCTCGTCGAACAGCTCCTGCTGTTCGGATACCGCGAACGATTCGATGCCGGATGACATGGGACCGAGTGCCAAAGAGATTGCGAAAAGACCACCTGCCGCAACGGCTGCGGTCATGAGCGCTGCGTTCTTAAGTCCCTGGCTCATAAACGCCAGGAGCACCAGCACGAAGAGGCCGGCGGACATGCCAATCCATGGCCCTCGTGAGGCGGTGAAGAGCGCGGCGTAGACGTGGACAAAAACGATAAGCGCTATAACGAACCAGGATGCCAATGCGACGTTCCGGTGCGCTAGCCACGACGGACTGCGAGGGCCAGCCTGCCACAGTTTTCCGGTCGCTGCTGCAAACGCAAGCGATACTCCAATTGGCATCGTCAGCGTCAGGAGTGAGCCGAGAAACAGAGGGTTGCCGACTGTACCGGTCACTCGCTGGTGCTGATAAGTGCCGGAGATGCCGAACGGCGCCATGGCAAAGTGCTGTGCGATTCCTATCAGCGCGGCGATGAAGCCGGTGACTGATAGAGCGAACCATAGCCGGACGATTTGGCCTCGTGATCTGATCCTGGTCGCCGCCAGAAAGAAGATCGTTATGTACGCGGCGGTTGTGTGCAGGTCATAGCCATCGCGGCCCCATTCGGCACCAAGAGCGCTCACATTCGGCTGGATCGACAGCAAGGTCGAGATGCCGGTTACTAGGAGAACGAGCACTGCTGCTGCGTCGATCGGACGTGCTGAGATCCAGCGCTTCACCGAGAACCGAACAGGCTGAGACGCAGGTGCTTCGGTATCTGCGTTCTTGACGGCTCCAACAGCGATGGTCATGAGCCACAGGATGAAGCCGAAGCCTGCCAGAGATCTCACGAGCGTGATCTTTGGTAGCTCAGTGAAGGATGTGAAGTCGTGCTCTGAAAGGACAAGTAGCGGGACGAGGAACGCGGCTGTCAGCCAGACAGTTTCAATCGCTCGATTGAGCTGGAGCTCGATGCTGTCGAGCGTCTCAGTCGAGATCGGTTTCGCGCCGGTTGAGTAGAGCTTTTTCTGAGAGACGGCCATCCTGCATCCCGGTCCGTAGTTTCGGAAATAGAAACTGAACTGAGACGCAGACTATCCGTGAATCACCCGACCGTAGTGTGTGAAACCTCACATCTACTACGCTCGCAGCACTAAACCGCTGGCCGTCGCCTAACGGCCGGATTGATCGGATTTTAGGCCGGTTTGCGGCGGGCGCAGATCGGCCACACCGTCAGCTATCGCGTACAGATGGCCGCAGGCACCGCACCGAAGATCGCCGGAGAGTATCTCCTCACCATCGATCTTTGAGTCGATGAGTTCGAGTTCGTGCTGACAGACCGGACACGCCAACAACGTGAGCAGATCGTGCTTCATACCGAGATTTTCGCACGAACACCGCCGAACGCGACAGCACGCGGTCTATCCCAACAACGAGCAACTAAGCGCTCACTAGAGCTGGCGTAGCCTCGGGTCGAATCGGTCTCGCAGCCAGTCGCCAACGAAGTTGATCGACATGACCACGAGAAGGATGGCGACTCCAGGGAAGACGGCGATCCACCACGCAGTGTTCAGGAACTGCCGACCCTCGCTCACCATCACGCCCCATGTGACCGAACTCGACGGCACGCCCGCTCCAAGGAAGCTCAGTGACGCTTCCGCAAGAATCAAACCACCGACACGAAGTGTTGCGAGCACCACCACGGTATTGATCACACCCGGAAGCATGTGCCGAAGAAGGATCCTCGCCGTGGATGCGCCTGACACGCGCGATGAGTCGACGTACTCGCGCGTTCTTAAGCTCAAAACTTCCGCGCGAACATTACGCACTACGCCACCCCACGCTGCCAACGCGAGAAGCACGACGACATTGGTTACGCTCTGGCCAAACGTGATGGCCGCGAGAATAGCTATTAAGAGGAACGGTAAAGCGTTCCACACGTCAACGGCGCGCGATATCAACTCATCGAGCCAGCCACCGAAGTATCCGGCCATGAGGCCCAGTGTTGTGCCGACGATCACACCACCCGCGAGCGAAAGCGTCGCGATGATGAGCGAGATGCGCGTCCCGTGGATCAGTCGGCTGAGAATGTCCCTGCCAACATGGTCCCCACCGAGGATGTACCTCTGCTCAAGACGTGGATTGTCGTCGTAGAACTGGGTGTCCCAGAACGGCGGCGCCGCCCGACCGCGCAGGTTCTGGCGCCACGGCTCTTGCGGGGCGATCAAATTGGCGAAGATTGACATCAAGATGAACACAGCGAGCACGAACAGCGGCAGCACCGGCCAGCGCCGCAGGACGTACCAGGTCTGCTGTCTGAGTGTCGGCCGCTGATATTGGACGTTACGTTCCGCCGTTGCGGCATCTTCGATCGCAACGCTTCGGGCCAAAAGTTCTTCCTGTGAAGCCATAACTAGCGGTAACGAATCCTCGGGTCGACAAGTGAATAGGTGAGGTCGGCGACCAGGCTGCCGACGACGTACAGGATCGCGAACAGGAAGATCACGCCGGTGAGCAACGGGAAGTCATTGTTCTGAATCGAGTCAACCGCCAGGCGTCCAATGCCCGGCCACGCAAATACAGCCTCGACGATGACCGAACCCTCAAGGAAGCCGATCATGATGAGGGCCGAGACTGTGATCGGCGCAATTAGCGCGTTTCTGAAGGCGTGCTTCCAGATCACCCAGTTGGACGTGACACCCTTAGCTCGCGCGAGCTTGATGTACTCGGAGTCGAGCACCTCCAGCATCGATGAGCGCGTTAAGCGTAAATAAGTTGCCGCGGGCAACCAGCCAAGCGCGACAGTCGGCAGGATAAGCGCCTTGAACTGCGCCGGCCAGAACGGTTCATGCACAGGTCTCGAGCCCGCGGGTAACCAGTCGAGGATCACGGCAAAGAACAGGATGCCCAGGATTCCGATGAAGAAGACTGGCGTCGCTTGCCCGAAGAGGGCGAATGTCCGTCCGGCATAGTCCCAGACCGAGCCGCGCTTCACAGCAGAGAGGACTCCGAGTGGCACGCCGACGAGTGTTGCGAAGATCCAGCCAGTGAGCGCAAGTTGAATTGTTGCGCCAAGCTTTTCGAAAACCACGGTACGTACGTCACGCTCAGCCAGGATGGTCTGTCCAAAATCACCCTGGATAACGCCGCCGAGCCAGATGAAGTACTGGACGATCAGCGGCCGGTCGAGGGCCAGCTTCTTGGTCAGGGCCTCGATCTGCTCTTCGGAGACGCCGTAGCCACCGGGCTTGGCATATAGAAGCAGAGGGTCGCCCTGCAGCCGCGATAGCACGAACACGATAAGAGTTGCGGCGACGAGCGACATCACGCCGAACACTATCCGTTGTGCCATGTATCCAGCCAAGCGAACAACTCCTGCCGGGGATCAGCGAAGTCAAATGAGCTGCGGCCACCGGAGCCGAAGCTCCCAGTGACCGCAGCCATAGAACCTGTCTACTAGCGAGCCAGGACTATCGACTCGAACTCATTCATCGTCGTGAAGCTGGACGGTGTTCCAGCCCACTCAGAGATGGAGTTCGGGTTGTAGACGACGAACGTCGGTACCTGCACGGTGCCGGCGAAGATCATCTGGTCGTAGAGGAAGTCAACAAGCTCGGTGTTCAGAGCGATCCGGCCCTGGAGGTCGGTCGTGTTGGACACCTGCGTGAACTTCTCAGCGATCTCAGGGATCTCAATTCCGCAACCGAATCCGCCTCGTGTGAGGCTGGTCTCGGTGAGGCCATGCGGCCAGTCGAACGGAATCGTCGTTGCGCCTTCGTCACAGTCACCACCGTATGGGATGGTGTTTGTGCGACCGACAAGGCTCGGGCGGATGATCGAGTACGCAGACTTGAACACCTGGATGTCCATGTCAGGCCAGAGGGCCTGCCACATACCCGCAACCGCGTCGTTGATCTCAGCGTTTGTACCACTCGATCCGCCAAGCTCACCACCGGTCCAGATACCGATCGGGAACTTACCTTCGGGCCAGGCGGTGTTAGCCATGCGCTCCTTGGCTGCATCCGGGTCGTAAGGGATCAGCCAGCGGTCCTGGAAGTAGGAAGCGGTCGTGTCGACGTACTCGAGCGAAGCCTGAGCGCCGAAGCCATCGAGGATGGTCTCAATGATCAGGTCGCGGTCGATTGCCATCGACAGAGCCCAACGCACGTCTCGTGCCTCTTCCATGTCACCAGGCTGCTTGCCTTCAATGTTGCAGCCGACCCATGGCAGGTCGTGCACACAGTAACCGGAGCCTGTGCGGTTCAGAGGCTCGCCAGTTGCAGCGTGGTTCTCTTCCCAGTAGTTACCGGAGAAGATGACCTGGTGGACTCGTCCAGCCCTGGTAATCGCCTCGGCAATGAAGCCGTCGTCAGCCAGCGGCTTAATGTCCTTGAGCGGCACCTGGTCAGCGATGTCAACCAGTCCTGAGCGGACCTGAGCCACTCTCGTGGAAGGCTCAGGAACCTCGACGAATCGAAGGGTCTCGATGTTGGCGTTCTTGAACCAGTGGTCGTAGTCCACCTTCCTCAAGACGGCCCTGTCATCCTGTACCCACTCGTCGACCTCGAACGGACCAGTCGAGATGATGTTGTCGTTCATCCACGACTCGCCCATGGTGTCGAACGCCTGCTTGGAGAAGAACGCAGTTCCCTGCGCCTGCTCGTTCAGGAAGTTACCGTCCCACCTGAGGTCGAAGGTCTCAAACGGAATCCGCACAGTGTTGGCGTCGATCTTTGTGACCTCACCGAACAGAGCAGCGAAGTCACCGGCCTGACCGTGAATGCTGGTCGGGTTGGTGTTCGCGTTGGCGTCGTTCAGTGTGAAGACGACGTCATCTGCGGAGAAGTTACCGAAATCGCCGTGGAACCTGACATCTTCCCGCAGCGTTATGGTCACCGCTGACAGGTCGCTCTCCAGTTCCCAACCCGTCGCAAGCTTGTTGACGGTGTTTCCGTCCGCATCAACCGCGAACAGGCCCTCACCAACACCCCAGTACTGCATCGCCTCAACCGGGGCCTGAGAGCTCCCCAGTCCAACTCCGGGTCCAATGTTGAACACGGCGGCTGAGACAGTTCCAACCGGGTTGTCTGGCTGCGGTGCAGTCCCGCCGCCTGACGGTGCTGTGGTAGCGGTCGGCTGCGCGGTGGGTGATGTCCCGCCCGAGCTTGACGTCGCCGTTGCCGTTGGTGACGTGCCCGACGCCGACGTTGCTGTTGGGTCAGGGTCACCATCGCCGCTACCACAGGCGATGGCAATTGCCCCAAAAATACCCAGTAATCCAATGAACGCCATTCGACGCATATTTTCCCTCGCTTCTTGGTAAGCGTGAAGTTGCAGCACTATATATTCGTGATATGTAGTGGTCAACCTCGCTCAGCACTGTGTCCCGTTGTTCGTCTGAAGCAAAGAGGGCCAAACGGTGAGCTAGGGTTCCATGCATCCGAATTCCGACGCAATTGCGCGTTGCTTCGACGAACACCGTGCCAGTTGCATACCGGGCCTCAGATATGCGATTGCCGACTTCTACGCATCCATTTGAGAGACGGATTTAGATGAAGGCGATTGAGCCGTCGACATTTACACGGTCGCCACGGTGCCACGGGCTCTGGTACGGCCGGGCCGCCATCTCACTGTCAACAATGTCGATTCCGAGGCCGGGTCCTTCGGGGATCTCGAAGTAACCGTCGACCGGTTTTGCGACGGGCGTGACGCTAACGGCCTCGGATGGCGATGGGTCTCGATACTCCTGCACAAGGAAGTTACTGGTTGCAGTATCGAAGTGCAGGTTGGCACGGGTCGCAAGTGGACCCATAGGGTTGTGCGGAGCCACAACAAGATCGTGACCTTCCGCCATGAAGGCGATCTTGCGCATTTCAGAAAGCCCACCAGCTATGCAGACATCCGGCTGCAGGATGTCGACACCACCTTCTCGCACTAGCTCCCACAACTCGTAGCGCGTGTAGAGGCACTCGCCGGTGGCGATTGCGCAGGACATCTTCTCCCTGAGCTTGCCCATCTCGTGACGGTTTTCCATGCGGAGCGGCTCTTCCATGAACCACGGCCGGAACTCCATAAGGGCGTCTGTCAGTTCCAGCACCCGCGCAGGTTCGAAGACCGCGGCATGGGCGTCGAAGCCAACGTCGATGTCGTCGCCAACGGCCTGCCGCACCGCTCTGAAGCGCTCCACACCGGTCTTCACCGCGTCGTTCCACAGCATCTCGCGCCAGTCCGGCGGTAGAGGGTTGGTCTTGAGGCCTGTGAAGCCCTGGTCGACATACTTTTTGGCGTCGTCCGCAAGTTCCTGTGCCGTCGCGCCATGAATGCCGTGATAGGCCCTGATCCTGTCTCGCACCCGGCCGCCCATCAGGTCGTAAACCGGCTTATCCAGCGCCTTTCCAGTGATGTCCCACAGCGACTGATCGATTGCGGAGAGCGCCGCCATGCCTGACGAGCCGATGGGGAAGCGAGCGCCCTGGTAGCAGAGCGCCCAGTTGCGCTCGATCTCAGTCGGGTCTCGGCCGATCAGCTGCTCTTCGAAGTATTCGACCCAGCGTGGTGATGCCATGTCAGGGCCGACGTGGTAGATCTCGCCGACGCCGTGGATTCCAGCATCTGTGTTGGTGCGGACGTAGACGAGGTTCGATCCCTTGTCTCCGGCGGCCACCAGGCATTCGATATTCGTGATCTTCATGTTTCTTCTTGTCGGAGTGTTTTCTGATCGGAGTTCGGCAGGTTGACTGCAGGCGAGAGGTGACGATGCTCTACAGGAATCCGGGTGAACCATCCTCATAAGTTGCGAAGCCGCGGTCCCAGTGCTGCGGAGGATTGGCGGCGATCACTTCGTGATTGAGGCTCATGCCAAGACCGGGCGCTGTCGGCAACTCGAAGTAGCCCTTAACCGGCTCCCAGTGCTCATTGATGAACTCGGATTTCTTCTTCCGGTGATCACCGTGCCATTCGAGGATGGTGAAGTTGTTGATCGACGCTGAGAGATGGACTCCGGCGGCTGTCGACAGTAGTCCGAGCGGGTTGTGCGGTGCGACCGTCACGTAGTGCGCTTCAGCAACGGCGGCGATCTTCTTGGCTTCCAGCAGTCCGCCACAGCACATCAGATCCGGTTGGATGATGTCGACCGCGTCTGCGTTGAGGAGCTCGGTGAAGCGGTGGACTCCGTAGAGGTTTTCGCCTGTAGCCAGTGCGACGCGGAAGTTCTTTCGCAACTCCGCTGATGAATCGATGAACTCCGCACGAGCTGGCTCTTCTATGAACATGAGGCGATACGGCGTGATGACCTTCGCCAACTCGATCGACTTCGATGTTTCCCGGATGGCGGTGTGGACGTCCACAGCGAGGTCCGGGCTGTCGCCAATGATCTCGCGGATGCCAGCCATGCGCTGGTCAGCCTCTCGCAGCGCCTGCTGCCAGGGTATTTTGCGCCAGTTCGAAGGAAGCGGACTGGTCTTGAAAGCTGTGTAACCTTCCTCCATCAGCTGCTTCGCGTGCTCGCCGACCTGTTGCGGCGAATCGCCGTAGATGCCGTGGTAAACGCGAACTTTGTCTCGGGTTGCGCCGCCGAGAAGTTTGTAGACGGGCAGCTCGGCCTGCTTACCTGCGATGTCCCAGAGTGCGAGGTCGAACGCCGAGAGCGCTGACCAGGCAACCTGTCCTAAAGGAAAGCGCATCGTGTTTTTCGCCCGGCGCAGCAGCCATTCGATGCGGGATGGATCCTGGTCGAGGAACCACGGCTTCATCTCGTCGATCATGGCGATGACGCTGCGGTCGGGGCCAATCGAATAGGCCTCGCCGACGCCGGTGATGCCTTCGTCAGTGGCGACTTCGAGGAAGATGTTGTTACGCGAGCCGTCCCAGGCGTGGAAGGTCTCGATTCCGGTGATCTTCATGTGTTCCTATATCCGGTTGAACTTGGTCACTCGTTGGCCTTTACCGGCTTCTCCTATCTCTGCGACATAGAGGTTTCGCTGTGAATCGAGCCAGATGCCGTGGGCTGAAGCGCAGGCGTCAGCGTTGCCACGCCAACGGGTGATCAGCTCGCCGCCGCGGGTCCAGATGGAGACGCCGTTGCCTCCGCCCTGCTCCACCACGTAGACATAGCCGTCAGGAGCGAAGTAGATGTCACCAGGACCAACGACGTCGTTCCACTCGCTCTGGTAGTTGCCATCAGCATCGAATATCTGGATGCGGTTGTTCTCTCGGTCGCAGATGTAAACAAGGCCGTCCGGATCGACCGCGACCTTATGCAGGATCGCAAACTGACCCGGACCGCGGCCTGCCTCGCCCCAGGTGTGTTCCAGCTCACCCGCCGCAGAGAAACGGTGGACTCGGCGATTTCCGTAGCCGTCTGACGCGAAGAATTTGCCGTCGGGAGCCTCGGCGATCGCGGTTGGCATGTTGAATGGCGGACCCTGCAAGCCATTCGTGGTGACCGTGATGTTCGCGTAGCCGAAGGTGCCCAGCGTCAGCAGCACCTCGCCGTCTTTGGTGTGCTTCGTGATGGTGTGAGTCTGGTGATCGGCGAGCCAGATTTGGTCGTTGGAGTCGATGTAAATTCCGTGCGGGACTCTGAACTCGCCTTCGAGCGGACCTCGGTCGGCCCATGAGCCCACGAACTCTCCATCCGTGGTCCAGCAGGTCACCGGGTGGTCACTTCGGCTGAAGACCCAGACGATGTCTTCAGAGTCGACGGCGACGTCTGCGCACTGGCCAAGGTCCCAGTAGCGCGGCACATTTCGGAGCAGCCAGTCGCGGTCCACCTCGTATCTGAAATCGCCTTCGCCAACGGTGGTCATGTGCCGTGCCCCCTGCGTGCTCGTCTGGCTATTCCGCCTCGCCGCAGAAGATACACCTAATAGGTAGAGCGTGCGGCACCTGACTCTGCAGGCGTCCTGTTTCGATTCAAATCGCGGACTCGAACGATATGACCGCGTACCGCTGGCTGTTCACAGCAAATTGACGATGAACTACGACCCGCGAGAACAGGGCTGAGCTACCGTGCTAACGTGCTCGACTTGAACCGATGGCCTTCGCTCGCAGCCATCACGGAACGGAGCGCTAATTGCGTCCTGGCAAGAGATTGGTGTGGCTCCCGCTCCTGGCAGCTTTGCTGCTTGCTGTTTCGTGCTCCACCGCCGCGCTGGAGCCCACACAAATGCTGCAAGAATCACCGAGCGGCAAGACGATCACGATCGGTGACATCTCTGACGAGCCCACCAAGAAGATCGACCGATTTCAGCCCCTGGCAGACTACCTTGCGGCCAACCTGTCGGAGTTCGGTTACACCGATGGACAGGTGGTGATCGCCTCCAGCCTCGAAGACATGATCGACATGATCGAAGATGGCGAAATCGATCTCTATTTCGACAGTCCCTTCCCTGCGCTAACGACCCAGAATTCCGCCGGAACCGAACTAGTGCTGCGTCGGTGGAAGGATGGCGACTCAGTGTACGGCGGACTGGTCGTCGCATCGAAGGACGTCGCGATCCGCGACATCGGCGACCTGCGGGGGAAGGTCGTCGCCGCAGAAGAGCCTTACTCGACAACCGGCTACGCGAGCCAGGCAATCGACATCGTCGCCGCAGGTCACGCGCTTGAGGTTGTGCCCGTCCCCGAGACGCGTGTGCCAGGCGATTCGGTCGGTATCTGGTTTTCCCGAGATGAGGAGAACGTTCTGGAGGCTGTCATAAACGGGACGGTGCCTGCAGGGTTCTTCTCAGACCAGGACCTGGCGGACCTGCCATCGGAGCTTCGAAAGCAACTGCAGGTCATACACGAATCGGCAATGTTGCCGCGCCAGGTGGTTTCAGTGCGACGAGGCATGGACCCGGCGGTTGTCGATGAGGTAACCAGCCTGCTGTCGGGCCTGGAAAGCAGCGAGCATGGACGCTTCTTGCTTGACCGAATGAAGACGGAACGCTTTGACGAGATGACACAGGAAGACCGCAGGCGGCTCGGCGACTTCGGCGCCCGCTTGATCGAGTTACCGGAAGCTGACTCCTGAAAGCAGTAGAAGTTTGAGACGAGATCTTTTGATTGGAAGAGTAAACAGCGCCACGGCGTTGGCGGCGGTGCTGATCGCCTGCGTCGCGGCTGTGCTCACGGTTGTCACCTGGCTCGACGTACGGGAGGCACGTCAGGAGACATTCCGGGCGATGGAGGCTCGCGGCGTTGTACTGGCCGCTTCAGTAGCGGAGATCATCGCCGATCCGCTCTACAGAGGAGATGTCGACAGGATCAGAGATATGGCGGACGTCGCCCGTCAGCAGGGCGGCCTGAAAATGCTGCAAGTGGTGGCGGCAGACGGAAGATTGCTCGTGGAGCCGACGGACACCGGACCTGCGGTGGGTTCAGTGGACGAAGAGTTCGTCATTGTGTCTCTGCGCGACAGAAGCAGGACAATTGTTCGGGAGGGGAACTCCCTTCACGTCGTGGAGCCGGTGCTAGCCGGCTCGCAGTTGCTCGGCGCAGTTCACCTGACCTATGGCAACGCATCACTCAGTCGAATCATTTCTGAACTGACGACTCGGACAATCCTCACCGGCACAGGGCTGGCGCTCGTTTCGTTCGCCGCGGCGTTGATTGTGGCACGGGTCATCACAGCTCCGGTGCGCAACCTCAACTCCACGGCACAGACTCTCGCGTCAGGCCGCCTCGACGCCAGGGTGAAGCCACAGGGACCGAAGGAGTTCAGAGAGCTGGGCCAGACCTTCAACGAGATGGCCAGCCAGCTTCAGGAATCGCACATCGAGTTGACTGAGGCAAGCAAGGCAAAGACCCGCTTCTTCTCGAGTGTTACCCACGAGCTGAAGTCGCCGCTGACGGCCATCGCATCTTTCACGAACATGCTCGCGAAGGACCCGGACGGCAATCTGGATGAGAAGCAGGCGCAGTTTGTAGAGGTGATCCGGCGCAACAACGCTCAGATGCAGGTGTTGATCAGTGAGCTGCTGGATGCGGGCCGGTTGGAGACGGGCACGATGGGACTCGTGATGGAGACCATCGACCTGAGCGAGACGATCGGCGAAGTGGTAGAGACCATGTTGCCGTTCGCGGCGAGCAGGCAGCAGCAGATCGTCTACACAGCGAGCAACTCGCCGTTGAATATCCGTGCTGACCGGACGCGCATGAACCAGGTGATTACGAACCTCGTTTCGAACGCCCTCAAGTATTCGGACGATGGCGCCAAAGTCGAGATTCGGACCCACGCCACAGACACGACCGCTTACGTCACTGTCGAGGACACGGGCAGCGGCATAGACCCCGATGATCTGAAGAAGCTGTTCCTGCCGTTCCATCGTTCGCCGCGTGTGGCAAGTAGCGGAGTTGAAGGTACCGGCCTGGGCCTCTACATAACTAACCAGCTGGTGAAGCTGCAGGGCGGGCACATATCGGTGAAGAGCGATCTCGGAGTGGGATCCGTGTTTTCAGTGGGACTTCCCGTCACGGACTAAGTCGCCGTCGTCCGATGTGCGGAATCAAGGTCATAAACGCGCTACGCGGTGTAGAGCGCTCGCGCCATCACTGGCCGGTATGATCCACTGAAGTGGTTACCGCTGGCGACTCTCGCCTCCCGGCCCGACACCTGCTCGACAAGTCCTAATTCACCTTTCGGCTGGCAACATGAAGATCGCCATATTCGCTCCGCTGTTTGGCAAGGTAGGCGTAGAGGATGCGATGGCGTCTATGGCTCGAGAGCTGGAGTCGCAGGATGAAGGCGTTGAACTGGTCAGAGTGGCGCGTGAGTGGCAACCGTCCACTGACCGATCTGACGAGCAGGTGAAATCACATCGGCTGGCTATTCAACCGATGGCGTCGAGGCTGCCGTCGCGCGGCTGGCTCACTTACCGCATCGTGTCGCTGTTGGTCGGAGCAGCAACAGTGCTGCCGCTCGCCTGGTATCTCTTCAGGCGAAAGCCGGATGTGCTGGTTGCCGCGATGATGCCAACCGTTGCAGTGCTGGCCAAGCGCATGTCATTCTCGGGCACATCGCTGGTGCTGAGCGTGCAGGGCTTTCCGCAGGCGGGAGGCGTGCGCCAGTTGATCTGGCGGATGTTGTGGAGATCGAGCGACGCCGTTGTGACGGAATCCGATGAGCTTCAGCAGGAGATCGCAAAGCAAGCTGGCATTTCTATCGAGCGGATACGGACGATCTACAACCCTCACCTAAACCCTGAGGCTGAGGAGCTCTCGAAACAACCTGCGCCGCTGCTTGATCAGATGCCGAAGTCGCAGTTCCTGGTGGTGGCGGTCGGTCGTCTGACGCGGCAGAAAGGGTTCGACATTCTGCTGCAAGCGATGAAGGTAGCGCTTGAGCAAGTTGACGCTAATCTGCTGATACTTGGTGAGGGTGAACTGCACCGGGAACTGGAAGAATTGACGAGAACGCTCGGTATTGAGAATCAGGTGAGCATGCCGGGTCATGTCGACAACCCGTACCCGTACATGAAGCGGGCAGACGCCGTGGTGGTGTCGTCACGTTGGGAAGGGTTGGCCCGAGTGCCTATCGAAGCGCAGAGTCTTAGCACGCCTGTGGTAGCTCCGCGAATTGCGGGTGGAGTTCAAGAGATACTGATGAACGGCGCAGCGGGCATGCTGGTCGACGCAGACGATCATGACGCGCTGGCAGCAGGCATGGTGACTGCTCTGACGGACGAGGAACTACGCGACGGGATGACGACGACAGCGATCGAGAATATTCACAGATTCGACGCTGCCAGGTGTGCCCGTGAGTACCGGGAACTCTTCAGAGCGCTGAGGGCTTGAAGCAGCAACCGTCCGGGCCGATCAACGCCAGATAGTGTCAGTAGACGAAACTCAATCGGGAATTAGGCGGAACAGACAGATGTTTGATTGGACTGAACAGTCGGTACTCGTCACTGGCGGCACGGGCTCGTTCGGCAAGCACTTCGTGGGTGTGATGCTCGAGCGATACAAGCCGAGAAGGCTTGCGGTGCTCAGCCGAGACGAACTCAAGCAGAGCGAAATGAAGGAGCAGTTTCCACCAGGCCGTGATTCCGTGATGCGCTACTTCCTCGGCGATGTGCGAGACCGAGAACGACTGGAGCGCGCCTTTTCGGGTGTCGACATCGTGGTACACGCTGCTGCGTTGAAGCAGGTGCCCGCCGCGGAGGCAGATCCGTTCGAGGCGGTGCAGACCAACATTATGGGCACCAAGAACGTGATCGAAGCGGCGATCGATTCCGGCGTCAAGAAGGTCCTGGCGTTGTCGACAGACAAGGCCGTGAACCCGGTCAATCTTTATGGCGCTACGAAACTGGTTGCGGAAAAGCTGACAATTCAGGCCAACGCTTTCGGGATTCCTCGCGGATGCGCACTTGCTTGTTGCAGGTACGGCAACGTGATCGGCAGCCGAGGCAGCGTGATCCCAATCTTCAAGGCACAGCGCGAACACGGCAAGATCACGCTCACGGATGAACGCATGACCCGGTTTTGGATCACGCTGGAACAGGGAGTTGAGTTCGTTATCCGTTGCATCGAGCGGATGCGAGGCGGCGAACTCTACGTACCAAAGATCCCTCGTATGACTTTGACCGATCTGGCGGACGCGATGGCTCCCGGTACCGAGCGTGAAGTGGTGGGTATCAGGCCGGGCGAGAAACTACATGAGGTCTTGATTGGTGAGGATGAGTCCCGCCTGGCCACTGAGTTTGATGACCACTACGTCATCGAGCCTTCATACCGCAGCTGGAGCGCGGACATTGTTCCGGATGGCGGCAAGAGCGTCCCGGATCGTTTCACGTTCACCTCGGAGAACGGTGCGGTCACTTTGAGTTCCGAGGAACTGATTGAGCTTTCAGGCGGTCTGTGAAATTGCAGGCACTGGCTATAGACGGTGGACCCTCATTGCGTTCGGCATTCCTGCCGTACGGAAGGCAATCTGTCGACGATGACGACATCGCGGCGGTTGCCGAGGCGTTGCGTTCGGATTACCTGACGACTGGGCCACAGGTTGCGCTATTCGAGGACGGCCTGGCCGAGGCTGCCAAGGTCAAATTCGCAGTTGCCGTGAGCAGCGGTACGGCTGCTTTGCATACTATGTACGCATCCTGCGGAGTAGGCCCGGGCGACGAAGTCATAGTCCCAGCTATCACTTTCGCTGCAACAGCTAACGCGGCCCTCTACCTGGGGGCCCGAGTAGTGTTCGCGGATGTCGACTCCGACACGCTGCTGATCGATGTTGCCGACGTGGAGCGAAAGGTCAACTCAAAGACGAAGGCCGTTGTGGCGGTCGACTTCGCCGGCCAGTCAGCTCAATACGAACATCTGAGGGCTACCTGTGAATCGAAAGGCGTGGTGTTGCTTGCAGATGCAGCTCACTCGATCGGAGCTACGAGGCATGGCCTCCTCGCGACGACGCTACCCGATGCGGCTACATTTAGCTTCCATCCGGTAAAACACGTGGCAGCAGGCGAAGGCGGCGCAATCCTAACTGACGATGCGGAGGTGGCGGAACTGGCAAGGTCTTTTCGAAACCATGGAATCACGACCGACCATGCTCAGAGAGCGGTAGCAGGCACATGGGAATACGACATGGTGCAGCTGGGGTTCAACTACAGGCTGTCAGACATTCACTGCGCGCTTGGGAGATCTCAGCTCAAGAGGCTCAAGAGCAATGTGGGCCGCCGTAGAGAGCTTGCCCGACTGTACGACAAGGCCTTCGCTGACATTGAGGGTATTGATCCTCTTGTGACGCTCGACGGCAACGAGTCAGCTCACCACATCTACGTGATCAAGGTGGACCCGGCGCAGTTCACGAAAGGACGCGCTGGGTTCTTTGACGCGCTCAGAGCAGAGAACATCGGTGTAAACGTCCACTATCGACCGGTGCCCTGGCATTCCTTCTATCGCGAACTGGGATACGAACGCGGGTCCTGGCCGCAGGCGGAATCGGCTTATGAGCGGATACTGACATTGCCGCTCTGGGCGGGGATGACTGAGGCCGATGCTGAGGACGTTGTTGAAGCGGTCCGCAAGGTGAGTGAAGCGTACCGGAGATGATCAGCACAGCGATCTTCCGAGCGGACGCCAGGCCGGAGATCGGTTCAGGGCACGTGATTCGGTCGCTGGCGCTGGCTGCGGAATGGGTCGACCGCGGCGGCAGAGCAGTGATGCATGGTGATGTGCCAGATGGTTTGAACGGGCGAGTCGCCGACGCAGGCGCGGAACTCGTTGCCGCGAGGAGCGATCGCACACTAGGCCATGATCTCGAGCAGACCACTGAGCTTGCAAGACGCAGCCGGGCTGATTGGGTGATCATTGATGGATACGTCTTCGATACCGATTACGTGAGCGATCTAAGGTCGGCGGGGTTGAGGACCTTGCAGTTCGCGGACGGAGTTGTAACCAAGCCGTTTGCTCCCGACATCCTCCTGGACCAGAACCTTGGAGCGGAGAGTAGAAACTACGAGTTGATTACGGAAGGAGCGCAGGCGTTACTCGGCGTTCGATACGCGTGCCTTGGACAGCAGTTCACAGACGTGATTGCCCGGAAGCGTATGCCCGAGATTGCAACGAAGGTGCTGGTGACATTCGGAGGCGCAGATGCGGACAACGCAACCTCAGTCGTTGTAGATGCTCTCAAGGGCGTTAGCGAGCTGGAGTCGGTGACGGTCGTCCTCGGAGTTTCAAACGTTCACGCCGACGCCATAAAAAGAAGCTGCGCGGCCGACTCACGATTCGAATGCGTTCGCAATGTGAGCAACATGGCAGAATTGATGGTGAACTCAGATCTGGCAATAGCAGCGGCCGGTTCGACGAGCTGGGAGCTAGCCGCGCTAGGAGTGCCATCAGTCTTAGTGACAACGGCAGACAATCAGGAGCCGATAGCCAGGGCGGTGTCGGATCAGGGCGCGGCCGTGAGCATTGGCTGGATTGCACCGGACGACGTGGAAAAGGTTAGGTCGAAGGTGGAAGTTTTTGCCACCGATCGGAGTCGGCGCGAGTCAATCTCGGTGTCTGGTCAGATGCTTGTTGACGGCAAAGGCGCGAGCCGTGTGGTTAACGCGATGCTCGCTCACCGAACCTCCTGGCAGGATGGAAGATGCGAATAGTTCTGTTTGTCAACGGCCGGGCTGGTTTGGAGGCAGTAAAGTGGCTTCGCCAGGGGGACGCAGAGATCAGCGGAGCAGTCGTTCATCCTGATTCCAACGCTCGTCTGAAGGAGGAGGTTTTGAGTGCGGCCGGGCTGTCGAGAGATCACGTAGTCGAGGCACCGGAACTGAAGACGGAAGCTGGCGTCGAACGGCTGCGGTCGCTGGGTGGAGATATCGGGCTATCTGTCTATTTCGGATACATCCTGAGAGAACCGGTCATTAGCCTATTTGCTAACGGGATAGTAAATGTCCATCCGGCGTACCTTCCATACAACCGCGGCTCTTACACCAATGTCTGGAGCATCGTGGATGCTGCACCGGCAGGCGTGAGCGTCCACTACATTGACACCGGTATCGACTCAGGGGACATTGTTGCCCAAAGACAGGTCGAGGTCAGTCCATTCGACACGGGAGAAACGCTGCATGCGAGGCTGGAAGACGAATGCCTGAGGCTGCTGCAAGAGACCTGGCCGCTCATAGAAGACGGAACCGCGCCGAGAAAACCGCAGGATGCTTCACAGGGCAGCTCGCATAAAGTGAAGGACGTACAGCAAATAGACCTTATCGATCTCGACCGTCAGTATCGTGCACGGGATCTGATCAACGTCATTCGAGCTCGAACATTTCCGCCATACGCAGGCGCGTACTTTGAGGAGAACGGCGAGCGAGTTTACATGCGACTCGAACTTCTAAGAGAAGACGAGCTCAGCGCACAGCAGGTGCACGGCGCTGGCGACGAGGAGTCCTGATGGATTACATCGAAATCAACGGACGCCGCGTCGGCCCCGGATATCCGACCTATTTCATCGCCGAGATGTCCGGGAACCACAATCAAGACTTCGGCCGTGCGATCGAGATCATGAAGATGGCGAAGGAGAATGGGGCCGATGCGATCAAGCTCCAGACCTACACGCCGGACACCTTGACTATCGATTCGGACGAGCCTCCCTTCATCTTGCCGAGCACGAATACCTGGGGTGGCACGACTCTGTATGAGCTGTACAAAACCGCTTATACGCCATGGGAATGGCAGGCAGACATCATCAGTGCAGCCAGGGAGATTGGTATCGATTGCTTTTCGACTCCATTCGATGCCACGGCGGTCGACTTCCTGGAAGAGCTTGAGGTGCCGGTCTACAAAGTGGCCAGCTTCGAGGTGATGGACATTCCGCTTCTACGGAAGATCGCCCGGACTGGCAAACCGATGTTGATGTCGACGGGCATGGCGACTATTGGACAGATCCAGGATGCGGTTGACACTGTACGGGCTGAGGGAGCAGAACAGATACTGTTGCTGAACTGTGCGTCTGCGTACCCATCGCCTCCGGAGGCGCTGAACCTTCGCAACATTCCGCACATGGCCGATACATGGGGATGCCCGGTTGGATTTTCCGACCACTCGCTGGGGATTGCGGCTGCACTGGCGTCTGTAAGCCTGGGCGCATGCTTGATTGAGAAGCACATCACGCTCTCGCGCGCTGAGGGTGGGCCGGATGCGGAGTTCTCGTTGGAGCCAAACGAGTTGAAGGCGCTGACCGACGGAATCAAAGTGGTCGAGGCGTCTCTGGGTTCCGTTAAGTACGGACCGTCTGAGTCGGAAGTTGGCAACGTTGTGTTCCAGAGATCGATCTTCGTCGTGGAGGACGTTGCGGCCGGTGAGGAGTTGACATCAACCAACGTCCGGGTGATCCGCCCAGGCAACGGTATGCCTCCGAAGTTCTATGACGACGTGATCGGCCACCGAGCGTCGAAAGATCTCAAACGTGGCACTCCGCTGACATGGATGATGGTTGCTGACTAGCTTAGATCCTCCGTCTTGCCCGAAGCCGAGAGATCAGGTTGCCGACATTCGAATCAATCAAGGTCTCTGCTTTTGAACTCTGAACTTCAGATACTCATTGCCGGTTGCGGTTCTGCCGGCAGCCGGCACGCGCGCAACCTCTCCGCTGCCGGAGTTAAAAACATCTACCTGTTCGACCCAGATTCGCAGCGATCGGCCACACTTGCATCCGAGATCGATGGCATGGCAGTCGAATCCGTTGAGTCCAGACTGTCAGAAGGATGCGACGGAGTAGTAGTCGCCACACCACCGGTGGACCATATATCCACTGCTGCCATAGCGGTAGAAGCTGGCGCGCATGTCATGGTCGAAAAGCCGCTGAGCGTGTCGATGGATGGCGTGGAAGCATTCCTTGATAAGGCAGAGCGATCCGGGCTCACCGTTATGGCAGCTTACAACCTCAGATTTCTACCGGCTTTAGTCGAGCTGAAGCGGATGATTGACGCTGGCAAATTTGGAAGAGTGATGGCGGTGCACGCGGAGTTCGGACAGTACCTTCCGACATGGCGGCCGCAGAGCGACTACCGGAACAACTACATCACCTCCGCGGAATCGGGCGGCGGAATAATCCTCGAAGAGTCGCACGAGTTCGACTATGTCTCATGGCTGGCTGGACCGGTGGAGTCCGTCTACTGCGCTGCCGACAAATTAAGCGACCTGGAGATGGACGCGGAAGATACGGCGTTTGCGACCATGAAGCACACGACTGGTGTGATCTCGACCATCAGGGTGGATTGCACGCAACATGGATACAAGCGCGGCGCCCGGGTGATCGGCACAGAGGCCACCGCGGACTGGGACTATTTCCGCGGACTCGAGATCGCGCGTAGCGATGGTGAGAAGTCTTTGGATGACACGCAGTCGGACGTGTCGAAGACTTACATCGAAGAGATCGAGACTTTCATCAGGTGTTTGGAGGGTGAAGGCGTGCCGCCCGTAGATGGCCGCGCAGCGCTACGAGTGTTGGAAACCACACTGGCTGCTAAGAAATCTGCGCGGACCGGCAAAGAGGTCGCACTATGAGAGTGGTGACCATAGTGCAGGCCCGCACAGCCTCCTCTCGCCTGCCGGGCAAGGTCCTGCTGCCGATCGGCGATGAAACTGTGCTCGACATCGTTGTTTCAAGGTGCAGGCGAATTCGAGACACGCACGAGCTTGTTGTTGCCACATCGAACAACCCGCAAGACGTGCCAATCATCGATCACGTCTCGGCTCGCGGTATCGAGGTCTTCGCGGGCAGCGAATCAGATGTGCTCGACAGGTTCTACAGCGCCGCAATCGCCTACCAAGCTGATGCCGTTGTCAGGATAACGGCCGATTGCCCGATGTTAGACCCAGACGTGAGCTCCCGGGTCGTCGCCAGGTTCTTACAAGGTGATTGCGACTACGCTTCCAACATCAAGCCGCCCACCTTCCCGGACGGACTCGACACGGAGGTGGTATCGATCAGTGCACTGGAGCAGGCCTTCGAAAAGGCAACATTGCCATCGCATCGCGAACATGTTACTCCGTACATCTGGCAAAACCCGGACAAGTTCAGGTTGGCAAACATAGAAAGCGCGGTTGATCTTTCGCACCTACGCTGGACGTTGGACAATGCCGACGATCTTCAATTGATGCGCGAAATCTCCAGACGTCTTCATGTGCCGTTCTCTTCCGCCTCGCTGAACGATTTTCTACAGCTCTGGGAGACGGATACCGATCTGGCCACGATGAGTTCTACAAGCCAGCGCAACGAGTCTCTTGAGGCGCAGATGAAAAGTGAAGGATGAGCCTTCGATGAGCAGTGATGCGCTCGAAGCCAATCAGTTGAACCTCCAGCGGTCGTACGAGTTGCTTGCGCGGGCTGAAGGTCTCATTCCAGGCGTCTCACAGACTTTCAGTAAGGCCCCAAGCCAACTGGTGCACGGCGTCGCACCGGTATTTCTAGAGCGAGGGAAAGGTGCGCACGTCTGGGATGTCGATGGAAATGAGTACATCGACTTGCCCACCTCGCTCGGACCGATAGTGCTCGGCCACGACGATCCGGATGTAACTGAAGCGGTTGTGAAGCAGGTTTCGCAAGGCACGATATTCTCGCTGTCACATCCAATCGAACTCGACGTTGCTGAGCGGGTTGTCGACGCCATTCCTTGCGCAGAGATGGTGAGGTTCGGCAAGAACGGGTCTGACGCCACCAGTGCAGCGGTGCGAGTTGCGAGGGCTTACACGGGGCGCAGCGTCGTCGCGGCCTGCGGGTATCACGGCTGGCAGGACTGGTACATCGGCACCACGACTCGCTCGATCGGTGTGCCAGACGAGGTTTCCCGGCTCACCGCAACATTCAGCTTCAACGACATCGGCTCGCTGGAGGCAGTGTTCGACAGGAACCCGGGCGATGTGGCTTGCGTGATCCTGGAACCGGTCGGCGTGGTAGAGCCCGAACCGGAGTTCCTGCAGGGAGTATCCGAGCTTTGTAAGAAGCACGGCGCTGTCCTGGTGTTCGATGAGGTACTGACAGGCTTCCGGGTTGCATACGGCGGTGCGCAGGAGCGGTACGGGGTCACGCCGGACCTTGCGTGCTTCGCCAAGGCGATCGCGAATGGCTATCCGCTGTCCGTAGTCACCGGTCGCAGGGACATCATGGAGATGTTCGATGACATCTTCTTCTCATTTACCTTTGGCGGCGAGGCGGTTTCGTTGGCAGCCGCCCGGGCGACGATGGACAAGATGCGGCGAGAGCCTGTCATAGACCACCTGTGGAAACAGGGCGCAAAGTTGCAGGATGGCTACAACAGCCTCGCGGCGGAGTTCGGTATTGAAGCAGTGACGAAGTGCATAGGGTTGCCGCCAAGGACCGTTTGCACATTCACCGACGCTGTTACTGGTGAAGACGACCTCGTGCTGCGATCGATCGTGCAACAAGAGCTTGTACGGCGTGGTGTGCTGTTCATGGTGGGCTTCAATACGAGCTACGCACTAAGCGATGACGACGTATCGCAAACATTAGACGCAATCAGGGCAGCGATGCCGGTGCTCGCCAGGGCGATCGATAGCGGTGAGGCGACTAGATTCCTGAACGGACCTCCTGTGCAGCCGGTGTTCCGTCAGGCTTAGCTGACCTGTCCTGCCTGCTGCAGCATCGAGTAGAAGCGGCCTTTGTGGGATATCAGCTCCTGCGGTGATCCAGACTCTGCAACGCCTCCGTTATCGAGCACGTAGACCCGATCGACGCCCATAACGGTGGACAGCCGGTGTGCCACGATTAGCATCGCTGTCGTTCCGCGCAACTGCTCTAGGGTTGCCTGGAACCGCTGTTCCGAGGTGACGTCCAGTTCGCTCGTCGCCTCATCAAGGATCAGCAGATCAGGTTTGCGCAACAGAGCCCTGGCGAGTGCGATCCGCTGCCGTTGACCACCGGACAGTGTTACTCCCCGCTCGCCGACTAAGGTGTCGTAGCCGTCGGGTAAACGGCTTATGAATTCGTGCGCGCCGGCCAACGCAGCCGCTTCTTCAATATCTCGTCGCTCAACCTCGTCTGCGCCAAGCGCGATGTTTCGTGCGATCGAGTCATGGAAAAGGATGGAACCCTGGGTGACGTAGGCGAGACGGCCACGCCAGGACTCTAGACTGATCTCAGTAAGCGGCCTGCCATCAATGTTCACGCTGCCAGAGGTTGGATCGATTAGGCCGACGACCATGTCGACGACGGTCGTCTTTCCAACGCCTGAAGGCCCAACGATGGCGACCGATGTGTTGGCTTCGATCTCAAGAGAGAGGTTGTTCAGGACGGTGTGACCTTCGATGTATTCGTAGGAGACACTATCCAACTGAACCTTCCGCTCCAGACGCTCTAGCCGATCGCCACTAGAGCGCTCGCGGTGATCGTGAGCAACACTCTGGAAGTGCCGGATCACCTCGAGGCTCGGAATCAGTTGATAGAAAGCCTGCAGGCCTGACTGCACTCCTCTTGCCCGCTGAAATATCCGGAAGAAGAGCAGCGTGAAGAGAAGGATGGCGCTATTGGTGAGGTCGAGAGATCGTGTTGCAAAGAAGAGGCCAACTACAAGCGCCAGCAGGAACAGCAACTCAAAAATCGACTGCATAGCGCCTTGCTGCAAGCCGAGAAGTGATTCAGTACGCGCGTATCTCTTCGCGGAGTTCGAGAATCGCCCGATAACGGACTGCTCCATTGCGCTCGACTTAACGACTTTGAGCCCACCAACTGACTCTGAGATCTCGTTGAGCACGTCTTCAGCGTTCTGCGTGAGTCGTGCACCAAGTCTCTTGCCTATGGCGAAGAAGTAGCTGAGCGAAACCATCAGAAAAATCGCGTAGGCGGCGGCGATCAGGCTAAGCTGCCAGGAGATAATGAGCGAGCCTGCAAAGTATGCGATCGATGTCACCAGTGCGGAGGCAGTCAACGCGAATGCATCGTACGTGTGACCGCCGCGAGAGGACTGGGCAACTACGCCGTTGATCATCGCTCCAGAACGCAACGTGGTCAGATAAGGCCAGGAAGATCGGACCAGCAGCGAGAATGACCCTCGTTTGAGACGTTCTTCGTACTCAGCCCGAAACCGAGTGGTCAACCAAAGCTGAAGGGCCAGACCCGCTGCTCGAACGATCTGGAAGACGATAATGACTCCAATGAGCCAGCCTGTGGTGGCCTCCAGACCAACCGACTCGATCAGTTCTTCCGTCCAGCGAATGAGTGAGACGGAACTGGTTTCGTCCTGCGTTCCGATGAGAATGTCCACGAACGGAACGATCAGTGCGAGAGCAAGACCATCGAGGATCACGGTGCCTGCCGTAATGCCAATGATCAGCAGCAACGCGTAGTTCAGCCGTTTTGGCAGGCTGCGCGGATACGCGAGGAACAGCCACGCGTTGGCGAGCAATTTGCTCATCTGGTTGCCGATCGCTCTCGGAGCGCCGTTGATGGAGGTCAATATTTGACCAGTGTCCTTATTGTGCCGCGCTCACCTGGTTTCGCTCCGGAGGGTGTTCGTAACTGTCCGACGGCGAAGGAAGAGTGAAGAAGATCAGGTCGTCCAATTTTCAAGGTCACAACGATCTTGACTAGGGAAGCTCGCGGTTAGCAACGTCGGTGTCCGGCCGGTCGAGTCATCCGCGCTTCGATGCGGTGTCAGGTCTCTGTAAGCAGTATCGCGTACGCAGTGGGAGAATATCTCCGGCCCGCGTAGTTTCAGATGGCCGCCACCGCCGAGATCCGCCCATTCGCAGGAACTCTGAATGTCCGCGCTGCAGCAGTATCGGTCATCAGGAGCGTAGTTGGAACGTGGCGATCATAGGGTCAGCACCACCGCAACGGTGATGATATCTCCAATAAAGTCCAGTAGCTGCGGTTCGAAGAGTTCACGAACCTCGCCGATATACTGCTGACGTTGCCGACGGAACGATCTACTGCTGAAGGTGTCATCTTCACAGCCTTAACAGGCAAGTTACGATCCGAAGAAATCCTCTCCGAACAACATATGACCCGTGACAACATCCTGAGTCTTTGCGGCAGCAAGGAACCGAGAGCCTGGCGGTCTTGTAAGACGCGCGAGGAGAATCCTACTTTTTTAGCTCGAACACCGCGCGTCGAAGTTATCTCCGTTCTCGAGGTGAACCTTGATTGACCTGGCGACTTTGAAGGCCGGGCGGAGAGTGGTCGCCACGATAGAGGCGCGAATGTCCTCTTCCCGACTGCCAGGGAAGGTGTTGATGCCCATCTGCGGTAAACCGGTGCTCGAGCTGATGATCGAACGAGTCAGACGAATCGAACAGGTTGACGGCATAGTGGTAGCGACAACCGAGAACCCGGCGGACGAACCGGTAGCGGAACTGGCCACGCGGCTCGGCGTGGGGTTCTTTCGCGGAAGCGAAGATGATGTACTCAAGAGAGTCACCCTTGCGGCGGAATCGGCAGATGCAGATGTTGTGGTTGAGCTGACCGGCGACTGCCCACTGATCGATCCGACTGTTTCGACACAGGTGATAGAAACCTATCTGGCAAACGAAATCGACTACGTTTCAACCGGTCACCACCCCCGCAGCGGGGATTTCTACTATCAAACCTATCCCGCCGGAATGGACACACAGGTTTTCTCGCTTGACCTGCTGGCCAGGGCCGACAGGGAAGCGACCGTGCCAGATCACAGGGAGCATATTCCGCAATACATGCTTGTGAGTGAAGACATCTCCTGCGCAGTGCTGCCTGCTCCTCGAAATTTACGGCGGCCGAATCTCAATCTCAGCCTTGATACACAGGAAGACTTCAACCGTATCCGGGGTGTATTTGAAGGCCTCTACCCTGCGACACCGACGTTCGGTCTCGCCGAAGTTCTGGCTGTAGTCGACGGAGTGCAGTCCAGTGGCGGATAGCGACGGTCGATATTCGGTCGGACTGGTCGGACTGGGCGCGATCGGGACTGGATACGATGCGGAGTTACCGATCGAGTACGTTCTCACGCATGCACGTGCGGCCTCGGTTCACCCGGCGTCAGAGCTGGCGTGGGGCATCGACCCTGACCGGAATAGACGTGCGGAATTCACTAGAACCTATGACGTCGACACACATGAATCGATAGATGTAATTGTCAGCGACGATGCTCCAGACATCCTCGTCGTAGCAACACCGGCGGCCGGTCGTCTGCAGGACTTGAGTAAATTGCTAGCACTTGACACACGAGTGATGTTGATCGAGAAGCCTCTAGGGCAGTCCGCAGAAGAATCAGCGGAAGTCGTTCGTATGCTGCGCGAGAGTGAAGTGTCAGTAGTAATCAACTACACACGCCGGTTCTCTGCTGGCAGCTTGAAGGCCAGGGAGAAGATCTCAACTGGCGAACTCGGCGAGTTTCGCACCGGTGTTGTCCGGTACAAGGACGGCATTCGTAGAAACTGCTCGCACCTCATCAACCTGTTGCTCTACGTGTTGAGCGGACCTGCATCGGTCGTTGAGTCAGGGCCCGTCACCGAGAAAGACGAACTAGGAGACGGCGATGCATTCTTCCGAGTTTCGATCGCAGGTGGAGAAGTGATCTTCCTACCCACCGGAGTCGGAAGCTACTCGTTCGCCGATATCGACCTGCTGTTTGAAAACGGTCGTGTTCAGTTCGAAGACCACGCGTTCAATGCGAAGATCTCAGTCGGGACTCGTGAACTTCCGACGAGCGGCTTTCGGGAGCTAAACAAAGCGGTGAAGATAGACTGTGAGTACGGTACTAGATACCAGTACGCAGTGTTAGATGAAATTGTCAGACGGCTGGACAGCGGCGCTGGCTTCGAGGCTGAACTCAACGATGCCGAAGCCACTGAGATGATCTGCAACACCATATTGCAGTAGACGGTGAGTAACCTGTTGCCGAGACTCGCGATCAACGGAGCTTCGCCCGTACGTACTCAGGCGTTCCGTCGTTACAACACAATCGGTCCAGATGAGCGTTCGGCCGTTATGGCGGTGCTTGAAAGTGGACGACTCTCAGGGTTCTACGGCTCCTACGACGAGGGTTTCCTGGGCGGCGAGCAGGTCAGACACCTGGAAGACGAGTGGGCTGTTCACTTCGGAAGCGACAATGCAGTGGCCGTCAACTCGGCAACTTCCGGGCTCATAGCTGCGGTGGGAGCAGCGGGGATCGGGCCGGGCGACGAGGTGATCGTCACGCCAATCTCGATGTCGGCTACGGCGACCGCCATCGTTGTCTGGGGTGGAATACCCGTGTTCGCGGACATCGAACCTGAGTATTTCTGCCTTGACCCAGAGTCGGTGCGCCGAGCGATCACTCCCCGCACACGTGCGATTGTGGTGACGGACCTGTTCGGGCTCCCCTATGACCGTGTTGGTATCAATGCAATCGCCGCTGAGCACGGCCTCTTGGTGATAGAGGACAACGCCCAGGGTCCGGGCGCCGTGCTGGATGAAAGGCTCGCCGGAACGCTGGGTGATATAGGCATCTTCAGCCTGAACTACCACAAGCATATCCACACAGGTGAAGGCGGAATCGCCTGCACCGACGATGATCGGCTGGCCGACCGCATGAGAATGATCCGCAACCATGCCGAAGCCGTCGCCGGAGGCCGAATAGCGGATGAACCAGACATGGACCTGGTGAATATGGTCGGGTTCAACTTCAGGCTCGGCGAAATGGAAGCGGCTATCGCCCGATCGCAGCTCACACGCCTGGACGGTCTCGTAGGACGAGGTGTCTCGAACGTCAGGTACCTGGAAGCCGGGTTGTCGGAAGTGCCATGCTTGACCATGCCGAAGTTGCGACCCGGCGCATCGCATTCGTACTACCTGCACAGCATGCTGTTCGATGAGTCTGTGGCGGGTATCCCTCGGGAGACCTATGTCGAAGCCGTGGCAGCTGAGTTAGCAGTGACGGAGGGACGCGAATCTGACGGGCCACTGGTGTTCGCCGGATATGGCGTACCTCTGTACACACTGCCGATGTACTCAAAAAAAATAGCGTTTGGGAGCGGAGGATATCCGTTCAGCCGGAGTGATCGAGCGACGGACGAAATGTACCGGCCCGGCCTCTGCCCCGTCGCGGAAGATGTTCTAGACCGGATCATCGTCCATGAACTGTTCCGGCCGCCCGCATCACAAGATGATCTCGACGACGTGATCGAAGCCTTTACAAAGGTATGGGAGAACAGGTCGGAGTTAATGAATTGACAGGGCCATTTCTCACCACCGCTCGGACTTATCTCAGGAATCTTCAGGAGTCTGATGCCTCGGGCACATATTCCGAGTGGTTCAACGATGAAGAGGTATGCCGGTGGAACTCGCACCACCGCTTTCCAATGTCGGTCGAGGATGTACGGCAGTATGCGGCTGAGTCATCTTCAGCGCGAGACAGGGTGGTCTTCGCAGTTATAGCTACGGACACTGACCGGCATATCGGCAACATTAGCCTTCAGTCAATCGACTACATCAACCGGAGCGCGGAGTTCGCCATTGTGTTCGGTGAGAGGGACTACTGGGGCAAAGGACTCGCCTCAGAGGCCAGCCGCGTGGTGGTGGCACACGGATTTTCTGAGCTCAACTTGAACCGGATCTACTGCGGGACTCCGGAAGGCAACGCAGGAATGATCAGGCTCGCAGCTGCGCTTGGTATGAAGGAAGAGGGAAGGTCGCGACAGGCCTTCTTCAAAGCGGGGCAGTACCACGACGTCATTCACTACGGGCTGCTGAGCAATGAGCACGGTGGCTGATCAGATAGTTGTCCTTGCTGAAGACCCCGGCGGCGCGAATCTCGTCGCATCGTACATTCTTGAAAACGACCTCAAGGACCGGTGCCACTACGTATTAACTGGACCCGCGATTAAGCTGTTTGAAGCAACGCTCGGGCCACTGGACCTCGAGGAGATAGACGTCCTGGCATCTGTGGTGCCCGAAAGCTCGATGTTGATCTGCGCGACCGGCGGAAACTATCGACCCGTTATCAATGCTATCCACCAGGCCCGGACACTGGGCGTTAAGTCCGTCGCCTATCTTGATCACTGGACGTACTACGCCATCAGGTTCGGAAGCTCAGGCGACTGGATAGAAAATCTGCCAGACGAGGTGTGGCTGACAGATGAGCACGCACTCGAGCAGGCTCGACTAGAGCGGTTCCCTGAGGACAGACTAAAAGTCGTTGGTGATCCATACCTGCGACGCAACGTCGAACGGATTCAGTCGCTCCGCGATTCCGGCACGCGGGATGGATTTCGAGTTCTCTATATGTCCGAAGTACTTGAAGAGGCTCCTCCGCACGAAGGCCCGACCGCAGCCGAGTATCGCTACGACGGGCATTCAATACTGAACGACATCGCTCACGCAGTGAAGGCGACGGCAAGCGATGAGTTGGAGTTGGTGGTGCGCTTGCATCCTTCGGAGTCGCGGGACAAGTACGACCGTGCGATTAGCGAACTGTCACATCAACAACGCGTTTCAAAGTCCTTTGAGTCCGATATAGCTGTGGACATCGCGAACTCCGACATTGTGATCGGGGCGCAGACCGCGGCATTGGTGCTGGCGCTTGCCGCCGGAGTGCCGGCAGTGAGCTACATCCCGGCGGGCGGTCTGCCCTGCCAGCTGCCTCAGGAGGACCTGAAGCGGATCACGGACCCGCGCTACCTCAGGCTTGAGATCGCCAGGCAAGTCCATGATCAATAGAGACGACTCAGACTATTGCATCACCGGGGGCTGCTTAAGCAGGGAATACCGGTCCCGGGAAAGCAGCTCGGCCGCTGTGTCGTAGACCGCACGCGTCGAAGTGAGCAACAGCTCCTCACCAGCTATCAAGACCGACCTCATGTGGCCCGATTCACGGAGAGCCCGTTCCAGTCTGCCAAAGTAAGTGTCTACCGTCCGATCGAGATACCGCACATAGAAGTCGAACGTGTCTTCTCGCGTCTGGCCGTTCTGGGTGACCTGACCTGTGAAGTCCTTCAGGTAGCGGTAGTCGACGCCGATCCGTTGCTCGGCGAAGTGAACGAAAGTACAGAACTCGAACGAGACATTCAGGAAGAGAAGTTTTGCGTCTGCGTCGTAAAGGTTCTCAAATACCGAGCCGTCGCCAAATGAAGAGTTTGATCTGGTGGTCAATAGATCGCCGGAGCGCGCCCCGAGCGCCGCGAATGAGAAGATCGGATGGAACGAGCGGAGTGCAGCCGGCATATCCAGCACGTAGTTGGTAAACATGCCGACCTGCGAACGACTCTTGGTTTCGCTGTATGGCTTCCCTTCACAGAAGTCGTAGTTGAAGGTAGGGACCAGAAGTGTTCCGTCCGTACCGATCACTTCGCGAATGGCTGTCACCTGGTACTCGAAAGCATCGTCCCACCAGTCAGCACCGCTCAGTTCCATTGCCAGTGACGAATCGCTATGAATGAGCACGTCGTCGTTCGGCCCGAGCCCCAGTTCTCTAAGGGCACCGGCCAGTGCGTTCGGCACCTGGTTCATCCTAGCTGCCCTCGACGATCGATCTTCATTCGCTCCGGCACGAGATCGGGCACGCCCCTCGAGATGCGAACTGGGATCTGCCAGCGGTTCAGTCTTTCACTGCACCAAAGCCTGATGCGCTTCGTGAGCTCCGAATCGGACTCGTCGCTACTAGTCTCCACAAACGCCACGGGCACCTGGCCCATCATTGGGTTCTGTTCGCCGCGCACGACTACGGACGTTATGCCGGGCGCGGCAAGAATCACATCTTCCACTTCGTGAGGGTTCACCTTGTGACCTCCGACATTGATCATGTCAGATGCGCGGCCGATCACACGAATAGAGTCTCCCGACTGTTCGACGGTGTCACCAGTATTCAGCCAGCCATCTTCGTCGATCGGTGATGGAGCATTTAAGTATCCGAGCATTGCCGACTGTGAACGGAGCCACAGGACGCCATCAACAATCCGGTACTCGGTCGACTCGGGATCGAGCTTGATCCAGTTCGAACCTCCGTCCGGCGATCTGGTCACGGGTGAACCGACCTCCGTCATGCCGAATTTTTGGATGAACTTCACATGCGGCAGGGCAGCCTGGAGCGACTCCAAAAGGGACGTTGGCATCACTTCTGCCCCGTAAGCGACCAGTTCAAGCGATGACAGGTCTCTGCGTTCGAGTTCGCCTGTGAAGAGCATCAGTCGAAGAAACGATGGAGTGGCTGGCAGAATCTGGGCCCGGTATTTTTCGGATGCATCCAGCACGTCTTCTGGCGACTGAGATCTCACAGTAACAATGGTTCCACCGCTGCTAAGCCCGTAGAACAGGGTGTCGAGGCCGGCGATGTGGTCCATCGGCGACACTGCGACTGTGATGAGTGGCCTGGTCTGCTTGTGGTACTTGGCTATGAAGCGATCGAAACTGTGCAGAGCAGCTTTAGGCTCGCCGGTTGAGCCAGACGTGAATATCACCAGTCCAGCGGCTCCCTGGTCCAACAGTCCGGCAACCAGCGGGTGACGGGCCACTGAATGGTCAACGACTGCAACGTCCCCGGCCGCGTCGACGATGTATCCGACTCCTGCGATGCCATTCATAGGGCCGGCTCGCCGCTCATCCGGGGACAGCGGCACGGCTACTCCACCCAACAAGGCGACTCCGAACATCGTGGCGCAGGCATTGACGCTGTAGTCGGCCGTGAATGAAACGATCGAACCTCCCGTGACCCCTGCGTCCCTCAGTCGTTCACGCGACGCTGTCGCCTCGACGACAAGCTCTTCAAACGTGTGGTGACCAGCGGCGCCGACTAGAGCAGGCCTGTCTCCAAATCCGCGCATGCGGTCTATCAGCCACTCGGCTGACATCACGCACCGCCCAGATAGATCACTTGTCCGGTGATGTAGTCACTCGCCGGGCTAACGAAAAAGTCGATCACATTTGTGACGTCTTCAAATGTGCCCAGCCGCTTCAATGGCAATGCATCGAGTATCGCCTGAATCTTCTCTTCCGGAACGCCTCTGATCAGGTCGGTATCGATTGGTGTAGGGCCCACAGCGTTGACGGTGATCCCGTAGCTCCCTAGCTCCTTTGCCATGAGCCTAGTCAGATTGACCACGCCAGCTTTTGAGGCTGCGTATAACGCCTCACCCTCGAGCTCCATAGGGGTGGCGACGGTAGACATATTGATTATCCGGCCGCCCCGCTGACGGACCATCATTTTTGCCGCTTCCCGCGCGACGACAAATGTGCCGAGCAGATTCGTCCGGATGATGCGTTCGGCCGTTTCCATTGGCGTAAGGAGCGTGTGGTTCATCGACGCGATGCCCGCGTTGTTTATGAGCACATCAACGCGGCCGTGGCGTTCGTGCACGGACTTGAGCATGCCCACCACATCGTTCTCGTCGCCTACATCAGCCCGGTGATGGAAGTAGTCCGCGTGCCCCCAATCGGCATCGCTCCTGCTGCACCCTTCAACCAGGTCTCCCTTTGCGAGAAAGTGTTCAGCAATGTGCCTACCAATGCCGGTACGAGTACCGGTGACGAGAACAATACGGCGTTCGGCTTTCATGATTCCGTCAGCAACGAGAGTATGTGGTCTGTGAGCGTGCCGACGGTGCGGAAGGGGCTGTTCCTCTGAGACATCGCACGATCGTCGGCGAGGACGACGGAGGCGTCAAACTCTGAAAGGATCTTCGACTCTATTTCGACAACCGTTGTCACAAGACCGAGAGAGTCGAGTAACCCATCGCGCCCGAACAGCACGGTGGAGTCGTCGATTTCCGAGGGTGTTGCGTCACCCTGGCCTGCAAGCGTGGCGTCCAGTGCGTTGACGACGATATTAAGCAACGTTGAGCGGTCCACGACTGTGTTGGAAGTGCTTTCCGACATGTCTACTCCTGCAGATCGGCTGAGATTCGTGTCATGCACGCGGCGGGCCCATCGCGGTTGTGGCCAGACCGGCTTCTACGAACCGGCGGGCGTAGTCGGCCACGCGATCGAATGGAACATCCAGATTCTCCGAGATTTCCAGCACTGAAGCGTTCCCTTCCAGCGCCAGCATTACTCGTTCAACCGTATCGTCGGCATTCAGGTCTTCGTACAGTCCGTGCGGACCGAGCATGACGTTCGCCTGGTAGGCACGGGTCGGGTAGACGTTGGCCTCCAGGTGCTGGATGAGGTCCCAGGTTATTTCGAGCGATCTCATCAGGTATGTCAGGCTGACCGCGCCGGGGTTATCGTCGGATGTGTGGTACTCAGGGTACGGCCAGCGTGTCAGCGTGACGGTGGGGATATCGATTCCTGGTCCGTCGAAGTTGATCTCGTCGTTGCAGATCACCTGGCGGAAGTCGCCAACGCCGTAAGCCGGTTCGTGGCTTGCTATTGCAATCTCGGCAAGACGGTCAAGCTGAGTGTCTCCACGCTTCGATCGCTGCAACGTCATTCGGCCTTTGTTGGTGACCATCTCAAGGAATATTCCGTACTCAAAGAGATCGAGCGAATCCCTGTAGTGGTGGAGGTAGCAGGCCGAGCCGATGTTTTCGGGCAGCACCACGAGCCTGTAAGTAAACCGTCGCGCAGGGAGTGCTGCGAGCCGGTTCATCAGTGCGATTCCCATGGCGACACCCCCAAGTCCATCTGAGACCTGGCCGGGATGGTCAAGGTGAGCACTGATGATGATTGAGCGTTCGCTCTCTCCCGGCAGAATGTGCTCCAGCACCTTCATGTCGCCTGGCTCGAAGGAGGTGTCTATCTCAACCTTGTACTCGCCGTCCTCCAACTGTGCATACTCACTGTAGGGGAGGCTCATAGACCAGTCGCGGCGGTAGTAGCCATAGCCATACGGGATTGCGCCGGGCCGGTCGGGGTCGGTCAGCAAGTGTTGCTTCAACTCCTGCAGGCCGACGGTTCCTGCGAAAGGTAGTGAGTAAGACTGCAGATACAACGGGTGGTCTTCGAAATCGGCAATGACTCTGTCGCCGAAGCTGATGCGCGCGGAATTCACGTTCCACTTCTCAGGCACAGTCCAACTGAAAGCTTCGTATCCGGTTGGAAACTCAAGGACATCGAATTTCAAGAGTTGTGAAAGGTACGCAGCCGACTCGTCGTAGCCGTCTGTTATCAGGCTCCGGTTTTTCAAATACAGGTCATTGATGATCCGCATCATCAAGTCCAGTTCTGGAGTTAGCTCCGGAACCGGCGATTTCTCGGCCAGGTCATAGCTGCGTGGGAATTCGAACCTTGTCGACTCGTGCTTGGGACTGACTGTCATGACATTCGCACGTCCAGTCCGGCTTGCTTCATATAAGAGTGGGCCTTAATAACGCTCTGATCCGTGAAGTGGAACAGGCTGGCCGCGGCAACTGCAGAGGCGTGGCCTGTTTCAACCGCGCTGACAAGATGCCGCAGTTCTCCCGCCCCACCCGCTGCAATAACCGGGATGTCGACCGTGTCAGACACCTCGGCAATCGTCTCGAGGTCGTAGCCACCAAAGGTGCCTTCGCGCTCGATACTTGTCAGAAGGATCTCCCCGGCTCCAAGATCCTGGCCTCTTAGCGCCCAGTCCGCTGGTGCCATTCCAGTCGGTTCAGTGCCATTGCGAGTGAACACTTCCTGCTGTCCCGAACCGTTGCCGCGGTGGTCGATGGATAACACCATGCATTGCGCCCCGAATTCGCTGGCACCGTCTGTGAGTAGAGCAGGGTTGGCCACTGCGGCCGAATTGACCGTCACCTTGTCGGCGCCCGAGCCGAGTAGCCGACGTATGTCCTCCACTGTCCGCACCCCGCCGCCAACCGCAAGTGGCATGAAGCACTGCGTTGCTGTGTCGGTGACGACTTCGAGGAGCGTATCACGGTTGTCCGCTGACGCTTCAATATCAAGAAAGAGCAGTTCGTCAGCACCCTGTGCTTCGTAGACCTTCGCCGCGGTGACGGGATGACCGACGTCCCGGTAGTCTCCGAAACCTTTTCCTTTTACACAACGGCCATCGCGCAACAGCAAGGAAGGTATGAGTCGGACCTTCAGCATCTCACGGATTCCAATCAGCCCAGTTCATAAGGAACCGGATCCCAATGCTCTGGCTCTTCTCAGGATGGAACTGAGTAGCGGCGATGTTGCCTTTACGCACCGCCGCAACGAATTTACCTCCGTAGTCACACCAGGCCTCTATCTCGCAGCTGCGCTTCGAATACGTCACGGCATAGGAGTGCGTGAAGTAGAAAGCCGGGTCCCGTCCGAGCCCATTGAACAGCGGTGAATCCGGCGCAGGAACGGCGTTGTTCCAGCCGACATGAGGCAGCTTGAGAGATGTGTCAGACGGGGCGAGCAAGGTCACGTCGGCATCAATCCATCCGAGGCCGGCAGTTTCACCCAGTTCGTGTCCCATTGATGCCAGTAGTTGCATGCCAAGACAGATTCCGAGAAACGGTTTTCCGCGCTCGATGACGTGCTCAGTCAATACCTCAATCAGACCTGAGTCCGCGAGCGATCTCATCCCAGCGGCGAAAGCACCAACTCCGGGCAGCACGATTCGGTCACAGAGATCGAACTGATCCGACTCAGTCACTACGGTAACGTCTTCGCCTATCGAATCGAGCGCATTGGAGACGGAGTGCAGATTGCCTCGACCGTAGTCGATTACGCCGATCATTCCGATCTGTCGCCCCGATCTGCCAGCGGCGTGGGTGGGAACGGCGCCGAACGGTCAAACTGCTCTTCCTCCGGCAGCGGTTTCTCACCCCGGGTCTTGTCCCAGTCATGCTCATAGGGTGCTACAGATTGCGAGCCGGCAATTCTGTTGAACTCTTCCTCATCGATGCCGACGTATCCCAGGAAGCGATCGAGCGATGCGGGGCGTTTGCCGTCATGTTCTAGCGCCAGTTGCAGCCCTTCCTCGCGCTCCAGCCTGCCGTTGCGTATATCGATGCTTGCAAGATGGGTCGTGCGGCCGTAACCGCGCTTTGCAAACTTCAGGTAGTCGCGGATCCCCTGCACCGAGCACTCGATCTTTTCGTACGGATAGTTCGCCGCCACACCTTCAACGACATCACCTCTCCAGTCGAGTTCCTTCTGGATGAGTTCAGTCTGGCGGCGCACATCCCAGGGGATGAAGCTTCCAAGACATACCGACCTGGCCCTCAGCTTGCGCAGCTCTCGCACATCCGGGTAGGTGAACGGCTTTAGATCACGTGCGGTTACCCATTTCCCCTCCGGGCGATCATGAAGCATGCCCAACATGTCTTCTGCGTTGATTCCTAAGTTGATGAACCGGTTGAACCTGCGCTCGTCGACTTCCTCCGGTTCATCATAGGAGTAGTACGCGGTGTACTCGGCACTCGGCTCACCCCATATGATCAGGGGCACCTGGTACTTGAGCGCGACGTGCATCGGGTAGGCGAAGATACCCGTGTGGCAATGCCAGCAGAAGTCGCCCTTGCGCTGAAGCGATTCACGCATAACAAGCTGAACCACTTTCCAGTTGGGCTTGAAGTTGAGATGGTCGACCCCGAGGATCCTGAACGTGCGATTGCGGTTCTCAATCACGCCCGGGCGCATGAAACCGTGATCGAAAGAGACCACTAGCGGCTTGAGGTTCCATTCCTTGACCAGAGCCCAGAGCGTGAAAGTGCTGTCTTTGCCTCCGGAGAACGGGACGATGCAGTCGTAGTCGTACTTGCCTCGATACTCGTCGAGCAACTTCTCGAAATCGGCTCGTTTCGAGTCCCAGTCCACTGAGCGCTTGGTGTCCTGGTTGAGGCACACGTTACAGACGCCATCATCATCGAAGACGATCGTTTCATGCGTTTCTGGCAGCAGGCAGCGGCTGCACCTTTTTAGGTCTGCCGGGTTCATGATTGGGCCGGGGGCTCGACGGGCCGCGGATTGAACCGCGCCATGACAATTCGATCCCTGTACTCCCCTTCCAGAAAGTAGTGCGAATATTGTCGCGCTTCTATGGCAAAGCCCGCCTTCTCGAATGCACGCACGGAACCGATGTTTCCGTCACAGATGCCGGCAGTGAGCTTATGCAGTGACAGGGTCTCGAAAGCCCAGTCTGCTACCAGCGAAACAGCGTTTTGGCCGTGTCCTTTTCCCCAGTGAGGCTTGGAACCGAGAATGAGGCCGATGTCCGCATAGGCGTGGTGCCAGTCGATCGGACCGAGCTTGATGTTTCCAATGTGCTCGGTTCCTACGAAGATCGCCCACATGATCGAGAGAGGATCTGTTTCGATAGCACGGACAAAACTTTCGAGACGATCCTGACTGTGCTCGCTGAATCTGCTTTCGGTGTACCTGACAACTTCCGGGTCATTCATCCATTGCACGTATCGGTCTGACACCATATCGGCGCTGAGGTGCGCTAAACGCAGTTCGGCGCTGCCTAGATCTGGAGCGCGGCTTATGGCCTTTATTCCGGGTTCAACCAATTGATCGACCGCTTTGGGTGCCAGAGTTCCGTTCGGCGCCATTCATCGCAAATCGACTTGCATTCGCCGCGGACCGAAGTTACAGCGTCAGTTTCCGACCAACGTAGTCGTCGTTGCATGGTGGTCTGCACGCGTGTTTCACGATTGAGCGTAGCAGAGGGCGTAACTCGCCACCCGTATCTTGTGACGAATATAAGCCTTCGTGCGTGATCGTCGCGAAAGACGCGGCGCGGGAAATTCCCACACATGGCCCTTTTACGACAGAGATGAGGTGCGGCAGACCAATCAGTTAAACGGCGGCAGGTTGACTCCGAGGATCACGCGTAGGTAGTTAACGTTGTGGGCAAGGTAGTCGTCCACCGCGAGGTCGAGGTTCCCGCCTATCGCGTCGAAGCCATCGTCACCTTCCCTGGGCCCGTCCATATCGAAGACGACCCAACCCTTGTAGTGCTGGTCCCGCAGTAGCTTCATCACTGCCGGGAAGTCGACTCCGCCGCCGCCCATGTTGTGGTAAACGCTGGCTACATTATGCTGCTCACGTGTGGGCGTTTCCTGGATGCCACGGTACTTCGCGTACGTGTCCTTGAGATGCACCTCGGCGATTCGAGGCAGATAGTCGGTCATTACTTCCACAGCGTCCATGCCGCCGAGAGTCAGATGTCCAGTGTCGGGCGTGAACCAAACGTACTTGGGATCGGTCAGGTCGAGCATGGCGCGGACCTCGTTCTCGCGCTCCACAGGACCCCAGATGTGCGGGTGCGGAGCCAGGCGAATCCCCATCTCGATAGTCTGGCGTCCGATCTCATTGAGCGTTTCGGCGAGCACCTTCAGCTGGTCGTCCGTCGTTGCCTCTGGCGGCCGGGCGCCCATGTTGCATTTCCACAGGTCGCACTCGAACGGCTGAAGGAAATCGCGGGCGAACGCCACGTGGTCTGCAATGGTCTTAGGCGTCTCCGCCGGGTCGATGAAGTTCGTCGACTGTCCCTTTGCTCCGTTCGAGACGTCGATCATCGTCACGCCAGCTTCGTCGAACTTCTCCTTGAGAGCGAGAGGGTTTGCGCGGTGGTTTTCGATCTGCTTGGCGTACGGCTCGATGCCCTGCAGGCCGAGTGCCGCGATCCGCTTGATTCCCCATTCGATGGGATGCTGTCCGTCCCAGAGTGAGCTTGTGGAGCCATAAAGAATGTCGGGGTTTTCTGGGTCCAAAGACTTGTGGGAGATCACGGGCATGCGGTGTTTCCTCCGGCTTGTGTGGGCGGACGGAACTCGCCGCCTCGAGTCACGGCGATGCTATCAAGTCAGCTTGCAGAAATACGCGGCATGCCGAGGTGGTGGTCACTTTGACCTACCGGTCCACGTCTTGGTCGATTGTTGACCAACCCGAGGCCAAGATGTAGTATATAAACTACAGCAACCTGATGTCGGTCGGGCATATTCGATCAGCTACACAAGCCAGGTGAAGTCGAAAGTGATGCGACTCAAGCAGGCAATCAGACCATTTCGCTCAGTCCCTAATCAGAACGTGAGGACAGACCGTTCTGAGACGGGTGAAACTCTGCTCGCTGAGCCTGTCTGGGACCAGGGCGAATGGTCAAGACGCGAATCGTCTGTGACCAGTCGGATTGTCCGTTCTGCTGATGACTCGGACGGTCGACTGCTGGCATCGCGATGGGGGCGCACAATACTGCGCTCTTACAGTTCGTCTTTCTTCGCGGTGACCCGGTTTCTGCCTCAAGCCAAACGTGCCGATGTTGAGATTGTGTACGGTGCCGTACGCTACCCGGACGAAGTCGTCGACACGTTCGATCTGCCCGACACGGCGAAGATCCGCATACTCGAGGACTGGCGAGACCGCTACGAGGACTCCGACTCATTCGCTGGCGTTAAGGACGCCGTCGCAGCGGGCATTCCGGTTGTTTTGGCAGGTTTCAGGGATGTGGCGCGGCGAAACGATATTCCCGACAGCTACTACGCTTCATTCCTAAGAGCGATGCGCACGGACGTTGTGCCTCGATCATTCGAGTCCTGGGACGACTTGATCGAAGGTTACGTTTACGGCTCAGCGACCGTCGTCGGCTACTTCCTCGCGCACATCTACGGCGCGGCTGAGGGCTATTCGTTGAGTGAAGCCAAGGCCAGCGCTCGTGCCCTGGCTGTGGGGTTGCAGCTGACCAATTTCGCACGTGACGTTGCCGACGATTCGGCTCGTCGCCGATGCTATCTCCCTGCCGACGTTGTAGACGAGTCAGGACGGCCGCTCCTGGAGCCAGTCCTGGCTGGAGACCGGGAAGCGATCACACAGGCGCAACTTTCCTTAGCTCGCGAGGCCAGGCGCTGGTATGACGAGGCCATGCCGGGAATATGTGCGTTCAATCTGGATAGTCGTCTCGCCATTGAGGCCTGCCACCACCTCTACTCACGGCTGAACGACAAAATCCTCGCGAAACGCGACGGCGAGGCTCGAACTTCACTCTCCTACAGAGAAAAGCTCTCTGTTCTGCCACGAAACAAGTACTGGCGACTACCGATCGCCATGGTGTTCGAGAGGTAGGCGGATCCGATGGGGCAAAAAGCCGTCATCGTCGGCGCCGGCGTCGGAGGGTTATCGACGGCTATTCACCTCGCTGCCGACGGCTTCGAGGTATCTCTCTACGAGGCGAACGAGCGCGTTGGTGGCAGAGCGAACCTACTTGAGTTCGCTGGTTTTCGCTTCGACACCGGACCATCGCTCCTCAACTACCCGTGGGTTTTCGATGGGCTGTTCGCCAGAGCTGGCACCCGGCTCGAAGACGAGATCAATCTGCTTCGAATCGACCCGGCGATCAAGTTCTATTGGCCGGACGGAGAGACATTCCAACTGTCGTCTGACCTGAACGTCCTGGCGGAGGAGTGCCGGAGGTTGGACAGCCGCGATGTTGCCGGCCTCTTCAATTTCCTGCGAGACGCTAGACACAAGTACAACCTGTCATTCGATCGGCTCGTAACTCGAAACGCTGACTCGCCGCTGGCGTGGTTTTCTGCGGCCGGCCTACGCAACCTGCGGAAGCTGGGACTTTTTCGGAGCATGGACTCTCAGCTTGGGATCCACTTCCACAGTGAGCGAATCAGGCAGGCGTTCGGTTCATACGGCATGTATCTCGGTGGCGCTCCCTACGACCTGCCGGGCATCTTCTCCATCATCCCGTTCGGGGAACTGGAGCATGGTCTCTGGCTTCCGGAGGGCGGGATGTACAGCCTGATCCAGGCGATGGAGCGGACGGCGAAGAGGCTGGGAGTTGAGATCAAGACGGGCGCGCCAGTGAGTTCTATCGTGCACTCGAATGGGCGCGTAACAGGTGTGACCTTTGATGATGGAGCGCTTGATCAAGCGGAGATCGTCGTATCAAACGTCGATGTGCCTACCACCATGACCCGCTTGATTGGCAGCGACAGCTTGAGTGATTATCGCCCGCCCAGGATGACGCCCGGCGTCCTGACCTACTACCTGGCGGTCGACCGAGAACTACCCACGCTCAACCACCACAGCGTCTTTCTTCCAGCGAATCCCAGGGCCGCATACGATCAGTTGATGAAGCGCGGGCAGATTCCCACAGACTTGTCGTTCTACGTATCGGTCGCATCGAACAGCGATCCCACGCTCGCGCGTGACGGCAAGTCAGCCGTGTTCTTGCTGGCCCCTGTCCCGCTGGTCTCCGAAGCCAGCGATATCGACTGGGCATCGACCGCGGACAATCTCCAACGCAGCATGTTCGAACGGATGAACCAGCATGGCATCGAGATCTCGGAATCCGATGTGCTCGAAAGCAAGTACTGGTCGCCGGTCGACTGGTCGGATCAGTTCGGTCTTTTCGACGGGTCGGCGTTCGGCGCCGCGCACAACCTGAGGCAGATTGGTCCTTTCCGGGCCCGCAACATGTCGAATGAGATCAACGGTCTGTACTTTGCCGGCGCTTCGACCACTCCCGGCACCGGCGTGCCGATGTGCGTGTTGAGCGGGAAGATGGTGGCTGAGCGGATTGCAGACCGAGCAGCGAAGGAGGCAGTGGCTTGAAGACGCCTCTGGATGTGACGAAATCAGGCGAGGGCTCATCCCGGTTCGTTGCTATCCATGGCTGGGGCGGAAGTCATGCGACGTTCGAACCGCTCAAGCCGTTCATGCCCGATTCCGTACTGTTTGAGGCCGTTGACCTGCCGGGCTACGGAACGTCCGAGCTTCCAGACGAATGGAAGACCGAGGTCGTGGGTGAGATGGTCGCTGATTCGATCTCACCAGACGAAGACGTAACAGTTGTCGGTAACTGCACCGGCGGTGTGATCGGAGCCGAACTTGCCCTGCTCCAACCAAACAGGGTTAAGCGGCTGGTCATGATCGACCCGTTCGCCTACATGCCCTGGTACTTCTCGATTTTCCTCAAGGGCTCATTCGGAAGAATGGCCTATATGACGACCTTTGCGTCGCCGATCGGCCGCTTCTTCACCAACCAGGCCCTGCGCAGCAAGCGAACCAGAGATTCCGATCTCACAGCGTCGTTCGAGCGCGTGAACCATGCCGCTGTGCACGACTTTCTGCGAATGGTGGGTGCGCACGAAGGGCCATCCCGATACGCGCATCTTCAGCTGCCTGTCGATGTGATCATGGGCGAGAAGACCTTCGGCGCGGTACGTAAGTCATCTCGCATCCTCGAACAGGAATGGCCGGATGTTCGAATCCATGTGATCCCGGGCGCCGGTCACCTGCCGATAGAGGAGCAGACCGAGAGAGTGGCAGAGGTGGTGTTCGGGAATGACTAGCTTCGAGTCCATCTTGCTGATTGCGGCGCTGGTCCTGCTCGGGCCAGTGACACTGGTGTCCTTCCTGAACCTGGTGGGCTGGAGGCGGATTAAGTCGTCGCACGACGCTGGCTCGGGACAGGTTTCAGTGCTCATACCGGCCCGCAACGAGGAACTGACGCTAGCTGACTGCGTCGAATCAGTGGTCCAGCAGGGTGACGTGATCGCGGAGATATTGATCTACAACGATCGGTCTACGGATAGGACAGAGGACGTGGTTGTAGGGCTGGTCGACGCTCACCAACGGCTGGTGCGTCAGGTCGAAACCAGGCCGCTCAAGACGGGTTGGGTTGGCAAGCCACACGCCTGCGCGCAGTTGGCCGAGGAGGCCTCGGCGAAGTGGATGCTGTTTCTTGATGCTGATGCGAGGCTTGAGCCCGGCGCCGTCGGCCGCTTGCTTCATGCGGCGGATTCGACAGAGGCGACTTTCGTGTCAGCCTGGCCTGTTCTTGAGATGAAGTCTTTCGCCGAGCGACTGCTGATGCCGCTGCTGAACTTCGTAGTGTTCACGCTCTTTCCTGCGCCCATATCTCGCAGCCAGAGCGGCGCCTCGCTGGGTTTGGCGCACGGGGCGTGCATCCTCGCTGAACGCGAGACCTACCGCGCCACAGGCGGCCATGAGCTTGTGAAAGACCGGCTCTTCGAAGACACAGCGTTTGCACGCTCCTGGCGAGGGCATGGTGAGAACTCGCAGGTGGTGGATGGTTCTGGAATCGTACGAGTCCGAATGTACGAGGACTTCAGCGGCATCTGGAACGGTTTCACCAAAAACTACTTTCCTGCGTTCAAGCGCACCACTTCGTTTTTCCTGTTCCAGGCATACATGGCCATCACGTACTTGGTGCTGCCGGTACTTGCGTTGGTTGCTGTGAGCCTCAGCGGAGTCGCTCCCTGGATCGCAGCTATTGCCGGCGCTGTCTTTGTGCCTCGGCTGCTGATAGCTCTCCGTTTTGGACATCCGCTGTGGTCTGTACTGCTGCATCCGGTCGCTGTCCTGCTGATGCTCGCCCTCGGATTCAACTCGTGGTGGGCCAGCACGAGGGGTGACGGCGTCGCCTGGAAGGGGCGGGTTTACAACGCCTCAGGTCTCGTGGTGAGCGATGAATAACCACGCAGTCGTTATCGGAGCGGGATTGGGCGGCCTGGCGACGGCGATTCGACTCGCCAACAGCGGCTGGAAGGTCACCGTTCTAGAGCAGGGATCAAGACCCGGCGGCAAGCTGAACAGGTTCGAGCGCGGCGGACACGTCTTCGACACCGGGCCTTCGCTGATCACGCTTCCACATGTGTTCGCCAGGCTGTTCGAACTGGCCGGAGCTGATTTCTATTCAGAGCTCGAACCGCAGCGGCTCGACCCGCTATTCGAGTACCGGTTCGGTCCTGACCGCCGGCTCACCTACTCTTCTCAGCTCCCTGACCTGACCTCCGAGTTCGAACGCTTCAGTGGCGACCGCGACGACGTGGACGGCCTGTACCGCTTCCTGGAACTGGGCGCTCGGCTGTATGACCTGTCTGAGAAGACATTCTTCGCCCGGCCGCCGCTCGCAAAACCTCGTCTCCAGGACCTGGGCTTGCTGCTGTCTGCGCCAAAACGGCACGCGTGGGGGAACTACCGGAAGGCGGTGAGAACGCACTTCTCAAGTCCGGAGATCCGAAAGATCTTCGAGCGCTACCCGACATATGTCGGCGCCTCTCCGGCCGATGCTGTCGGCACCCTGGCGCTGATCCCGTACATGGAGCTTGCGTTCGGCGGCTGGTACATACCCGGCGGCCTGTACCAAATCGTCGAAACGCTGCACCGGCTCGCGGCACAGGCCGGAGTGCAGTTCGAGTTCGACGCTGAAGTCGAATCGATTGAGACTGTCGGTGGCAAGGTTACACAACTCACGGATTCGCAGGGACGGAGCCACCGCGCTGACATCGTCGTATCCAACGCCGACCCCGCCGTGATGCACAGCCTGTCGGACGACCGAGTGGGACGAAAGTTGGATCATGACCAGCGTTCGATGTCCGGGTTCGTGATGCTGCTTGGGCTCAATGGCAAGGCGGAGGGACTGCGGCATCACACGGTGTGCTTCTCCGACGACTACGACCGCGAATTCGACCAGATATTCAAGGAGCGCAGGTTCCCGGATGATCCGACTGTGTACGTGAACATCCCTTCGAGGACTGACGAATCGGTCGCGCCGGCTGGTGACGAGTCTGTGTTCATCATGGCGAATGCTCCTGCCGATCCAGACGCATGGACGCCGGAGTTCGAGGCTGAGGCCGCGCAGCGTGTGCGTGATCGACTGGCGCGGTCCGGCATGCCTGACTTCTTCAGCGGGGCGAAGTTCGTTGAGTGCTCGAATCCTGCTCGGTTGGAAGCCGACTACGCAGCGCCCGGCGGATCGATATACGGGCAGGTGTCGCACGGCTGGAAGGGCACGTTTTTCCGTCCCTCACTAAACGACAAACGCGCCAAGAACCTCTTCTACGTTGGCGGCGGAACTCACCCGGGAGGTGGAACGCCCACTGTGCTCATGTCGGCAGAGATCGTCACAGAGATGATCGGGGAGCCGGGCCAGTGAAGAACGCTCCTTCTGTGGCGCTGCTGGCTTTGACCGGCTTCTACATCATGCTTTGGATTGGCGGCGTTGTTTCTATCAATGTCTGGGACACTCCGCCGGAAGGCACTGAGTGGGCCGCACCGACCTTCCTGTATGTTGCCTCGCTGCTGGTGTTGATCCGGGTATCCCGCCGAGCCCGGATAATGCTGGCAGCCGTCGGCATTTTCGGCTTCGGCGCCGAGGTGTTGGGCGAGTCCACCGGATTCCCGTTCGGCCAGTACCACTACACGGACAGACTCGGACCGGCGCTGTTCGATGTGCCGCTCGCACTGTTTTCGGCCTGGATAGTCGTCTCTGCGTTCGTGGTCAATGTTCTGCTGCGACTTCGCCTCGCAAAGCGATGGTGGCTTCTTACCGCCCCATTGACCATGGTTGTGGTCGACCTGCTGCTGGAACCGGTTGCCGTTGGGCCAATGGAAGCATGGGCGTGGGATGGGGACGGCGTTTACTATGGAGTGCCGGCCGTCAATTTCCTCGGCTGGTTCCTAGTCAGCATCCCGATTTATGCGCTGCTTGTCGTTGCCGACTATCAGGAGCGCCGAGGGTTTGTTGCGTCGTCGAGCGTGATCGTATTTTTCATCGTTATCTCCGCCTTCAGCCAGCTCTGGTGGCCGGTGGCGATAGCGGCTTTAGCCCTCGCGGCGCTCGGCGTCGCGCGGGCAACTTCACAACTTGGAATTAACGCAGGATCGAATTCATCGCGAACTGAACGGGCGTGAGTCACTGGCGCACCCACTCCACTCGTTTCTAATACGCACGCAGGTAGCCGATCCGGTCAAGGAGAGTTCGAGAGATGGTCATCGCCGACCGGCGCTCGTCGCAGATATCCGAAGTGGATGATGGTCAACCCAGGCCTTCGGCAGGCGGACATCACCACGAAGAGTTCGCTCACGGACGTCTGGCAGAGAATGGCGTGGGCAACTGCGCCCTGCGTATGCTGACGGCTGATCCATCTATCGACCACTTCACTGCCCTCGAGATGATTAAGAGGAATCAAGTGAGCCACGCCCGGGGCCCGATCTGGAAATTGATCTAAGGGGCCGGTCCAGGGTCGACAAGCCGGAGGAGTTGCCTGGTGCCAACTGATGAGTTTTCCGAACTACGCAGAGGGTTCGAAGAGGCGGGGCTCTCGGAGGCTGAGGCCGACGAAGATCCGGTTGGCCTGTTCGGGCGCTGGTATCAGGAGGCGCAGGACAGCGGCATCGTTCTCCCGGAAGCGTTTTCGGTCTCGACTGTGTCGGATGGCCGGCCGTCTTCACGCATGGTCCTGATGCGCGGTTTCGACGAGCGCGGTCTCGTGTTCTTCACTGACTACTTAAGCGACAAGGGTTCGGACATCGCCAGCAACCCTTCGGTCGCGGCGCTCTTCCCTTGGGTGCCGATCTCACGCCAGATCAGGGTTGAGGGAACAGCCGAGAAGGTTTCGGACTCTGAGTCTGACGACTACTTCGGTAGCAGGCCGCGAGGTTCCCAGGTAGCCGCTCGCGCATCCAGTCAATCGGAGGCGATCGAAAATCGCGAAGCTCTGATCGCGAAAGTGAATGAGATCGAAGCCGAATTTGACGGAGCCGATGTGTCGAGACCTGGGAATTGGGGCGGCTATCGCATCGGCCTGAGTAGATTCGAGTTCTGGCAAGGCCGAGCCGACCGACTACACGATCGCATTGCGTTTGAGCGGACAGAAACCGGTGGCTGGAATCGAGTGAGGCTGTCGCCGTGACAGAAGGTCGGTGACTGTCCGACGAGGCGGGCTAACAGGCCCTGTCTGCGCCTTAGTTCGATAACTCTGCGGGATGCCGATGAGTTCCTAAGGCCATAGATGGTAGCCTCGCTGGCTAGTTACCGTTCCCAGTTCTTGAGCGATGCCTGGATCGTGCTTTTTCAAACGCATCCAGCGTCGTCTTTCTGGCCTCACGGTGATCCACGATCGGTAGCGGGTATCCGTTGATCGATTTCGAGTTCGAACCCGTTGAAAGAGACTCCCACGGTTCATGGACGTACCGGTCCGCAATGCCTTGAAGCTCAGGAATCCACTTCCGGACGTACTCACCATTCGGATCGAACTTCTTGCCCTGGAGCACGGGATTGAACACGCGGAAATAGGGTGCCGCATCGAGCCCGGTGCCAGCGGTCCACTGCCAGCCGCCGATGTTCGCAGCGATGTCGCCGTCAACGAGGTGTTTCATGAACCACGTGGCGCCATGTCGCCAATCTATGAGCAGATCCTTCACCAGGAACGAAGCGACGATCATGCGGCACCGATTGTGGATCCAACCTGCAGCAGACAACTGCCGCATGGCCGCATCGACGATTGGGTAGCCGGTCATGCCCTGCTGCCAGGCTGTGAGGTGATCGGCCGGGTCGTTCCAATCGATGCCCTCGAATTCCGGACGGAGCGATCGATTCACCGAGTCTGGAAAGTGGTAGAGCGCGGCCTGAAAGAACTCTCGCCAGATCAGTTCGCTGAGCCAGGTGCGCACCGATGCCTGGCTTGCCGCCGGGAGCGTCTCGTCGTCCAGGAGTTTTGTTGCTTTCTCCACTAGCAGTTCTGTCGAGACCATTCCGAACTTGATGAATGGCGAGAGGCCTGACGTGGAATCTCTATCGACTCGTGATCGGTCCTCGCCGTACTTCCAGATCGCTCCATCCTCTACCAAGAACTGATCAAACGCCTTCCTGGCGTGGTCTTCACCGGCCTGCACGTTCCCGGTGACTTCGGGAATGCCGACGGATTCGTGTGTTCCCTTCGAAACGAAGTCGATGCTACGTGGGTCGTAAGTAACAGCGCCTTGCCTCGACAGCGACTGCCACTTTGTCTTGAATCTTGAAAAGACCTTGAAAGGTCCTCCCCGTTCGGTCAGCACCTCTTCAGGATGAAAAACGGTGAGTCCGCCGACGAGATTCAGTTCTGCCGCTGATGCCACCTGCTGGTCTCTCGCCCTTGCATACGGCGTGAAGTCTTCCTCAGCAAAAACCGGCGCTTCCAGGGAACGTGACAGTTCGGGAAGTACACGGGTTGGATCGCCTGACTTGACTATCAGTTGACTACCCAAGGCGCTCAGATCAGCGTCGAGCGACCGCAAACCTGAGTACAGGAACTGCATCCGCTTGTCAGACTGGCTAGCTTTGAACCGAGGATCGAGCACAAACACCGGAACCACAGTCCGGCCGTCGTGTGCCGCAGCCTCCAGGGCGCGGTTGTTGTTGAGACGCAGATCGCGCCTGATCCACCAGATCGCTGTTCCTGAACTACTCAAGCCAACTGCTCAACTGATCTCCCGATGCCGCGCAACTCACTTCTGATATTTGCCGGCAAGGAGCCAAACTTCAGCACTCGATAACGCTCAACGAGAATCGGTAGGGACCCCGGGCCGGACCCGCACAGGTGCGTCGGCACATTCGCTAAGCGCAGCCTCGATAGCTTTTGGCAACTCCAGGACACCTGTTGTAGATATCCAGCCGCGTCGCCGCCAATCCAAGGCTATCTCTTCTAAACATTTGTCGGCGAACCAGCCGTGCGGCGACGTCCAACGCCCATCAGGGGCTGCACGAGTTGGCCCTCAATGTCGACGTCGAACCTGGGCGCCACAGAAACTACCTCCAAGCCAGCACCTTGAATCGCCTGCTTTATGTCATCCACCGTGAGCCCGAACGGCTCGTCCGCGTCGGGATCCAGTTCCCAGTCCCATTGAACGAAGTGCCCGCCTGGCGCGAGCAGGCCAGCCAGCATCGCCACAGTGCCCGTGTAATCGTCAAGAAAGGCACAGACCGATGAGCAGACGATGAGGTCGAACGGACCTTCGGCAAGCTCGTCGTCGCCGATGGTATCCGGAGTCCAGTTCGCGACACCGAATCGAACCTGAGGGAGAGCCTTGGCTGCGAGCACCTCCACCATGGCGCTGGATCTATCGACGGCGACCACCTGTTTGACGAGCGGAGCGAGGCGTTCGGTCAGCAAGCCTGTCCCGCAGCCGAAATCGAGCACTCGAGTCTCTCGACCCAGCGAGATGGCGGAGACAAGAGATGCCATGGCGGCGTCAGCGTAGGCCACCACACCGGGATCTTCGTTCCAGCTTGAAGCCACTTCTGCCCAGGGATCCGTCACTTCCTCCATGGCAACCTCGTTCGATCTATCTCATTGAATGCCAGTGTCCGTCCATGCTGAAGAGACGGCGGTTCTGTCTACCGTGAATTCTGGTGGAGCTGGAGGGATTCGAACCCTCTACCTCCTGCTTGCAAAGCAGGCGCTCTCCCAATTGAGCTACAGCCCCGTTTGAACCGGTGTTTCGCGACCTGGGCGACGTTGTGGCGTCGAATTAGCTGCGGATGCAGCTAAGAGAAGTTCTCATGGAACGAGTTGGGCGGTCGCTAGTCTATTAGTGTACCGCTATCCGAACGTCTATTTCTAACTGGTTTTACGCGATTCTGTTCGAGTTGAGGTGTTGGAGCGACCGGTCGGCACACGCAGGATGAGCGACATCGTTCGTCCTGGCGGTTATGGCCCCACCGTGATCAACTTCAATCGGGCGCAAGTTTGCATTGCGGTGAGTCGCTTCGAATTCGCAGCAATCGGCCGACATGATCGGTGTCACTTGTAGCGGCCGGTCGCGATTTGCGATCTCAGCAATGTGAGTTCCGCTATTCGCCGAACTGGGTCGAGGTAAGAACGAGAGTTGTTTCGCTGGAGACAATCTGCAGCACCGGCACGCAACAACGCCCGTACAGCCACGGACTACTTGCGGCGTCGGACTCTTCGTATACGCCTGCGGACTCGACCTTTCCTGGGCGCGCCGTCCTCGATGCGAGTGAAGAGGTCTAACAGTCTCTGAACCGTGGAGATCCGGGTTGCGATCAGGTCCTGGGTGCGCTGTACGAACAGTCGCCTGGCCTTCAGGTTTGAGCTGACCGTCTCAAGGCGCTCCTGCTGGAACTCCAACTCCGGCTCGTCGCTGGCTGCGTAGGCCTGTGGCGCCAGCGCGCTGGAACCGTCGGACATCCCTGCAGCGCCTTTACTGGCATGCAGCGCTTTCTTAAGTGTCGCCTCACGCGCGGTGAGCGCCATCACCTGCCTGCTCGCAACCTCGACCTCTGCCCTGAGCTTCTCGATCTCGACGAGGATGCTCGACACCTTGCCAGCAAGGTCTGCGACCCGCGTCGGTAAGCCTCTGGCGTTCGTCTCTTCTCGCCTGAGCAGAAGCCGGTCTATTCGAGGATCGCGCAATCTGGACTCCGGAGTTCGGCCAGTTGAGCCTTCTGCGTGAACTGGCAGCGCCAATGGCCCGCGAGTCCGGGAGAAGGCTCATTCATCGATTGAATCTACTACCGGCTTGCAGATGGCCGAACCCGTAAAACGCGCACGTCCGTTCGGGCTATTCGCAGTAGTCCCAACTTGAACTCAGGTTCAAACGTGCCGAAAGCTCGCGGAGTTCCGCAATTGGGTGAGTGGTCTCACCGGTGCGGCAGCATTGAGGTTCAGCGACGATGACGGGACGAAGCGTCGTGGGGACTCCCGATTAGAGACGCGCGCACGCGATGCGGCGTTCGACGCCACGTGATTCAGTAACGATCCACTTTTCACACTTGAACCCGGACAGTCACATAGACCCCGAATCGCAGACCTGGCTGTGGATTGAAGCACTGCAGGTTCCGGTAGCCGTCTTGAATGCTGCGGAGCAGGTGATCGTCGCTGTGAACAGCCAGACGAGCGACCTGCTCGGGACCCAGGCCGATGAACTGGTTGATCGACCCTCTTCGCTGCTAATACCCGACTATCTTCTGCCAAACCGGGAGGCGGTTGCGCAGTGGCTTAGCCAGGCGGTGGATGGAGGGGATTCAGGAGCAGAGGTTGATCTGCTCCTGGAGCCAGTCGATTCGGACCCTCTACGGCTAAGTGGGCATATCGGGCCGGTCGACACCGCCGGGGAGTTCGTCCTGCTATCCCTGGAGCAGCCAGATACCGGTGTGGTCAGGGAGACTGATGAGGCAGAGGATGTTCTCCTTGGCCTGATGAGCGAGATTGGGCGAATTGTTGGATCTTCACTCGACCTCGATGCCGTCAGCCAACGATTCGCTATCTCCCTTATGCAGGTCGTCCCTGCCGAGCATGTCGCAATTCTTCTACTGGCGGACGACCGTGAATCGCTGAGTACAGTGTTCTCGACGGGCTACGCGCCTCCGGGCGAGCAGTGGCAGCTTGTCGCAGGCAGTCCGATTTCTCGTGCCATCAAGACGCAGTCATCGGTCTTGCTCGATCGCCAGGAGATAGAGGCGCTCAAGACTGCTGCCGGTGCAATGTGGTCGTCGCTCGATAACGGCTTGCTCGCTGCCTGCTGTGTGCCCCTGGTGACAAGTGGCGAGTGCATCGGTGTGGCGCTGCTCGCTTCGGGGCTCAGCGACGCGTTTGGCCCCGAGGACCTTGATTTGCTGGAACATGCAAGCAGCCAGGTCGCGGGCGCTATCTCCAACCTCATGCTGCATGAAAAGCTGGCGCAGGGAGCTGTCGAGCGAGAAGTCCTGGCCAATGTCGGACGTCTTGCAAGCGGTGCGCTCGAGTTCGCAGGCGCCATGCCTGAGATCGCCCAGGAGTTGCGTCGGTTCATGCCGATCTCCGAGCTTTCTGTATATGAGCGTGACGACGTCTCGGGTGAGCTCGCCCGAGTGTATGTCTGGACCGAGTCAGGCGAGAAAACGAATCTCGACCCCGCAAGCCAGGTTGAGGCCGCGGCCGACCGAGAGGCAGCGCTGGGTGGAGCGGGACCGGTCATTTCGACAGTAACGATGATGGATGGCGGAAAGTCTGCTGCGTCAGCTACTGCCCCCATAAGGTTTGGCGGAGAGACGATCGCCACGCTCACCGTGATCTCGGCGACCGACGCGAACTACAGTGCAAAAGAAGCGACCTTTGCCTCTCTCGTAGCCAGTCAAATCGCCGGTGCGGTGCACACGGCCCGCGTTTACAGAAACCAGCAGCGCGAGACGAATCTCCGAAGATCACTTGCGCAGATCAGCCTGGTGGCGAGCCGAGACCTGACGCCGAACAGCGTCTTCGAACGGGTCGCGAACGAGGTTGCCGAGCTCGTGGAGTACGACCTGTTCGCAGTGTCTTTGCTGAAGCCTGACCGCACCGGAGTGAGTGTCAGGTTCCACATCGGAGCGGATGAGGTGCTCGACGCCTACAGCGGGTCTGAGCAGCACACGTCTTCGGACACGGTCGAGTGGCGCGAGCAGGTTGTGAGTTCGGCGCGGAACGAACTGCGGTTCTCAAACATGGCCGAAGCCGGCGTTAACTCTGTGATCGAAGTCTCCCTGGGCGCACGGGAGAACGGAGCCACCGGCTACATTCTGATCGGCTCACGGAAGGAATCGGCCTTCTCGAAACTGGAGCTCCGGACGCTCGCCGAGGTTGCGGCACAGGTGACTCCGGCCATTCAGAACGCGATGGCCCATGAGCAGGCAGTTGCACTGGCCGAAGCAAAGATGTCGGAAGCACGCGCTGAAGCGCGAAACCTTGAGCTGGAGAAGATCAACGACGCTAAGAGCCAGTTCCTGAGCGTCGTCTCACACGAACTGCGGACTCCTCTCACAAGCATCATCGCCTACGCAGAGTTGCTGGAACGGAACGTCCACGGCAATCTGAACGAAAAGGAGATCGCGCAGGCGACGGTTATCAATAAGAGCGCGATGCACCTGAAGTTCTTGATCAGCGATCTGCTGGACGTTTCGCGTGTTGAGTCAGGAAATCTCTCGCTGGAGATGTCGAGGTTCGAGATCGGCGATGTCATCGGCGACGTGGTCGACCAGTTCGAGCCTGTGCTTGCTGAGAAGGAGCAACAGCTCGAGGTGCACGTTGCGCGAGAGAGCATCGAGCTGCACGCCGACAGATCTCGAATCGTTCAGATAGTGAGCAACCTGGTAGAGAACGCTTCAAAGTACTCGCCGCCAAAGACCGTGATCACTGTCGATGTCCATCGCCGCGGCAACGATGTGCTGGTGTCTGTGACTGACGAGGGCATCGGGATCTCTGCCGAGGACCAGAAGCAGCTATTCGTGCCGTTCTTCAGGGCCAACAGCGATCTCACTCGCACTGAGCCGGGCACCGGTCTCGGGCTGGCGCTGGTGAAGAGCATCGCCGAACTTCATGGAGGCTCCGTCTCTCTTGAGAGCGAACCTGGCAAGGGCTCGACATTCTCAGTCGCGTTGCGAGCCGCTTCTGGTGAGGCGGAAGAGGCGGCTTAGGACAGGCTTCTGCGTTCGCAGTTTCTTGGGTCTACAGTTGTACCGTCGGCGGTGACCGGGTGATGAGAGTCTCTCTGACTATCCGCCGAGATGAGTCTGCTCGCAATAGGTGTTCAGTTATCCTTAGTTGTCGCCGCTCCCGGGTCGTCCAACGGTAGGACTGAGGACTTTGAATCCTCCAATCCAGGTTCGAATCCTGGCCCGGGAACCAGCAGGCACTCGTCGGTTCGCCCGGTTCTCCATGTAATGAGCGCCGCCAGTTCAAGGCTCGACCTCCAAACCACATTCGATCATGTCCAGCAACACGCCGAGTCCTGATGAGTGGCCGGAGATGACGATGCGCCGCGTCTCAACCGACGTAAACGCCACCGGCAAAGCGAAGTACGCCAACGAGCCGAGGTTGATCGAACCACAAGAACAGTGACTTTCGTAAGGCCGGGGAGTTAGTCGGGATGACCGGAGAGACAATCTTTGGATTGCCAAGTCCGAGGAGTCGGATCGGGTCAGTCCCAGTTGACTGGTTCATTGGGATGCTCGTGTCAGCTGAGATGCATCGACGCGCGGTTCGTGATCGAACTCGCTTCCCTTCAAACCTGCGTGACGGCATAGTGGTCTGGTACCGCGTACTGAATGACCAGGAGCGGGACGGATTCAACGTAAAGTTAGATCATCCGGACCGGACGGAAGAGGTCACTGTGTCAGCGCCCCCGCAGGCGGTCAGACGTTCGCAACGCATCGTGGTTGCATTCGCCAGCGATGATCAGCAAGTACTCGAAAAGTTAGGAACGAATATCAACGTCGTTCTACATGTCGGGGCTGGACCAAACAGCCAATGGATGGGCCAACTATACGAGCGGCGGGTGATCAATTCGGGCGTCCCATTGATCTGGCAGCTCGGAGTCTCGTTTCGGGTGTCTCCATCGAATACAGATGGTGGAATCTCAACTGGGCTCTCCTCGCAGCTCGCGGCGATTGAAGCTCTAGAATCAGTCGCACTCGACATCCTGGATGAGGAGCCAAGAGGGTTTGCGCAGATTGGTTGCAAGCAACTCGTCGAGTTGCTGGGAGCGCTTCGCACAGAACTACTGGCCAGGGAACCGGAAAAGGCCAGAGTCTCCGTCGGCTTAATACGCCGAGTGAGAGACTGGCTAGAGCCGCCGACGAAGGACGCGTTCACGATTGCGCTGAGGGACGGGATTGATCGGCTACTCTCGACCCTTCCGTTCTAGTTGGCCTTCGTCAGGATCTCCCTTGATCGACACGAAAAATGTAGCAACTATGTAGCCAAGCGACCCGACAACTGGCCCATTATCCACCAGACAGCTTCCGCGCGATTCCAGTTGCAGCCATACTGAGCGCCGACTACCTACCGGACCGGTGGAACAGTTCTTTGAATCCTCCAATCCAGGTTCGAATCCTGGCCCGGGAACCAGCCAATCCGAGCCGAAATGCCGGCGAAGCCAGGCTCGCAAACGACCGATCTCCTGCGCAATCGGAACGCCAGAAGTTTCGAATCCTCCGACATGTTTCGGCCTCCGACACGCCGGACTCCAGTTACTGAATAGTGCCGCTGGATTGAGACAGGTCACCTGTGAATACCCGGCCACTGGCCTGATTTTATCGGGTGTCTATGGAGAACTTTTTGTGACTGGCGGTTGACGCTAAACCGTTTATTATGTCGGCGGTTGATGCTTATACCTAGAGCGTTTTGGGGGGAACCCCTAAGCCGGGTCCGTCACCAAATTGTGACAATGGCTCGAACGGCGGTACGTGCAATCTGTGCCATCACCGTTACACTGCGATCACCAGCCGCATGAGGCTCGATCACAACAAGGAATCCGTAAACACCAACAACGACCGCGACACCTTGATGTAGGTGCCGGTTAGAACTTAAGATCGCGCGTTTTGGCCACTGATGGTCGAGCGCCAACTGTGCACACACAAAAGGGCACGCCAGACTTCGGTCTGACGTGCCCTTTTTTTGTTCCGGTTGTGCGGTCATATCCGGAGGAAAATCGGATGAGAATGAGCATCAAGACTAAGCTCTTCGGAGCGTTTGGGGTTTTGCTAGTCGCCCTCGTCGTGATCGGGATCACGGCAACCATCCAGATCGGCCAGGTCGGCAATCAAGCCGATCTGCTGTTTGCAGAAAATCTGGTGACAGAGACGAAGACGGGCATCCTCCGTAGAGACATGTTGCTCATGCGTGAGGCGATTCTCGAATACCCGATGGCGCCGGTCGAGCGACGTGCCGATGCCAGCGCCAAGCTGGCCAGGCTTGAAGAAGCCATCGTGTCAGACCTTGAAGATCTGCGTGCTCAATCCGGCCTGACCGAGCAACAGATCACTCTGCTGGACGAAACCGAGGCCGACATCACATCCTGGTACGCGGCCCGAGATAAGGGTGTGATCGGTAACGCCGACAAAGGCGATTTCGCGGCCGCTTCCAACGCCGCTCTTTACGGGATCGGCGGCCAAGCGTTTAACGCCGCTTTGGAAGCGGTAGGCCAATTCGCCACTGAGACGCGAACGACTGCTCAAGCCGCGGCTGATTCGGCTGCATCTACTGAGACCAGCGCCAGGACGATGCTGATCATCCTGGCGGCGATTGCGATCGTCGTCGGTATAGCGAGCGCGTTTCTGATCACCAGGAGTCTCGTGACCGGCATCGGACAGATCAGGGACGGCCTCGAAAAGATCGCCGTTGGTGACCTGGACACCGAGGTCAACATCAACTCTTCCGATGAGCTCGGAGCCATGTCTCAGTCTTTCGGAGCCATGATCACTTACCTGAAGGATATGGCAGAGTCCGCCGAGACCATCTCGGCCGGAGACCTCTCAACGGAGGTCACCGCCATTTCAGAGCGAGACGCTCTCGGGAACTCATTCTCCAAGATGATCCAGTATCTGCAGGAGATGGCCAGTTCGGCGAACCTGATGGCTGACGGAGATCTCACTCTGACTGTCACGCCGGCCTCAGAGAGAGATGCGCTCGGGACCTCTTTCTCCACGATGATTGCCAACCTTCGTGAAATCGTGGAAAGGGTTTCAAACACGGCGACGGAAATGACGGGAGCGAGTGGGCAACTGTCGGACGCCGCCGAACAGACGGGGAATGCAACTCAGGGTATCGCCGCGAGTGCCCAGGACGTCGCGAAGGGTGCTGGTGAGCAGGCTGGAAGCATGCAGCAGATCGGAACTTCGCTCAAGGAACTTGACGATGCGATCGCCCAAGTCTCGAGCGGTAGCCAGGAACAGGCGGTCAACGTGGCCGCAGCAACAGAGATCGTTGCGGAAGTGGCCCAATCTGCGGGTGGAGTTTCCGATGCAGCTCAGAGCGCTTCCGATGGGGCGAAAGAGACCATCGAAGCTGCCGAAGAAGGCCACGAGATGGTCAGGAAAACTGTCGATGGAATGAGCCGGATCAGCGAGGCTGTCGGCACCGTCAACAGCAAGGTCAACGAGCTCGGGGAGCGATCGGCTGAAATCGGCAAGATCGTGGCTGTCATCGATGACATAGCTGCCCAGACGAATCTGCTTGCGTTGAACGCCGCTATTGAGGCAGCGCGGGCAGGTGAGCAGGGTCGCGGTTTCGCCGTCGTTGCGGACGAAGTGAGGCAATTGGCCGAGAGGGTTTCCAGCGCCACTTCTGAAATCGCTTCACTAATTGAAAACGTTCAGAGCGGCGTCGAGGAGTCTGTCAAGGCTACTGATGACGGCACGCAGGAAGTTGCCAGCGGTGCGGAACTTGCAGATGGCGCAGGGAAGGCATTGGAGCGCATTCAGGAAGCCGTGAAGTCTGTATCAGACCAGATAAAGAAGATCTCTGAGACCTCCAAAGGAATGGCTGGATCCGCAGAGAAGATGGTCAGCACCGTTGACGCAGTTAGCGTGATCACAGAACGCAACTCAGCGACGGCTGAAGAGATGACTGCCAAGTCAGGAGAGGTAGGTTCGGCCGTGGCATCTGTCTCCGAAATTGCAGAGCAGAACAGCGCCTCTGCCGAGGAGATGTCCGCTGCGTCCGAAGAGATGGGGGCGCAGGCGGAAGAGGTTGTGGCATCGTCGTCAGCCGTTTCCGACATGGCGCTCGACCTTTCGAACGCCGTATCGGCGTTCAAGCTGGCCGACGACAAAACACAGCCGGGAAACGTACCGGTTGTGGATGCTGAGGCTTCTGCTAACTCCGAAGAGAGTGAAGAATCGTTGTCCTTTGAACTTGGGGAGGATGCAGCATAGTCGGCGCGAAAGGGGCATCACTTACCTGGACAGCCGGAACGATACGTTTTTCGGAGCACTGTCCAGGTAAGTGGTGCATTACTGGCAGCCCAGAGAAGAACCGTCAGTGCGGTCTGGAGCCGAATCGCAGCGCTCCCGGCGGAACACCCGGTTGCTGGTTAGTGGACGGACCGAAAGTCGCCCGCCGTAACGGCGAACAAATAATCGGCACTCTTAGCCGAACAAAGGAGCACTAAATGGCTTGAGATCGAAGTTTGAGTCTAAGCGCCATCAAAGCCAGGAGGAGATTCAGTATGAACAAAAGCGAGGCGAGACGAGAATATCCAACTCATGCCTCCGACGACACGACAGACGAATGGCCGAGATGTACACAACTTGGCGGTTGGTGCCTTGTCTACGAAGTTAACCGATCCCTGGGGGCCACCGTTTTCGTTGAACTGATTGAATTCCTGACCAGCGCCGAATCCGGGTCCATGCTGACCTTGAAGCGCAACGACAACGGGACCAGCCTCCAGGTCACAGGTCCCGTTCGCCCTCCTTCAGACGAGGTTCTTACTGTCGCCGAGGTTCAGCAGCTGACACCAGTGGCTGCAGCGAGCATGACCGCTCGCCGGGCGCGCGAGCAAGAGAATAGATCGCACCAAAGGTCGAAGCGTTCTCAGAGGCGGAGACCTCACACGTGAGTCCGGTGATATGCCGCAGCCGCGGCCCGTGCTGAGCGGGTCGTTCGAAGACTCTCGGTGAGCAGGCCTAATCGAGAGAGTTCCCGGTTGATGGCAACGGGGAACACAGGAATATAAGCAACATGAACTCACAGCAAGATCATCTCCTCCAAGCTGTCTCAACTGTTCCATCTCGAGAGTGGGACATACCTCTCATGGTCCTGGCCAACAGGATTCAGCAACTTACCGAACTCATCCAGGAGGTGTCGGATCAAGTGCGGGTGTATTCGGCGCTGGGTCCGCCCCCTAACGATTTTGGATGGGCACCTGACGACGTCCTGACGGTGGGGCCCTTAACGGTCGATCACGGAAGAAGACGCGTTTTCATAGGTAGGGGCGAAGTGATGCTATCGCCGTCTGAGTACAAGATCATGCGCGAATTGGTGCGGTACGCTGGAAAGGTTGTGGCTCACGATGATTTGAGCAGGATTGCGTACGGACCTTCAGGCGGAAAACACGCGAATCTCAAAGTCTACATGTCTCGGCTCAGGGCAAAGATCAACAGAGCTTCGGCTGATGACGGCGCGTGCGAGTTGCAATCGGTGCGCACTGTTGGTTATCGCTTGAAAGTGGGACCGGACAAGACGCTTCGCGGTTCAGGCCACCAACCGGTGCAGGGACAGGTTCGGTAGAGTTGGAGATCTAAGTACTAAACGGGGTAATTCGCTCAACACAGTCTCGCTTCACTAAGAACAATCAGAAGTTGCTTTGATGCAATTAGGCGGTTAAGGCTCGGCCCGCGAAGCGGTAGAGATCCAACACAGCAATCTCTACCTTCTCACGAAACGGCTGGAACATTTTCTTCGCATCCGCCAATCCGGGTTCGAATCCTGGCCCGGGAACCAGATCAGGTCACTCGTCAGATCGCCTAGCTGATTGAGCTATACGCTCTGCCAGTCCACGGGTGCCCCACAGACCTCATTCGACCAGTCCAGCAGCAGGGTCAAGTCACGCGAATGGCTAGAGACGATAACGCACCGCGTCTTCACCGGCTTGGACGCGACAGACAGAGCGCGGTGCATCAGTGAACCAAAACTGATCAAGCCGCTGCTTGGGCAGATAACCCTCTGGCAGAAGCAGAGACGAGAGAATTGGGAATACGTCGTCATAGTTGAATGAGTTGTGCTATTTTTGCCTTGGAACTGCAACAATTGCAATTCATCGGACACGGCTAAAAGAAGGACACAATGGGATTTTGGGATTGGCTTGCCTCAGCCTTGGCCCCGTTCAATGAACAAGCTCAAAAAGCGGAACAGAAACTGGCGTCGGTAGGGTTGGGGCAGAATGACGTGGGTGAAATGAGTGGGCGCGAACTTGTGGATGCGCTAAGTAAGATCGACGAGATCATTTCAGACCCGAATGCGAAAGGGTTCGAAACAGAATTAATATCTGAGACCGTCGAAGGCAGGACGGTTCTCAAGAGCATAGATACTCGGCCTTATCTATTAGCAAGAAAGAGCCAGATTGTTGCAGCCTTGAAGTCCGAACTGGATAGCGACTTGAGCGAGGCGCAGAGCGAAGTCGCTGAACTCCAGTCGGCTGGCGATACCAGCACGGAGGCAACTGAACAGTCCGAAAATAGGGTTGAGGAGCTAAAGCTCCAGCGTGCAGAACTCGAACACCAAGCTCAGCTCGTTGAGGCTCAGAGACGATCTGCAGAACTTGAATTCGAGCTAGAAATGACTCGTGTCAAGATAGACCGGCATAACGCAGGGACGCAGCGAATTCGAACATTGGTCGGACGCGACACTATCGCTGCCGTTGTGGGCGGGATTTTGCTTTTGATTTTCGCTCCAGTGTTCGTGGTCGCAATGTTTGTAGGCACCGCAGTCACCGAAATCATCTCAAGTGCTTTCCTTGTCGTCTTGGGTTACTTTTTTGGCCAAGCGACAGCCCGATCAGCGGGCAATGAGTAAGCTCATATGACCCCGAGCACTAACGTTGGGTGACAATAACGAAACCTGGACGAATCGCAAGCGCTATGAATGCTTGTCGAACTCTGAACCATAATCGTCAGCGAGTGGGCATACCCACTTGAGCATCCAAGGAGGTTTACATAATCCAAATACTTTTGGAAGTAACCGTATCGGGGTGAACGGGCTTCAGGCTGAAACCCTGAATCTGTTGAAGATCTCTTGCAAGTAACCTTTTATCTGTACTTGGAAAGTTGTCTCAGTAAGAATCTCCAGGCGGCTAGTTCAAACAACTAACTGAAGAATCCTTTGGCCCGCGAGAATGTTCTGTATAGCGAGCAGGTCAGTACGCATACAGGAAGAGGCGTACCGGTTCGTGCAGCGCCGCCCAGGCGACTTGCGATTGTCTTCTCGACCGCTGAAGCCTTTCACAGGTAGTTGAAGCGTGGCACCCTCTTTTTGCCTATTTGTCGAATTCCGATCTCTTGTTTGGTTAAAAAGAAGTGGTAACTGTATAGCCAAGCGATCTGACAGTCGACCTGTTACCCACCAGACATCTTCCGCACGACTCCTGTTGCAGTCATACTGAGCACCGATTAACTACCAGACGGGCGGAACAGTTCTTCGCATCCTCTAATCCAGGTCCGAATCCTGGCCCGGGAACCAGTTTGATGCCGCAGGTCCGACCGAATTCACGCATCTGCTTCAGCCTCGCGGCGGTTTCTCGCCTCGTCTGCGGCGTCGGCTGTGTATGTCACTACAGCGATCGGAGATAGCGTCTCCACGTCCATCAAGAGCAAGTCGCCTTTTCGAATTCCGTCCCCTTCATCCCCATTCGCTACGACTGCTACGACGCGATCGTCATACCAGTACACCGATTCCATGTCACATTCCCCTTGAATCTGTGAGGGCCGCAGTTTGACAGGCGAAGGTGTGCAAAAGGTGTGCTCAGGGTGTGCCTCTGGTTCCGTAGCAGGCGGGGATGGCACGGCGCTAAGACCGCCGGCGAGGTCTGGCGGCGCCACGGCGCGGCGGAGAAGTGAAGTCGGCGCGATGCGTGCGAGCAGTTCGAAGCCGGGCTAAAGGTCGCGACTGATCTGGATCACGACGCCTTCGATGCGGACTGTCTCGAGGTCCATGGTGCCGTCGTTGTTGGTGGCGACAAGTCTTTTTCCGCGCTGCTCCAGCCGGCACACGTGAACTTCCTCGCCCTCTGAGATGACGATGATGTCGCCTGCTTTGGCTGTCCGTTCCGTGTCGACAACTATGAAGTAGCCGTCCATCACATCTGGCACCAGGCAGTCGCCTCGCACAGTGATGGCAACCAGGTGTTTGCTCACGGCTGTGGGCGGTGGGTTTCGGTACGAGTAGTCCCGCACCGATCCCGATGCGAACCCGGCGTGCGCCTCCATGTCATAGACCGGCACAGCGACCAGTGATTCAGAGATGGCGCCAAGACGTGCCAGGACGTTTTCAGGCCCGCTCGTGTCGACGCCAACAAGAGAATCGGTCGTGACCCTGTAAAGCCTGGCGAATGCGGCCAACTCGTCAGGGTTCAGGTTCCGCTTGCCTGTCTCTTTGTTGGAGATCCAGCTGGTGTTGTAGGGGTCTCTGCCCAGGGCCTGGAGGGCCTGGCGCTGAGTCAGACCGGCGGCGATTCGTGCCTTCTGCAGCCTCGCCCCAACCTCCACACTGCCGGTATATTCATGCTGATCTGGCATATCCCACATTGTGAACTCATATGTCATATTTGACAATCCGCCATGCCGGGAGTAGTGTTCGTCGTATCGTATATTCCCGTTTCGGTAAGTCATTGAACAAATCGGGTGAATTGATGACCAAAACGGTCCACATGAGACTCCGGTTGGAACGGAGGAAGGCGCGGGTTCCGGCTAAGGACGTGGCTACAAAGCTTGGTGTCGATTCCGGAGCGCTCTCGCGTTTCGAGCTCTACGGAACCCCTCTTCCTTACGGCCTGACAGTCGATGACTACCGCGCAGCGCTCAGCAGGTTGGTTGCATCCATGTCGAGGCGAGAGGCGGAGAGCGAAGTTCGAAAGTGACCCTAATCGACTGTTCGTTCGGGTCCGATGTGTTGGAAGGCGAGGGAGACCAGCTATGTCAGCAACTCACCGGAAATGGAACGAGCCTTCCTGGATGAGCGACACGCTGGAGGGTCACGCGGGGAACGCTCTGATGATGCAGGCCTGGCTGGACGAGGACATCAGGCCTGATCAGAAGGAACTGATGCGCAAACGGCTAGAGCTTTCACTGGCAGACCTTGCGATCAGGATGGATGGACTGGGACTACGCAAATTCGAGACGGCGAGGGTGAGGGTGGTTCGGACGGTAAACGGGGCGCAAGTTAGCCATCGCAAGTGCCATCGCATGGCTGATGTACGGGGCTGAAAGATTGACTCAGGAGGGGAGATTGTGGTGATCGCAGTACAGGTTCGCGCTCGCATAGGGAGCCGGGATCAGGGCGTCGGAGTGGCTCCTTGCACGTTTGACAAGGAGAGTGAGGGTCAACGCCTGGCTGCGGTCACAGTGCTGACAGAGGGAGTCGAGTCTTGAGTGACATCCCTCATCACACTGATACGGGCTGCGACGTCTCGCCTTCTTGCCTCTCGTGTCCGCTTCCTGTGTGCAAGTTCGAAAACAGGCTGTTTGCGGGGAGCGAGGAGAAGCGGCAGCTCTACGCGAACGTGTACAAGGCTCGGCTGACGGGGGTCAAGGTCAACGACCTTGCTGTCATGTTCAATGTGGCGCCACGGACCGTCAGCAGGATCATCTCGAAGAAAGGCCTTTACGGGAATGGAGCCTCCGGCTCAGTGAGCCAGGGCGTTTCAGGAGCCGTGCTTGCCGAAAAGAAGCCATCGGCGGTCAAGCGTCGATGTCCGATGCCTTCGATCGGCGACAGCCATTCCGTGCGGTTTGACCGGCCAGCGTACATCACGTACCTGAAGGCTTGTCCTCGGGCGGACTGCAACGGTGACGTTCAGTTGCTACCCGGAGAGCTCTCTTGCCTACAGTGTGGCTGGGTGGCATATGGAAGTTCGAAGCCAGCACTAGAGCGGACGGCCTGACTAAATCCCTACACCGCTCGTGGCTCGGGCAGCTCGAAATCGCCTGCGAGCTTGGGGCTCGGGAAGCGCAACTCTGGCAATACGTTCTGGCGATTGTCGAACCCGCCGACCATCGAGAGCCAGTGCTGGTTGTCTGTCACCATGCCCTGCGCCTTGATGGCCTCGCCACGAGAGCGGTCGGCGGTCGTCTGGTGATAGCCGATCCGCTTGTCGATTCGGGCCTGAATGGCGTTGCGCAGGTCTTCGTTCTCGGCGATGACCGGAAACTCCTGGGCAAGCTCGCCCAGGAACGCCGCCCAGTGCTGCGTTTCAAGGGCCATCGAAGAGCCGACCAGACAGTTGGACCACTCAGTGAAGTACTTCTCACGGTGGTGGTGCATGCGGTCTTTCGCGTGGTTTACGAGGGCCAGATCGTCATCACCGCGGGCGTATTTCGGGCCTTTGAGTAGCGACGACGCGCTGGGGATGTGCAGCTTCACACCGGACTCTTCCACTCTGCCCAGCCAGTACTCGACACACGGCTTCTGATGGGCGTACTCGTCCATTGCGGTGAGGTTGATGCCGTAGATATAGAGATCGCTCACCGGCTGCTTTTCCACGTGGATTGTGTGCCAGAGCATGGCGAGCTGATAGGCGAAGGATGATGTTGCGTAGTCGCGCCCTGCCGCGACGAACAGGTCGTCGAAGGGATATAGCTTCGCGTTCGGGATGCGTTCGTCAGGCTTCTGCAGCCAGACGATGCCACCGTCCTTGCTGAACTTGTCCAGAAACCTGACGTGCTCGATCGGTCGTCCGTAGTTGCCCGTCGATTCGGTGTTTGCCCCGACCCAGTCTTGTGGATGGATCTGGAACCACTGAGTCGGCTTCGCGCGTGCTTTCGACCCCTCGGGTGTGTAGAGAAAGACGTGGGCCATGTTGATACCCCAGATTTCGACGTCTTCATCCAGGTTGAAGACAAGACCACGGGTCTCCTCCGCGTAGCCGAGCATGCAGATCTTCTTGCTGCGCGCCGGTTTCTTGCTCTCGGAGGAGCCGCTCTTTGCCTTCGAACGTGCAGACTTCCGGGCGGAGTTGTCAGTTGATTCCCGCGTAGTAGATCTTCCCGCCACTGCTCTCTCTCCTCTTCTTCATATGCGCCCGAAAGTCCCTGAACAGCGCTGCGAGGTCACGTCGCACATCCCAGTTCTGCCGGTCTGCCAGCGACTCAGGGATGAGTTTGCTTCCTCTTCGTTGCAGCTTTTCGACGATCTTCTGCATCGACTTCTCGGCGGTCCACGCTGCGGTGTCCTCGATCTGCGATTCGGACGCTGACGCCTCAGCGAGCACGCCGAACATTTCGGTTTCGCCCTTATAGATGAGCCTGAACTCGTGCTTGTAGACGTCCCAGCCGTCTTCGCCCGTCTTGCCGACGAACCATGACTGCACGTACTCCACGCCATCGGGCGTCCACAGGTCAGGAGGCATCGGCCAACTCCGCGCCGGCCGCGATCATCTGTTCGGCCACGGCCCAGTCATACTCGGTATTCAGATCGAAGCCTTCATGGCCTTGAGTCTCGAATGGGAAGATGCGATCGCCCGAGATGGTTTCGGTTTCGCCGACCGTACTGATCCAGGCGATCTCCAGCGACGCGTTTTGGACATAGACCCTGGGCAACGCCGCCAATTGGGTGTCGTGGAACGGCTGGGCCGACGGCTGAAGCATGAGTGGCACCAACTCAGAGTCGCGTATCTGCCACATCTTGCCCGGGTGCTGCGACACCGGCTCTACGGCCCGTAGCGACGAGTATCTTTTTCTAGTTGATCGCAAGCCTGTGTCCGTTGGTGGATTGGTGGTCCCGATAGCAGCACTCTCAAACGTAGCTTCCGCCCTTTCGGACGTCGCCTCTGTGAGTCCGTTGGCCCGCCACCAGTCGTCGAAGGCACGCCGGATCGTTTTGGCCGTACGAAACGGAGATGTCGGTCGAAGGATCGAGAAGGTATCGATCGAGGATTCGTCGTCGTCGCTACTTCCAGATTCGGCTGATGAGGCTGAGTACACGACGTAGTTCGCCGCCCTCAGAGCATGCTTCACCCAGTCGATATCGGGTGACACATCGCTCGCGAAACCAGGCGGACGGCGGACACAATCGGCACCCAGTGATGCAGCGATCTCGAGGGTTTTCGAGTCGTCGCTGCTTACCAGGACTCTCGAGAAGCGACCCGACTCGAACGCCGATTCAATTGCATAGGCGAGCAGTGGGCGACCTGCAAGCTCCCGGATGTTTTTGCCCGGGATCCGCTTGGAGCCGCCGCGAGCGGGTATTAGCGCTATTGCTGTCACACCTCAACCTGCTTGCGACTTACGACCTCGCCCTCCGACACAGCCCGTCGGACCTCAAGCCCCACAAGGTTCTCAAGCTCGTACGGCTGAACAGCTTGCACAGCGCCAGGATTCGGACAAAGCGCAATCAGGTCGTCGGCCAGAACAGTCTCACCAGCCTTAACGTCCCTTCGCCAGTACAGCGCTTTCTGGCGCTCCAGTGTGTAGCTCTCTTCACGTTCGTCTCGGGTCTTTTCCCGAGATCCGAGAGCCGGAAGTACTGTGTCGATTGCCTGCCTTAGTGCCAGCATGTCGGCTGGCTCAAGGGAGAACTGGTTGTCGGTTCCCTTCCAGCCTCGGTCGTGTGTGAAATGGTGTTCAAAGATACGGCCGCCCAGAGCGAACGCGGCGACAGTCGGTATCCATCCAGGAGAGTGTGTAGACAGACCTGTGACGGTTTTCGGATAGCGCTGGCGATAGTCCTCGATCACTCGTAAGTTGAGCGAGTCGTTTGGTGCGGGATAGATGCAAGAACACTGAAGCAGAGCGAACGGGGTCCCGGTAGGCTCGACTATGTTGACGATGCGGTCAACGTCTTCGATCGCGCAGCCGCCTGTGGAGAGGATCATCGGCTTTCCGAATGACGCGATATGCCTGATCAGCGGCGTGTTGGTAGCGTCGCCCGAAGCAATCTTGAAGGCTGGCACATTGAGCCGGGCCAGCAGGTCCGCGCTGGTGTGGTCGAATGGTGTCGAGAAGGCTGTGATCTGCTTAGCGTCACAGACCGCAAACAGCTCACGCCACTCGCCCTCATCGAACTCCAGCGCCTCGCGATGCCGTCCGTAGCTCCTTGCCATCCACTGAGGGTTATCGGATTTGAAGTCATAGGCGCCGGGGACAGTACCGGGCGCGTAGACCTCTCTAGGCACCCGAGTCTGGAACTTGACGGCATCAGCTCCAGAGGCGATGGCATCCTCAACCATCTGAATGGCCTTTGGCAATTCGCCGCCATGGTTGTGACCAATCTCGGCTACCAGGTAAGCAGGGTCGGTGTCAGAAATGCGCCGACTATCTATGGTCAGCTCCCTCACGCCGGCCTCCTGAAGAGGTAGTTGTGCTGTTCCGTGTGGCCCAGGCGTCTATGCGCTTCGACCCGTTCGAGTCCAGCCGCTGCCAGGATCATCTCAATGTTCTCGATCGTCCCGGGCTGCGATTCGATCATCATCGACTCGGCCAACGGCCAAACGGTGCGCCCGCCCTCGATGACTCCCAGTTCGGTGCCGTCAACATCGATCTTGACGTGATCGGGAGTCGGGTAGATATCCGCAGCCTGATCCGCAGAAGTGACCAGTATTTGCTGAACCTTCTTGCTGGACGGGTTTCCATGCGATGCCGAACCAGGTGCTGTGCTGCTCACTCTGAATTCATCGACAGTGAGCGGTCTTTCGCTGGTTGGGCCGAGAGCAAGTGGAACGGCAGAGATCCGTTCGTCGAGCCCGTTAAGCCAGACGTTCTGTTGGAGGTGGCCGAAGCTTGGGGCGAACGGTTCGAATGCCACGACGCGGTGTCCGAGCGCTGCCGCGATGAGCGAGTAGCTACCCACCGATGCTCCGATGTCCCAAACGACTGCTCCACCCTCTTGAGGTTCGGCGATTGACCGCAGCCAGTCGGTAGTTTCTGGTTCCTTTTCGCAGGCGCGGGACCGGAACTCGCGCCAGTCGCCGTCAGCGAGAATGAAGACGTCTGCACCATCGAAGTCGAGCCTGACTGTGTTCATGGGGATTCTCAATACAGGATCGTCCTGATTGCGATTCCTGTGATGCCCCGGTTGTCAGGCGTGGACGAGGTCGCTGCCTGCCACCCTTCGACGAGCTCAGGATGGCGACGGCGTTCTCCCTCCCTGGCAGGGAGGGAATTAGAGGGTGGGCTGTCGGCTGCCTCAACGGCTGCCAATCGGAAGAACGACCCGCACCCCAGCCTTCTCCCAAGCTGGGCGAGGGGATTAGCGGTCCTTCGACAGGCTCAGGATGGCAACACCTACTGTAACTAACGCCGCTATCCGTCATTCTGAACTTGATTCAGAATCTCTCGTTCGAACCGGGATCAACGGTCAGATCCCTCCGCTACGGTCGGGATGACACCTCCCCCTAATTTGATGGGAGAGGGTGATGTCGGGCGGAGGCCGACGGCTCGCCGACCAATGGCCACCCTTCGACAGGCTCAGGATGGTGAACCTCTCGGTGGGCTTGGAGTCACCGGCCCAGTTACCCGCACACAACGAATAGGGCCGCGGTATCTGCACCCGCGGCCCTGATTGGCTGAACTGGTCGGACTGGAGGTCTAGCGACCGCCACCCTCGAAGCTACCGCTCTCGATCTCTTCGTCAACCGAGAGGGCAAGGTCAATGCCCTGTTCGTTCGCAGCATCGATCGTGCTCCACGGAGTCACCGTCACCCAGTGGTCGGGCTCGATCTCCGTCAGCGGCGGCCGCGACTTGGCGTACTCGTGGTCCGGATCAACCGGCAGCGGCGTGCGTGTCATGAACACGTCGCCAGGAGGCGGGTCAACCGGTGAGACAACCTCACCCGGCAGGATGATCTCTTCACGCTCGATGTCCGGGTGCGATGGCAACGCAGCCGATAGCAGAGCGTTCGTGTAGAGGTGCGTTGGCTTACGGAAAATGCTCTCCGTGTCACCCATCTCCTGCACAACGCCGAGGTACATCACAGCGGTCCTGTGGCACATGTATCGGACCGTAGCCAGGTTGTGGGCGACCATCAGGTATGCCAGGCCGTGCTCTTCCTGCAGGTCAACGAGCAGGTTCATGATCTGCGCACGAATCGAAACGTCCAATGCGGAGACTGGCTCGTCGAGTGTGATGATCTTCGGGTTCAGCGCCAGCGCACGGGCAATGCCGATGCGCTGCCTCTGTCCACCTGAGAATTCGTGCGGGTAGAGGTTTCCCTGGTAGGAGTTCAGGCCCACCTCTGTGAGCAGTTCTCCGACCCTGGTGCGGATCTGTCCGCGAGTCATGGTCGTGGCGATCTCAAGAGGCTCGGCGACGATTGAGTTGACGCGCATCCTGGGGTTCAGAGATGACCAGGGGTCCTGGAACACCGCCTGAATCGAGGTGCGGAACTCTTTGCGGCCAGCCTTGGTAAGCGTGGCAACGTCCTGACCTTCGAAGTAGATCGTTCCCTCTGTGGGAGTTTCGAGGCCAAGCAGCACTTTCAAGGTGGTCGTCTTACCGCAGCCTGACTCTCCGACAAGTCCGATCGTCTTGCCTCGCTCGATGTCAAAGCTGACGTCGTCGACGGCCTTCAGCCAGTGCTTGGTACCGAATCCCAGAATCGTGTTGCCGACCTGGAACCACTTCCTGAGATGCCTGACGGAGATGATCGCGTCAGAGGATTCCAACGTGCCGGGAGCCCAATCGATCCCGAACTTGTTGGTCCTCTCCGAGGTAGGCGGCGGCGCTTCAGCTGTTGTCATCTTTTACTCCGTCGGACTTTACGTTTTCCGATTCAGGCGTAACTAAGTGCTAGTCGTACTCGCTGCCGTAAGGAACGAGGTGCTTGTACTTGTCGAATTCCGCCACCGAACTGTGAGCGAGCTGGACCCAGTGATCAGGCTCGACTTCAACCAGTTCAGGCCTGATCTGCAGGTCCTTGTCAGTGTGCGGAAGCGGGGACCGAGGAGCGAATGCGTCTCCTGGCGGCAGGTTGTAGAGCAGCGGCGGCTGTCCTTCAATCTGCGGCAGACGACCGGTCTTCTCTTCCAGCTTTGGCACCGAGGTGATAAGCGCCTTGGTGTACTCATGCAGCGGGTTGTTGAAAATGGTCCTTACATCGGCCATCTCGACAACTCGACCGGCGTACATGACGGCCACTCGGTCACACATCTTGGCGACGATGCCGAAGTCGTGCGTGATGAAGATGATGCCGACGCCTTCTTCCTGCTGGATCTGGCGCAGTAGTCGCAGATACGCAGCCTGAATTGTCACGTCGAGTGACGTGGTTGGCTCGTCAGCGATGATGACGGAGGGCTTCGATGAGATGCCGATAGCACCGACTACGCGCTGTCGCATTCCACCTGAAAGCTGGTGCGGGTAGTCCTTGGCTCGAACTGCAGGCGCAGGGATTCGCACCTTACGTAGGGAGTCAACAACCCGGTCCCAGAGGTCCCGGCCCTTGAGACCCTGGTGGATCTGAATCGCCTCACCGACCTGGTTACGGACGGAGAAGACGGGGTTTAGGGCTGACATCGGGTCTTGGAGGATCATTGAGATCTCACCACCGCGGACCTTTGTCATCTCCTTCTCAGAGAGCTTGAGAAGGTCACGCCCGTTCAGGATTACCTCGCCACCAACGATCTGTCCGGGAGGGGATGGCACCAGGCGCATGAGCGAGAGGGCGGTTACGGACTTGCCTGAACCGGACTCGCCAACCACGCCGAGAGTCTCACCGCGGCGGACGCTGTAGCTAACGCCGTCAACGGCCTTGACCGTGCCCCAGCGAGTGGTGAAGTGAGTCCTCAGGTCACGGACATCAAGGACTACCTCATCGCCTGCTGCGCTTTCACCGAAACCGTCTCGGTCCAGTTCCTGCGCGGCCGGGCTGTTAGCAACGGCGGCGTCCATGGTGGGTGTGGTTTCGTCCATATCGACTCCCTATCTCCTGACGGACGCTCTCCGACTATCTCTCAAGATCGCCCCGTCCCTGCCAGGGATGAATATCAATAGCGTTCCACGAGCCCAGCAAAGCCGGGCTCGAGAAGTGGGAGGCACAATACCACAGGCCAGCCAGTTTGTGCCAACATTCAGCCCTTCATACAGGTCAGGCGATACCGAGGTCCGATTCGAGTTGCGTTAACGTGTCGTCAAGCGCATTCACGATGAAATCGACCTCGTCTGATGTGATCGACAGTGGCGGGCAGAGTGAGATCAGGTCGCCTGCCCTGAAACTGACCAGTTTTCGTTCGTAAAGCAGCTTGGGAAGCCTCTTGGCCAGTCCGGCATCCGCCGGGAACGCCGTCTTGCTCTCCCGGTCCTGCACAAGTTCGACCGCCGCCAGCAGACCAAGACCACCTCGAACGTCACCGACGATCTTGTGGTCATACAGCCGCTGCAGCTGATCGAACAGGTAGTTCCCCATACGACGAGAGTTACCTACAAGGTCTTCTCTCTCGAAGATTTCCAGGTTGGCGAGAGCCGCAGCAGCAGCCACTGGGTGGCCGCCGAACGTGATCAAGTGCCGGAAGGTCTCTTTTGCTCCTCCTATAAAGGAGTCAGCGACCTTCTTAGTGGCGATGGCCGCTCCCAGTGGTGCGTAGCCAGATGTGAGCGCCTTGGCGACCGTGGTGATGTCCGGCTGCACGCCCCAGTTTGAGGGCGCAAAGTACTCGCCGGTGCGGCCGAAGCCCGTGATCACTTCATCAGCGATCAGCACGACGTTGTACTTGTCGGCGATCTCTCGGAGCCGCTGCCAGTACTCAGCAGGTGGAACGTGGATACCGGCCGCAGCCGACACAGGTTCGGCGATCATTGCAGCGACGGTGTCAGGGTCGTTGTGAATGATGGCCGTCTCGAACTCGTTGGCGCACCGAACTGCTACGTCCACCGGGTCGCCCTCGTACGGCATTCGGTAGGAGTTCCAGTTGCCCACATGGACGGCGCCGGGCATTTCAGGGCCCATCGGGTCTGCAGCAGGACTACGGCCGAGGCTGACGGACATGGCCGTGCCGCCGTGGTAGGAGTAGCGTCGTGAAATGACCTTGAACGCGCCTGCTTTGCCGTTTAGCGCCTGGTGCTTCTTTGCCATCTTCACAGCAGTCTCAACCGCTTCTGAGCCGCCCGAAACGAAGAACAGTCGAGCGCCGTGGTCCGGATACAGTTCCGAGACCTTTGCAGATAACTCGATCTGGGAGACGGTGGCGGAACCGGCGGGTGGGGAGTCGATAGCCAGCAATTGCTGGTACATGGCGTCTGCGATCTCTCGCCTGCCGTAGCCTGCCGCCTTGTACCAGAGTCCGCCCATGGAATCGAGAAGTCGGTTGCCTTCGATGTCTTCTACCCAGACTCCCTCACCCTTCTCGAAGATCTTGAGCGATCCTCGCCAGTCGTTCGTCTGAACGGCGTGCATGAACAGGTGCTCGCCGGCCTTCTGCTGGAGCTCTTCGATTCGCTCGCCCGAAACGGTGGGCAGTGTCGAGGTCATTTGGGTTCTCCCCGGGTAGAGTCCGGTTTGGATTTCTCTCCGCAGTCCGACTACAGTGCGGCGAATTCGCCCGAGATGCGGCAGAGTTGAGATACGGGCGGGTCCATACGCCCACTATATTGAGTACGAAACGTATTCTAGTCCCGGCCCTCGCGGACGGTCTAGAGACCAAAGTTTCACACTGGGAGCCAACGGCGCAGGAGAGTTGTGTGTTCGGTGTGTGAGGGTGGCAGCCAGCAAATTTGAATCGAACTCTCGGTGCTATACTCAGCTAGATGCGAAAACCACAAGTTTGTCCAAACTGCGCCTGTACTTGCCGCTCTGAGCACTCGGAGGGGAGCGCCTGAAAGCGCGCTTTCGCTGAAATAGCGAAACCCGCCCCCTGCGAGTAACGCCTCAGCAGGGGTTTTTTGTGCCCCTTTTTCATCAACCGGACCAACCCTGGAAGCATCTATCTATCTGGCGCATCGAATACTCCAGTGACCATGACAGAGACGAAACATAGATTCTCGGCGGATGAGCTGGCCGCTCTCAACGCTGAATTTGAGTCGCAGGACCCTGAAGCGGTACTTCGATGGACAGACAACACGTTCGGAACATCTGCAGTTCAGATGTCAAGCTTCGGACTTGAGGATGTAGCTCTCTACGACATGTACTGGCGCATCAACGACAAGGCGCGAGTGATGACTCTCGACACTCTGCGCCTGCCGACTGAGACCTACACGCTGTTCGACCAGTTCCAGCTGCGCTACCGCATCGAGATCGAGACGCAGTACCCGGACCTCGAAGCGGTACGGGCAATGGTCAAGGAGAAGGGGTTCAACCTCTTCTATAAAGGAGTGGCGAACCGGAAACTTTGCTGCAGCGTCCGCAAAGTTGACCCATTGAACAAGGCATTGGCTGGCGTCGACGCGTGGGTCACGGGCCTGCGCAGGGACCAGGGAATGGACCGCGGCAGCATCGACATCGTTGAGTGGGATGAGCCGCACGAAAACTACAAGATCAACCCGCTCGCGAACTGGACGTTCGAGCAGGTGCGTGAGTATGTAGACGCGAACAGCGTGCCCTACAACGAGTTGCACGACCGCGGCTATCCGAGCCTGGGCTGCGCTCCGTGTACCAGGGCCATCGAGCCGGGCGAGGACATCCGGGCCGGGCGCTGGTGGTGGGAAGGCGACCCAGATGCCAAGGAGTGTGGACTCCACATCGTGGAGGCGGCCAGTCGATGAGTGTCGGGTTGCGGTCGCTGGAAGGAACAGAAGAGACTCGTGCCGCGCTACGTGCGCTGGAATCTGAGTCGATTCACATCATCCGTGAGGTGACCGCTGAGTTCGACCGCCCCGGGCTGCTTTTTTCGGGCGGCAAAGACTCGATCGTGATGCTTCACCTGGCGATGCTTGCGGTGAGGCCGGCAAAGCTGCCATTTCCTATCGTCCATATCGACACCGGCCATAACTTTCCTGAAGTGATCGAGTACCGGGACCGAATTGCGCAGGAGTTCGGGCTGGATCTCGTCGTTGCCTCTGTACAGGAGGCTCTTGACTCAGGCCGCATTGCACCGAGCACCGACCCCGGCGGCTCGCGCAACCGCCTGCAGACTCCGGTCTTGCTCGATGCAATTCGTGAGAATAAGTTCGGCGCGGTTTTCGGCGGCGCTCGTCGTGATGAGGAGCGGGCGAGGGCCAAAGAGCGTGTGTATTCGTTCCGAGACGAATTCGGCCAGTGGGACCCGAAGAACCAGAGACCCGAGGTCTGGAACCTTTACAACGGCTTCGTGAACTCCGGACAGCACATCCGTGTATTCCCTCTTTCGAACTGGACGGAGCTGGACATCTGGCGCTACATCGAAGCCCGTGAGATCGAGATCCCTTCCATATACCTCGCTCACGAACGGGAAGTATTCGAACGAGACGGCCTTTACATGGCGACATCACCCTTTATGCAACCTGAGTCGCACGAGAAGGTTGAGACGCAGTCGGTGCGCTTCCGGACAGTCGGCGATATGACGAGCACAGCCGCGGTTCCGTCTACGGCAGCGACGGTCGCTGAGGTGATGGCTGAGATCGAGTCGACTCGTACCTCCGAGCGCGGTCAATCCAGGGCTGACGACAGGGCATCTGAGGCGGCGATGGAAGACCGGAAGCGCGAGGGCTACTTCTGATGGAACTGCTGAGGATCGCCACAGCCGGCTCTGTCGACGATGGCAAGAGCACGCTGATCGGCCGGTTGTTGTTCGATTCGAAGGCTATCCAGGACGATGTCCTGAGCGCTGCCGAGTCGGCAAGCAGGCGCCAGAGCAATGAGTACCTGAACCTTGCGTTGCTCACGGACGGCCTGCGTGCGGAACGCGAACAGGGCATCACGATCGACGTCGCCTACCGCTACTTCAGCACCTCGCTCCGCAAGTTCATCCTGGCCGACACTCCGGGCCATGTGCAGTACACGCGCAACATGGTTACCGGCGCCTCAACTGCTGACGTAGCACTCGTCATCATCGATGCGCGCAATGGCGTCGTTGAGCAGTCACGCAGGCATGCGGTGATCGCTACCTTGCTGGGTATCAAGCACGTTGTGGTCTGTGTAAACAAGATGGACCTTGTTGAATACGACGAGTCCGTGTTCACGAGTATCAGGAAAGAGCTCGACCAGTTCTTCGAGCGACTGAACGTCGAGTGCGCTCACTACGTGCCGATGTCTGCTCTGCACGGCGACAACGTGGTGGAGTCGTCCGCCAAGATGCCGTGGTACACCGAAGGGCCGCTGCTCAAGCACCTTGAAGAGCTGGAGATCACAGGGACGCCGATCGACGACTCGTTCAGACTTCCCGTTCAGTATGTGATCAGGCCGCTGACTGAAGAGCATCACGACTATCGTGGCTACGCAGGCTCGATTCGGAGTGGCACCGTGGAAGTTGGACAGCAGGTCGGGATTCTGCCGGCTGGCAAGACCACGAGCGTGACTGCCATCGAGACTCCTGACGGTGAGGTGGATCGCGCCGAGTGGCCGGACGCTGTCACCATCCGAATTGAGGACGACATCGATATCTCGCGCGGCGACCTGATCTGCGCAGCGGACGGCGTGCCGCGCGTCACACAGGAGTTCATCGCGACCGTGTGTTGGATGAGCGAAAGCAAAGAACTGCGGCCGGGCACGATGCTACGAATCAAGCACACCACGCGCTCTGCCCGGGCGATGGTGACCGAGTTGCGCAGCCGTGTTGATGTCGGAACGCTGTCAGTCGATCCGAACTGCCAGTCTTTGGCACTGAACGAGATCGGGCGAATATCGCTAAAGACTAGCGCGCCGATCGTCTACGACGACTACTCTGTGAACCGCGTCACTGGCAGCTTCATACTGATGGATGAAGCGACCAACGAAACCGTTGCCGCCGGGATGATCGGCAAGCCCGGCTTCGGTGACTTCGAAGGCGACGAGTAGCCAGGGCCGCTCCCAGCGCTAGTTCTTACTGATTAGCTCCACGTGGAAGATAATCGTCGAGTTTGGCGGGATCACCTGACCGAATCCTTGCTCGCCGTACGCCCGTTCCGGAGCGATCTCGATCACCCGGACACCGCCCTCTTGCATTGAGCTAAGTCCGTCTTGCCATCCCTGGATCACGTTAGCAAGCGGGAAGCTGACCGGCCCTTCGTCGTCGAACGACGTGTCGAAGATGCAGCCGCTCTGAAGCCAGCCGGTGTATTCGACGGAGACCACGTCCGAGACATCAGGCATCTCCCCGGTGCCCGTTTCGATGTCGTAGAAACGGACGGCATCGTTCAGGGTCTCGAGCCGGTCAAAGTCGATGTCATCGAATGCCGGCGCCGAATCAGGCTGGTCTCCATTCACGCATGGCGGCGGGAACACCGTCCCGCTGGCGACTGCTGTCTCGCTCGCCGATGCAGCTTCCGCCGTCGCCGTTGCGATCTCGGCCTCGATGGTCGCCTCTGCCTCAGCGATAGTGGTTCGGTTGATAAGCGTCATGTGGAATATCAGCGTGGCATTGGCCGGAATCCTTGGCGGGAATCCGACGGCGCCGTACCCGAGCTCAGGTCCGACCTCGAACACCCGTGTTCCACCTTCTTGCATGCCCAGGAAACCCTGCTGCCATCCGCGAAGCACATTCAGCATCGGAGCGGTAATCGGCTCCGGGTTCGGGTACGACGTGTCTACCATGCAGCCGTCTTCGAGCCAGCCTGTGTACTCGAATGAGACGGCGTCCGCCAGGCTCGGTGTGTCGCCGGTACCCGGCTCGATGTCGTAGAAGCGCAGACCGGCCTCCTGGACCTGGAGCCGCGAGAGGTCCAGTTGGTCGAATGTAGGAGCGCCCTCGGGCTGGACGTGGTTGATGCACTCTGAAGGCGGCGTGGTTGCTTCGACTACTGGCAGAACCTGGTCATCAGCGGAGGGGTTGGAGCTGCTCCCGCTGCACGCGACGGCTATAGCGGCAGTGGCTGCGATAGCGACTAGAAACGTGCGCCTGTGGCTCACGAGGCGGGAAAAGAGGTAGCTGGCTGGATGCATGTTTCGGAGAGGTTTTCCTGTGTGATGTCTCTGAGGCGCAGAGGCCGTCGGCATTCCGCAGCAAGGCGATCAGGCTATGCCTGCGTTTTTTTGGAACTGGGCAGCGCCCGCGGCCATCCATGGGCCTGATGGGGTCATGAACAGCTTCACGCCCATCTCAACGAATCGGGCGACATTGTCATTCGTGGCTAATGTCCCTGCTGTTCTGCCAGAGTTCACTATCTTTTCCAGAGATCCGTTGATCTTCGCCTGCACGTCCGGGTGGTCGATATTTCCTATGTGGCCCATCGAGGCGGCGAAGTCTGATGGTGCGACGAAGAACGAGTCGATGTGATCAACCGTGAGGATCTCATCCAGGTTCTCGTACGCCGCTATGTCCTCAATTAGTACGAACAGCGAGGTCTCGTCGTTTGCAACCTGCAGGTAGTTGTCGACTCCGTAGCCCTGCCGGCTGGTGAAGAGGCCGCGCTGGCCAATAGGTGCGAACTTACCGCCCTGCACTACGTTTTCGGCCTCAGCTTTTGTGTTGATGTGTGGAACGCAGACTGCCTGAGCGCCGCGGTCGAATGTGCGGTAGATCATCCCCTGGTCGTTCTTGTTGATGCGGGCGACCGAAGTCATGCCCCAGATGTCGCAGGCTCTGGTCAAATTGCCAATCTCAGCTGGATCTGAAGCGCCATGCTCACCTTCGAGCCACGCGCCGTCGAGGCCGAGCGGGCCGATCGCATCGATGTCGTCCGGGTGGGTGAGGCCGCTGACAATGACGGCCACTTCGCCATTGGCGAGCTTTCTCTTGATCCTGTTCGGGCGCAGTTCCATTGCTGAGTCCTGTCCGGTCGCTGATTGAGATCCGACTGATTGCGCTGTACTGCAGGCGCGCCGACAGTTGGCCGACGCGAGTCATCTGCGCAGGGCGATTCTAGCGGCTAATGAGTTAAGTCGCAGAGTGGAGGGAGAACGGAACTTCAGGCGGAAGGGCGCTCGGACTGATCGTCGGGCTGCTCTGCCTCGGCGTCGGACGCCAGTTCGTTGATGTTCGTCGCTACGTCTTCGACGGACTCGAGCATTGAGTTGAGCTGATCGGCCACGTCCATCAGCGCATCGACATCAAACTCGTCAGCGTCGTCGCTTGCTGCCGGTTCGTCGGCTGGTTCAGATGGGGGTTCGATCTCGTCCGTGGCAGCAGATGCCTGGTTCTGTGCTGCCAGGAGCTCGTCGACATTGATCTCTGGTTCATTGATTGCGGATGCGGTGGGCTGAACGAATTCGGGGTCGATCTTGTCTGTTGGCCGTGACGCTCCCGCGGCCTCGGGCTCTTCTGGAGCGCCCGATTCAAGCGCGGCGTTCAGCTGTTCAGCGGCTTCGAGCACCGACGTGAGATCGATATCGCCGTCTTCGGTCTCGACTTCGGTGGCTTGCTCAGCAGCGTCAGATTCCGGGGCCTGAGCCGCAAGTAGCGCCTCAACGTTCACCTCAACGTCTACCGACTCGGTGGACGGTTCCGAGGTTTCGACGGCGTTATCGGCTGCTGCATCGTCCGCGTTCACAGTGTCCAGCGCTGCGGCCAGTTGCGCTTCCACGTCTGCAGCGACATCGGCTTCTGGAGCCTCTTCAATTTCAGCGGGGCCGGCCTCGGCCTGTGCTGCCAGCAACTCCTCAACGTTGATAGTCGTCTCCGAGTCCGTGTCAGACGGTTCAGCCTCGTCCTCGACGATCTCTAGCTCGATCTCGGGTGACTCGCCTGCTGTGCCAAGAGCGGCGTCTAGCTGGGCCTGCACGTCCGCGGCGATGTCGGCCACTTCGTCGAGTTCAGGCTCGTTTGCACTGTTGGATGCGGCTTCATCCGACGTTGCAGCTTCCTGCGCCGCCAGTAGTTCCGCGACATTGATCTCAGGTTCCGTCTCGGCAGGGAGGTCTGACTCCTCCTCTTCGATCTCTAGCTCGATGTCTCCAGGTTCCTCAACGGAGCCGAGCGCTGCATCTAGCTGCGCCTGGACATCGGATGCGATATCGGCCTCAGCAACGTGATCGCCACCGATCTCGTCGGTCTTGATGGGCGTGTAGTTCTGCCCTGCCATCAACTCGTCGAGGTCGACTGTGACATCGGCCTCAGGTTCCGGCTCATCCACCTCTTCGATGGCTTCCGGCTGAGGCTCAGGCTTCGGTTCGCTCTTCTTCGCCGCGGCCTTCTTTTTCTTCTTCGGAGCAGGCTTTTTCGGTGCCTCGACCGTGTCCAGCACGGCGTTCAGTTCGTTGGCTGCATCGAGAATGGCCGAAAGCTCGACGTCATCCACCTGTTCGAGGATCGGCCCTTCAACATTGCCCTCTGCTGCGATGAGATCGGCCATCTGCGTGATCTGAGCGACGTGACCTTTGGCCTCGTCGGACTCATCTTCGACAACAGGCGGCTCCGCATCTTCTATCGCCTGGACCGATTCGCGTTCCGTCCGCTCTTGCTGCTCGGTCTGCGCCTGCTCCTCTTCCCTGTACTCCTGCGGGAACCAGAGTGACATCGCCGTCATGCCAAGAATGTCGGCCTTATCTGGCAGGCTCAGTCCAAGCTCTTTCACGAAGAGATGCAGGTTCTGGGCGTACGAAGCGCCCTTGGACCAGAGAGCATTAGGAAAGTTGGAGCCCCACACGCAGCGCTTCGGTCCGAATGCATCGATCACTCGCTTCAGCGGGTCGTGCATGTCCGGGTACGGATAGACGCGATATGAGCCGTGCGTGCCGCTCGTCAGCTTGGCGTACACATTCGGAAGTTGCGCCAGCCGCTCGAGAGCGACCAGCGTCTCCTCGGTCTGGTGGCGAGTGTTGAGCATGAAGCAGTGGTCGATGACGATCTTCAGGTCACCGAGGTCCTGCGCGACTCGCTCGATCTCCGGCACACGCTCAAGGTCATCCATGACCATGCAGTTGACCGGAATCCCAAGCTCCATCGCCTTTGTCCACAGTCGATAGACGTTCGGAGTGGCGATGCGGTTTAGCGAGTCAGTCGTGCCGCGCATACCGCGGATGTTGCTGCCAGCTACCGCTTCTTCAAGCAACTCGACATGAGATTCGTCATCGGGGTCGAGCGTTACGACTCCGCCAGCCCAGCTTGCGTGCTCCTTCGCAGAGTCCATGACGTAGCGGTTGTCATGACCATAGAAGGTGCTGGTCTGGATGAAAATGGCGCGGTCGACACCGACGGCGTCCATCATCTTCTTCAGGTCTTCGACAGACGCAGGCTCACCCGGCTCCCAGGGTTCTTCTATCGTGGGATAGGCGTCTCGGTCAGGCGAGTAGATGTGAGGGTGTGCGTCTACTATCGACATGTTTACAGCCCGCGTTGTGCGGCGCTCCGGCCGCAGTGTGTGCCGCTAGCATCGCAGATGAGGCTGGTGACGGCATGGTGGCCGACCGATGTGCGATTAGGAGAAGTGCGCAGTGGGATTGCGCAGCCTGAGTTGCCAGTCAACGGGAGATCGGCGATCCAGCAGAACTCACAGCTCCAGTCGAGCTATCGCTATCCCTCGCTCACCGGCGACCGAGTAGAGCAGATACACCTCTTCGCCATCTTCGAAGACTCCCGGGTCCCGGAGGCCGTTAACTGGCGGGACAATCATGCCGCGCGCTGAAGGCTCCAGTGGCAGATTGGCGCCTTCCCATTCGGTTTCGGGCTTGAGTACGAGCTGCGGCTCAGACGGAGACCAGTTCTGCCAGTCAGATGTGAGGTCGATGGTGCTGACCAGGATGCTCTCTGGCGGCTCTTCGCCGACCAGAGTGTAGAAGACGTATAGCAAACTGCCGCGCTTCAGCAGCGCGGTGTGTCGCTGGTTGTCCGGGAAGATGCGCGGACCCTCTTCAAAGTCGGTGAGGCCGTCCAATGAGCGGTAGAGTGCGCCGGGCATACCGATGGCGTAGTGCCAGTCGTCTTGCTGGAAGACTCGGAAGTAGGGATTGCCGAGCACTTTGGGACGGGCGGTGAAGTTCAGGCCGTCTGCCGAGAGTGCGACCCGGGTCTCCTGAGCAGCGCCTTCCAGCGAGCGCTTGCCGTGGTAGTACATTCGGAACTGCCGGGCGTCGTTGTCGATGTGGACATCTGGCGAGGCGATATGTTCGGCTGCAAAGGCGTCTTCGAGCTCCAGCACGCCGAGTGAGTAGACGGTCCACGGCCCTTCGACGGCGTCTGCGTAGGCCATGCGGATATATGTGCCGACGTGATGGGCGAAGTAGAGGTAGTAGCGGCCCAGCGGGTTTTCGACCCAGTCGGGCACCTTGATGAGCGACGGCCCGTTGATGTTGCCCGGCACGCGCTCGTCCATCCGGTCATCCATCCCGGGCCGGATGATCGGGTTGTTGGGCAGGCGAGTGGCGGTGATTTCAGTCATCATTCCGCCGACTACAGTACGACGGGCCTGATAACTACTAGAAGAGCCGCGATTAGAGAGTCATCCTCCAGACTGACGAGACTCACTAGTTTGCTCTTGGGCCTGTTCTATCAGATCCAATACCGAGTATCGAGGTGACTTTGCGACTGGACGGGTTGAGTAGACAAGACGAATAAAGTCATTCCAGTAGAGCGACTCTGTCACCTCGATGATGTGGTCCAAAGAAGATTTTTCTTCACTAGAAACAGTAATTGGATCATTTTCTCCGGTTGTTGCGAATAGTGTCTTGGTGCCGCCATAGAAATTGGTGGTCGGAATCACCTTGACGAATTCCGGATGCGCCTTAGCCGCGTCAAGAACATCCCAGACAAAAGGACCATAGTTGTCAAAATACCATTCGATGCCAGTAATCTGCCGCTGCCAGTTCAATGCCTGATGCCAGTCAGCCAAGTAGATCATTTTGGTGACTCGTGCGTTGGATAGCTCCTGTTCGTGAGGATAAGTACGAAGCAGATAGCGAACCACGTCGATTACTTCAGCCATCGCTACAACTCCGCTTCCGTCGCCACACTTGGAATCGAGAGGTGAGGCAAGAGCCGCTCAAGCACCATCGAGAGCGAATTACTCTGACGATCAAGCGCCGTTTTGACCGAACGCTCGTTGAATCGTCCAGCCTTTGTCGATTCTACGATGATGACCGCCAAAGGTGTTCTTCGGATGTCATCACACTCTATGCGTATCCCAACGTATAGACGGGATCGCATGTTGAGGCCCTCTACCACTTCTCGCGGAACCCCCATGGTTGCGTGTGCCTCCACGTATGCTTCAAATTCATCGTCAGGATCGGGTAGTGAATCCCGAAAGTACCAATCGTTTCGCCAGGCTGCGGAGATGCACCCTTGATCGTCCGGGTAGGTAGAACGCCCGTCCGCCTCGTAGCTTGGGTTCATTGAATGTCGGGCGATAGGGACGAATTTCGAGTCCTTATCATGCACGTAAAGTGTGATTCGCTCGCTATTCTCTGATTCGCTGCCAAACTGCAGAGTTTTCGCAAGCGAGGACAAGATCCCCTGTAACATCTCACGTTGATTTTCTACTAGTAAGGAGCTCAGATTCTCTGAACGTTCGAGCTGGATTTCCAGTTCCCTTCGAGACCGCCGGGCTCTGATGCCTAACGCCGCAATCCATATTTGCCCGACGATCCCTCCTGCGACGATGCACCATGGCCAACCGTTCCAGCCTGGTACGTCGTCCAGGCCCGTTGCTACGCCGACGAACGCGGCTACTACTGCCGAAAATGTAGGCTGTCCAACTTCCACATAGTGGTCAGACAGCCAAGTAGCGACTCTTTCCAACGGTCTTTGCTTCAGCATCGGCTATAGCTTGATCAGAATCAGGTTTCAGGTTGATTTGGCAGGATCTGGAAACCTCCGCGGATAGTCTAGAAGTTTAACGAAACCTAATAGAAACTCGACGAGTCATAACGAACTAGCCTGCAATCATCTACTCCCTACTTCACAGGCCCCGTATAACTCGGCGGTGCTACCTGCGGTGGGTGGGGCCAGGGGCGTTGCCAGCCTTCTCGGCCGAACGAGGGATCTTGCGACATGTCACCGTTCTGGGCCAGCCGGTCGTGCCATGAGGCCTGCGCCGACTGCATGATGTGCGCCGTCAGCTCGGCGTCCAGGCGGCGCAGCACGTTCTGGAAGTCAGGGTTCGATGCGAGGTTGCGCTGCTCCTGGGGGTCACGCTCCATATCGAACAGCAGGACCTCGCCTGTCGAGTACTTGTGCAGCTTGTACTGTCCGTCGAAGTTCATCCAGCCGTCGCTGAGCAGACCAAAGATGCGGTCGCGGCCGCTGCCACCCGGCATTCCATCACCCGGCAGAGGTTGCGCGTCATACCAGTCCGGAAGGTCGACGCCTGCAAAACCGAGCATGGTGGCTGTCACGTCCCGCAGCTCCACCATCTCATCTCGCACCTGGCCCTGCGGAATTCCCGGCCCCATTGCCATCATCGGCACCCTGATAGCTGACTCGAAGAACGACGCCTTGCCGATCAGGTTGTGGTCGCCAAGATAGTCGCCGTGGTCTGCCGACAGGATGATCACAGTGTTGTCCAGCAGCCCTTGCTCTTCCAGTGTGTTGAGGATTTCACCGATCTCGTGGTCAATCTGCTTGATGAGCGCCGAGTAGTGCTTGCGCACCTTGTGCTTGGCCTCGTCAGGAAACTCTGTGTAGTCGATTCCGTTCCACGGCCGCTTGTTGCCTTCGACATTGCCCTCGCGCAGGCGTGTGATGCTGCCGGGAGCTTCGGGCGCTGCGGCGGGGATCTTCGAATCGTCTATGCCCTCAAGGAACTCCTCCGAAGGGTCGTACGGGCAGTGCGGTCCAGGGAAGCCGACCATCATCGCGAACGGGCCTTCTGAGCCGTATTCGCGGATGAAGCGCCGGGCCTCTTTGCCGACAAATCGGTCCCATGAGTGCTCCCACGGCATGGTGCTGACGACAGCGCCCTTGTCTTCGTGGTAGCCCTCGAACTCATTCCCGTGCATCTTGCGCAGGCCGAGCTCCTGCAAGTACCGGTAGTAGTCGTCCCGGACTTCTAGCCAGCGCTTGTCCTCGCAAATCGAGCGGTACTGGAAGCCTCGACGGTCATCCCACGGGTAGAAGTGCATCTTGCCGATGCCAACGGTGTAGTAGCCGTTCTCAGCGAGTAGCTCTGGCCAGGTCTTGAGACCCGCATCTCGGTAGTCGGCGCGCAGGTTGTGCAGGTTGCCGGTGACGCCGTTGCGAATGGCGTTCATCCCTGTCAGCAAGGCGGTGCGGGCCGGTACGCAGACAGGCGATGCGGAGAAGGAGTTCTCGTAACGCACGCCACTGTTCGCTATGCGGTCGAAATTCGGCGTTTCAAACCAGTCGGCTCCATAGCAGCTGAGGAAGTCGGCTCGGAGCTGGTCCGGGAACAGGAAGATGATGTTCGGCTTGTCTGGCAAGGATGGGCCTCCGGGTGGCGCAATCAGGGATTGGGCAGAGGCCGAGAGGTTATCACCGGCGGGTGGAAAGGCTGGACGCCGCAGATCACGGCACAGCTTCACCCGCCAGTACGCCGGTCAGTCGTTCGTGGTCGACCGCAACCTGTCCGTTGACCACAACATGCGGAATGCCTTCCGGGAAGACGGCCGGGTCTTCAAAACTGGAACGGTCATTGATGCGGTCGGCGTCGAAGACGACGATATCGGCAAAATTGCCGGGTTTGAGGACACCGCGGCGGTCCAATCCGAATCGCTCAGCGGGGTTCTGCGTGACGCGCTGCACCACCTGTTCGAGCAGGTATCTGTACCTGCGGCGCAGTCTTCCGACAACGCGCGGGAAGCAGCCGTAGGCGCGCGGGTGCGGCTGCTGGCCGACCGGGATCGCATCCGAACCGATCATGTAATCGGGCCTGGCCAGGAGCTCCATCACGTCTTCCTCGATCTGTCGCCAGACACGGGTTGAGTGAGGGGGAGCGCCTCGGAAGCCGCAGGCAAGGTTGGACTCGACCATGAGATCGCAGACCAGGTCGGGCACGGACGATTCGCGGCTGGCTGCGAGGTCGTCGAACAGCATACCTGCGAGGGATTCGTCGCCTTCCGGGCCAATCCAACTCCAGACATTGCCAGCGGGCCGGCCATAGAGGACTCGTGACATCTCTTCGACAATCTGCGGTCGTAGTGAGCGGTCAGACAGTCGCTCGAGCAGCTTTTCGGGGCCACCTTCGTGCACCCAGCCGGGGAAGAACGACTGCGGAAAGCTGGATCCGACAGGATATGGATAGGTCTCGAGCGTGATGTCGACACCTTCGGACTTCGCCCTGTCGACCGGGGCGAGGATAGCTTCGAGATCACCTTCCGAGCCGGGCTGCGTGCGATAGTGCTCAAGGTGAACCTTGACTCCGGACTGCTTGCCGATCTCGATCGCCTCTTCGACTCCTCCGCCGGTCGGAGCGCGGTCGACGTTGTGGTTGCGGAGGTGAATCGAAAGCGGGCGGTCGAACTCTGCCGCGACCTTGCACAACTCAACCATCTCGTCGGTCGTTGAGTAGGACTGTGGGTAGTAGGAAAGGCCGGTTGCGAAGCCGCACGCGCCCTGTTCGAGAGCATCGCTCAGCACCCCTTTTGCCCGATCAAGCGCCGAGCCGGTGAGAGGGACGTCTTCGAAACCTACGGCCTCAAGCCTTACAGGGCCATGGCCAGCGAAGGTGGCGACGTTGCAACTCGTCTTGTGATGGTAGTTCGAGCGTGCTGCCGCGATGCTGGACATGTCGAGGTTTTCAGGTGGTAGTCCGAGAATGCCAGAGAGATACCAGCGATACATGCGGTAATTCTCGACAGAGAGCGGTGCCAGCGTGAGACCGTCAGGAGCGATGATCTCGGTGGTGATGCCCTGCCGTATGCCGTTGGCGTGTTGACCGTCAGCCAGGAGCGCGCCGTCCGAGTGCGCATGCACGTCGATGAAGCCGGGCGTGACGGTGAGTCCCGTGGCGTCGATCACACGAGTGGCAGTGGCTTCGGACAGATCGTCTAGAGCGGCGATCTCCTTGCCGTTGATCCCGACATCAGCGCGTCTACCCGGCGCGCCCGTACCGTCAACAACCGTTCCACCGGAGATGAGCAGATCAAAGTGCATACGAGATTTCCGAATCAAGGGGTGAGTGCATGGCGAAGTGGAATGTTACTGCACCGGAATTGGTGCGCCCGCTTTGGACGAAGCTACAGCGGTTTGCCGTCGCTCAACTAACCGCTGCACCGCGACAGCGAATAGCGCAGCAAGCGCAGGGTAGATCGGCATGGCCAGCCTGAGATCGCCGACTCCCAGAGCGAAGATGTTGGTGAGCACGATGTAGCTGACGATGCCTGCGAGCAGGAACGCCGCCATCCGCCAGCCTGCACGCCAGAGGAGCACGGCTCCGAAAGCCGCTCCGATGTACAGGATGAGCCGCAATGGTGCGAGGAGAACGCCAGCCGGGGTCGAGTCTCGGAACCTGAAGAGCACTGCGTAGGCACCCGATGCAGTTGGCCGGATGTTCCCAGTCGGGTGATCGAGCCAAGTTTCGAATGCCAGTGAGTTCATCTCCGAGAGTGTCTCACTGTCGGTCACAGTGAGGAAGTCATAGTGCTCGGTTCCGGGCGGATAGTCGATATTGCGGCGCTCGCCGAGCTCTTCGATCAGGTCAAGACGTATCTGTTCCTCGGATCCGCCTTCAGCAGCCACCAGCACGACTGGCGTCTTAAGGAACAGCACGTTGTACGAGAAGGAGTTACTGAAGGTGAAGTTGTCGAACTGACGCTGATTGTTCGCCGCCCAGGCAAGGCCGAAGATAAGCGGCAAAACGAGCACCAGTGTGTAAGCGGGAGCTCGCCGCCGGTACTTGAAAGCGAACGCAGCAACCACGAGAAGCCCAATTCCGGCTGCGAGCGGCTTGAGCAGCAGCGCAGCACCGATCAGGAGGCCAACGGCAGCGGTGCCGCCTGCGATGTGACGAGCGCCGACGTTGCTGCTTTTAGCCAATCGAATAGCTGCGATCAGAACCAACGTCACCGCAAGCGTGAAAAGAGGCTCGGTGAGTGGAGTGACGCCGTAGTAGATGCTCGCGGGCTCGATGGCGATGAGGAAACCGGCCAGAAGCGCGTAGCGTCGGCGCACACCGACCGCTTCAGCGAGCAAAACTGTGGCGACGACCGTCAGTGACGACGCAAGCAAGTTCAAGACGAGAATCAACCACGGGCTGTCGTTGTCTGCTACCCAGAATATAGCCGCTTCGACAAGCGGCAGGCCGGGCGGGCGGAGTATGAAGAGCGGGTGGGAGAAGCCTTCGCCGTCAAGCAATGACAGGGCCAGTTGGTGATAACCGCCGCCGTCTCCGCCGCCGAGCCCAAGTAATTCCTGGTCGGACAGCCCCAGGCCGACAGTGAGCAGCACGACCAATCGCACAACAAATGCGAAGGCCAGCAGGACGAGTAGTCCTCGCGGCCCATCGAGCTGGTGCATTTGTGATCGGATTGCGTGCCTCGGTTCTACGATTAGCGGTCTCGCCAACGTCCCGTTCTTGCGCTGGTCTGCCGGTTGCTCCAGTATTTGGTCGGACTTACGCAAGCAACTGCGATGATGCACGATTCTCGCAGTCAACCGGGGAACAGCTCATGACCGAAAAAAGACTTGAAGGCCGAGGCGCGATCGTCACAGGAGGAGCGCTGGGGATCGGTGGCGGCACCGCTCGCAAGCTGGCTGCGGATGGAGCGAAAGTCCTGATCGTCGATGTGCAGTCGGAGGCTGCCGAGGCCAACGCACAGCGCATCAAGGACGCAGGCGGCGCCGCCGTGGCGATGACCGGTGATGTTTCGGATGAGTCGGTCTCAAAGGCGATGGTCGAGCGAGCGATGGACGAGTTCGGCCGGCTGGACATCCTCGTGCAGAACGCTTACGGCGGCGGAGCCGACAATGCCGGCAGCGCAATCGAAGTGAAACCGGAAGCGTGGCGCTCGGGTATCGATCTGCTGGTCACGGCTCTCTACCTGGGAGCGAAATATGCGGTTCCGGCGATGGACGAGTCGGGTGCGGCGCCCGGATTCGATGCGGGACCGTGGACCGGCGCGGGGCTGAGGCACGGTAACCCGCCGAAGATGAATGTCGGCAGAATCGTCAACATATCGTCTGTGCACGGTCTTCTGCAGGCGCCGCGCTCGCTCGTCTACGAGGCAGGCAAGGCGGCTGTGATCGGCCTCACTCGACAGATGGCCGTCGACTTCGGCCCGCTTGGAGTCACGGTTAACGCGATCGCTCCGGGTCACATCGTGACGGAGCGAGGCGAGGCGATGTGGAGCGAGCTAGGCGATGAAGCCGGGTTCAAGCTGTTCGAGCTGCAGTACCCGGTTCGCAGGACCGGCGTACCAGACGACATCGCAGCCGGCATCGCATTCCTCTGCACCGACGACGCTTCGTTCATCACGGGAGTCGTGCTGCCAATCGATGGCGGACTTTCGATTCAGCTACAGGAGAACATCGTGATGGATGTTAAGGACTTCATCACGGAAAACCCTGAACTCAAGACGCACTTCGACCAGGGCCGGGGAACGGCACGGCGTTAAGTGTACGAGCTACTCAGGCCGTGCCAGCAGCGAACTGATCACCTGAGGGGCGGCTTCGACAGCTCGCTCCCGGAGCTGCTCGGGCGTGAGGCTGCCAATCGGGTGCTGAACCACTGCGAACGGATAGTCGGGCATTGCGCCCAGGTTTGCCATCGCCTGTGCGCCTGACACGAACGGCTCGGTGCAGATCGCAATGGCCGGCACGCCGAGGGCTTCGAGTTGCATCGAGTCGTGCAGACTGCACGACGAGCAGCTACCTCAATCACCGTTCGCTAAGAGCGCGACGTCGACTTCCGATGCGAATGTCTTGAGGTGGTCAGGGTCTGCAGGCCGTGATGCGTTGCCCTTGTTGACGCGGTGTGCGGCGGCGAGGTCGAAGCGATCAGCCAGCACGTCGTAGATCGCGTCGAGCAGTTCGGCGGCGTTGAGCTTGTCGTTGTACATGAGGCCAACGCGCTTGCCCGCAAGAGTGTCGGGCCGCTCGGCCATGCCCGCAGTGGCTATCGACGGTGACGAGGTAGGGTCGAGGACTGTGATGGTTGTCATGATTGGTCGCCTTGTAGTCGATCGAACTGCCACCCTTCGACAGGCTCAGGATGGCCGATCAAGTCACTATGACACGTGCTCACGCCATTATCCGCTTTGTCACCGATCTTGTCTTGTTGCCCGCCGACCACATTGGGATCACGGTGCTCCAGCCACCGCCATCGCCACCAGCGACTATCGGTACTACGGCATCGGGAGACGCGAGCGCACCAGCGCCTGCGGGTGGCTTTTCGTTGAGCGCTTCCTTCACACCGCCTTGTTCGAAGAGCAGCGGAGGCGCAGCTTTCGTCCGCTCGTAGAGATACTCGCACACCTGCTGTCGGCTCCATCCTGCCGACTTCAGAAACGCGGCGTGTTCCGGGCAGATCACTATGAGCACCTCTTGCATGCCCTGCCCTACCGCGTACAACCGCCCGGCGAATGCGTCGAGAACACCTTCGGGCGTGTTTGCCTCGTGCTCTCCAACCTGTATTCCGCTGAGCCCTGCGAACGCCGTCACCGCGCTGTCGTCTTGCGAAAGGCCGCGGGCAACGTGCAACGGCTCCCATGGCAATCGGCTCACCTTCTCGGTGATGCACCACGTGTACTTACCGGCGTGTCCGAGTGTCGCCTTGTCCAGGTCGCCAGCGCGGGTGTTTAGGACATTGGAGACGATCAGGCGCACGGCGCGTCCAATCGTCGCGTTGGCTCGATTGCCTGGACCAAAGACCGATTCGGCGTCGTTCATCCCAAGTTCCTGCGCGATCGGTCCGTTGACGACAATCAGGATGCCCGCGCCCATGGTGCTGACCGAGATGCCGTGCAGGCTGAACTGATCTTCGGTGATGGCTTCGACGGCCGCCGCAACGACCGGCATGTACTCGGGCCTGCAGCCCGCCATAACCGCGTTGATCGCCGCCTTTTCAGCGGTAATGACGGCGCCTTTGGTTGGCTCAACGCCGAGTATCTGGTCAGGCTGCAGGTTGGCTGCGTCGAGGAACGCTTCGACCGCTTCCGGTCTCGGCGGAACCACAGGTAACCCGTCTGTCCAACCGCGCTCGAAGTAGCTTTCGATGGCGGCGAAGGCGTCGGTCGCCTCGGACGTCTCAGCCGTGAGGCGCTTGCTTGTGGTTGTGCCCGAGCCGCCAGAGCCGTTGGTCGTCATGTCGCTCGCCCTCGATTAGCTAAGGCTTCACCATGCTGCCGTCTGCCCGGCGCACCGTATCCCACGCGCCTCCGAACTCACGCTCCTTGAGCGGGAACTTCGCGGCCAGCTCTTCATCGACGTCAATGCCGAGTCCGGGCTTGCCGTTGGACCACATCATGCCGTCGCGCACCTCGGGGCATCCGGGGAACACTTCCTTCGTACGCTCACCGAAGACTGCGGCCTCCTGAATACCGAAGTTGTAGTTGTTCAGGTCCAACATCAGATTGGCGGCGTGCCCGACAGGCGACGTATCGCCGGGGCCATGCCATGCGGTGCGAACGTTGAAGAGCTCGCCCATCGCGGAGAACTTCTTCGCAGGCGTGATGCCACCGATCTGCGACATGTGCATGCGCAGGAAGTCCAGCAGGCGGTCCTTGATCATCGGAACAATCTCGTGCGGTGAGTTGTAGAGCTCACCCATCGCGATTGGTGTTGCGCACTGCTCGCGGACCATGCGGAAGTACTCGTTGTCCTCCGGCGAGAATAGGTCTTCGAGGAAGAAGAGCTGGAACTTCTCAACCTCCTTCGCGAACCAGACGCCGAGGATCGGTGGGACACGCTCGTGCACATCGTGGAGAATCTCTACGCCGTAACCAAATCGGTCACGGATGTACTCAAATAGTCCGATCGCGGAACGCATATAGGGCTTCGGCTCGAAGACACCGCCGGGGTGTGCGTAGAGCTTGTCGTCCTGGTAGTCACGCAGCCATGAAGTGACCGCGATCGGACCCTGGGAGACATCCTGGTTTGAGGCCGTTGCGGTGCCGGCGGCTGCACCGCGGTTTCCGTAGGTTGCGTAGCCCGGCGTCTCAACCTGCACCCGAATGTGGTGATGCCCCTTCTCCATGAAGGCCTGCATCTTGTCGCCGACCTCTTCGTAGCTGCTTCCAGAGGTGTGGACGTAGACCGGCGCAGCCTCGCGCGCACGGCCTCCGAGAAGGTCGTAGACCGGCATGTTGGCCATCTTGCCTTTGATGTCCCAGAGCGCCTGATCGACGCCGGAGAGTGCGTTGTTGAGCACCGGGCCGTTGCGCCAGTAGGACGAGACGTAGCTGGACTGCCAGATGTCCTCGATGTCGGCGACGTCACGGCCAATCAGGAATGGCTTGAGGTAGTCATCAACGGCTGCGACGACGGTGCTTGGCCGCTGCGTGAAAGTTGCGCAGCCGACGCCGTACAGGCCAGGCTCCGATGTTTCGATCTTGACGATGACGAGCCTGATGTTGTCCGGCTCGGTAAGGATGACGCGGACGTCTCGAATGGTTGGGTTCGCCATGGGCGGCAGGGTCTCCGTTTGGTTCTGAGTTCGGGATTGGCGGTCTCGGTCGGCTTTCGGTTCGCACCGGGTGCCGTTGTTGCGGCGGCGATTCTACCGGCATACCGTTGGCGAGGCTATCTGGCGGGTAAGCGAAGACAATCCCTTCTTCGCCCGAATCAACCAATACTGTCGACGACCGACTCCGGTAGAGGACGAAACGAATGAAGGCGATGAATTGGCTAGGCGGCGACAGTTTCGAGCTGTTCGACGCTCCAGACCCTGAGCCGGGACCCGACCAGGTGGTGGTGCGTGTCGACACTGTCGGCGTTTGCGGCACCGATGTTCACATCACGCAAGGCTTGTTTCCTTCGACACCTCCGGCGATTCTCGGGCACGAGGCGAGCGGCGAGATCGTTGCTGTCGGATCTGAGGTATCGGGTGGGCGTATCGGCGAGCGCGTTGCTATGGACACGACGAGCCACTGTGGGGCGTGCGAGAACTGCCGGACCTGGAGTTTTTCGCGCTGCGAGAACGCGATGAAGAGCAGCGGGTTCTTTGCTGAGCTTTCGGTGCTGCCTTCACAGTCGGCTCACCAAATCCCGGATGGAATGTCGCTGGAGACCGCTGCGCTGACTGAGCCGGCATCTTGTTGCCTGTCGGGAGTCAGCAGACTTTCGATTCCCGATGGCGCTGTTGCAGTAGTGCTCGGTGGCGGCGTAATGGGGCTGTTCACACTGGCGTTCCTCAAGTCGCACGGTGTCGAGACCGCTGTGATGTCGGAGCCGGTACAGTCGAGGCGAGAGATTGCGAGAGAGCTTGGCGCTGACGTGCTACACGACCCTGCGGACGGGGATGTGGGCGAGTTGATTGACGACCTGACGGACGGGCGTGGAGCGAGCATTGCGGCGGAAGCGGTCGGCAAGGCGGATTTGGTGGCAAAGTGTGCCGAGATCGTGCGGCCGCGCGGCGATGTGCTGATGATCGGCGTCTGCCCGCAGGGCGCGGCGTTGCCAGTCGACCTCTATGACTTCCACTACAAGGAGATCAGGTTGCAGGGTGCGTTCGGGCGCGGCAATGTGTTCGGGGAGACTCCGGAATCGATCGCCGGCATGAAGCTGGACGGCGTGATCTCCGGCCGCTACTCGCTTGAGGATGTGCCGCAGGCCATTGCCGATTCAGGCGCAGGCAACGGCGTGAAGTTCGTTATCAAGCCGAACGGCTAGCCGGCTCTTACGATCTGGTCGAAGGGCGGCCGCGGTTCGCCAAGCGGTCGGCCGCTGGCCGACTCCACCCTCTCCCTTAAATCCCTCTCCCATCGAGGGAGAGGGGGAAGAAAGTCCCTGCCCTTCGACGCGTCATCCCGACCAACGCGGAGGGATCTGACCGTGGATCCCACTCCAACGAGAGATTCTGAATCAAGTTCAGAATGACAGAGTCACCACCCTTCGACGGGCTCAGGATGGCGGCTTGTCGGAAGGTCAGTCCCCTCTCCCAGCTTGGGAGAGGGCTAGGGTGAGGGTCATCCTTCTGACTGGCAGTCGCTAAAGCCACAGCCCACCCACCCTCTAACTCCCTCCCTGCAGGGAGGGAGAACGGCCTAGCTCTTGCCGTTGGCGTTTGTGTAGGCCATGCCGTCTGTGGTGATGATGACTTCCACAACGCTCTTGTCCGGGTTGATATTGAAGGCGCGGACGACCGGCCGAGTCTTTTCGACAAGGCTCACCAGCACGTAGTAAGGGTCGGTCCAGCCGGTGTCGGTGGCATTGTCGACATCGGTCTCGGACGGGTGCGCCTGCATGTAGGTGTGCGAGTGGTAGATCGCCACCATCTGCTCACCCGAGTTGTCTGCGTCTTCCTGGATCTGCATCACCTCGAGCTCGTCCATGGAGTACCGGCGTCGCTTGTCAGTGGCGATGTTCTTCGCCCGGCAGAGTCGGGAGACCTCGTCGCCTGTGCCAAGCAGAAACCCACAGCACTCATCCGGGTCCTCTTCCAGTGAGTGCGAGATCATCTCAGCGATGACGGTGCGTGGGATCTTGATCGACAAGCCGTGTCTCCTGATTGCGCGACGCGATGGTCACAGCTGTTTGATGGTCGGGCAGGCGGAGATTCGATTATATGCAGGTGTGCCGCTACGCAATAGCGAGTTTGTCGCCAGGGCTTCCGGTTCCGCGGGCCGTTCGTGGGAGTAGAATCTCCATCTTCGCTCACACGGATTTAGATTGTCAGAGGAAGCGCAACGGTGCAGGCGAACGACTTCCATACCGCCGCCGAATACATCAGCGGGGCGAGGATCGATGGCCGTCGCATGAGCGCGCTACCGATCGACTTAAGACCCGCAGATGAAGCTGCGGCGTACGAAGTGCAGGCCGAGGTCCATGAGCTGCTCGCGTCCAGCGGCCGCGGTCGAGTTGTTGGTCACAAGATTGGCTGCACGACGCCGGTGATGCAGGAGTTTCTGGGCATCAACAATCCCTGTGGCGGCGCGCTGTACCAACCTTCTGTTCACTTCCAGGAGGCGATGCTGAAGTACGCCGACTACCTGCACCCGGGTGTGGAAGCCGAGGTTGCAGTCTTCCTTGGACAGGACATCGGCGGCCGGGACGGTGGGCACGACAGGGACTCAGTCGCTGAGGCTGTACAGGCGGTGTTCGTTGGCATCGAGGTGGTCGATGACCGCTGGGACGATTACACGAAGATCGAGACGCCGTCGCTGATCGCAGACGACTTCTTCGGAGCGGGTTGTGTGCTCGGTGAGCCGGTCGCTGACTGGCGCGATCTGGACCTCACATCGCTTCCCGGCGAGATGCGCATCAACGGTGAGGTCGTCGGCCGGGGTTCGAGTGGCGACATACTCGGCCATCCGTTCGAGGCGCTCGCATGGCTCGCAAACTCGGTGGCCGAACGCGGAGATTCTCTGAGACTGGGTCAGATCGTGATGCTGGGAAGCGTTGTCCAAACGAAGTGGGTCGACCACATGGACCAGGTCGAAGTGGAGATCGAAAAGCTAGGCAAAGTCACTGCATGGTTCGGATAACCGAACGGAGGTCTTCTGATGGGTGAGGATGGACTGCCGACGCCGGGGCGGCCGGCGATGCCGGAGGGCTACGGTCTTGCAGCCGCAGAAAAGTTCGAGCCGATCTCCTGGGAGTGGGTCGAAGAGCAGCTGAGTTCTGCCCGCAACTACTGGGTGGCGACTACTCGTAAGTCGGGTGCGCCGCATGTTGCGCCGGTGTGGGGCCTGTGGCTGGACGGTCGAATGATGTTCGCCACCGATGCGAAATCTGCGAAGGCGAAGAATGCAGTGCGCAATCCGGCTTGTTCGGTTCACCTGGAGAGCGGCGATGAAGTCCTGATTCTCAACGGTAGCCTTGAGCGCGTCACGGACGCGGGCCTGCTGGAGCAGTTCAACTCTGCGTACGACATGAAGTACGGGCTAAATCCCGAGTCAGGCAGTGATGAAGCTCCAGTGTTCGCCCTGAATGCTGACGCGGTCCTGGCGTGGCTTGAGACAGACTTCCCGAACACAGCAACACGCTGGAAGTTCTCTTAGGCGAAGGACTCTTGAGGGATCAGCGGTGTCGATCGAGTACAGCTTCGCTCCGCTTAACCATCCGCTAGGCAAACGCATCAACGTGCGAGGCGGTGGTGGTAAGTCAACGCTTAGCGCCGCACTGGCGAACAAGCTATCTGTGCCGCACATCGAGTTGGATTCGATTAGCCACCTGCCGAACTGGGCCTCCCGGGACATCCCGGACTTCCGGGCCGAGACGCTGGCTGCGATCGAACGTGCGGGCGACCGTTGGATTGTGGACGGCAACTACACCGGCGACCTGGAAGACCTGGTGTTGAAGCGAGCGGACACGGTGATGTGGCTGGACCTGCCGTGGCGGGTCATCTTTCGTCGCATCCTGCTGCGGTCATTCGCTCGAGCGATCGATAAGCGAAAGATCTGCGGCGACAACACGGAATCTTGGCGCAGGATCTTCAGTCGCGACTCACTCTGGTGGTGGTACATCCGGAACCGCAAACAACTGATCCGGCGTGGCGAACGCTTCCTGCCGATGGTTCCGCAAGGCGTTCCTGTGATTCGCATCGGAAGCGGTCGCGAGTTGCACCGCTTCTACGAAATACATGGCTTGGTGCGCTAGGTGCTCGGTTGCAGGTCAAGCAGGTTTTCGGGCGACTATCCAGAGGTGCGTCTCGGTTTCACCAGGCTCGTTCGGATCATCTGATGTCTCGAGCTTGCTTGATTCGACGCTAAAGCCGGCGTCTGCGACCATCCTGCGGTTCGATTCGGCGTCCCAGCCGCTCCAGTGCATCGGCGCGCCGAACCAGTCGTCCTCCACATAGTTCTCGTCTGCAGTCCGGGCAAAGGTCGCCATGAAAAGTCCGCCGGGACGCAGCCACCGATAAATTGAACGCAGCAATCCCGGCTGTCTGTTGCGTGGCAGGTGGACTATCGAATAGAGGGCGATGACTCCATCGAACTCTCCTTCACCAAATTCGACGGAGGACATGTCGGCAACGAAGACATCTGCATTCGGCACGTTTCGTCTCGCCTTCTCGACCTGTTTCTCTGAAACATCGACTGCGGTGACGCGGAACTTCGAAGCGAGGGCTGCGGTGGTTGGCAGGCCGTTGCCACAGCCGAGCTCAAATATGGCTGCGTCCGGATCGAGTGCTCGCACGAACAGATCCGTGTACTTGTTGACAACCGGCACTGCTGCCGAGCGGTAGTAGCTGAAGTAGCCATCTCCGGCGACGTCATAGCCCTTAGCCACCGCGTCGATGATCTTCTGTTCTTCGTCAGACAATTCCTGGCTCCGCCGGTTCTCACGGGCATCAATGCACCATCCTCCAGCTCGCGATTGAGCTAGAGTATGGCCCGTTCATGCTACCCACGACGCTCCCGCCGTCTGTACCACTTGCTAGCGATATCCGAACCGAGCAACCGCTATGAAGATCACCAATGTAACGACCCACAAAGTGCACCCTGGTCCGGGGATGAAGAACTTCATCTTCGTGAAGCTCGAGACTGATGCGGGAATCACCGGCTGGGGCGAGGCGTACTCACAGGCGGACCGCGACACGCAGGTCGAGGCGCATATCGACCAGGTTGCTCGTTACCTGGAGGGACGTGACCCGTTCCACATCCGCCACTTCATGCATGTGGTGCACGAAGACTTCGCAACGAAGCGCTCGGCGATGGACCTGCACTGCGCCATGTCTGGCATCGAGATCGCAATGTGGGACATCGTCGGCAAGGCACTGGACCAGCCCGTTTACAACCTGCTCGGCGGGCCCGTCAGGCCGCGCATAAAGCTGTACGCGAACAGCTGGAGCGGTGGAGCGAAGACGCCGGATGACTACGCCAAGAAGGCTGTCGAAACCGTGAGCCGCGGGTTTTCTGCACTAAAGTTCGACCCGTTCCCGGGCCCGTGGATGGAGTATCCGGAGTTCGATGTTCTGGAGGAAGCGGTGAAGATCGTGAGCGCGGTGCGTGAGGCGGTCGGACCAAAGGTCGAGTTGCTGGTGGAGGTGCACAGGCGGCTAGCGCCGATGAATGCCATCAGGGTGGCGAAGATGCTTGAGCCGTTGCGGCCTTACTGGTTCGAGGAGCCGTGCCCGCCTGACAACATCCCGGCGATCAAGGAGGTGAAGGAGGCGACGACAATTCCGGTCGTGACCGGAGAAGCGCTCTACACCCGCAACGGCTTCCGTGAGGTGTTCGACCTACGGGCGGCGGACATCATCAACCCTGACATCTGCAACACGGGCGGCATACTCGAGCTCACTCAGATCGCGGCGATGGCGCAGCCTTACTACATCGGCGTTTCGCCGCACGGCTGGAACTCGACGGGCATCGGCGCAGCGGCGGCGGTTCACGCATCTGCGGTGATGCCGAACTTCCTGATCTACGAGTACATGGTGCATGCAGAGGCGGCTTCGCGGGATATGACGAACGGGTACAACGAGCCTGTCGATGGCTACTTGGAGTTGCCAACGACGCCGGGGCTTGGCATCGAGATCGATGAGTCGAAGCTCTCTGAGTATGAGTACAGGCAGTATCCGCCGCGAGGAATTCGCACAGTCGAGGACGAGCGGAAGTGGGATTAGGGACGGAACCGTTGTCAGGACTCGTCGTCCTGAGCTTATCGAAAGATGGTCGGTGGTCGGCCTTTGGCCGACATCACCCTCTCCCTTAATCCCTCTCCCATCGAGGGAGAGGGGAGAAGACGACCCATCAGCATGTCATCTCGACCGAGGGGCACCCGCTCGCGGGTCTCAGAGATCTGGCCGTTGATCCCACTCCAACGAGAGATTCTGAATCAAGTTCAGAATGACGGACAAGCGGCGGCCGCCAGTGTGTCGGAGGCTCTATCCCCTCTCCCAGCTTGGGAGAGGGTTAGGGTGAGGGTCATCCCTCTGACTGGTAGCCGAGATCCGGTAGGGGCGCTGCTTGCCGCGCCCGGTCTGGGCAAAGCCCAGACATCAACCCACCCTC
>JANQQP010000007.1 GCA_028285005.1 Dehalococcoidia bacterium | reverse complement strand
CGACATCATGATCCAGACCTGGTAGTAGAACTTGAACACAGTGTTCATGCGGTTGCCAAACAGGTCGTGGACAAAGAACAGCTCGGCTCCGAACAGCATGTAAACGGACAGAGTCGCGACAAGCAGCACAAAAGGCGAAGGCGACGTCTCGCCGGACTGCGCCTTCCTCACGGTCACGAAGAACAGAACTGCAAATACGATGCCCAGCGGCAACGCGGTTCCGAGCCGGGTGAAGATATCGACGCCCGACGCCCCATCGTTGAACGCGAGATGCGTGATCGCCCACGCGACGTACGGAACGCCCGCCAACAGAATCGGCGTCATCCACAGCCAGCGGTCAACGTTGCGTAGGAGACGACGGTCTTCTTCGCTGACTCGTTTCTGCGGCTGAGATGAAGCCTGCTCTGCGCTGGCTGAAGCTGGCGCGTGATCGCCAGTCCTCGGCCGCGGGTCGTCTTCTGCGTATCGCAACTCCGAGAATCTCTCCATGAATCTGGCTGGCGCTAACCGGAACTCGGATCGCATGCGCCATGCCGCTCCCGCGTACTTGCGAGCAACTGGCCCGGCAAGCAACGCCACGAAGGGAGCAGCCAGCAACAGGAAGACACCCCACACCGTCAAGAAGTGAATCGGGCGTGTGCCGAAATCGACAGGAGCTATAGGCGGCGACTGAAGCTGTCCGCCCAGTGTCCCGAAGTAAAACGGCGAGAAAACTGCCACGCCAACTCCCGCTATCACGGCAAGCGGTGGAGCGGCCCGAACAGTTGAAGCGACTAGGTTCATGCCGCTCTCGCCGTAGGCCTTCAGTGCGACGGTGCCGCCGAACAGCGCCGCCATCAGCAAAATGTCGGCCTGGTTGATGAAACCCGATGTGGCGACGATCAGTCCGATCGCTACCGCCGAGAACGGGTTGCGTCTGATCCAGCTCCAGCCCCAGCGGTCTGTCGAGACGAACAGGCTGTACGCAGCCGCGAGCCCCACGATCACGAACGGAATCGAGATAACGTGCGGATGAAGGTCACCGAGCACGAAGCTGAACGCAGGAAACTCCTGGATCGTGAAGTCCAGCCCGACACCCGACTCGTCGAACGTGTTGATCACCCGTGATGCCCGGAACCACCACCAGAACTGTTCAGGCCGCCAGTTCCCTACGTCCGCGTTCCGCTGCAGTCCGTCTATCGCCAACCAGTCGTAGAAGCCGTTCGAACCAACCCCGAGGTGCGCTGCCAGTTCCCACCAGCCGGCCAGGCTCGCTGCGATCAGCAGAAGCACAGAAGCTCCAACCCCTGAAGCCGAAGCGGCCAGGACACCGCCGCCCTCACGGCTCACCAGGCTGTAGACCAGTGAGAACATCGCGCTAGCCGACATCGCTGCGATCAGCGCCAGCGACAGGTTGAAACCACTCGCGGTCGGCACCATGCTCAACGTGGCAATCCCGCCAAGATTCCAGTAACCGCCGTAGTAGTAAGCGACCGTCTCACCTGCCAGCCATGGATCTTCGGGCGGAGCGGAGTCTGCGCTCACCGCCGCGTTGAGCATCAGGATCTCCATCGGCTTCTCAGTGTTCGTGATGTTCGGGTCGTTGGCCCGCATGAGCGCGAACAAAGCAAAGAAGACCAGGAACACAACCTGCGCGGTGACGAGAGCCGGCCATCGATCTCTGACCAGCGAACGGAGCGCCGACAGATGGTTCCGGACTGCGAGAACGCCGCCTGCTGCGACGACCGCGACGACCAGCCACCACGCCCAGGTGCTGTTTGGAAGCACACCGATGTAGCTCAGTAGCCACACCAGAGTGCTGACTATGAGCATCCCGGCCGGGATTGCCAAGCCGAAGCCGCGGTCCGACAGCCTGGGAAAGGCGCGGAACACCAGCGGGAAGGCCGCCAGTCCCACTATCTCAGCGGACAGCAGCCACAGAATGAGATCACTCATCGAATTCGATCAACATGCCGTTCAACGCGACGTATTCGCCCGCCATTAGGCGCGAACAGGCGCAGTCAGCTAACAACATTCAGGTCCGAACATAACCGAGTTACGAACGGTTAAGAAGCGATGGACTCCGGCAGAACGGTGTCGGCAAACCCCTCTGGGTCGAACTCCGATATATCTTCCACCTTCTCGCCGGTACCCGCGAACCATACCGGAAGCCCCAGTTCGCCTGCGATAGCTAGAGCAATGCCACCTTTTGCGGTGCTGTCCAGCTTCGTGAGCATCACACCATCACAGCGAACCGCTTCAGTGAACGCCTTGGCCTGCGAAAGACCGTTCTGACCCGTGTTGCCGTCGATCACAAGAAGCACCTTTACCGTGTAGCCAGCGCCCTCGCGGTCGATGATGCCGCGCACCTTTCGCAGTTCTTCCATCAGGTTGTGCTTCGTGTGGAGCCTGCCTGCGGTGTCCACGATCACCAGGTCTGTGCCGCGAGCTTTCGCTGACGACATGGCGTCAAATGTGACTGCGCCGGGGTCTCCGCCTGCGTTCTGGGCGATCACCGGGATATCGAGCCTGTTGCCCCAGATCTTTAGCTGTTCGATAGCCCCAGCCCTGAAGGTGTCCGCGGCCGCCAGCAGCACGCTGCGACCCTCGCTCTTCGCAGACTGCGCGATCTTGGCAATGCTCGTCGTCTTCCCAACGCCGTTCACTCCGACCACCAGCAGAACGGTCGATGTATCGTCCGGCAAAGGGTCTTCTTCGCTCAGACCATCGAAGGTCTCCACGATTCGGTCGCGGAGCGCCTGACGCACCTCGTCGGTCTCTTTCCACCCGCTCTCGTCCGCCAGCTCCTGAAGCTCCTCGATGATCTGCATCGACGTGTTTACGCCAACGTCCGAGACGATCAGCGCTTCTTCGAGTTCTTCCCAGAAGTCATCGTCGATGCCGCCACGTCCGAAGATACCGCCAAACGCGCGCTTCCACGCCGAGCCTGTCTTCTTCGCGCTCTCTTCAGTCTTCTCTTTACGTCGCAGTCTGCCGAACAAGCTTGTTGTACCTCTATTTGCAAATCGGATTCCGCGAATAGCTTAGCCGCGTCACGTAATCGACTCTAGTCGAAAATCGGGCCAGGACCGGCGTCACCTCGGTGCGCCACACCCGCCTCGAGGCTCCGTTGGAAAGAGGCGCCAACTTGAGCCCGGACCTCCTTCGCTACTGAGGTAGGCCAGATCATCGCCCTGGTCAATCCTGAGCACGCCCTCGAAGTTACCGAGAAGGAACGCGGTGAAACGGAAAGTTGAGTTCCCAAGTGGGCAAATAAGCCATTGATAGATGGAATAAGCACCACTCGAACTGCTGAAACTGTACCTGTCGCTGATGTTTGTTTGCGAGAGTGTCCATGCCTTGGTGTAAGTCGGGTTGTCCGAAAGAACTACAAAGCCCGGGTTGAATGGATCGAGTGACAGGAACTTGCTGTCACCTCCGCTCAAATTGGTGAGATGGAAGCAACTGCCCATGTTGATGAAGCTCTCCAGCTCCTCCAGTGATTCAACTGGCACCGGCACGGGTGTTGGCGTGGGAGTCGGCACAGAAGTCGCTGTTGGTGATGGAGTAGCAGTCGGAGTCGGGGAGGGTGTCGAGGTTGGTGTGGGCGAGGGCACGGGCGTCGGCGTCGCAGTCGGCACAGGAGTGGCCGTTGGCGGCAACGGTACCGCCGTCGGCGAGGGGACTGGAGTTGGTGTCGCAGTCGGCACTGCAGTTGCGGTTGGAGTCGATGCCCGAACGGGAGTCGCTGTCGCGGTTGGCGGCGGTGGCTGAGTTGGGGTGGCAGTAGTTGTCGGCGTTGGCGACTCAGTTGGTGTGGGTGTGGCGACAACTTCTGCGCACGCAGAAGCCAGCAGTATCACCATAATCGGTGAGACGCGCAGCAACCAGAACGAATTCCGCACATTGCACCTCGCTGCTACTAGCGTGGCCCCCGGGGCCAGAGTCTAACAATCTCAGAATGATCAATCCGGACGTGACGGCTGTGAGTCGATATCCGCGGATTTACTGAGGACCGCTCAGCGCCCCGTGTGATCTCACTCCAGCGCGTCAACAGCCTCACTCGCCGCCTCACGCTCCGCATCTATCTTCCGCCCCGCGACTCCAGTCCCCAGCGTTTCTCCGCCAACTACCGCTTCCACTGTGAACTCCGGACGATTGTCAGGCCCGGTCACATTGATCACCCGATACTCAGGAGGCGATTCGCCACGTGCCTGCAGCAACTCCTGGAGTCGTGACTTCGGATCCTTTGGTGTCTCCGCGGACGTCACCTCTCCGAGCTCAGGACCAAGCCATCGCATCACAACATCCCAGGACTCCTCGATGCCGCGGTCCAGCACGACTGCGCCCACGAGAGCCTCGAAGCCGTTGGCAAGGTTCGAAGATCGCTCGGCTCCACCGCTCGCCTCCTCACCTCGACCCATCACCAGGAATTCGCCAACGCCAAGCCGTCGTGCAGCCTTTTCCAGCGTTTCCCTGCGCACCGCCTCCGCCCTGCGGATTGTCAGATCGCCTTCAGGCAGATGAGGGAGCTGCTCATAGAGATATCGGCCGACGATGTAGTTCAGCGCGCCGTCACCAAGGAACTCGAGCCTCTCGTTCGACTCACCCTGGGCACCGGGATTCTCGTTCAGGTACGACTGGTGGGTGATGGCAACACAGAGCAGTCGCTCGTCATCGAACGAAACGCCGATGAGCTCCTGCGTTCTTTGAAGGCTTTCGTGGTCTGGAAGCGTGGATGGCATGCTGACGGAGTGACTGTGAACGACCAACCCATATGATACGAGCACGCCGTCTCAGGTGGTGCTTCGCCTCTCCCTCCCTGACAGGAAGGGAGAAAGGGGAGGGTTGGAATTCTGTCATTCTGAACTTGATTCAGAATCTCTCGTTAGGCCGTTCATCCATGGTCAGATCCCGCCGCGTTCGTAGAGATGACATGCCGGGCCGCCGCCAGCCTTAATCCGTCGCTCCCCGTGGCCACGGCGGCTGCGGACGCTTGATCTCGCCGAAATACTTCGCGCCGCGCATCACGCCCATCAGATGCTCGAAAGCGCTCATCGTGTCCTCTTCGGGCGGCGTGTAGGTCTTCACAAAAGATGCCGTTCCATCCTCGAAGACGAACGTCGGCGTGCCGAATACGCCCTGCGAAACCGCGTCTTCGTGGTCGCGGCCTATCTCGGTAAGCGTCTCGGGATCATCTATGTCAGCCATGAACTGATCGATATCCAGAGTCGGTGAGCCGATCCGTCGCGCAACCTCAACTACCGCATCCCGCGAGCGAATGTCCTCGCGCTCCACATGCTTCAGCTCGAGAATCGTCTCCATGTATGCGCCGTGGGCCTCTTCGCTTTGTCGGCGGGCAGCTATCCCACCGCGCAACGGCCAAAGGCCGCGGGAAACGTAGTCGTCTCCCTGCTGCCACGCCTTCCAGTCATCGCCTTCCTTCGAGTTAACCTGTTCGAGCGCGAAGCTGCGCCACTTGATCTGGAGATCGTCGCCCATCTCCTCTTTCACCCGGGCCAGCCAAATGCCAGCCTGACGCACCCACGGTCAGGTGTAATCGATGAAGATCTCAAGCTTCACAGGCGTCGCAACAGTCATCGCAATCTCCAGGAGTGCCAGCCCGCACGGCCACATAGCGTCGCGCTCGGCCGTGTCCGTCCCTCAACTGACCGGAGTGTAGCAAGTGCAAACCGGCGAAAGGCACCTCGCCGAATTGTCATCCCGACCATCGCGGAGGGATCTGACCGTTGATGAGAGGTCTCCGGGAGATTCTGAATCAAGTTCAGAATGACAGTTTGCGGCCACCCTGAACTCGTCGAAGGATGGTGACCAATCCCCTCTCCCAGCTTGGGAGAGGGTTAGGGTGAGGGCCATCCTTCTGACTGGAAGCAGTTGAAGTAGCCGACAACCCACCCTCTAACTCCCTCCCTGACAGGGAGGGAGAAACGGGCTGCCATCCTGAGCCTGTCGAAGGGTGGCGAGACCCGACCGCAGATGAGCCCTAAATCCCGATCATCATGCGTTCCGGGTCCTCGATCATCTCCTTGACCTTGACCAGGAATTGCACGGAATCAGCGCCCTCGACGACACGGTGGTCGTATGTGACTGCCAGGTACATCATCGGCCTTGCCTGCACCTCACCATCCACCACGACAGCCCGCTGCTTGATGGCGTGCATTCCGAGAATCGCCACCTGCGGTGCGTTCAGAATCGGCGTCGAGAACATCGAACCAAAAACGCCGCCGTTCGTAATCGTGAACGTCCCGCCACGCAGCTCATCCAGCGTGATCTTCTTGTCACGGGCGCGGACCGCAAGCTCTCTAATATCCCGCTCGATCTCAGCGAAGCTCTTCTTGTCCGCATCTCGAACCACAGGCACCACGAGACCGTCATCTGTCGAAACGGCAACGCCGATGTCGTAGTAGCGCTTGTAGACCAGCTCGTTGCCTTGCAGCTCAGAGTTGACGACTGGCTGGAACTTCAACCCTTCGACTACCGCCTTCACGAAGAAAGACATGAAGCCGAGGCTCACGCCATTCTTCTCCTTGAACGAGTCGCGGTACTTGGCACGGAGCGCCATGATGTTCGTCATGTCGGCTTCGTTGTAGGTCGTCGTCATCACCGACTCGCGCTGGACGTCCGCCATGCGCTGGGCAATGGTCAGCCGGCGACGCGACAGCCGGACGCGCTCTTCACCGCGTTCGCCGACAGGGCCGGTCGGCACAGGAGCTGGCGCTGGCGTAGGCGCAGCAGGGGCTGGTGCCGCCGCAGGCGCGCTTGCTGCGGCTTCAACATCTTCTTTGGTTATCTTGCCGTCTCGTCCGGTGCCGGTGATCGAGGCGAGGTTCACGCCCATCGATTCGGCAAGCCGCTTCGCGACAGGCGTGGCGTCCGGCTCTGCGGAAGTGGCGGCGACGGGCTCGGGAGCAGCTTCGACATGAGCGGCGGCGCCGTTTGTTGACGCAGGGGCAGCTTCCGCCGGTTCGCTGGCAGGCTCAGCAGCAGGGGCGGCAGGCGCAGCTCCTTCGGCGATCGCACCGAGCACATCGCCCACAACAACTGTGGCGCCTTCTTCTGCGGCGATCTTCTCGAGCACGCCGGCGGCCTCGGCGGTAACTTCCATGTTGACCTTGTCGGTCTCAAGCTCGAGAACGACCTCGCCGACGGCGACGGCTTCGCCAACCGACTTCAGCCACGTTCCGACGGTCGCCTCGACGACCGACTCCGCCATCTGCGGGACCTTTATTTCGACCGACACTTCGCTGTTCCCCTTGCTTAACTCGGACCGGACGTATCGACAGGTTAAGTAATGACTGTTTCAGTTATGTGACGCGCTAGACGCTTAGACGTATTTTGCAACCGGTTCTTCGGTTCCCAGGATCACCTTCGCCAGGTGTTCCTGCTGCATCTTGTGAAGCCAGTTCGAACCCTCGGCCGGACTCGGTGTTGCCGGCCTGCCGACGTAGCGCAACCTCGCTCCTTCGGGGAGAGAGCGCATGATCCGTGGCCTCATGAAACTCCATGCGCCACGGTTCTGTGGCTCTTCCTGCAGCCAGATGAACTCCTCGGCGCCGGGCAACTTCTTCAGTTCTCGCTCGACGTGGTGCTCCGGGTACGGGTAGAGCTCTTCGAATCGGATCAGCGAAATGCCCTCTGAATTCTCAAAGTCCTCATGGCTGACCACGTCGACAAATACCTTGCCGGTGCAGAACACGATCTTCTTCACTTCTTCCAGCCTGGTGCCCGGCCGCTGGTAACGGATGACTGGCCTGAAGCCTCCAGATGAGAGCTGTTTGCCCTTTGCCGCGGCTAGCGGGTGTCGTAGGAGACTCTTGCCTGTCATGACGATCAGCGGAATCGGGTCTTCCTGCAGCATCGCGGCCTGTGACCTGAGCAAATGGAAGTACTGTGCGGCCGTGGTCGGATAAGCGATGCGCATGTTGTTCTTCGCAGCGAGTGCAAGGAACCGCTCGATGTGCGCATGGGAGTGGTTCGGTCCCTGTCCTTCGTAGCCGTGCGGCAGCAGTAACACGAGGCCGGACTTCTGGTCCCACTTGTCACGAGCCGAAACTACCAGCTCGTCAACCACGCTCTGCGCGTTGTTGATGAAGTCTCCGAACTGCGCCTCCCAGATGATGAGAGAGCCGGATGACATCACGCTGTAGCCCTGCTCGAATCCGACGGTTGCAACCTCTGATAGTGGGCTGTTGTTGATCCAGAAGTTCGACTTGCCGAAGCCGTGCAGCGCCACCCACGGATCGCCGGTCTCGTAGTCGTACAGCGCCGCGTGACGGTGAGAGAAGGTGCCTCGCCGAACATCCTGACCCGTCAGCCTGATGTCGTGACCGTCATTCAGTATCGAGCCGATCGCCAACGCCTCGGCATGACCCCAGTCGACAGTTCCACCGTTCGACAAAGCGCTCGATCTGCGTTTCAGCAACCTCGCTACTGTCGGGTGCGGAGTGAACCAGTCCGGAGGGGAATTGATGTGCTTGTTGATCTTCTTCAGTTCGGGCTCGGGAACGGCCGAGTCGGCATGCTCGAGTCCGTGGAACCTGCGCCTGCTGAGTCCGAGATCAGGCGGCGCGTCTGGCTTCTCGGCACGCTCCGAATCGATCTTCTTCTTGATCGCCTGGAACTCCGCTGTTTGCGCAGCCGGCATCGAATCCGCCTCATCTCGATCGGCGGCTCCTGCCGTAACGACTGCGTCCGCCCAGCGATTCCGGACCGTGCGGTGCCTCTTGATGTGCTTGTAAATGACCGGCTGAGTGAAGCCTGGCTCGTCGTTCTCGTTGTGACCAAACCGGCGGTAGCCGACTAGGTCGATAAGGAAATCCTTGTGAAAGGTCTGCCGGTATGCGATCGCCAGCTTGGCTGCGGCGACACAGGCCTGCACATCATCGGCGTTGACGTGCACGACAGGAATATCAAAGCCACGAGCGATGTCAGATGGGTGTTCGGTTGAGTAGCCGTCCTCGGGATCGGTCGTGAAGCCGATCTGGTTGTTGCCGATGATGTGAATCGTGCCGCCTGTCCGATACCCCGGCAGTTGCGCAAGGTTCAGCGTTTCGCCCACGACGCCCTGCCCTGCAAACGCAGCGTCACCATGCACCACTACGCCCATCGATGCCGTGTTGCTGCCGGCTGCGTCTTGCATTGCCCGGACGGCACCGACCACAACCGGATCGACCATCTCCAGGTGGCTTGGGTTCGGCAGCATAAGGATGCGCACGTCAGCAGTTCCGTCACCATCCGTGTCGCGGTCGATACGCGCACCTTGGTGATACTTCACATCGGTCATCCAGCCCGAGGCTTCGAGTGTTGCAAGCTGGGCAAAGTGTCCTTCTGCAAAACCGCCGATGATGTCCTCGTAAGGCTTGTCGAAAATGTGAGCGAGAACGTTCAGCCTGCCGCGGTGCGTCATGCCGAGGACTATGTCGCTGATGTCTGTGTGCGACGAGTAGAGAACTATCTGGTCAAGCAGGACAACAAGAGACTCCATGCCCTCGAGGCTGTACCAGCGCTGTCCGGGATATGCGCGGTGCAGGAACTGTTCGAACGACTCGGCTCTCGTGAGTAATTTCAGCAGATAAACCCGCTGCTCATCAGTGAGGAATGGCCCCTGACCAGACTCGACCTGAGAGTAGAGCCACATCCGCTCTTCGCCGGAACGCACATGGGCAAACTCGTAACCGGTCGTCCCGCAGTAGATAGATCGGAGTCCCTCGATCACATCGGCGGCGGTAGCGTTCGTCGGCAATGGCTGTGACTCGATGGACTGGGTTGGCAGCGCGGCTGCCGGTACTGCCAAAGACCTCTCCGTCACACCGTGCGCCTCGGGAGACAACAGTGGCTCCGTTCGGCGGCGGAGACCAAGAGGATCCAAATCCGCTGCGCGGTAACCGAAGTCGCGTATCGCCTCAGAGTAGCTTCTGATCCGGTCGAAGCTAGCGGCATCTATCAGCGGAGTGCTGTGTCCGTTCGTAGAGGCCGAAATGTTTACGCCGGAGGAGGAAGAGGTGAGCGGCACAGGAGAAGGTGATTCGCCACGCTCGATCAGTTCAGCCGCATAACCGATATTCAGGCCACCCACATCTGGTGGCAGTTCCGAATGGTTCTCGTCAGTTGATGACGCTTCAGCGACCATATTTCATCTGAGCCGCAGATGGCTCCGGTACGTCTGCGGCTGCCGGGGTGTTTCGTGCTTACTGAGCCGTGTTCCAGGCTCGGCCATTTTGACTTCAGTTCCTGCACGAGTACTTACGTACAGAAGTGCAACTTGGCTGCAGAACAGACCCGTTGCCCAAAAAGTCTACATCAGACACGTTACGTGAAAAGGGTCGAAAACACTTAACGTTGCAGGTACTTCCGTGCTGAGTGACCCGGTGCTCGCTCTGCGCTAACGTCGTTCGCCACACGTTCGACCATCGCGGCTTCGGTTGCCAGCCCTTATGCTGTATCAGACGAAACGGACGGTGAACGGAACAAGACCGAGGATAGAGGGAACGTCATGATTCTCGCATCAAGCGAGCGAATAGAAGGTCGAGAGATCGTCGAGACAATCGGGCTGGTGCGTGGAAACGCAGTACGGGCCCGCGGCATCGGCTTCGACCTGCTGGCCGGGATAAGGAACATCTTCGGAGGCGACATCCCGGAGTACTCCAACTTGATAACGACCACCAGGGACCAGGCGACTGACCGAATGGTCGAAGCGGCTGCAGAGGCCGGTGCGGACGCCGTTGTCGGCGTGAGGTACACCACTTCGATGATTGCCGGTGGCATATCGGAGATTCTTGCGTTCGGGACCGCTGTAAAGCTGCGGTAGACGACGCTAAGCATTTGCCCGCCGCGCGGTAACTGGACACGTTCGCTGCGCCACCTCATCACATCAGAATGCCAATTCGCCTGACACTTCTTACATTGCCGGCGCTCATTTTGCTTGCCGCAGTGGCATGCGGAGGCTCAGAGCCGGAGTTCGATCCATCGACCTTCGATCCGCTCACAGACCTTCCGGTCGAGCTAAATGTCTTCAGTGCTGACATAAGCGAAGGCGAGATGATCCCGATGCGCTTCACCTGCGATGGCGAAGACGAAGCGCCGGTCTTCAGCTGGCAACGCCCGCCGAACGGCACCCGCGCCGTCGCCATCGTCATGGACGACCCGGACGCGCCCGGCGGCATCTTTGCGCACTGGGTCGCTTTCAACCTCGATCCCGACGACAACTCCATCCGGAGCGTTATCGAAGGCGACGCGGCAGATAGCGCCGTCGAGGGCGTGAATGACTTCGGGGAGAACGGCTACGGAGGGCCGTGCCCACCGGCGGGCGAAACGCATGAGTATCGGTTCAGCGTCTTCGCGCTCCTATCCCCCATCGCTCTCGACGAAACGGCGACGGCCCGCGATGTACTCGCCGCCATGCGCGGCTCTGTCATTGGTCACGGAGTTCTCAGCGCCGAGTACACGCGCCAGTAGCCGCCACCCACATCGCCTTTACGTGCCAGCACACCGGTACTCATGTACCGCCCGTGACTAGCATCTTCCTGCGCGCATCGCGCATCGACAGATCACACATCAGCTCTTGGCAGGAGAGGCCAGATGTCCGTCCGCCGGCTCTTTACCGTTATCGCTATCTCATCTCTGGCTTTGCTTGCGATCGCCTGCGGCTCGAATGAGATTCCGGAAGCCGGCTCTGCAGTCGGACTGGAAGAGGCGCTCGAATCCGCCGGGTTGAGGATCAACGGACCGGCCGAAAACGATTTCCTGTCGGCCAACTACTTCTCTATACCCGGCGTGCAGTACGAAGCCAGCGGTGAGACGATCTTCGTCTACGAATTCACGGACGACCAGGAACTTGCGGCACAGCAGGCTCTCGTATCCCCGGATGGCTGGGGAATAGGTCACAAGTTCATCCAGTGGAGCGTCGGGCCAAGCTACTACCAGAACGGCAACCTGATAGTGATCTATGACGGCGACAAACGGCTGATCATGGACACTCTCACCGCCGCGATGGGAGAGCCGTTCGCAGGCGGCAGTCCGGTCTAGGACGAAGGCTAGCGACTCTGGTCTGTCATTCTGAACTCGATTCAGAATCTCCCGTTTGGCCTAGGATCAACGGTCGGATCCCGGCGAGTTGATCGGGATGACATCGGCCCATCCGCCACCTTTCCCCACCGCCCATTCCTGCAACCTGTATGCTTTGCCCGCCCGCCTCAGCCGTACGGAATAGACCGATGGAATGAGACGGCGACTGGCGCAACCGCAGGCCCTTGCTCAAGCACTCGTTCATCCACCTTCCCGGCATCGACTCAGCTACCGAGGAGTCGCTATGGGCGCGCGGCATCACCAGCTGGAACCATCTCGAGCAGGATGAAGCTGGCAGGGAACCTCAGCTCCGGGATGCCATCGCAGAGTCGAAGATGCGCCTACAAGGCCGCGACGCCCTGTACTTCGCCGAGCGAATGCCGGCCTACGAATCCTGGCGTCTCTACGGTGAGTTCTACGAGGACGTGGCATACCTCGACATTGAGACGACGGGGCTTGGCGGCGAGGCGTATACCACCGTCTGCGGCGTGCTTGATCAGAGCGGCTTCACAGCATTTTCTCGCGGCGACGAGATGGACCTGCTCTCCGAATACCTCGACCAGTTCAAGCTTGTCGTGACATTCAATGGCAAATCGTTCGACGTGCCTTTTTTGCGACGAGAGCTCGGCCATGGCGTGCTTCGAAGAGCCGCACACATGGACCTTATGCATGTGCTGCGGCGACTTGGACTCAAAGGCGGGCTGAAGCGCATCGAACAAGCGCTCGGCGTCGGCAGACCTTCAAGCCTTAGCACGCTCGATGGCCGCGACGCCATCACGCTATGGTCCATGTCACAGGAAGGCGAGCACGAGGCTCTCGACACGCTGATTCGCTACAACGCGGAAGACGTGCTGGTCCTGCCGAGGCTCGCAGAGATAGCTGTACGCGACCACGCCACGGGAACTCCGATGGCGGGACAGGAGCCTGATTCCTTCCCGGAGCCTGATATCTCAGTGCTGCCTTACGACGCCTCGATCGTTCACCACCTAGCCAGTCGGCGCGGCAAGACGGACCGCGTCCCGATCTAGCGGAATCTCTCCCTCACATTGATGGCAGAGTCGGCAACGCGCACCGAACCCGGTCGCATGTAAACTTGCCGTGCACCGACCGCCTGCCCGAACACCAGCGCTCAACTCCTGTTGGCCAGTTCGTAAGCAGTCGAAACCCAGAGGGACAGCTCCGAGACTTGGCAGAACTCACACTCACGGAACAACCGGACCTGCAGGACTGCGTGGTCATCGCGGCATGGGCAGGCTGGCCGGACGCCGCCGAATCGGCGACAAGGGCGGTGAGGGAGTTGATCAGACAACTCCACGCCGTGAAGTTCGGTGAGATCGACCACGAACAGTTCTACGTCTTCACCGAGCACCGGCCAACCGTCTCGAACGGCCCGCGCGGTTCCCGGGTACTGACCTGGCCGTCGAATGAGCTGTACTACTACCGTGCGCCAGTCGGCAGTGGAGCGCGCAACATCCTGCTGATCATCGGCGAAGAGCCCGACCTCCGGTGGGGCGCCTACACCGGCTACCTGTCATCTGTAGCTAAAGCGAACGGCGCCAAGCTGCTGATCACAGTCGGCGCACTTCTCGACTCAGTCCCGCACACGAGGCCACCACGCGTCATGGGCACCACCACGGCCGACGACATTGGCGGGACTCTCGACCCGCCGCTCTCGTCCATCTCTTACCCGAAACCCAACTATGAAGGGCCGTCCGGCATCACTTCGGTCATGATGGACACCTTCGCGAAGCATGACATCCCGGCCGTGAGCATCTGGGGACATGCGCCGCACTACCTGCAGGTCACGTACAACCCCACGATCACCATGGCGATATTGCGTGAGCTTCAGCTATTCGTGCAGGTCGACATCGACTACACATCGCTGGAAGAGCAGGCTAAAGAGTTCGACAAGAACCTGGTAAAGGCTCTCGAAGGTCAGAAAGACCTCGGCTCATATGTGAGCAAGCTCGAAGAACGGTTCGACACTGAAGAGGAAGCTCGCGGCAGGCCCGAGCCGCGTGAGCTGCTGATGGAGCTTGAAGCGTTCCTGCGAAGCGAGCGCACGCCCGAACTAGAAGATTCACAAGACGTAAGTGACGAAGAGGAACCCCGCACTTGAGCAAGTTCTCGGAAAGGCTCTCCAGCCTTGGACAGCCCGGCCCGGCAAGAATGGGATTTGGACGGTCAGCAGCGCGGGAAAAGAACCCGGTCATGCTGGTCATCGGCCGGTCGAACGGCACGAAGAAAGAGGCAGAGAACGTCGATCTGATCCTGCACTCGGCAGGAACCGAGAGCAACGACGGTGATTGGGGAATCGAAGTTGATAAGGCGGCGAAACTCGATGCCGAGAAGCTTGGCAAGGGCGGCTGCCAGTTCCTTCTCATCTCTTCGGAAGACGTCGGTGCAGAACTGCTGCTTTCTGAAGAGCTCGGACTGGGGATTCCCGTCGCTGAGGGCCTCGAAGACAAGCGCATCCGGGCGATAGAAGACGGCCCGTTCGACTTCCTGCTCTACTGGCCGGAGGATCTCGCCTGGCCGCTCACTATCGGCTCAGTGCTCAAACTGCAGGAGCTGATCTCGAGCTTCTCCAAGCACATATTCCTCGAACTTCCTAAAGGAACCGGGCTGCCAGGCGACAAAGACCTGGAGGTCCTGAAAAACCTGCCTGTATCAGCGATCGTGCTTGACCTGAAGGATGTGAAGGCTGCGGATGCGGCGAAGCTAAGAGAGGCCATTGGCAAGCTCGAGCCTCGCAAGCCGTCCGGCAAGCCGGATCGTTCGCCGCTGGTGCCGTTAGCGGGCCGTAGCTCAAGCGAAGAGGCAGAGCAGCCGGAAGGCGACGACTTCGAGGACGACGACTGGGACGAGTAGCGTTCGGCCACCAGCGCAGTCTGAGCGTCTTCATATTCCCGGTGGAACTGAGCGACCTGCTTAGCCGTACTTGTCAGCACACCCGGTACTGACAAACTTCGCGTACAGTGCGCAAACAGACACGGAAGCCGGAAGCGGAGATACACGATGCAAGTCACGATAATCGGACTCGGGCTGATAGGCGCCTCCATGGGGCAGGCCCTGCGCGCCAAGTACGGCGACAAGATTCATGTCGTTGGCTACGACTCTGACCAGGAGGCGCACAACAACGCTCCTCGCATCGCCGCGGTCGACAGGTCGGAGTGGAATCTCGACGATGCAGTGCAGGGCTCAGAGATCGTGATCTGCGCTGCCCCTGCAAACGCCGTCTACGACATATTCGAAGCGATCGCACGCCACCTGGATGCCGCAACGGTCGTCATCGACACTTCTTCATCCAAACGTGCAGTCACCGACTGGGCAGAGGAGCTTCTACCTTCGACGGTGGACTTCGTAGGTATCGACCCTCTGGTCGGCGCAGGCTTCAGAGGCCAGAAGGATGCGCACTACACGCTGTTCGAAGGTAAGCGAATTGCGGTCATGCCATCGGTGAACACCCGCGAAAAGGCCGTCAAGCGGACCTCCGACCTGATCGAGGACCTTGGCGGACGTGCGACCTTCATGGACATCGATGAGCACGACAGCTTCTCGGCCGCCGTGAACGGCCTGCCGCTGGTAGTCGCCGCATCACTTCTTTCTGTTGCCTCCACCAGTCCGTCGTGGCGTGAGATCAGCCGCTTCGTCGATAGCAACTTCCAACAGATCACCAGTCCCGCATCTCACGACCCGGCTCTCGGACACGCCACAGCGGTAACCAACCCGGACATGATGGTCCACTGGATCGACCAGCTGATCGGCGTACTGGGGCTCGTGCGAGACGGCATTGCAGACGAAGAGACTCGTTACGACACCGACTCGGCATTAGCCGACATATTCGTGAACGCCTGGGAGCAGAAACTGAGGCTTGAGAACGGCATCGAGCCTGGAACACCGACCGAGAACCCGTTGCCAACCGCCGGAGAAGCGACGATGACGCTTATGCTCGGCCGCATCGGTCAGCAGCTGATCAACCGCTCCCGGCTGGCGCGGAAGGATCCGACCAAGTACGACCGACGCCGCATGCGGTAGTCGGCGCGGCGTTCCAACTCGATAGTCCCGAATCAGTTGGCTCAGTGGCGCTTGATGCGCGCCCAGTTCAACTCGGCGTCCCCTGAGCCAGTCGGCCCAGGGCAACGACTCCAACAGGATCAGTGGCCGCGAGCCGCTCAGCCACCTTGCCGTGAGCCACCTCTAGTACCTCTGGCCTATCTGACTCTAGCGGCCGGTCTCCAGCATGCGAACACCCACTCAAACAGATGGGTGGCAGTCATAGCGAATAGCCTGCTCTCGACTCAGGTTCAACGTTCGGAGACCAGAAATGCGGAAGAGTCACCTCCTGGGCGCAATCGTTGCAGTGGTGGCGGTGTTAGCAGCATCGGTATCTGCTCTGGCAGATAGCGACGAAGCGGAATTCAGTATCGATGGATTCATCGGCTTCGTCGGCATCTCCCAGGACCCATCCAACCCAACATCTGTCGAATCCAAGTTCGAGTTCAGTCGTCGCGGGAAACCAGTGTCGGTCGAGATCAAGACGACCAACGAGATGGTCATCGGCGCTCTGGCTGCGGTCAGGGACTGCGAAGGTGATCTGTGCGGTGAGCTGGCGACAGTGCTCAACGGAGCATCGCTCACCAGCTTGCACGAATCCACAGCTCATCTGAACGTCACTGGAATCGAGACCCGTTCCTACACACTGCCCGATCCGTTCGGCGAAGTGCCATTGGCCGCCACAGTCATCTCTGGTGACATCGTCGGTAACCTGAGTGGCACGGTGCAGATCCCGACCTCTCAGGGAGCGCTCTACGGAACGACTGACCTTGCGATCAATGGCACAGCAGGCTACGTCTGCTTCTCGCCGTTCCTCTCATTCCTCGGCATCAACGACCCATTGCCCGGCCCGATCCTTCCTTGCGTCTTTGGCCAGGGGCAACTTCTGCCTATCGAGCTCGACATAGTCGACACCGGCCGGATAGACGTCCAGAAGCAGATCGTCCAGGGCCCGAACGGCCCCGAGATCGTGGACGGAAACATTCTCATCGACGGTCCGCTCACAGTGACGGTTACCACTTCGACCGACCTTGACCTGCTGGTCCGCCAAGACCCCGCAGCGTTCACAGTCTCCGGCGGCCTCCAGATCACGGATGCCGAAGGCGATACAGAGCTGGACTGACCGTAGATTTGGCGCTTCTTCCTGAAGCCGCCCGCCCACCTGGTGCCCGGACGCAAGGCAGTTCCCGCCTCGTCCGGGCATCTTCTTTTTGCGCAGTCGGGCCGAACTGAGCCATCAAGTCTGAAACCACTGGCTTAGAGGCGTATCACCGTGCACAATGCGCTGATGCCAGTCACGATTAGCGGCCCCAAGAGCCTGCGCGGCGAGATCACAGCCCCCGGAGACAAGTCTGTCTCACACCGTTCTGCGATGTTCAACGCCATCGCAAACGGGTCGGCCACGGTCACCAACTTCTCGCCGGGCGCCGATTGCTCATCAACGCTAGACATCCTGCAGGCGCTAGGCGCAGAGATCGACCGCGGCCCGGGCGAAGAAGGTCTCGGCGACACTGTCCACATCGATGGCCTGGGCATGCACGGACTCGTTGAGCCGGCTGAGATCCTCGACGCAGGTAACAGCGGCACGACCACTCGCTTGATGTCAGGCATCCTCGCTGGCCGCGACATCTTCGCCGTCCTGAGCGGCGACGCCTCGATACGATCACGCCCGATGGGCCGCATCGTCACGCCGCTCCGTCAGATGGGCGCCGAGATATTCGGCAGGAAAGCCAACACCCTTGCGCCCCTCGTCTTTGCAGGCGGCGACCTCCACGGAATGCGCTATGACATGCCGGTCGCTAGCGCCCAGCTGAAGTCGTCGCTTCTGCTCGCCGGACTGCGAGCCGACGGTGAGACCGTCCTCAACCAGCCGGCACTCTCACGAGATCACACTGAGCGCATGCTCAACGCAATGGGCGCCGATGTGAAGACACAGGGACTTGAAGTGAGAGTTGGCCCGTCTGAGCTGGAAGCGGTCGACGTCTACGTGCCCGGCGACATCTCGAGCGCTGCGTTCTGGATGGTCGCCGGACTTGTCCACCCCGATGCAGAACTGATCATTCGCGGTGTAGGCATCAATCCCACGCGCGCCGGTGTCATCGACGCACTCAAGTTGATGAACGCCGACATCGCGCTGGAACACGAGCGTGACGCGGCCGGTGAGCCGGTCGCAGACATAGTGGTGCGCTCAAGCTCCCTCAAGGGTGCCGTCATCGGCGGCGACATCGTGCCTCTGCTGATAGACGAGATCCCGATTCTTGCCGTCGCTGCCGCCATGGCCGAGGGTGAGACCTGCTTCGAGGATGCCGGCGAGCTGCGCGTCAAGGAAACCGACCGCATCGCGGCAACTGCCGACTGGATGACTGCGGCAGGCGTGCAGGTCGAAACCACGCAAGAGACCATGACGGTCCATGGCGTCGGTCGACTGCTCGGCGGGAACTTCAACGGCCATCACGATCACCGTATCGCCATGAGTGAAGGCATCGCCGGGCTAATCAGCGAGTCGCCGGTGACAATCACCGGCGCGGAGATAGCATCGATCTCCTACCCGCAGTTCTGGTCAGAGATTGAGAAGCTCGGCGGCACAGTTGAATAGCTTTGCAGCAGCGACCGCCAAGACCCCTTCTCCGCTGATCGTGGTGATATCGGGACCATCCGGCGTCGGCAAAGACACACTGATCGAGCGAATGTCCGACCTTGGCCACGACCATCACTTCACCGTCACCGCCACGACTCGCGATCCTCGGCCGGGCGAAAAGGAGGGCGTGAACCACCACTTCCTCGAAAAAGAAGACTTCATCAACATGATCGCCCGCAACGAGTTGCTGGAGTGGGCCGAGGTGTATGGCAACTACTACGGCGTGCCCAGGCAGCAGGTACGGGAAGCTCTAGAGCGCGGCCAACACGTGCTGCTGCGAGTGGATGTGCAGGGTGCCCGCCGCCTTCGACAACTGCTGCCGGAGGCGCTCCAGATTTTCGTCATGCCACCTTCAATGGCCGTACTGCGAAAACGCCTGGAAGAACGCGGTGTCAACAGCGAAGACGACATGCTTCAGCGCCTCGACTCGGCCACCAAAGAGATCGAAGAGTCGGACGAGTTCGACTACTGCGTCGTGAACGAGGAAGATCACCTGGATGAGGCGGTGAGGCAGGTCTCAGAGATCTTCGAGCGGGAATCCCGCCGGGAGCCGCCTCGAAAGTACGAGATCTAGCGAGGCTAGAAGCGCCGGTACTTCCGGTATGCATCCTGCGGGTCCATCCCGCTCAGTATCATCTTCCGCAGCTCGTTCTCCGTCCCAATCACTTCCACCACTTTGGCCGCGACTGCTTCCGCCACATCCTCCGGCACAACTACGACGCCGTCTCGGTCCGCCACCACGTAGTCGCCAGTCGAAATCTCAACTCCGCCGATCTCGATCGGCTCGCCCATCGTGTCCAACTTCCACCTGCCAACGACGTCAGAAGGCGTCAGGTAGCGGCAGAACACGGGGAACTTCAGACGCAGGATGAAGTCAGAATCCCTGTTGCCGCCGTCCACGATGTAGCCACGCACTCCCCTGAATTTCAGAGTTTCGGCCGAAAGCTCGCCCATGTGAGCGATCGTCGAATCGTTCGGCTGGCAAACGACCACCGAGTCTGCCGGGGCCGCGCTCAACATGCCAGTCCAGCTTAAAAGCGATTCGTCGTCCGAGATGCCTTTGCCGATACTTCCACTGCAGGTCCAGACCTTACCTACGAGAGGCAGTTCAGGGTCGAGTGGCCGTATATCAGACGGCAAGATGCAGTCTGGCCGCCCCATCTCACGCATAACGTCGTACACCGCGCCGGTGTAGGCCTGCTCAAGCTGCTCCGTGATCGACACGTTCTTCTCCGCCAGTTGATGTCACGCAACGAAAGGCCGGATTGTAGCCTCGCGAGTTGCGTCTGCCGAAGTCTCGGCACAGCCGGGACGCCCATTCTTGGCAGGATCTTCACATCCCGCATCGATCATGATTCTGTAGGGTTAATCTCTCACCGACCCTTCATATCCCCACAAGGCATCTTTTAACCTTGGCAAGACCGAGCATCCTCGGCACGGCTCTCATCTCCTTCGGCGCACTGATGGTGCTGTCGGCGGCCGGTTACGCCATATTCGCCGGGATCAGCCGAGGGCAATCGGACGATTTCGAGGCCACGCTCGCGCCTGACGACAGACAGGTCGGCTTCGTTGCGCCTACACCTGTTCCACCTGACGCAACAGGAGACACATCGGCCATCGTTAAAAGGTTCGCCAGCCTCTATCCGGGCTCGCAAATCAACCCGCGCTACTGGAGCGCGCCCGCCTGGGCTGGGAGCGAGCCATTCAGCGGCCCCGGGCTGCCGGACGACTACGAGACCACTCTGCGGCCGGGCTTCGGCCTGCCGCCCGGCTCAACCGATCTCCCCGTCCGCATGCGCATTCCGGACATTGGCATGGACGAGGTTGTCGAAGAGCTGGATCTGATCATTGGCGAGGGAACGACGCACTACGAGCAGCCGGTCAATATCGTCGGTCACATTCGCGGCACGGCGAACCCCGGCGAGAACGGTGCCGGCTGGTACTTCGGCCACCAGTCAAACTTCGGGTCGAGTGAAGGCGCAGTGTTCGAGCGGCTGCCTGACATATTCGACCTGTTCCGCAACGACCCGGTTTTCGTTTACATCGACACAGAAGATGCGTCGTACGCGTATCGGGTAATCGGGACCGGAGTGGAAGACCGCGAGGATCTGACGCTGGTGCCTACCGACCCGTCAACGGTCACCCTCGTCACAAGCTGGCCGCCGCTGGTGTTCGATCAGCGCTTCCTCGTCTTCGCCGAGTTGGTGGGGATCAGGCGCTAAACGCCCTTGTAGAGCTCGGTCTGGAACCGCTCAGCCTGCATCGCCAGGTACTTCGCCCGTGACATCACCGGCCGGTAGTTCTCGAGCACTCGTTTCGCACCCGAGGCATCGTTAGACAGCAGATCGATCACGGTCGCTGACATGATCTTCGCCGGGGCCACAACCGCGAGGTCATAGTCCGCAATCACGTAGTCAGGACCGTGGCCGGTTCCCATCGCGGCAGACGTATACGGATGAATCGCAGGCATCACCGTGCTCAGATCGCCCATGTCAGTCGAACCGCCGCGACTCTCTGCGTCTTCCGTGCATCGCAGGTTGCTTGCTCCGACGACCAACTCTGCATTCCGACTGAACACGTCCTGCATCTCAACGTTGTTCTGCATCGACAGATAGCCGGGAATCGTCGTTATCTCGACGTTTGCGCCAACTCCTAGCGCTCCGGCCCGGTAGCAACGCAACACCTTCTCATTCAGATCAGCCAGCGCGTCCGCCTGCATCGCCCGCACACGGCCTTCGTAGACCACGTTGTCCGGCACCGCATTCACCGCAGTCCCGCCCTTGGTGATGATTCCGTGGATGCGGGCGATGTGCTTCTCCTGCAGCGTCTCTCGCTGAGTGTTGATGGCATTAATCGCAAGCATCGCCGCCTGCAGAGCGTTGATGCCGCGGTCCGGAGCGCCGCCAGCGTGCGCGGACCTGCCTACAAAGCGCACGTGATGGACAATATGAGCGTTCGAGGTTCCACCTACTGTGATTCGAGGCGAGCCATCACCCGAGGCCGTGTGCATCATCATCGCCATGTCGATGTCGTCGAACGTGCCGAGCCGCAACATTTCCTGCTTGCCTGAAAGGAACTGCAGTAAGCCAGCTTTCCGCATCTCGAGCCGTTCCGACACATCGATGAACTCTTCGGCCGGAGTCGCTATGAACGCAACGGAGCCTGAGAGCAATCCGCGCAGCTCTGGCTGCGTTAGTGCGTGCGCTACGCCGAGCATCATCCCGGCCTGCGTGTGGTGACCGCAGGCGTGCGCTGCGCCGGTGTCCGGATCAGAGCCGGAGTGCGAAGGCACACGCAGTGCATCTAGTTCACAGATGACCGCGACACGAGGCCCGGGCCGGTCGAACTCGTACACCGCCTTAAGTCCGGTGTGAGCAATGCCCTCCTCGACAGTGAGGCCTAACCCTCTAAGCGACCGTGCAATGCGCGCCGAGGTCTTGCGCTCCCTGAACCCGACCTCCGGCTCGACGTAGATCTTCTTCGCCGTGCCCACGAGTTCCCGAGTGACGCGATCAACCGCCGAGAACGCAACCGAGCGCGCCTCTGTACCCGTGATGATCGCTCCTGATGCCATATCTACCCTGCGTACACCTTCTCAGACCGCAACTCACGAAGCTGCGCAAGGTAGCGTTCCTTCGACATCTCTGGCCTGAAGGACTTCACAACCTTCTTGCCCTCTGCAGCGTCGTTCGCCAACAGCTCGATCACCGTCGCTGCCATGGCCTTTCCGGCCCTCACAACGGCCATGTCGTAGTCCTGCACAACATAATCTGCGCCATGTACCTTCCCGGTCGAGCACTGGACCCACGGGTGAATCGTCGGCATCAGCATCGAAAGGTCGCCCGCATCACTTGAACTGGCGCGCTGACCTGAAGTTCGGACGTTCTCGGTGCCAAAGATCCTCTCAGCATGCTTGCGGTAGATATCGATGGCGACCGGGTCATAGCGAGAAGGCATGTATCCCGGAGTCGTCCGCACCTCGACCTCTCCGCCAACAGCCATAGCTCCCGCCCGCAACGCACGGTCGACCTTCGTGGCCCCGTCGATCATGGCGTCGATACTTGATGCCCTGATGTAGGTTTCGATATTCACCCTTGATGGGACGGCGCTCACAACATCGCCGCCGTGCGTGATGATCGGGTGGACGCGCACGTAGTCGGCATCGCGGAATGTCTCGCGGTTAGCGTGGATTGCACTCAGTGCGATGTTCGCCGCGTTTAGCGCGTTGACGCCTTCGTGCGGCGCCGCTCCAGCATGCGCCGCAACACCGCGAAACTCGGCCGTCTTGCCGATCATTCCGTTGTGCTGGCCCGAGATCGTCACGCCGGGCTCACCGCCCATGGTGTGCGTCAGCATCGCCATGTCGACGTCATCGAACTCGCCCAGTCGGACAAACTCCTGCTTGCCCCCGAAGAACTCGATCTCCTCGTCGGCCCGAAGCTGTTGCCTGAACTCCAGCTCAATGTACTCTTCAGCCGGGACCGCCATGAAGGTCACCGACCCAGACAGCTCAGACCAGACGGACGGCTCGAGAACGGCCGTGAGCACCGCAAGCATGCTTCCGACTTGAGCGTGGTGACCGCAGGCATGGGCAGCGCCGGTTGCAGGGTGAGCGTTTGGATGCCCAGGAACGATGAGGCTGTCGAGCTCGCCGATGACGGCGACGTTCGGTCCCGGTCTGCCAGTGTCCGCTTTTGCGACAACACCCGTTAGTGCGACCTCGGTGCGGGGCGAAAGTCCCGACTTCAGCATCCAGGTATCGATCTTTTTTGCAGTCCGGTGCTCTCGATAGCCTGACTCGGCATCTTCAAGTACCGATTTCGATAGCGCTACCAGGTCTTCCGCCCGCTGGTCGATCGCTGCAAACGCCGACTCTATCGTCTGTTGGATGGAAGACATGTGTCTCCGGAGCGGTGCTGATCGCGGCGGGCAGGCCTCGCCGATGGAGTGTGTGCCGGAAGATGAAACTGATCGGAAAGTCCGGGCTTCGCAGTTTACAGCAGCGGTGCGAGGCAATCGCCCTCTGCCCCGTCCGGCCCATCTATACTCTTCCGCTATGAAGAAAATCGTGTTCGCCCCGCAGGGGTTCAAAGAGAGCCTGACCGGCATCGAGATCGCACGCGCAATGGCGCAGGGAGCCAAGGCCGTCTGGCCCGACGCTGAAGCCGTACTAGTACCTGTCGCAGATGGCGGCGACGGCACACTGCAGTCGCTTGTCGACGCCTCGGGAGGCGAAGTCCGCACGACCACCGCGCTCGATCCACTCGGTCGAGACATCGAAGTCGAATGGGGAGCGCTCGGGGACGGCAAGACCGCAGTGATCGAAATGGCCCGCTCATCCGGCCTTGCCCTGCTCGATCCGAGTGAGCGCGACCCGCTGCGGGCGTCGACATTCGGCGTTGGCCAGGTGATGAAAACGGCCCTTGATGATGGCTTCACTCACTTCATCATCGGCATCGGTGGGAGTGCTACCAACGACGCAGGCGCTGGCATGGCGCATGCACTCGGAGCGAAGCTGACCGACAGCGACGGCAACGAGCTGCCACCAGGCGGCGCAGCGCTGGCAGACCTCGAACGCATCGACATCTCAGGAATCGATAGCCGGCTTGCGGGCGTCTCAATCGAAGTCGCCTGCGATGTGAACAACCCGCTCTGCGGGCCGACAGGAGCCTCAGCCATCTTCGGACCGCAGAAAGGCGCAACCGCAGACCAGGTTACTCAGCTCGACGCCGCCCTGAATCGATTCGGTGAAGTGGCAAAACGTGACCTAGGCCGCGACATCGGTGAGATTCCGGGTGCCGGGGCTGCGGGCGGACTTGGAGCTGGACTGATGGCGTTTGCCAACGCCAGGCTGCGACTTGGCGCCGACATCGTGCTGGAGGCTGTCGGGCTGGAGGAGAAGCTCGAGGACGCAGATCTCGTGGTCGTCGGTGAAGGCCAGTTCGACCGCTCAACCGTCTTCAACAAGTCGCCGGTGGCAGTCGCTGAACGAGCCCAACGCAAAGGCATCCCGGTCATCGGCATCGCCGGCTCGCTCGGAGCCGGATACCACGAAGTTCACAAGCACGGCATCGACGCCGTCTTCTCGCTGGTGAGCGGCCCGATGTCCCTGCAGGAGGCGATGGCAGACACCGAGAAGCTGGTCGCCCGCGCCACTGAAGAGGCGTGCAGAGCGATCGCGGCTGCTCGACGCTAACCGCCAGCGATAGCGCCAACGATCATGAACGGGTCCTCGCCCGAGGCGACGCTTCCAGGCAACGGATCATCCGGGTCGTCATTGGACAGGTCTTCTCCACAGGCGTAGAAGCGAACAAGCGAGCGTCGACGCCCATCGCCGCGGTCGCGGACCGCACCGGTGAGCGACGGAAACCTGCTCTCCAGCGCATCCACCACAGACCGCTGCGTCACCGGGCCCCGCACGCTTACGGTCACCTCGCCGCTGTAGCCAGACGCGTCCTCGTCCCCTGCAAGTCTCCGCAGGTGCAGCGGCAGCTTGACCCTGATCATCTTCTCGGCTTCGTCACTCATGACCTAAAGGGTCTGGACTTCGACCGACATCACGGCCGGGAGGTCACGCACGATCGGCTCCCAGTTGTCTCCCGAGTCCGCTGACGCGTAGACCTGGCCACCGGTCGTGCCGAAGTAGACGCCGCACTCATCAAGCGAATCGACCGCCATGGCATCACGCAGGATGTTCACGTAGCAGTCTTCCTGGGGGAGTCCTGCGGTCATCGGCTCCCATTCATTGCCTCCAACCTTGCTCCGGTAAACGATCAGCTTGCCGTCGAGCGGGAAGTGCTCAGAGTCGCTCTTGAGCGGGACTACGTAAACCGTCTCTGGCTCATGAGAGTGCACTGCGATTGGCATGCCGAAATCGGTCGGCAGGTCGCCACTGATCTTGTCCCACGATTCACCAGCATCGTCGCTCCGCATCACGTCCCAGTGCTTCTGCATGTAGACCACGTCTGGCTTCTCGGGGTGAATCGCCAGCTTGTGAATGCAGTGACCGACCTCTGCAGTCGGATCAGGCAGGAAATTCGACGTCAGGTTCTTACTCTTGATCTCCCACGACTCGCCAGCATCGTCAGTCCTGAACACACCAGCCGCCGATATCGCCGCGAACATGCGCCCGGGGTTCGCCTGGTCTTCGATGATGGTGTGGACGCCCATCCCGGCGGCGCCTGGAGCCCATTCGTCTGCGCTCCTGTGAGTGCGCAGGCCCACCAGCTCGCTCCACGACTTACCGCCATCGTCGCTACGGAAGATCGCAGCGTCCTCTGCACCGGCATACACCGTCTCAGGTTGAGTCAGCGACGGCTCCACGTGCCAGATGCGCTTGAACGCCCACGGCCGCTTCGTGCCATCGAACCAGTAGTGCTCGCCCAGTTCAGAAGCGTATTCGAACTCGTTGCTAACGGCTTCCCAGGTCTGTCCGCCGTCGTCCGAGCGTTGCACCTGCTGCCCAAACCATTCGGTGTGCTGCGAAGCGTAGAGACGGTCGGGGTTTACCGGAGATCCGTTGACGTGCCAGATCTCGTGTCCCGGAAAATGAGGCCCGCTGACGTCCCACTCTTTTCGTGCGCCATCAGAGGTGAGAATGAACGCGCCCTTGCGCGTGCCAACCAGTACCCGTACTGAACTCATATCGACCTCCATCCCGCTCACCACACAAACTAATACAACATCGAGCGGGCAGCGATTCTCTCACATTTCGAGTTTGTAGCGGTTTATGTGGAGTTTTCCTAACAGCCGCACCTCGAGGATCGCCTTCGCCTGAGGGGGTCGATATCTTTTGCATACGTCATCGCCCTCGCCGTGCCGGACAGGACGACTTTCCTTTACAGGTTCGAACTCAGGTACTCGCCGAGACTGTCTAGCACCTCGTTCCAGCCACCTGTGTTGCCGTCCAGGCTCTCCGGCGACTCAAACCCGGTCTGCCGCAAGACAACTCGCGTCTGTTCACCGGCATCGCTGAAAGAAACCGTCAGCAACGTCTCGCCTTGGACGCTGCCGTCCACCTGCTCCCATCCGGTAGTCAGCACGAACCGCTCAGGCACAGAGATCTCTCGGTATCGACCCTTAATCCACACATCGTCGCCATCGAGAGAACGCAGGCAGACCCGGTAGATGCCTCCGACCTCAAACTCCATCTCAAGATGAACAACGCTGTATCCAGTCGGCGCCGCCCAGTTACGGAAGTGATCCGGGTCGCTCCACATGCGAAACACCAGGTCACGCGGCGCATCAAAGACACGTTCGATGACCAGTTCCAGGTCTGAATCAGCCATCGGGACCCTCTCCTTTATCGCCAGTCTCAGCTCGGTTGGCAGCCTGCTCTTGCTGCAGCTTCGTGAGGTAGTCGTCCAGTCGGTCGAACCGCTCCTCCCAGTGCTGTCTGTACTCCTCAACCCAGGTCGCAACCCGTTTCAAGGGCTTAGCGTTCAGCCTGCAAGGCCGCCACTGGGCATTCCTGGTGCGGGCGACCAATCCAGCGTGCTCCAACACCTTGATGTGCTTGGAAACCGCGGGAAGCGTCATGTCGAACGGTGCAGCGAGCTCATTCACAGTCGCCGGTCCAGAGACCAGCCGAGACAGGATCTCCCTTCGTGTCGGGTCGGCGAGCGCCGACAGTGTCTTGCTGAGTTCGTCTGTCTGAACCATTTGTATTTCACCATTCAGTTAATTAACTAACTAGTAAATTACCGATGCATCCGCCACATGTCAAGCCGGCGCCTCAGCGATCGACCGCTGGAGCCGCAGTTGGGCTATAAGTAGCGGCGTTCGGTTTCCTGTCGGGTCACCTGCTTGCGGTCTCTTGTGCTAGCGTTTTAGGTGGAGACCAGTTCGATGCGGGTCGCTGCCTGTCAATCGGTCGACCTGAACTATAAAAATCGCAGATTCGGAGTGAACGGTGGCCGGAAATCAGTACGACGTAGCGATCATCGGCGCAGGCATCATCGGCCTCTCGACAGCGATGCACCTGCTGGAGAAGCACTCTTCCCTCAAAGTCGTCGTCATCGAAAAGGACGAACACGAAGCTACTCAGCAGTCCGGCCACAACTCGGGCGTCATCCACTCTGGCATCTACTACAAGCCCGGCTCCCTCAAGGCAGCATTCTGCGTCGAAGGCCGCGCCTCTATGACTCGCTTCTGCGAAGAGAACGAGATCCCGGTCTGGACCTGCGGCAAGCTCATCATGGCGACGAAGGAAGAAGAGCTGCCAAGGCTCGACGCACTGCTGGAACGCGGCACAGCCAACCAGGTCGAAGGCCTGCGGATGGTTGAGCCTGAAGAGATCGCTGAGATTGAGCCGCATGTGAAGTCGATTCGTGCACTCCACGCGCCTGGCACCGGCATTGTCGACTACCGCAAAGTCGCTGCAGCCTATGCTGACCGTATTCGTGCCCGAGGCGGTGATATCAAGTTCAACTCCGAGCTAAAGAAGGTGACACGCCAAAACGGTGTCACGGCGCTCGAGACTAAGACCGGCGACTACGAGGCGAAGAACGTCATCAACTGCGCCGGCCTGCAGTCAGACCTCGTGGCCGAGATGATGGGCGCCGACCCCGGCGTGCGCATCATCCCCTTCCGCGGCGAGTACTACACGCTGCAGAAGGAGAAAGAGTACATGGTCAAGGGTCTGATCTACCCCGTGCCAGACCCTGCGTTCCCGTTCCTGGGCGTGCACCTGACCCAGACGATGAAGGGCTGGGTGGAAGCTGGACCGAACGCAGTGCTCGCAACGAAGCGAGAGGGTTACCGCAAGCGTGACTTCTCAGCCCGCGACCTTCTTCGCACGGTCAGCTATCCCGGATTCTGGAAGATGAGCGTCCGAGAGTGGAAGACCGGCCTCTGGGAGATGAACCGCTCGTTCCGCAAAGGAGTCTTCCTGAAGAGTCTCCAAGAGCTCGTCCCCGAGCTGAAGAGCGAAGACCTGGCAACCGGCGGCTCTGGCGTAAGAGCACAAGCCGTGAAGCGAGACGGCACACTGCTCGACGACTTTGCCATCAAGCAGGTGGACGGGGCCGTCCACGTACTGAACGCACCGTCACCCGGCGCAACCTCGTCGCTGGTGATCGGCCGCCACATAGCTGGCCTTGCAGAAAAAGACTTCTCGCTGAACTGAGGGGCAGCATGATGGAGTGTGACGATGCTGTTAGGGGATCCATCGTTTCTGTCAGGGGAAGCGATCGGTTGGTTGATGGCAGCGTCATCGGTCGTGACGGTCGTGTCGGCACTACTGGTATTCAGAACTCGTTCGATCCTGAACCGGATCCAAAGACTTCTGAGCAGAGCCGGACGTACGCTCGTAAGTGGTGCGGGATCAGGCACGGGTAACGAAGCACCGGACCTCGATCGCTGGCAATGGCGATTGATCCATGCGCCGGGCAATTTCTGGGCGTTGCGCTGGACAGTCAGGCTGTCTTCGGCCTACATCATGTACGTTGCCGCGATCATCACTCTCATGCTGACCTGGATACACCTGGATTTCACGCACTTCAGAGCCGAACGCCAGGAAGTGGTCCTGGTCAACGAAACCGATGACATCATTCACTACCGGTACGCGCGGCACCTCTGTGTTGACGGTCCAAACGAGTATTTCGACGACTCGATCAGCCTCGGGGATCCTCGACTGAAACCGTTGCCGCCTGCAAGATCGGTCTCCCTGCTATCGGGATTGATGGACTATCAGCTCGACGACGACAGCAGATGCTTTCGGTTCGGTGTGGTGGACGATGCGGGGAACGTGATGCTGCTTCATTCGTTCACAACTGCCGACATGAACCGCCAGAAGTGGAAAGTTTCTCCTTGAGCTAGTCACGGGGGCAGGGCTTGGGAAACTTGCAACCATTGTTCGACCTCTAAGTTGCGAAACATTGTGTTTGTAGGCAGGGAAACAGATGCTTCCACCTGAGCCTGGGCCACATACCACGAATTGCGACACGTGAATGCCTTGCAGCGACGGATCAGGCGTTGTAGCCTCTCGGCAATTACTGGACAGGCGTCCGGTGCCCCGATTGGCCGTGCGACGACCCTCAGGTCGACCAGGTAACTCGTTCTCTGAGGCGATACGACGGGCGATTTGGAAACGGTCCACCGAGGTGAAACGACTCCGGGGACACCCTTGAAGACAGGGAAATAACGGCTGCAGTAGATCGAGCCGGGGATCAGGCAAGGCGAACGCGGACCTTCAGCGTTCGCCTATTCTTTTGTCTGTATTCGGGCGTTCAGCATCGAGGTCACCAGCAATGAAAGTCTGCATCATCGGCGCGTCAGGCAAGCTAGGCAGATACATGGTCCAGCACTCGCTCGAACGCGGCCACGAGGTCGTTGGGGTCTGCCGGGAAAAGAGCGTTTACAAGCTCAATGATTTCAAAGATCGAATGACGATCATTCCTGGGGCAACCAACGACCGAAATGTCATCCAGCAAGCGGTCCAGGGTTGTGACGGCGTACTGACGGTTCTTGTGCCGTGGGGTGTAAACAACTACTCATCCGGCACTGCTCAAGCGGTGCTCGATTTTGCCGAAGATGATGCTCGCCTAGTCTTCTCATGCGGTTGGCACATATCGATGGACGGTAAGGACGTCTATTCCTGGAAGATCAAGTTCATCGGCAATGTGGCCGGGAGGATCATAAGGTGGCTACGCCTGGTAGACATCAGCGACCAGGAGGAAGCGTGTCGTCGAATATTCGACAGTGATACCAGATGGACTGTTGTTAGAGGCAGCGACCTGGAAGAAGGCGAAAGCCAGGGCCTTCCGGTGTGGAGCCGCCATGTCGGAGACCCGATCCTCGAGAGCAACATGACCAGGCGAATCGACTTCGCTCTCTTCATGGTGCAAGCCCTTGAGAACGACAACCTGATCCACGAGGCACCGGCTATCGTGGGCCGGTCAACTCCGTCGGCGATCACCCACGCAGCAGACGCTGGCAAGTGAAACTACGTTTGGTATTCAGACCGTTCCGACATCGGCGGCTAGATCACCGCAGCTCGCACTCAATCCCGGCCTCGGCACAGTACGACTCAAACCACTCCACGACCTCGTGGTGGTACGGAATTCCTCCCTTCAGCCGCTTCTCCTCTTCCTCAGCCTCAAGCAGACCCGCATAGACCACTCGCTCAAAGCCCTTCGACGGCGGCACCGCAGCGATGTGGCGCAGCAAGTCATCCATGTCCCGCTTGAACTTCGCCACATCCGTGAACGCTTCGATCTGGTACGCCATGAAGAAGTGACCACCGTGCTTGAGTCCAGTGACAGGCCCCGGACCGAGCCCGGTGAAGCCGTTGCAGATGATCTCGTTCATCAGCGCAAAGCCGAAGCCTTTGTGTGAGCCGTTCTCTCGGGTTCCGCCGATGTGCAATGAGTAGAACTCGCCCTGCTCCGGCGCCTCAACCTCCTCGAGAATCGGCTCACCGCTCTTGTCCGCGATCCAGCCCGGGAAGATCGTCGCTCCAACCCGGCGTGCAAGCCCGATCTTGTTGTTCGCAACCTGCGTCGTTGCCACATCGAACAGGAACGCCGGCATCTCGTCCGCCGGCGCCGCATAGGCGATCGGGTTCGTGCCAAGTACCGGCTTCGAGCCCCACGTGGGAACGGTCTGGTTGGCGCCTCCGGCCGTCATGCAGTGCCCAACCATGTCAGCGTCAGCGGCCTGCATGGCGTAGTAGCCGCAACCGGCCAGGTGGCCGCTCGAATGGACGCTTGCCGCGCCCATCCCGTGCTTCGACGCCTTCTCGATCGCCAGCTCCATCGCCCATGGCCCGACATGCGTACCCAGCGCACCGTTTGCGTTCACTCGCGCCGTCGTGCTGGTCTCCAGTTCGATTTCGAAGTTTGTTGTCCCGTTCAGAACGTCGGAGTTGTACTCAGTTACATAGCGACGGAGTCCGTTAGATACCCCGTGCGACTCCACTCCTCGCAGGTCATTCGTCACCAGCACGTCCGCGCTGGCATCGGCGCCCTGCTCGTCGACGCCAACGTGCCGCAGGATGTCTCGTGTGGCCTGCTTGATGCTTTCGTGCGGAACGTAGACTCGGTCCTTCTCTGGAACCTTGAACCTCTCGAGCATTCTCTTCTCCCGACGCGGCTGAATCTGGCGTTGATTGGCCGTGTGACTGTAGCGCACGAAAGCGCCATTCGGTGGCGGCCGATGAACTGGCTGCAACTCCGCACCATTTGCCGGTGACGATCTGTTAACACACGCTGCTAAGATCGATTCATCTCCCCACCCGCAGGCCATCAGCTAATCGAGGCGGTTCATGCCCAGACTGGCAAGCCTTATCGAATCCAAGCTCCCCGAAGAGACCGTCGAGATGCTTCGTACGGCCGGTGAGCTGGCTGCAGCTGGAGAGTCGGGGGCGGGCGAGGCTTATCTGGTCGGCGGCTCCGTACGAGATCTCGTGCTCGGCCGAGAGCCCAACGACCCTGACATCGTTGTGACCGGGAATGGCCCTCGATTCGCGCGTGCGCTGACTGCTCAGATCAAGGGCGAGGTCACTTCGGTTTCCCAGTTTGGCACCGCGGTGATTCAGAGTCCGCAGGGCCGGGTTGATGTGGCAACTGCTCGCTCTGAGACCTATTCGAGCCCCGCCGCCCTACCTGAGATCACGCCGTCCAACATGGAGGACGATCTCAAGCGTCGAGACTTCTCAGTGAACGCCATGGCGCTGTCGCTGTTGCCCTCAAACTGGGGCGAGTTGCTCGACCCATACAAGGGCTTCGCGGATTGCGCCCGCAGCCGCATCCGTATCCTTCACGACGCAAGCTTCCAGGACGACCCTACACGCATCCTGCGCAGCGTCCGCTACGAAGTGAGACTCGGCTTCAGCCTGGAGGTCGAAACCGCCGAAGTGCTCGAGCGGGACCTCTCATATATCGACCGACTCACGTCCGCCCGGCTTGTGGCTGAGCTGCGCAAGATCCTCGAGGAGCCGGAACGGGCGAATATTCTGCGCAAGGCCGAAGCAGAGGGAATCATCGGTGCGATTTCGCCTTCGCTAAGAGTGGCCGAGAGCGGACTGAAGACTATGGAGCAACTGGATTCAGCCGACGAGCTGCTCTATCTCGCTTGCATGACGTCATCACTGACTGAAGAAGAGGCAGACGCAGTGATCGCCCGACTGGAGCCCGACCGTGAGTGGCAGGCTGTCATTCGCGGTGCCGCAGCGTTCCGCGTCACAGCATCGGTGCTCGAATCTGCCGATCTGCTTCCGAGCGACGTTGTCGAGTTGCTAGAGCGTGTCCCTGTGCCGGTGCTTGAGTTCCAGCGAATCGCCGGTCCCAGGACGCGCCAACGCGACCACATCGAGGCCTACCTCAGACGCCATCGTGAGATCCGCCCAGAGACCACCGGCGACGACTTGGCGGCGCAGGGCGTGCCACGCGGCCCGGTCATGGGCAAGCTCCTACACGAGCTGAAGACCGCGAAGCTAGACGGCAAGGTGACATCACAACAGGACGAGTTCGAGCTTGTCCGACGCCGCCTACCAATCCTGCTCGACAGGGAGCGCCAGGGCACCGATCAGCCTGCCGGAGCGGCCGCTCCGTAACCGGATTCTAACGACCTAAACCTAACGCAAAATACTGCTGTTTCCAGTTTGGAACTCAGCGTCCTGGCGTTACTCTTCGCCACATCTCCCGCCACCACATACGGCTCGGAAACATGGGCCTGCTACGGACGAAAGGCTGTAGACGGACGTTGAACCACTTCGCCAGCAATCGGTAGACCAATCGCGGCGGATACTCTCGCTCGAAACGGTCGGGATGCGTCGGTGGCGGACCAGTCTTACGGGCCTCGACTATCAGCTCCAACTCCCTGTGGCCGTCCTCCGCCACCTTGAGCTGCGGTTTCACCTCGGCCACCGCAGTGTCGCCCTCACCACATTCCCTCGCTTCATTGAGGCCCGCACGACTGAAGAAGCCAGACATGGTCTCGAGGTTATGCAGGTAGTAGTGGTCGGGGTAGAGCAAGCGATAGATGAAGTACTCGGTGGGAGTTGAGACAGGTAGGTCAGGGAAGTGCTCCACATAGTCGGTGCCGAACTTAACGACATCGTTCGTGTAGTCCTTGATCATCAACTCAAGGTCTGGCACCAGGGCCCTTACGTACCCTCCGGGCCTCAGGATCCTGTAGCACTCAAGCAGATGATTGTGAAGCTCTCTGTAAGTGAGATGCTCCAGCGTCGCCCGAGAGTAGACGAGGTCGACCGATGAGTCAGGCAGCGGGATGTGATCGGTGATGTCGCAGAGCAACTCGGGCGGCGAAACTGTGACTCCACCTTTGAACTGCTTCCAGACGTTTATCTCAGCGTGGATGAAACCCTCTATGCGGTGAGAGCCAGCTCCCACGTAAAGATACGTCCCCAAAATCGCAATTCTCCTGTATGACGGTTCTTAAGCGCCGAGCGGAATTACCGCGTCCGAGCGTAAGTCAATCAGCCATCGAACCATCGGCTCTGCAGTTCCTCGAAGCCAGTCACCGTGAGATCAGCCGAGCCGTCGTGTCCTGTCGCGAACGGACCGTCGTGCATTAGCACCGTCCGCATCCCGGCCGACCTGCCGCCACCGATGTCAGCTTCCGGGTTGTCACCAACCATCACGGCAGCAGAGCGGTCAACCGGACCGATCTCCTCGAGTGCCATCTCGAAGATGCGCCTATCAGGTTTCCATACCCCAACCTCTACGCTCAGAATGAAAGTCGACGGCCTTGAGGACAGCCCCATCGCCTCGAACTTGCCCCTGTTACGGCCGTCGTGGTTCGACACGATCCCCCAGGGAATCCGCTCACCATCCAGCTTCACAAGAAGCTCTTCCAGCCCGGCACGCGGTGTCATGTATTCGAGCGAACGCCGCCGGTAGTCAGCGATTAACTGCGCGTTCGGAGCGTCCACACCTGACCAGATCTGCTTGATCTCATCGAAAATGAGTTCGTGCTCCTCGTCAGAGTCCATGCCCTGGGGAAGCGAGGTGAATACCTGCCCGATACGGTCATAGAATTGCCGGAACTCCAGGTCGCCAAAGGCCTGCCGATGCTCGTCGTACAGGTCCCTCCAAACACGCGGGTACACATCGTCGAACGAATACATCGTGCCGTCGAAGTCGAACAGCACGCATGAAGGCCTAAACACCTTGGCAGACTCGTTCATGGCCCTAAAGATAACGCTGTCCCGGCGATCATCGAAATCCATATGCCAGTGAGCCAGCCACGAATCATCCTGATAGGTGGCGCCTCACACGCGGGAAAGTCCACGCTTTGCCGGGCGATCGCTGCACAGCCGGACTGGAGAACGCTGTCCACCGACCAGTTGGGCCGGCATCCAGGTCGCCCCTGGCGGCCTGCGGAGCAAGAGATTCCATCACATCTTGCCGACTATTACTTGACGCGCTCACCCGAAGAGCTGGCAGCGGACGTGCTCGACTATCAGCGCCGCATGTCGCCAACAATCAAGCGGGTCATCGGACACCACGCTTCGGGGACTGGCCCGAGACTCGCGTTCGAAGGCTCTGCGCTGCTCCCGGAAAACATGGCGCACCTTCAGGGCAGCAAAGTGCTCGCTGTATGCCTTACCGCTTCATCAGACTTCCTGACCGAGCGTATTCACGACAGCAGCTCATACGCTGACCTGGACCGAGAGGCACGAATGCTCGTAGACCGGTTTGTCGCGCGCAATGCGCTGATCAACAACCATTACGTCGAAACAGCCAAACGACACAACGTGCGCCTGATCGACGTTGAGATAGTCACCGAGACCAAAGACGTGGTCGAACTGTGCCTCGCCTGAAAACTTGCTCTAGCGGTCCTCAGGCAAAGCGTGCGCAACATGATCGCCGCCCCAGTTCGCCCGCTGCGCAAGCCGCTCGCGATGGAACATGTACTGCTGCGCCACCGCCCCGAAACGACCAAAGCGCTCCCTTGCGAAGTCGGACGCCTTAGAGTTGTTCGTCTTCTCCGGCAGTCCGTACCAGCGCTCTAACGCCCGCCTGATGTGCCGGTCAACCGGAAACGCCTCGGGCTTGTCCAGCGAAAAGGCCAGCACGCAGTCGGCGACCTTCTCGCCAACACCATTCAGCTGCACGAGCGAGGCCCGAGCATCCTCGAACGACGCTTCACGCAGAGCGAACAGGTCCAGATCACCGCTAGCCACTGCCTCGGCCGCCGGCGCAAGGTACTTCGCCCTGAATCCCAGCCCCAGGTCGCGCAAAAACTGCTCACCTGCCGCCGCTACCGCTTCCGCCGTCGGGAAGGCGAAGTCGGCATCACCGGGTCCAACTCGGGTGCCTAGTTCCGAAGCGACCGAGCCCACATTGAGCTTTATGCGGGGAATGTTGGAGGTCGATGAGCAGATGAATGAAACGAGGCATTCCCACGGGTCCTGCCTCAGCAAGCGCAGGCCCGAGAAGCCGGTGACCGCTGGGCCAATGCACGGGTCGGCTACAAACCGCGCCCGAAGCTCGGACAGGTCAGTGCCGCGCCCCAGATAGTCGGCGACCGTGTCCTGAAAGTCGCCTGCAGCAGCGTTCGAACGGATCATCACTTCAATGTCGTCAGGCGATGCACCGGTCTCGCGGATTCGCACAGCCGCGGACCCGATGACACCGTCGTACACCGAAGGCTCATCCTCGGCTGACGCCCTCCACCAGCGAAACGCCTGCCCGCCGTCCAGCGTCGACTCCAGGTCAAGACCGCCGGTTTGCAGCGTGAAGCTCCGAACGTCGCCGCCAACGACCTTTAAGTCACCTCGCTCAGCAAGAGTCAAAGAATCAAGCTCCGTTCGAATCTCCCAGTTGTGGATCCGACTCGAATCCGATCACCGGAGTCGGGCCAGATTGCTTGTCGCACGCCCACCCTATCCGTCTCCCACGCCGCCTAAAAAATCCTCGACAGCCTTCCACTTGCGGCCCAGGTCTTCCAGCTCCTCAATCACCGTCCGCCGCACGGTAGACCGTGGCAGCGCTCTCTGGAAATTCCGGCCATAGCCCTTCGAGAGGATGCGACGGTCAAGGATCACGAACATCCCGCGGTCGGTCTTCGACCTGATCAGTCGTCCGAACCCCTGCCTGAACCTCAGAACCGCCTCTGGCACCGCGTAGTCGCTGAAGCCGTCCTCGAACAGCTCACTCCGAGCGGAAAATACGGGGTCCGACGGAACCGGAAACGGAAGCCTCGCCATCACAAGCGCGTCCAACCTTGCGCCCTGCAAGTCAGCTCCCTCCCAGAGGCTGCTGGTGCCCAACGCCACCACGTCGTCCTCCTCGGCCAGTGTCCGCATGATGCGGTGCGGCGGCCCGTCATGCCCTTGCCCGATCACCTTGATACCCAGTTGCGCCAGCGGTCCCGCAAGTGCCTTGCGAGCATTCTCAAGGGCTGAGTTCGACGTGAACAGCGCAAGCGTCCGTCCTCGCACGCCCTTCGCCACGGATTCGATAGCCGCCGCGACGCCCTGTGCATATCCGGTTCCACCCGGCTCAGAGATGTCCTCAGGCACCGCAATCAGCGCAGCCTGTCGATAGTCGAATGGCGAGCCCAGCGCAAGCTCTCCTGCATCGTCCAGGCCGATCGATGACGTGATCCGCTCAAAGCTGCCACCCGAGCTAAGCGTCGCTCCTGTCAGAACAACCGTTGAATCCCGTTCAAACAGCCGCTCCCGCAGAATCGGACTCACATCAAGCGGAGCACCGTTCACCTCGACCGTTCGACCGCCGCCAATCACGCTCAGCCAGTAGACGAAGCCAGACTCCGGCTCGATCAGCGCCTGCCTCAACCCTTCATGTGCCGTGGTAATCGACTCGTATACAGCCGAGAAGTTCAGCACGGCAGCGCTGTCGTCGCCTGCGCTCTCATCTATCGAATCCCGCTGCGCCAGCATGCGCCCCATTCCCGTCGCAGCTACGCTCAGCGCAGTCACGAGGTTGTCGGCCGACTGCGCAACCGGCGCCCACTGCGGAAGCTCCCGCACGGCGTCGATCAACCGGATATCGTTGCCCATCGTGTGCTTGGCCACGTACTGACCGAACTCCGAAATGGCGGCGAAGCAGTCAGAAGCCAGCTCGGACGCTCGCGTCGTGGCCGAGATCGTCTCTTGCATCATCTGCGGTACCGGGTCGAGGGCAAGATTCTCACCGCCCGCTGCCTGCAGTGCGGCTCCGTACGCCGCAATGGCTCCGGTATCGCCCAGGGCCATCGAAAGATCAGCCGCTAGTTGGTTCTGCCGGACAGAGATGCCGAGGTGCCGCGTCGCGGCGTCCTGCAGGTGGTGCGCCTCGTCGATGATCAGCAGGTCATGCTCCGGCAGCAGTCCGCCGTCCATAGCGATGTCAGACATCAGCATGGCGTGGTTGATCACGACCACGTTCGATGTTGCAGCCTCCGCCCGAGCCCTGCGCAGAAAGCAGGGTCCGTCCTGTGGTGGACAGCCAGCCGCTCCCTGCGCCGAGTAGTTACGAGTGAAAAGCGCCCCGTCACGCCCAAGCGCAAGCTCCGCCCGATCGCCGTCCTGTGTCTCCTGGAGCCACACCAGCAGCTTCGCGAGCAGTCCTGCCTCCCTCTCGTCCGGTTGCGACGAGTTGACGGCGTACGACCAGCGGCGATAGCAGAGGTAGTTCGCCCTGCCCTTCAGCTGGGCGCTCTTGAGCGGAGCGGCCTGTGGGTCAAGCTCGGTCAGCACGTCGGCCACGATGCCGAGATCCTTGTTCACCAGCTGCTCTTGCAGGTTGATCGTGTTGGTCGAAACAATCACACGGGAGTTGTTACGCATGGCGTGCAGCGCCGCAGGGACGAGGTAGGCCAGCGATTTCCCGACGCCGGTCCCGGCCTCAACGATCAAGTTCGACTCCCGCTCGATGGCATCGGCAACCGTCTCGGCCATCTGGGCCTGCTCTGCTCGTGTCTCGTGTCCGGGCAGCAGTCTTGAAAGCGCTCCCTCGTCCGCAAAAACACCTTCCACGGCCTGAACAAGAGTCGCCGCAGAGTCCGCCGAAGCTACGGAAGATGCAGCTGGCTGCCGCTGCCGGCCATTCGAGCTACTCCTGAGCCTGCCCGATAGCTCCCTGCTGTCCACACCGGACGGCCCAACATCCGACCTTCGCCGCTCTGCAGGCATCGCCTCAAGCACGCGGGCGGACAGCGGGCCCATGGTCCAACGGCTCGAGATGCCAAGCCGTCGCATAGCCTCCAGCGCCCCGGCATCCAGCCGTTCGAGCTTGTCCAGCAGGATGAGAAACAGGTCGCGGGTAGCGAGCGCGTCTGACAGCGCTCGGTGCGGGTTGTCGTGTACCAGAGCGAAACGCTCGGTAAGCCGCCCGAGCCCATACTCAGGACCGCGCGGCATCACGATGCGCGCCATCTCCGAGGTGTCGTACGAACCGCCTTTCGGCGGCACACCGTTATTGCGCAGGAAGGCAGCGTCGAAACCGACGTTGTGGCCGAGAATGGCGTGATCGCCTATGAACTCAGCGAACATCGGCCCGACCCGTTCCCACTCGGCGCCCCGGTCGACGTCGTCCTGCGTGATGCCTGTCAAGTCCACAATGAAGCTGGACAGCTTGCGATGCGGGTTTACGACGCTCGAAAAGCGCCCAAGCTCCTCGCCGCCCCTGAACTTCACAGCACCAACCTCGATTATGGCGTCGGACGACGGGTCGACTCCGGTCGTCTCAAGGTCAAGAGCCACGATCGTCTCGTCTGCCAACGAGATCGGTTCAGGCAGTTTTTGTGGCGTGCTGGTCAAGGCTTCCCATTCATATGAATCACGGCGAAGCAGTGATTGTGCCGCATATCCGGCTATTAGTCTGCGGCCAGCGGGCTCTCACGACCAAAACTACAACAGTCGCGGGCAAGTGCTAGAGTTCCGTGGCCCAATTAGCCGTCCCGCTCACTCCCGTCCGTCCCAAAAACCGTGCGTAGTACAGAGAACCGAACTTGAAAAACGCCTTGATGATGGTCGGTGGCTGGGAAGGCCACACGCCGGAAAAGAGTGCCGACGTCTTCCAACCTCTCCTCGAAGCAGCCGGCTTCAGCGTGAGGCGTGAACGGACACTCGACATCTATCTCGACGAGGACGTGATGTCGGCGCTGGATCTCGTTGTCCCGATCTGGACCCAGGACACCATCACGAACGAGCAGCTGGCCGGGCTCCAGTCCGCCGTTGAGTCCGGAGTTGGTATGGCGGGCTGGCACGGCTGCATGGCCGACTCGTTCCGCCACAGTCCGCCCTACCAGTTCATGGTTGGAGGTCAGTGGGTCGCACATCCCGGCGGCATCATCGACTACGAGGTGAACATCACGAATCACGACGATCCAATCACCGAGGGCATCGGCGATTTCAAGATGCACTCGGAGCAGTACTACATGCACATCGACCCGTCGAACGAGGTGCTCGCCACCACCACCTTCGAGGGCGATCAGGCGGGCCAGTACTGGATCAAGGGAGCCACCATTCCGGTCTACTGGAAGCGCGTATGGGGCAAAGGCCGGATCTTCTACGGTTCCGTTGGCCACCAATACACCGACTTCGACGTTCCAGAGGCTCGCGAGATCATGCGAAGGGGAATGCTGTGGGCGGCTCGATGAATGGAAACGCTCCATTGCGGCTTGGCGTGATCGGCTGCGGCAACATCAGCGGCATCTACTTTAAGAATTTGCCAACCTTCGAGGCCATCGAGGTGGTGGCATGTGCCGATCTAAAGCCTGAGCTCTCCGCAGCCGTAGAAGCCGCTAATCCGTCAATCAAGGCCGTGACGACCGATCAGATCCTCGCAGATGACTCGATCGACATCGTTCTCAACCTGACGCAGCCGGGATACCACTTCGAAGTGATGAAAGCGGGCATCGGTGCAGGTAAGCACGTCTACGGCGAGAAGCCGCTCAGTATTGAGCATCGAGATGCGGCCGAACTGCTTGAGCTTGCTGACGATGCGGGCGTGAGAGTCGGCTGCGCACCGGATACTTTCCTGGGCGCAGGGATCCAGACCTGCCGTGAGCTGATCGACGCTGGGGCCATCGGCCGTCCCGTAGCTGCGACGGCTTTCTTCACCACACCGGGCCACGAGCGGTGGCACCCGGCGCCTGCCTTCTACTACCAGGTAGGCGGCGGCCCAATGCTCGACATGGGTCCTTACTACCTAACGGCACTCGTCAACCTGCTCGGACCTGCCGTTTCGGTGTCTGGAACCGCCCGCATCACGTATCCCGAACGGACTATCACCAGCGAGCCGTTGAACGGCACGAAGATCAATGTCGAGGTGCCGACGCACGTCACCGGTGCCGTGAGCTTCGCAAACGGGGCCGTAGCAACGGTGATGACCAGCTTCGATGTCTGGGGCGCGGAGCTGCCGTGGCTGGAGATTTACGGCTCGGAGGGAACACTCTCAGTGCCCGACCCGAACACCTTCGGCGGACCGGTTCGGCTTCTGCGGAGCACAACCGGAAAGTGGGAAGAGGTGCCGGTCACCAGGCGCTTTTCAGAGAACTCCCGCGGGCTTGGAGTGGCCGATATGGCAGGTGGTATAGCCACAGATCGCCTCCACAGGGCCAGCGGAGAACTCGCAGCGCACGTGCTAGAGATCATGCAGGCCTTCGGCACAAGCTCGGACTCTGGTCGCAGGATCGACCTCGAATCCACCTGCGCACGACCAGAGGCTCTTCCAGACGACCTGATCGGCCTCAGGTAGAACCTTTTCCCATACGCGGTAGAACCGCCAGGCGGCTATTCCCCAATGCGAGGCTCTACTTGAATGCAATCGCCTGGTTCAGCACGGTCGGCGTCACCACGTGCCCGTCCTCGATGTAGTCGTCAACCTGGCTCGCAAGTGCGTCTACGATCTCGGCGATCACAGTTTCTCTCGTCTCCTGCTCCATGGCGGCAAATGTCGGTATCGAAGCGCCCGCCGCAGTCACCGATAGCTGAACGAACTTCTCTGGCTGCGAAAACCGAGTCTCCATCGTCTGTTCGGTGATCTCAACAGCCGAAAACCCACCGCTAAGCACGTATTTCCGCAGTTCATCCTCGTCACCCATCATGAACGGCAAGGCCGCCTCGGACATCGGCACATTGAGCCTGTTCGAGACCGTCTCGAAGATCACACCCCACAGCGACTGCCTTTCAACGCCCTGCCAGACGTTCGCAACCAGCCTCCCGCCCGGCTTGAGTACCCGGTAGACCTCTCTGGCAGCGCCAACGCGGTCAGGGAAGAACTGCAGACCATGCTGGCAGATCACGAGGTCAAAGCTCGCGTCGTCAAACGGCATGCTGTCCGCTGATCCTTCGAGCCATTCGATCTCAAGACCCTGGGATTGGCCTGTGCTTCGCGCCACCTCCAGCATCTTCGGGCTGAAATCCAGCCCAACAACACGGTTCTGACCGCCGGCGCCAATAATCCGGGCAACCGTCCCGGTGGCACACGCCAGGTCGAGCACCGCTTCGCCCGGCTTCAGGTCGGCGGCGTCGATCAATCGTCTGGCCCACGGCTGGAACACCGACGGCCCAAAGTAGCTATCGAAAAGGTAAGCGGGATTACTCGATTGCTCTGCCATAATCGTCTCCATTCGACCGCACACCGTCCGGCAACTTCCCGGTACGCGGTAGAACCACTACGTGTCTGCGCTTACTTCGGAAGCTCCAGCAGCACTGTCGCGCCCATCTCCAGGTACTTCTCACGCAGCTTCCAGTCGTAGTTGCGGACCATCAGCTTCACGCCTGAGTCGTTCGCCACCTTGACCGCGTACTCCATCGCCGCATCGTCCGAGCCAGCGATCGCATGGTGAGGGTGCGCCTCACGGTCGAGCGAGAGATCCGCGGGCCCCCAGGAAACGCAGTCGACACCCGGTCTGACAAGCTGCGGAATGTTGGTGATCGCCTGGATCGACTCCACCTGCAGCATCAGTACACCGAACTGGTTCCACCAGTCCTTGTACTCGTGAATGTCCGAACGGGCCTCGATGCCGACTCGGGTCGCTCCTCCCCAACTCCTCTTGCCCATCGGCCGGTAGTAGAAATAGTCGACAGCCTCCTGGGCCGTTGATTCGAGCTCTGTCTGCGGCACCTCGATGCTGCTGGGGCCCAGGTCTAGCCAGTTTCCGATCTGAAAGGTGTAGTTCGTGTGCTTGATCCGGAAATGAACGGGAATTGAGAGCTCCTGGGCAGCGACGCACACTGATTGCAGCATCGATTCATCCAGCGGGTTGTGCTGCGAATCGACGGCAATGTAGTTGTACTGATCGTCCTTGCTCCAGATGTCTTCGATCTGGCTCTTCGTAGCGTTCCAGGGGACTGAAACGCCAATCGTCGTCTCGCCTCTCCTGATCCGCTCTTTCAGGTTCTCTTCGCCTGCCATATCAGCTCCCGTGATGTTGCGCGTAGTGCTTTGTTTGAGTGCGCCAGAACGAATCTTGCAGTCGTCTGGCGCCGATTTGCGCGTCGAGCCGCATCATAGCGCGAACACCTGCGGGAAGCTGGAATCGAGATCAGGCCCGCGATACATACAGCCGTGCAGCCCACTCTTCGACAAGCTGAGGTTGGCGGGTATCTTCTCCCTCCCTGTCAGGGAGGGAGTTAGAGGGTGGGTTGTTGCTCAGGTAACAGGCTGCCAGTCAGAAGGATGACCCTCACCCTAACCCTCTCCCAAGCTGGGAGAGGGGATTGAGCGCCCTTCGACAAGCCGTCATCCTGAGCTTGTCGAAGAGTGGGCGAAATCTGTCATTCTGAACTTGATTCAGAATCTCTCGTTGGAGCAGGATCAACGGTCAGATCCCTCCGCGATGGTCGGGATGACTTATTGAAGGGTCCAAACAACACTTATTCGCTGGGAGGGAGTTAGGGAATGGGATGCTTCGTCTCCCCTCTCCCTCGATGGGAGAGGGATTGAGGGAGAGGGTGATGTCGGCCAAAGGCCGACCGCCAACTACACACCAACACCGTACAGATCGTCACCTCACCCGCCCAAATCGCGCACTTGAACACTACATACAGATCGCGAGGCTACTTCTGTGGCAGATCGACGGGCGGTGGTGGCGACGCTTTGCCATTGCTCGCGTCCATCGCAGCCAACAACTGCCTGCGAGCCCACAGCACGGTGAGTGCGGCATCCATGTTCGAAACGCTCTCAGGAAGGGAGAGTCGGCCGTCTGGCAGCACGATTTCTATACGCGGCACATCACCCAGCAACTCAGAATCAGCGTCTGAGTGCCCACCCACAGGCCCGGACTCGGCTTCAGGTAGCCTGTCAGCTATCGCAGATCCGGCCAATCCGGGCGGCATCACCTGCTCTGATCCGTGCTGAGACGCATATATAGGTCGGTCTTCGACAGCGCCGCTAGATAGCTCTTCAGGCGTCGGCGAGCTTGTATTTGAACTCAGTTCGGCTCTATATGCCGTACGGCCTCCAAGCAGCGGCCTCACCTCGGAGAACACGCGGTCAAGCGCCACGATCTTCCCCGCAACCGTCGGCCTATCCGCGCCGGTGATCTCCTCTACCAGCACCGCAAGCCGCGCGTGGTCGTACGGGCCTGCACTCATGCGCCCGCCCATCTCCTTGAAGAGGTTCACGTGCGCAGCGAGCGTCCTGCGTGCAGCGTCCGATTCCTGCGGCGAGAGTGGGTTCACCGCTCTCAGTCCATCTCGGCTCACCCTCAACCGGGATCGTCCAGTTACGATTCCCCACATCCTGAGAGCGCCTATACGGGCCGCAAAGGCGCCTCCACGTTCTGCCATGCCCAGCGAACGGGCCAAACCGTGCCTGGACACCTCTCCGGCGAACTCGCGGGAGATCTTCTTGCCAAGCTCGATGCTCTCAAGCAGGCCGATCTCGGGGTATTCGTATTCTCCAAGCCTTGCCATCGCAGACGCTCCGTTTTCGAGGCTCTCAATCACTGCGGCCGGACCGCTCTTCGACAGTCCTTTTCGCGAGGATCGTGCCCGCGACGAGATTGTCGCTCGTCGACACCGGCATGTTGCCGCTCCTCACGCCCCTATATTGCCTGCACTGCTGGTGAATGTGCTGCGTGTGTGCCCTCATATTTCGGCAAATCAACGGCATGTTGCCGGATTCGGCTGAAAATGCGCCGCATGAGCACTTTTGCTGATACATATGCCGGTTTGTGCCGCGATGTGCCGTCTTGCGCTGCCCTGCCTGGGTCCGGCGAGGTCCGGCGGTGCAGCGAGGAGCTCCTGGGTCACCTCCGGGGCCCTACACGGTACGGACCGTGCGTGCAGTCCCACATCAATATGTATCGACGACCTGATCAGAGATTTTGCGCCCGTACCGTGTGGACTCTCACGTGGTGACTAAAGATTTGGTCATAGGCTCGGACGGTTGGCGATCGGATGTATGTATCGGGTTTCCGGGCCGGTCATGGCGCCAGGTCGGGTCGAATCCAGGCCTGCCGTCGGTGCGGCGAACGCGATACATGTATCGGCTCATTCCGCACTCTAGACAGTGAATTCGCGGCGCAAAGGGCGATACATACATGGCGCAATAGCGGCCAGACAGGTTTGGAACGGCGTATTTATCAGCGCATAAGGAAGCGGTTTTCGCGTGACGCGTAGCCCAGAAACCGACCCGTTTTGACGTGCCTCCCAGTTCAAATGCGCCGCATGCGCCGGAAACCGAGAAAAACGCCCGGGTTGTTAAGTATTTTTCCGGGTCGAACCGAGAAAAGGGCACTTTAGCCACCCTTCGACAAGCTCAGGATGGCAGCTTGTTCTCCCTCCCTGACAGGGAGGGAGCTAGAGGGTGGGTTGTCGCTGAGTTAGCAGGCTGCGAGTCAGAGGGATGACCCTCACCCTAGCCCTCTCCCAAGCTGGGAGAGGGGATTGGCAGCCGCTCTTCGACATGCTCAGAATGGCAGGTGTCTGTCATTCTGAACTTGATTCAGAATCTCTCGCTCGAGTGGGATCAATGGTCAGATCCCTCCGCGTTGGTCGGGATGAGGTGCCGGTGGGTCGGAACGCCACCCTTCTGACAGCCCCAGGATGTCGGCAAACGCCCGCCTACACCCGCCTGAACTTCTGGATGCGCTGGCCCTCCAGCACCTCGCCTACATACAGATCGCCGTGAGAGTCGACCCAGATGCCGTGTGGTGCCTTGAACATGCCTGGCTCATCGGTCGGAAAGCGGCCCCAGCGGCTCTTCACATTGCCGGACAGGTCGGAGATCGAAATGCGGTTGCGTAGCTCGGCAACGTAAGCCACATCGTCCTGGTCAATGAAGATGTCTGTGGGCTGAATGAAGTCCGTCCAGGTATCGGCGTGCGAACCGTCCAGGTTGAACACCTGAACCCTGTGGTTCTCCCGGTCTGCCACGTACACCAGGTCCTTGTGAATCCAGATGTTGTGAGGCAGGTTGAAATCGCCGTCCCAGACGCCCGGCATGCTCTCGGTCTGGCCCCATGAGAACTTCAGGTCACCATCCGGCGAGAACACGTGCACTCGGGTATTGCCGTAGCCATCTGATACATACAGGTCTCCGTTTGAGGCCACAGCGACGTCGGTCGGCTTGTTGAACGGCTCGTTGTCGTTCGCAACGCCCTCAGTGCCCAGCGTGCGGATCAGCTCGCCGTCAGTGGTGAAGTTGCGGACCGTGTGGTTGCCGTTGTCAGCCAGCCACAGCGAGCCGTCCTGCCCGAAACACATACCGTGAGCGCTCGGGAACATGCCTTCGCCCCACGCCGATAGAAAGTTGCCGTCTCGGTCGAACTTGATCACCGGATGATCAGAGCGGTTGAATACATACACATCGTCCTGATCATCGACCGCCACCGCTGCGACCTGCTTGAACACCCAGCCATCGGGCAGCGTGCCCCAGCCTTCGATCAGCTCGTACTTGAAATCTCCCTGGCCAACTGTGATCGGCATTTTCTGGGCTCCCCTCGACGTGACTGCAGAGCCGTTAAGACCTGCGACGACTCGATCTGCTCGAATGGGCCTGACCTTAATGCGGAATCAGAGAAGTGGCAAAGATGGCGCCTGAATCAGTTGGTAAGCGCCTGTTGAAGCGCCTTCCTGTTCCGCACGATCCATGCACCGGCCCTCGCACGCCACGTCATGCCCCAAAGAGGCTCGGGGTCCCTGGTGTCGGGCGTGACGCCAACCTCGTCAGCCTGTTCGGCGGTGTCGCAGACTACGAACTGGATTATTCGGTCGATGAACCCTTTTCGCTGCTCTGAAGGCAGCTCATAGCCATCGACGATCGCCCTGAGCAGCTTCGCACGCTCCGCAAGCGGGCCCAGTCCTTCTAGCTCAGCAACATCATCGCTGTGCAGCTTGGCGTTTAGCCAGCAGGCCTGTGCAAGCTCGACCAACGGCTCGACAGGTCCAGCATATTCCCAGTCGATCAGAGCGACCGGAAGTCCATCTCTCACGACGATGTTCCACGGCGCTACATCACAGTGGCTGATGATTTTCGGCGAGCCATCGCCAATGTCTCGCCCGAACCATGGAGACCAGTCCATATCCGGCCCGGCCTGAAAACTGGCCGTCGCTGCATGCAGGCTCTTTAGAAACTTGCCAACCGCGTACGCGCCGTCGAGCGTCCACGAGCCCGGGTGCACGAACTCGCCTTCGATGAAGTGCAATTCCTCACGGCCGTCCTCGCCAATGCCCGTTCCAACAAGTCGTGGCGCACCGTCGAATCCGACGTTCTCGAGGTGACGCAGCAATGCATGTGTGGACGGTGTCCACGGGCTAGCAGCGCGCACGACTGTGTCCCCACGGCGATACACCGCGCTTCGCTCGCCCTCCGGCAGCCACGCACGTGGCATTGGCTGACTGAGCGCAGTCTCTTCGTTCGGGTCTGTCATCTGGTGTCCCGGTGAGTCTGAATTGCAACCTGAACCAAGGTTAGATTGCTGGAGTCCGAGCGGTCTGATAACCGGTCACATCAATTGGTGATCGTTTACTGGATGGCGCAGAACTCGTTGCCATCGGGATCGAGCATGATGAACCAGTGGTTGCCGTTGGGGCTCGTCACCTCTCGGACGATAGTTGCGCCCAACTCTTCCAGGCGACGCACTCCGTCCTCGAAATCGGTCATCTTGAGATCAGGGTGCGCCCGATTCTTCTTTTCTTTGCCTTCTGGGACCTTCTGCAGGCTGAGGCCGGCACAACCCGGCTGAGGGGCGAAAAGCACCCACGCGTCGCTCTGCTCATCGATGCCGACGCCAAGCACGGCCTGCCAGAAGTCGCGCGCAGACGGCAGGTCATGGACATCGAGGGTGATCCCGGTGATACGGGCGATGGGCTGTTGATGGTCGGAGGAGTTCATGGCGCCTTCTCTCCTCTCCCTCGATCGCGGATGGCACGACCTCTGTCCTCACAGGCAGGGGTAGAGCAGCTTAACCGCCTCGACAGCTCCTAGTTCGAGCCACCGCCGTTACTCTGCGTGAAGGAGCCCAGATCGCCCAGCATCTTCGTCAGCTCCATTGGCAACACCCACTTCGTCGAAGGCCCGGCGCCAAGCTCCTTGAGAGCGTCTACGTACTGCAGCGTCATGGTGTTCGCATCGACATTCTGCGCTGTGTCATAGATTCGCTGCAGAGCATCCGCGAAACCCTGGGCACGCAGCACAGCGGCCTCACGTTCACCCTCAGCCTCAAGAATCGCCGCCTGCTTCTCACCCTCAGCACGCAGAATTGCCGACTGCTTCTCACCTTCCGCCACCGTAATTGCCGACTCCCTCGTACCATCAGCCTCCAGCACCACCGCACGACGGACACGCTCGGCGGACATCTGGCGGTTCATCGCCTCCTGGATCTCCCGCGGCGGGTCGATCTCACGGATTTCGACGTTCGTCACCTTGATGCCCCAGCGGCCGGTCTCAGCGTCCAGCCTCAGGCGAATCTCTTCGTTGATCCGGTCACGCTGTGAAAGCACATCGTCAAGATCGATGTCACCAACAACCGCACGGAGAGTTGTGGTTGCCAGACCGACCACGGCCTGTACATAGTTCTCGACCTCCAGGACGGCCTTTTCGGCCTGGTTGATATCGACCCGCATGTACACCAGGAAGTCGATCTCGACGGTGGCGTTGTCCTTGGTGATGTTGGTCTGGCGCGGAATGTCCAGGACCTCGGTCCGGGTATCCACTTTCTGGATCTGGTGCAGGATCGGGATAGCGACCACTATCCCCGGACCCTTCATCCCTTCGAACTTACCGAGCCTGAACCTGGCAACTCGCTCATAGTCACGGACAAAGTTGATGATCGCCATATCGCAGTCTCCGTCCTTCTTGCGCTACACAGACTCGTCGAGCCGTTAGCTGGCTCATTCACCCAGCCAGGCGCTCGCCCGGCGAATTCGTCACTGGTTGCCGCAGTCTACACGCTGGCAGGGGCGCTATCGTCGCCCGGAGTCGACAAGCCGCCTCTCAAGGGCTTCACAATCAGCTTCACGCCGTCTATCCGGTCCACCCTCACGTGATCGCCCTTCTTGATGACGGTTCCCGGCTGCAGGAACTCGGCATTAGCAATCTCAGCGGACCAGAACTCTCCGCCGACATGCACCTCACCCTCGGGGTCGAGATCTGCCGTCACCAGCGCCTGCTGGCCTATTACACCCGACGTGGCGCCCTCACTGACCCATAACGGTGATTTGGCAGCCTGTCGCACCTGCCACGATAGCCAGAGCACGAATGCGATGACTGAACCACCAAAGATGCCAAGGACCCAGAGGCTGACGGTCTGAGTGCCTCCTGGCAGGTTCGGGTCCGTAAACCCGCTCACCAGGAACACTCCGCCAATGATTAATGCCACGCCACCGGCAATGCCAAAGTAGCTGACGCCGGGGTTTTGAGCCTCCAGCACGAACAGCACGATGGCGAGTGCGAGGAAGATTACGCCCGCCCATGAGAAGTCGAGATTTCCAACGCCGACCCACCCGAGCGCAAGGAACGCGACGCCCAGCGTGCCCGGAATGAACAGTCCGGGATTCCAGAGTTCAACGATCAGGCCAACCGTGCCCAGCGAGATCAGCAGGAAGGCGATGTTCGGGTTGGCAATGAAGCTGATCACGCGGTCGATGAGTGACATTCCCACGCGATCAACCTGAGCGTTCGTCGTGTTTACGGTGACTGAGCCATCGAATACTGGGACGGAACGGCCGTCGATCGCCTCAAGCAGCTCATCAATATCTCTGACGACGATATCTGCGATGTCCAGGTCCACAGCTTCCGACGCCGAATAGGAGGCCGCGGTCAGCACCGTGTCTTCGAGGGCTGAGACGTTGCGTCCGCGCTCTTCGGCAATCGACCTGATGAACGCTGCGGTGTCCTGCGTGACTTTGCTTTCCAACGTGTCCGGCAGGTCGCCGCCTGAGCCGTCCACCGGCGACGCCGCACCGATGTTCGTGGCCGGAGCCATTGCCAGGAAGCCGGAAGCCGCCGAGATGAAGGTGCCTGCGGAGGCGGCCTGCGCGCCCTCAGGTGACACGAAGACCGCGACGGGAACGTCCGACTCCAGGATGGCGGTCACCATGTCCCGCGTGCTGTCGAGTGTTCCGCCGGGCGTGTCGAGTTCGATGATTATCAGCTCGGCGCCATCGTTGTTGGCGTTGGTGATGGCGCCTTTCAGATAGCGCGCGGAGACGATGTCGATTGTGGCGTCGAGCTCAACGACCCGGACAAGGGGTTCGTCAGATTGCGCCTGAGCTATGCTGGAACCTGCGAGAAGAGAGAGGCCGCCGGCGGCGATGAGGGCGAACGCAGCTAATAGCCGCACCGCAGCGAGTGAACCCGGCGGGCGGTGCCAGAGGCGGGAGAACAGGCCGGCGTTGCTCATATCGGTCCCTCGTCAGTCAATCATAACTGACCCGTGTCACAGGGACATACGAACGAGCGCTTGTGGCGGCCCTGCCTACGCGGTCTGCTCCCGGGCCCGGTTCAGGCATTCCTGCACACGCCACTCCAACTCACCGTCAACCCACGGCTTCACCATGAAATCGGTCGCTCCCAGCCGCTTCGCCTCGAGCATGGTGCTCTTCCGGCCTTGCGCCGACGCGATCAAGACTGGAATCCCAGCCGTTGCCGGATCCTTCTTGAGCTGCTCCAGGGCCACTAGACCGTTCACGGCAGGCATAGTTATATCCAGGACAATCACATCGGGCTGAAGCTGAGCGACCTTCTCCATGATGCCGGCGCCGGACTCCATCTCCGAAACCTTGAATCCTGCGCCCTCCAGCACGATCACCATCAGCGATCGCACATCCATCTCATCGTCTACAACCAGTACTTTGACCTTTGACATCACCTCTTCCCCCTCCTCAACTTGCCTCTGCAAGGTCATCGAGAACATTCGTAAACCTCTGGCCGGACCGCTTGGGATCACTCGGAACGCTCATAGCCCCGAACAGCGTCACAGTCACCTTCGTTCCCTTTAGCGGAACGCTCACCAGGTCGATCTCACCGTCGTGTAGCTCAACGATCTGCTTAGTCACATAGAGGCCGATCCCTGTGCCGTGAGTCGACGAATTAAGCGCTTCAGGAGTGCGGTAGAACAGCTTGAACAGGTTCTCCTGGTCCCTCAAATGAATCCCCTGGCCCTGGTCCTCGACTGTTATGGAGGCGGAATCACCATCGCGCTTGGATGAAACGGTGATCGTGCTCCCATTTGGAGAGTATTTCGAGGCGTTGCTGATTAGATTGCTCAGCACCTGCGACACACGGGTCTGATCTATCTTCAGCCACACCGGATCATGGTCCGTCTTCAGGACCATCGACTGCTGCGAGCCCTGCAGGACCGTCGCAAAGCTGAGAGCCACGCTCTCGACAAGCGTCTTTAGCTCAACCTCCTCTATGAGCAGCTTCACCCTTCCGGACTGGATTCTCGAAAGGTCGTGAAGGTCGTTGATCAGCACATCCAGCCGAGTTCCGTTCCTGGTGATCACCTCAAGCTGCTCGATCTGCGAAACCTCCAGATTCTGTCGCTTGTTGCTTCTCAATATGCGAGCGAACCCGAGAATCGCGGCCAGCGGAGTCTTAAGCTCGTGCGAAAGGCTGCTCAGGAAGTTGGTCTTCATCTCATCCATGCGTTGCAGCTCTATATTTGCTCGCTCCAACTCCTCCCGGTCTCTCAATTCGGTAGCAACCTCGATCCGCTTCGAAATCTTCAGGTCCAGTACCAGCACGAACAGCGCAAGCACACCCAGAAGAGCGCCGAGCAGGATCATCACGGAGTTCCAAACATCCGCCCGCGTGGCAAGGACATTGCTCTCCAGTGTGTCTGTGACGTCGACGGCGTGGTGCAGGACTAGCTCGACGCCGACTTCGTCCTTGAAATAGAGAGGAATCATGCTTTCGAGCAGGTCGCGCCGCGATCCGACGCCGCCCGGACCGTGGACGGTCACTCCTCTGTCGAGCCATGATGCGGACTCACCAGTCATGGCCGTTTCGAAGCCCATCTGGTTGAACACGATGCCCTGGTCCGGACCCATCTCCCAGAAGGACTCGCCAGAAGATCCGTACAACTCAAGGTGATAGAAGTCGATTGAGTCGAACTGGGAGTCCAGGATGTTGGCGTCGACCAGCAATTGAAGGCGGGTTCGCGCGTCGGGCACCTGGGAAGTCATCTCCAGGTAGGCGAAACCCAGTTGCCGGTCCAGTCCCGCTAACAGTTCCTCTATGTCTTGGGCTATGCGTGCAGCATCCGCCTCTGCCAGCTCGGTCTCGATCCGTATCGTCGACGACTCAGCCACGTTCTTGCCGATCAAATCGGCGGCAAAACCGGCGCCAACCAGTAGCAGCGCCGAGCCCGCCACAAATACCAGCGTCAGCGTGAAACGACGGTACAGGGCCTGGTTCATGTGCGGTCTCGCCGGGCGGAACGCTCAATAGTCATGCCTCCAGTGTTGGCGAAACGGCAGGCTGTCACATGGGAATCACCACTTGTAACTACTGGGTAGCGACCGCAATAGTTCGCCCAAACTGGCTGACGCACCTGCCGTCAGGCAGTTTGCGACAAACGACCACCGCGTCGTGACCACCCTGTTACTATCGGCCGTGGTCTGCCAGTCATGAAATCGTCCCCGATACGGCGGTCGATTCGGGGCCACGGGAAACGTCGTTTGAGCATGGCCGCCCGGCCCGACTTCCCCCGAACTGGCGGATTTCAGCTTCGCGACGAACGGACAGAGCTATGCCTGCATCAGACAAGTGGCCCGAGATGGACAAAGAGCTGGAGGAGCGCATCGACGGCCTCGTCGCTGCACTGCCGCTTCATCGAAAGAAGATGTTCGGCACCAGCTCATGGTTCCTCGACTCGAATGAGCAGATGGTCGCCGGTGTGTGGGGCGATGGGATCATGGTTCGCACCGGCCAGGAGGAAGCGGGCTCGCTGATCGAGAGTGGCGAGGCTGAGAGCTTCGATCCGATGGGAGGCCGCCCGATGCGCGAGTACGTCTTCCTGAACGCCGACAAGATCGCCGAAGACGGAGAGCTCGTCGAATGGGTCGAGCGGGCCACCGGCTTCACCAGCACCCTGCCCGCCAAGAAGAAAAAGGCTCGCAAGAAGAAGTAGTAGGACTTTTAGAGGAACTAGGCAGATGGCCGAAGCGACGACTTACACGGTCACCACGGTTGCTGGCAGTCGGCAACACGTCGTGCACGGATTAGCTGAAAACCTCGTAGTAGTAGCGCTGCTTGGGAAAGCATACTCGGGTGAAAACCCAGGATTCTACCTCTCCAATCCTACGACCTTTTACACGCTCTCAAACGTCATCTCCGTCTCATTCGAAGGCGGCATTCCAGAAGTAGTCGAAGAGGTCGAGCGAAAGCTGGGGTTTGCAGTCGACGATCGGAACTGACGTCAGGTCTGATCACAGAACTCGCTCGGCCGGGCAACTATCCGACGCAGCGTAGGCGAATAGGTCGCTCAAGAGCGTTTGTTGCGCAGAATGCGCAGGAGCTTCAGCTTCTCGTCGTCGCGCCTGGCGACCGGCCCGGGCGATGCGGAAACATGCTTGACCAGAACTGCCGGTGCCATGTGCGACTCCCTCGCTGGGCAGTGGAGAAAAATTGGCGCCGGGTGCAGCCCCCTTCGACTCCCCGGCTTCAGTCAATGTAGTCACCGGGAATTTCGACGGTGTTACCAGTGGGTTTCAGTTCCCCGGTGCACTGAAGAACGGGAGAGCGCCAACTAATCCAGATCCGCCCCAGCGCCACCTGCCCAGGCGCCCTTGGCCATCATTCCTCCGTCCACAGTCACGCTCTCGCCTGTCATAAAGCCAGCACGGTCGCTCGCCAGGAACAGGACGACCTCTGCGATCTCCTCGGGCTGGCCAACCCGGCCGATCGGATGGTCCTTCCCATAGTCCACAAGCGCTGCTTCCAGCTCTGCGCCTGAAACTCCGCTGGCGTTGTGGACCATCGGCGTGTTGATCGTTCCGGGGTTCACGGCCAGCACACGGATGTTGTCCTTCGCGAAATCCAGCGAAAGCTGCCGCATCAGCGAGAGGTCGCCGCCCTTGCTCGCCGCATAGGCCGACACTCCCGGCATAGATTGCCGTCCCTGCACGCTGGCCGAACTGATGATCACGCCGCCGCCCGCTCTGCGCATGTGCGGGATGCTGTACTTGGCCATCAGGAAGCGGCTCTTCAGGTTCACATTGATGATGCGGTCCCAGTCAGCCTCGGGAAGCTCGACGGCGTCGACATACGATGATGGCGGCTGGATGCCGACGTTGTTGAAGAGCACATCGACACCGCCGAAAGCGTTGGCTGCAGCATCGACAGTCTTCTTGCAGCCCTCCGCGGTTCCAGCGTCTGCCTCAACGAACTGGCCCCTGCCCGACAGCTCATCCATCTTCGAAACGGTCTCCTCGCCAGCTGCCACATTCACGTCCATCACCGTCACGTTCGCGCCCTCTCTCGCAAACGCCAGTGACGCCGCGCCGCCAATGCCGAGCGCGCCTCCGGTTACGATGACGCTCTTTCCATCGAACTCGCCCATATCTAGCCGCCTGTTAGTGTTGTGTTTAGCCTAATCCGCATCTCAGCACGCCATGCCGAAGCGCAGCATAGCACCACAGAAAGACGGGCATCGATGAACCCGGTAGAGGGAGCATCAGCGGCAACACATCGAACCGATTCGCCCTTAACTGGCATCTGAGACTTCAGGCCGGAGTGTGAGGCTCAGGGGGACAGTCACACTCGTGTTCCCGGCCCCATGTAAAGAAACCACCGCTCCACGGAGCTCTTAGCGATGCCGAACCGCAATCTCGTCCCACTGCTCGTCGTCCTCGCCCTGCTGTCAATCGCCGCCGTTGCCTGCTCTGGATCACGCGGCGAAGGCGGGGACTTCGGCATCGACACATACCAGTCGGGTGGAGTTCTCGAAGGGCGTGAGACCAGCTACCAGGCGGTGCTCGACCAGGGAAAGCCGGTGGTCCTCAACTTCTGGGGCGGCCTCTGCCCTCCTTGCCGGGCTGAGATGCCGACTCTCGAGGGGGCCTGGGAGGAGCACAGGGAAGACATTGTGATGCTCGGCGTGGACGTCGGCCCGTTCTTCGGGCTTGGCGAGATCTCGCATGGCATCGGACTGCTGCGAGAGACAGGCGTCACATATCCGGCCGGTAACTCAACGAGCTCCAGCATCCTCAATGACTTCAATCTGAACGGATTGCCCGCCACCTACTTCGTGCTGCCGAGCGGTGAGATCGTTGACGACTGGCCGGGCGCGATATCGTCAGGCCCCCTGCGCCGCCGGATCAACGAGCTGATCGACGCCCACGCAGGATTGTAAGGCTCCGTCGTCCAGCCGCTCTGCGCCCTGCTACCATTCCGCCGTCCCAGTCCTTCGCCGCGATTCAACTGATATGCAGCGCCACTGGGGCCCTTCCAGCCCTCCAACCACTGCACGAAGCCGGAAAGCTTGCCAGACAACTCGGTAACCGAATCAGCCGAATCAGCGCGCAAGCCCGTCAGGCCGTGGTCCTCATTCTTCTTCGCAGACTTCACCTTCCTGTGGCTCAGCGGCATCACGATGATGATCGCCATGCGTCTGCGGCTCATCACCAGCGGTCAGTGGATCACCGACAACACTGCCGGCCTTGACGACGCCTTCTTCTTGCTCGGAGGCCTTGGAGCGGTCCAGCTGCTGCAGATGCCCGCGGTCATCTACGGCGGCGCGCTCGCAGACGTCGTGGACCGTAAGAAGCTGATGGCGCTGACGCAGTCGGCCTCCTTCATCTCGCTGGCTGTCCTGACGGCCCTGTCGTTCACCGACACCCTCGCTATCTGGCACATCTTCGTCGTGACGGGCCTTGTCGGTATCTTCAACATGCTCGGCAACTCGGCCCGGCCGGCCATGCTGCCTCGAGTGTTGCCCCGCCGGTACCTGACGAACGGCGTCACTGTCCAGACCGCATCGTTCCAGGTGGCGGGCATCGGAGCGCCACTTGCGTGGGGAGTGCTCTACTCGGGTCCGGGCGCGACCTTCACCTTCTTTGTGGCCACTGTCATCGCGGGCCTCAGCTTCCTCACTCCGCTGCTGATCCGTGCGTCTGGACAACCCGACGGCGGCGCACGACGCGTCACACTCGCCTCGCTCAAAGAAGGCTTCCGGTTCGTACGCAACCACCGCATCTTGCCGGGCCTATACCTGCTCGACATCGGCGTCACGATCGTCAGCTTCTACCGCGAGCTGTTCCCGGTCTTCTCCGAAGGCCTTTACGGGCGAGGAGCGCAGGGAACGGCGGCACTCGGCTCAGCCAACGCACTCGGAGGTGCCATCGGCAGCTTCGTCGTCTTCTTCACGGGGCGCTGGCGTTACAAGGGCCGCATCGTGCTGGTGGCGACGTTGCTCTACGCAGTGCTGCTGCTGGCATTCGGCCTGAACCCAATCTTCTGGGTCGGACTGATCATCGTCGGCTCGCTCGGCCTTGTCGACGCCATTGGAATGACGATGCGCCAGGCGGTCGTGCAGCTCACAACGCCCGACGCCCTGCTCGGCCGAGCCAGCAGCGCTCACTCCTTCGCAGCGATGGGTGCGAACCACATCGGCCAACTCGAAGTGGGACTGGTGGCGGGAGCCATAGGAGCCGGAGCGACGATGGTCGTCGGCGGTGTCGTCTCTCTGGTGGTAGTCGGCCTGATCTGGTGGCTAATTCCCGGAGTGCGCAGATACCGCTACGAGGAGACGCCGGAGGATGGCGACACGCCAGCCCGTTCTCCGCCGTAACAGTCGCTCCTCTAAACTATTGACCGCGAAAAACCTCGACTCCCGACTCCGATTCGCAGGCCTCGAAATCTCAAGAAACGAAGCGGTCATGACCGGTATCTCAACACTCAGATCATCAACCGGCAGAGCGGTACTGCTCGCCGTTCTCCCTCTCCTACTCTTCGCCACGGCCTGCGATGAGCTGGGCTCTAACGAGCCGATCGAAGAACGGGACCAGACCTTCCAGGTGAGCGGCCCGGTAACGCTCGATGTCGAGACCTTCAACGGCCGCATCACCGTGACTCCGTCTGATTCAAACTCAGTGCGCGTCCAGGCGACACTCAAGCGAGCAGACAGGCTCGAATACAGCGCAGAGCAGTTCGGCGACGACATCCAGGTCAAGGCGAACCGCGTTGGCACCACGATTGGCAGATCGCCGTCAGCGGAGGTGGAGATCAGCGCTCCGTCCACATCCGAACTGATCTTGCGCACCAGCAACGGCGCGGTCGAGGTGCGCAACTTCGAAGCCGGAGCCAATATCAGGACATCCAACGGCCGCGTCACCGTCGAAGGCCTGCAAGGCGAGTTGGAGGTCGAGACCAGTAACGGAGCCATCGAGGTGACCGACTTCACGGGCTCGGCTGATCTTAAGACCTCCAACGGCAGCATCCGTTTCACCGGTCAGCTTGTCAGTGGCAGCGAGAACGACATGCAGACCTCGAACGGCTCGGTGACCATCGACCTCGATGACAACGCCAGCATTGTCTTCGACGGTTCAACGTCCAATGGCAGCGTCAGTTCTGACTTCCCGATACTGGTCACATCGTCGGGCCGTAGTCACCTTGAGGGCACGATTGGCGAAGGAGACGCAGAGCTGACGGCGCGCAGTTCGAACGGCTCAATCACCGTCCGGTAAACCGGAATCCCACCAATCTCAGACTACGGTTATCTCCGCCTCGACCGTGTGGTCACGCCTGCGGCTGCGAGCCAGGATCCCTCGCAGTAGCCATCTCACCTTCGAATCGGAGATGGCAACGCTCGGCACCATCTCGGTCGGGACAGCCACCTCGAACCGCCACTCGCGGCTCAGGCCAGACCGGAAGCGCGCATCCGACTCCAGATCCAGTCGCTGCACAGTCTTTTCCCATTTCTTGTCGCCCGCTCTCTCTTCTCGAACGAGCTCGAACCTCACTTCGCTGTACTCGCAGTCCTCGACCGCATCTACCCTCATGCGGCCGCTTACTGCGTCGCCCAGCCTGAACCGGTCATCCTCCGCCTCGATGCGAGCGCCGCAGTCCCCGAATGACGTCTCAATCATTAGCGGCTGGGGCTCTACGGACTCGGCAGGCGGCGAAACGATAATCTCCTCGGTCACATGAACGTCCCTGGCACCCGGCACATCCAGTGAGACCTTCACCTCCCATCTGATCCGCACCACTTCGCCATTCACGCTCCGGTAAGCGTCTTCCGGAATCGCAAACTCGAACTCCTCGTTCATCGGCACACCCGAACGAACAGTGGCGTCGTCTAGTAACCGTTCGCTTAGATGCACCAGCTTCCTGGACTTCTCTTTTGGCCGTGTCGACTTCGTGCCGGGGTCGTACTCGTTCTTCCAATATCGCTCGACGCATTCCAGCGAAACGGCCCCTTCCCTCACCTCGACGTTCCGGTCCGAATTCAGGTTCACGCTGCCTCTGATAACGCCTCCGGGCAAGAAAGGCTCACCGTCAATCGACAGCGTTACATCGACTCTGGCCCGACGAAATATGGAGAACGGCATCGGCTGCCCTTTTTCTGCTCGTATAGATAATCGGCCAGTCTCAATCTAGCACCCGCCCCAGCAGGCGGCTTACTTCCCAGACACCTCGACTGATATCGTGGTTGGAGAGGTTAGTGCCCTTGCGACCGAATCGCCCGGAACAACGAAGCGGACGGCAGACGCCCACCTTCAGCAGACGCGTCCATGCCGCCTGGCGTTACCTCGACAACCGGCCAGGCGGCGAAGAACTCGGCCGCATGATCGTCGCTGCCGCGGTGATTGGAGTCGCCCTCGTCGGAGTCGTCTGGTGGCTCGGCACCCGGAACGACGAAACGATTGCCCGAGTCGCCGAGCTGGTCGAGGTGCGACAGCAAGAGATCGCCCGGCTGCTGGAGCTCCAGCAGGAGATGTCCGCCCTCAACCTGACAGGCGAATCGATTTCCGTCTGGGTGCGTGAGGATTCTCGAACTCCGCGCTCTCCCGGCGAATCGATCTCAGGGTTGCACGACGTTATCTGCAGCGGGCCTGAATGCGGAATCAGCCGTAACGGCGTCACCAGGTTCACGGTCCAGCGTGACACAGACGACCCCGAAGCGCTGATGGCAATCAACGCGTGGACCAACTCTGGCGAGATCGTCTACTCAGCGCATCGCACGCAGCGTCAGATGGACATCGCTGGCTGGCACATTCGCATCGAGGACCAGCGGCCGTAGTCGAGGGCCCATCACAGCGACTCCAATCCTCCACCGCAGACCGGTAATCCGGTACGTTGTTCGCAGGCCAGACAGGAATCTGACGATGAGGACCGGAAATGGCGTCGCAAGGGTCCGTCGAGATGGACTTCAAGCAGATGCTGACGGTGATGGGAGCAATCGCCGTCTTCCTGCTCGCGCTCATCCTGCTGTGGGACTGGGAGGACGAGGCTGACCGCAAACAGCTCGCCCTGCTGCAGGAGTTCCAGGTCACGAACGGCACGGACGGAGTGATCTCGGTCTGGGCGCGCAGAGGCATCGACGCACCACCCAACGGCTCGCCAATCTCTATCTACCGCGATGACGCCTGCGGTCCTCCTGAGTGCAACCTGCAAAGCGGCATCACGCGCTCGTGGACTATCGACCGTAAGTCCGACAGTGCCTATCCACCATTCCTCGTCACCGCATGGTCCAACGAAACCGGCCGCATCCTCTACTCTGAGCAGTTCACTATCGACCAGATGAACGAGGCGGACTGGCAGGTGGTGGTGACGGATAGACGGTGATCCCCAACATCCTCTTATCTCCCGCATAATGGATCGGCACTTTTTCGGCCACGAATCGGCCGCCATCCTCACAGAACACGGGCACATAGACTGAGAACGGCGCACTGACACTACTAACGCGGTGCCTGCGTGTCATCTGCACTCGGTTCGGCGGCTAAGGCTTGTAACTACAGATAAAAACGCCCCACGGGGCACGGAGAAGAACTTGACCACTGAATCCCATCTCGACGGCGTCCGCACCTCATCCAACCCGTCTGACCTCAAGATCACAGACATGCGCATAGCCGTCGTCGGTCATGGCAACTGGCGCTGGCCCATCATTCGGCTCTACACCAACCAGGGCCTCGTCGGGCTTGGCGAAGTGCGAGACGGCGCATCGGCCCGCTACGCCCTCATGCTCAAGAGCCGATTGCTCGGCGAAAACCCCTGCAACGTCGACAAGCTGTTCCGCGTCATCAAGCAGTTCGGCGGTCACGGCAGGCTCGGCGGAGGCGTCTGCGGAGTCGAGATGGCGCTGATGGACCTCGCTGGCAAGGCTTACGGAGTCCCGGCCTACATGCTGGCCGGAGGCAAGTTCAGGGACAAGGTCCGGGTCTACGCAGACACGCCATCGCTCAAGGATCCTGCCGAGATGGGGAAGGCGCTGAAGGGCCGCATGGACCGCGGCTTCACTTTCCTGAAGATGGACATCGGCATCTGGATTGCTGACATGGTCAAGGACGGCGTCGTCGCATCAAAGCCGATGGCCGAGGTCGCTAACACCATGCACCCGTTCACTGGCATCCAGGTCACTGAAAAGGGCATCGAGGCGATCGTCGAGTATGTGCGCACGGTGCGCGACGTCGTCGGCTACGAGATTCCGATCGCAACCGATCACTTCGGACACATTGGACTCGAAAGCTGCATCCGCATCGGCAAGGCTCTCGACCAGTTCTCGCTCGCCTGGTACGAGGACATGATCCCGTGGCAGTACGTGGACCAGTGGAGGCAGCTTAAAGAGGCCGTCGACACTCCGGTCTGCACGGGCGAAGACATCTATCTCAAAGAAGGCTTCGTCGATTTGTTGGAGGCCGAGGCGATCTCGGTCGCTCACCCGGACCTGGCGACGTCTGGCGGCATCCTGGAGACGAAGAAGATCGGTGACATGGCTGAGGACTACGGCATCCCGATGGCTATGCACCAGGCTGGCTCACCGATCGTCGCCATGGCTAACGTCCACTGCGCGGCCGCAACCAACAACTTCATCGGCCTGGAGATGCACTCGGTAGATGTGCCGTGGTGGGACTCGCTGGTCGACGGCGTCTCTAAGCCAATCATTGACAACGGGTTCGTTGACGTGCCGGAAGGCCCAGGTCTTGGCATCGAGCTGAACGAGGAGGCGGTGAAGGAGCACCTGAACACCGCTCCAGAACGCTTCGCCGTGTACCCGGAGGGCTTCTTCGAGCCGACAGACGAGTGGGACACCCTCGACAGCCACGACCGCGTCTGGAGCTAGGCGTAAGCCGAGTCCGTTACTAGTAGTCGGGTGGCGACAATTCTCAGGAGTCGAACTCTTCCCTCAGTTAAATAGGGCCTATGCCTCCGAGTCAAGTAACCGGAGCAACGCGAGAACTGACAGTAGTACGCCTGTGCAACCCCACATAGCATAGAAATAGACGTACAGATCCCGTTTCCTGACTCCAAAGATCAGCTGCCCAAGCTTCGGAATACTATCGAATACTCGAGGGTACTCCCGAACCTCGCTTCTGTAGTTTCTCTCCGCTGTGCGCTTGGGTACCGGATCCTTATCTTCGTCATCCGCGGGTGTCGGTTTACCTAGCATTCCAAGTGCCCAAAGCCAACGCTTGGAGAATTCCGGGGGTGAGTGGCCCAACTTAACCAGTTGATCTCGCCCGCGGCCAAAGTAGTTGTTTACCTCTTGGGCCATATCCTCAATTCTTAGGTCGGCCAATTTGAGCATCTGCTTATCCCTCCAAGAGAGGAGCAGACCAAACACGCTGAAGCCCGCAAGCGCAGCCGAAGCGAAGGCCTTAATCAGGTAGTCGAGGTCGCTAGCGATGACGACACCGACACCGGCGATGACCGTGATGAACCCTGCGAGTATGAATCTCCGCTCAGTTTCGATGTGTCGCTGACTGGTTCGGTTTTCAGAGAGCACGAACTGCGCGGAGCTATGCCACTGGCCCAACCAAAGGGCTCTTCCGTACTCTAGACTGACCCTGTCCACCAACTCTTCGCTAGTTAGCGCAGGCGCATTTGGCGGAGTGTTTTTGTCGCCACCGTTGGTTTCCCGTGTAGCAGTTCCGTTCGTTCCTGCGTCATCGCTACTCATCGACTACCCCCTGTGGAACTCTGGCCGGATTCTAGCACCGTGCTCGGAGACGAGTGGGACGCCCTCGACAGCCACGACCGCGTCTGGAGCTAGGCGTAAACCGGCCTCTGCCTCTTAGGTAGATCCCCCAACGATTGGCCTACGCCCCTTCGTGCATGACACGAAGGGGCGTACCTATACTTGCCTTATCTCCCGAGGCGCGTACTTTCGATGGCGAAAAGGGGCGGGGCTCATGTCGAGACTACGGTTTCCTGCACTGGCGTTGATGAGCGCGAGCGTGCTGGCCGCGCTCGCCTGCACAACGACAACCGCTCCGCCGCCGACCTTCGTCCCGGACCCGACAGCAACCACTCCTCCGAACTACACCAAGTTCACCGACGAGTCCGGCACTTTCTCGATCCAGTACCCGCCGGAGTGGGACCTCCTGCAATCACAGATTGAAGCGGTCGATGACTTCGTCGCCGACTCGTTCTCAGACTCCGATCTGGACTTTTCAACAACCAGAACGGTTTTCATAGCCGGTGAGCAGATCGGCGTCAGACTCGATCCGAACGTCAACATCGGCATCGAGTCCTTGCGCCAGGACCTAGACGTGGACGAGTACACAGAGGCAGCTGTCCAGGGAGTACTCGAACTCTTCCCCACGGCGAACATCACCGAACGCAGCGGCGCCGTGGTCAACGGGCACAGCGCTCGATTCGTCGTCTGGGAAGCGGATGCGCTGCAGGTTGGCGGGATCACCGCAAATGATGTTCATATTGTTCAGCTGTACATCGTTCGACCGGGTGACCAGATTGCATGGGCCCTTAGCTGTACAGGCTTCGAGCCGTTGGTCACCGGCTTCCGCGAGACGTGTGAGTCGGTGCTAAAGAGCTTCACTCTGCTCAAGTGAGCGGGATGAGGCGGAAGCAGTGGGTCCGCCTAGGCTACTGACGGCCGTCTCACCGCCCCTCAAAACTCCCACTCTCAAAAAAACGTGCACCGAGATTGCAAAGCAATCCGTTAGCGAGTAACGCACACTCCCAGAAGAGCCGGTCGGCTCTGCGCGGTCGCGTGTTCATCCACCCAGGTCCTCCCAGGTGTCAGATCAATGAAAACCAGGTTCATCAATGCCAGATTTGCGGATGTGAATCACCTCAACCGCAAAGCCATCGGGTTAATCCTGTTCAGCATGCTCCTGAGCGTGGCGATAGCCTGCGCAGGTTCCGAAGGCCCAGAGGGACCTGCCGGACCAACAGGTCCAGCGGGAGAACGCGGCCCTGCCGGACCCCAGGGGTTCCCCGGAGAAACCGGACCAGCAGGACCGGCAGGCATCCAGGGCTTCCCGGGTGAAGTCGGGCCCACCGGCGACACCATCGACATCGTGGCTGGCCCGGGTTTCACGGTGACTGAGGTTGGGGACACGGTCCGTGAGGCAAGCGTCAACTTCGCAGGCAGCGGCTCCGCAGACACTGCATCACACTCAGACCACAACCACGACGACGTCTACGCACAGCAGAGCGAGCTTGAGAACCCCGGCGGGCAGCTGGTCCACTGGTCGAACCTATTCAATGTTCCGTTCGACGCGGCGACCGAAGTCCTCGGCTCCCTCTCCTGCACTGCCGGACAGGTAGCCGAGTGGGACGGCTCAGCCTGGACCTGTGCAGCGAAAGCCAGTGGTGGCAGCGGTGGCGGTTCGACGCCCACTGCAACAACCGGCCTCACGCCAACGAACAGCAAGATGAACATTCTTGACTCGGGCTTCGAGGCTGGTGAGCGCACCTCAACCATCATCGGCTCAGACGGCCTGCCGTTCATCGTCTACTCGAACCTGGATCTAAGCATCATCAAGGTCGCCCACTGCGAAGATGTGTCCTGCACAACGGCCACCATCACGCAGCTTGATCCCGACCAGGTCACCGGCTCACACAACTCGGTCGCGCTCGGAAGCGACGGTCTGCCGATCATCGCCTACAACGATGCGAGCAAACAGGACCTTAAGGTCGCCCATTGCGACAACCTCGCGTGCACCTCGTCAACGAGGACAACCATCGATACCGCGGGATTCGTTGGGCGATACAACTCCATCGCCATCATGAACGATGGGTTCGCGGCCATCGCCTATGAGGACCAGACAAACGGCGACCTCAAGTTTGCGAAGTGCCGATCCCTTCTCTGCACAAACCCGACCGTCAGTGCTCTAGACACTGGTGTCGGCGTCGGCCAGTTCACGTCGATCGCAATGGGCTCGGACGGCCTACCGATCATGGCCTACTACGACTCAAACACCAGGGACCTGATGACGATTCACTGCCTGGACAACGCATGCGACACAAGCCTGATCACAAGGCTCATCGCAGCCGGCAATGTAGGTCAGTACACCGACATCCTGATTGGCTCAGACGGACTGCCGATGATCTTCTTCTTCGATTCGTCGGCAACATCCTCCGCAGTGGCCGATTGCCTGAGCGTCCGCTGTGATGCGGCGACGACCATCACCGTCCTCGAATCCGGCGGCACATTCGGCCGCTGGAATGCGGCCGCCATGGGAAAGGATGGGCTTCCGGTTGTCGCTTTCGAAGACCAGACAGGGAACGACCTGATGTTCGTGCATTGCGCAGACGGAGCATGCGTATCGAGCACTAACAAGCGTCTCGACACGGACGGCGTTACCGGTCAGAAGGTCTCGATGGCCATCGGGACGGATGGCAACCCGTTCATCGTGTTCCACGAACTGGACACCAGGTCAGTCAAGACGCTGCACTGCTCGAACGAGTTCTGCGCACCCTTCTTCAAGCGACAGTAACCCACTCAACTCGGGGCAAGGGGACTGATAGAGCGTCGGCAGAGATGCCGGCGCTCTTCTGTTGAGGGAGACAACGAAGGAGCCGGTCGCTAGCGACCCAACCCTCGCAGCACTTCAGGAACCGCATGAGGAGAAGCTGGTGACATCAGGTACAGGCCAGCCCAACCTTCTCTACGCGCCAGTTCAGCCTGCGAGACGGCCAGCTCCAGGCCGGACTTCCGTTGATCGTCCTCGTCGTCGTATCGGGCGAAGCGGTCAAACACGTCCTGCGGTACTCGGACACCTGGCACCTGCGCGAACCGCTCTGCATGCGCCAGGCTCGTCAGCACCATCACGCCCACGATGATCCGCGCTCGCTTGCGCACGTCATCCAGCTGGCGAAGTGCCTCCCACGTGAACGCCGGCTGCGTCATCACGTAGTCCGCTCCGGCGGCCAGCTTGCGGTCAAGCTTCGCCATCTCGCCGACTGAATCCAACGCCTCTGGTTCGAAGCCTGTGCCGATGGTGAAATGGGTCTCTGGAGCTGCCTGGCGACCAAGCGGCTGCCCACCGAAATCGACACCGGCGTTCAGCCTGCTGTGCGCAAGCTCAATCATACGTGTCGAGTCGAGATCGAACACAGCGGTCGACCGTGGATAGGTCGGCGACATCTTCGGCGGGTCACCGGTCACGAACAGCACGTTATTGATGTCGCGAGAGTGATAGCCGATCAGGCGGCTCTGCACTGCCATCAGGTTCAGATCGCGGGCCGTGAAGTGCGGGATGAACTCGATACCGGGTCCAGTGCTCAACCCGTCACCCAGAATCTCCTTCACCGACTGAATGAAATCGCCCGGCGGCATCAGCGGAATGCCTCGTGAACCGTCTGTGACGTCGACCGCGTCAGCCAGGCCGCTCGCAGTCAAAGTCTCAACTAGCTGCGCCTTGGTCCTGAGTTGCTTCGGTCCGGTACCTCGCGGCGGCAACATCTCGACGCTCACCACGAACTCTCCGGCGAACAGCTTCCTGGAAAACGGACCGTTCTCGCTCTTGCGCTCCGGCCCAACCGGCTCTCGACCCGCACTAGCAGCCACGTCCAGCAGAGTCCCTGCCTGCCTCGACCTCAGGAAGCCGCTCATTTCGCGGATATGCTCGCCATGGACCTCACAGCAGCCGCCGATCAGCCGCGCCCCGTTGTCGGAGAGTGCACGGGCCGACCTGCCCATGAACTCAGGGTTTACTCGAGACATGAATCGGTGGCCGATGCGTTCGAACCCGCCTGCATTCGGCATAGCAGAGAGCAGAACGGCACCCGAAGTAACCTCCGGCAAGTCCTTTGCGATCCGAACGAAGGCCTCAGCCTCCCAGGGAGCGCAGCAGTTCACGCCGACCACCGATGCCCCGGCCTCAGCCGCCCGGCGTACATACTCAGTAGGTTCGATGTTCCACGCGCCGTCCCGCCTGCGCTGCCTCAATGACATGTGCAGCGCGATCGGCGGGCAGTTCTGAATGCTGTTTGCGAACCTCACAACCGAAGTTGCCCGCTCAAGCGACTCGAACGTCTCAAACAGTAACGCGTCCACACCCGTTTCAGGCCCATCGCCGATCAGCGCCCTCAGCTGAGTTTCGTAGACCTGCTCCACCGGCTCGTCGCCAGTGACCGGCCCGAGGGATCCCAGCACGAACCGTTCCGGCGCCTTCGAAGTGTGCTGCTCTTCCGCATCTGCGTACTGCTGTAACGCCTCTCGGGCCAGCCTCAATGCGGCGCGGTTGATTTCCGTCGTCTTGCCTGAGATGCCCAGTCGTGCCAGCGAAGGCTCGTTTGCGCCGAATGTGTTGGTCTTGAGAGCCAGCGCACCTGCCTGCAGGTGGGACATATGCACCTGAGTGACGAGATCCGGGTTCTCTATGCTCAACGCCTCGTAAACGTGGTTGCGCTCCGACAGACGGCCCGTAATCTCGAACAGCAGCGACCCGGTGGCGCCGTCGCCAAGCACAACGCCTGACCGAAGCGCGGCGAGAAACCGGCTCTGAGGGTGCCTGTCTGGTTGTAGCTGCTCGGCCTGCATAGACAACGAGTTTAGCGAGTGATCCAAACTGCGTCTGTGCAGGCGGGCACATATGCAGGTCATATTCCGGAAGCCAATCGGCGCAGACCGGCACGAAACGCCGCCCGCTTTCGACCAGCGTCCGCGTATCATCGACAGTCGCGTCTCTCAGGCGTTTCCTGGGCACCGAAAGGCGAACCGCTGGCAGAGCATCTAGACATAGTCGTGATCGGCGCCGGAGGCTCCGGCCTCAGTGTCAGCTACTACCTGAAGAAGCTCGGTCTCGACCACGTCGTCCTCGAGCGCGGCCAGCCTGGCAACACCTGGCTCACCGAACGCTGGGACTCGTTCCACCTCGTCAACCCCAACTGGGCGCTCAGGCTCCACGGTTTCCCGTACTCTGGCGACAACCCTGATGGCTACCTCTCGAAGGCCGAGACGGTGAAGATGATCACCGACTACGCCGACAGCTTTTCAGCACCAGTGAGGCCCAACACCGAAGTCACGTCGCTCGAACGCGCCTGCCCGACTGGCTACATCCTCCGCACGCAATCTGACGACATCGTCGCCGAGAACGTGGTGGTCGCCACCGGGGCCTTCGGTGTGCCAGCCTATCCGCCCGGTGCGAACGGCCTTGCGAGCAGCATCAAACAGCTCCACTCAAGCGAATACAAGAACGCGGCGGAGCTGCCTGAGGGCGTAGTGCTGGTGATCGGCTCTGGCCAATCAGGCGCACAGATCATGGAAGACCTTTTCGACGCAGGCCGACAGGTCTACCTTTCGGTCAGCAACGCGGGCAGACGGCCTCGACGTTACCGCGGACGTGACTCCTCGTGGTGGAACAACGAGATGGGTGGCTTCGACCGAACGGTCAACGACGTTCCGTCGCTAGATGTCCGCTTCGGTTCCTCTTCGCACACTTCCGGCACTAAGGGCGGCCACAACATCTATCTACGGGCATTTGCTCGTGACGGAGTAAAGTTACTCGGCCGCTTCAAGAAGGCAACCGGCACTCGCCTCACTTTCGAAGACAACCTGCAAGAGACGCTCGAGGCCACCGATGCGCATGCGACCAGGTGGCGGCAGAACGTGGATCGCTATATCGAAGAGCACTCAATGGACGTGCCGTCCGAACCGGAGCCAGATCCGCCCGAAATCATGCAGATCAAGGTGTCGGCAGCGCCCACAGACATGGACCTCAGAAGCCAAGGCATCAGCACTGTGATTTGGGCGACAGGCTTTCGCTACGACTACTCGTGGATCAAGCTGCCGCTGGCTGGCAGTCGCGGCTATCCGGTGCAGCGGCGTGGTGTTACCGCGTGGCCTGGCCTGTTCTTCTCCGGCCTGCAGTGGATGTACTCGGCGAAGTCCGCCCAGTTCATTGGTGTGAGCGAGGATGCTCAGTACGTCGCTGGGCGAATTGCCGAGCGCGTCGCAGGGTCGACCAAGTAGATAGCCGCCCACCGAACGCTATTGTTCGATGGACGGCTTTCCAGCCTCGGTGAGGCTGCAGATTGGGGAGCGGCAAGTCACCGCTACGGTCGAGAGTTGGACTAAGAGGCCTCAGCCTTCGCAGCCATAGTCCGGATGCTTCTCACTCGCTCAAGCTGCTCGAGCTCTCGACCAAGCACTCCGCGCTCGTTCAGCTCAGGCAACGGGCTCTCTACGGTTCTGTGAGCGCCGGGCAGACTGATCGTCATCGTCGTGCCGACACCCAGCTCGGACTGAACGTCAACTGAGCCGTGATGAGCGTCCACGATCGCCTTAACAATCGAGAGGCCTAGACCGAGACCGGACTGCGCCCTGGTCTCCTCATCGTCCATGCGGTAGAAGCGTTCGAACAGCTGCTTGCACTCCTCTTCAGGGATGCCCTTCCCCTGGTCAGTCACAGACAGCTCAACCGATCCGTTGCGCTCGGTTGCCTTGACGGTGATCTTTGTGCCCTTCTCCGAGTACTTCGAAGAGTTGCTCAACAGGTTCAGCATCACCTGCATAACGCGCTTGCGGTCGCCGTTCAATTCCGTGCCATCGAGGTCAGACTCGATCACCAGCGACTGGTCACGTGACTTCAGCATCATCTTTGCCGAATCCTTCACCTGGTCCAGCAACTGGTCGACATCGAAGTCCATCTTGAAGACCTCGAATTTGCCGGCCTCGATGCGTGTGATCTCAAGCATCTCCTCGATCAGCGAGTTCAGGTGCTCACCATTACGGCGCATCAGGTCGAGATGAGCCTGGTTCTTCTCCTTGGCCGCACCTTCCTGGCGCCTCCTCAGCACGTCAGTGAAGCCCATGATCGTCGTCAACGGCGTTCGGAGCTCGTGCGAGACCATCGATAGGAAGCGGTCACGCTCCTCGTTCAGTTGCCTAAGGTGCTGGTTCTCCAACTCAAGCTGGTGGGCAACGATCTTCTCGTCAGCCAGCGCTCTTTCGTGCGACACGGCACGAGTGCGAGAGCGGCCAATCACGATGTCTGCGGACAGGACCAGCCCAAACAGGATGATGAACGACCCGCCAAGCGTGCCGAACACAGTGCGGAACATAGAGCTACGAGCGGACTCGATGCGGGAGTCGAGCGCACCGGTAACTTCGCGTGCCACCTCGAGAATCTGCGCCGGTTGCTGAGTCGATGCGTCCAGCAGCGGCAGGAAGGTTGAGGTCACATCGCCGGTACCAGTCGTGCCGTCCAGCGCCACAAACTCGGCGCCGTTGCTCAGGCTGGTGACGGTCTGGCCGCCAACCGCGCCTCTGAACGCGCTGTCCATGGCAACGGACGGGGCAAGGTGGCCTGCTGATGACCAGAGCACGCGACCCTGGACATCGAACAGCGAGAGCCTGACGATGTTTGAGCTCTGCAGGAAGGTCGTCATGGCCAGGTTGCCAAGGCCGGAGGACGATTCTGTCGGAGCTCCGAGTCCTGAACCCATCTCGTCGGACACAGCGAAACCGGTGACGATTCCGGCAATCACCTGTGCGTCTCTGCTGGACTGCTCACTTACGACCTGAATCAGGTTGGCTTCCTCGTTGCGGCGGGCCGACTGCGTAATAACGACGGCCGCGATCACGAAGATCGCCGTGCTGACGATCAGGAATCCAGTTGTAAGTTTGAATCGGTTTCTCATAACCCTTGCCCGTCAAATGGCCTGCAACAACAACCGTTGCCAGGTCACCCAACCCTTCTTACTGGCCAACCTCCTGCATTAGCAGCAGGTACTCGTCGTGTGTGATCAGGCCCTCACGGAACATCTTCTCGACATCAGCCGCAGTCAGCGTCCCGGCTGTCGAGTCTGAACCGGACGCTGGTGTCTCTGTCGGAACTGCGGTCGGGTCCGGTGTTGGTGACGGCGTCGGCTCCTGAACCGGGGTCTCCGTTGGCGTAGCCGTCGACTCCGCGTTCGACCCTGTAGATGAGTCCGGAGTTGGTTCCGGAGTCGGCTCTGCCGTTGGGACCGCTGTCGGCGAAGCTGTAGGAGCAGGAGTTGCCGTCTCTGTAGGCACATTCGTCGGCTCTGGCGTTGGCGAAGGCGTGACCTCGGGCGCAGGCACCGTAGTGGGCTCGGCTATCGGCGAAGGCGTCACTTCCTGCGTAGCCGCAGCGGTCGGCTCCGGTGTCACTTCCGGTGTTGGCTCAACCAGGACATCAAGTGCAGGATCAGGCGTTTGCTCAGGTGCAACGCCCGGCTGCGTCTGATCATTGGCTGCTGGCCCATTGTCCTCTGAGGTCCCGTTGACGCCGTGGCCGATTCCCGGGAATGATGGGTCAGCGTGCGCGGGCGGTGCCGGGGGCGCAGGCGGTGAAGGCTTCGAGGGCTCAGGCCTCGGCTTCTCACGGCCGTTGTCAGCGCTTGCCGACTCATCCGCCGATTCCGCCTGGCGGTCTATTTCGTTCCAGTAGTTTTCGTCGTCGAAGTCTTTCCAGTCGAACTCATCTGCCTGTTCGTCCCAGTCGAAATCGCCCTCAGGCGTCAGATCAAAGTCATCGGCGACATCTGGCTGCTTCGTCGGTACCACAACCGGCGCTGGAACGGTCAGCGTCGGAGCGACGCGCACAGGCGCTGACTCTGGCGTCGGTGTAGCAGGAACAGCAGTGGGTGTCGGCTCCGGGGTCGAAACGGGAGCAGGCGTTGCCGTTGGAGCGGGCTGCACAATCTGTGGCTGAGGTGTTGGCACCGGCGGCGTTGCAGGAGCCTGAGTCGCTGCGGGCACGGGCGTGGCGGTAGGAACCGCAATCACGACGACCGATACGCCGCCTGAGGATTCAGACGCTGACGCATCTCCGCCCGAGCCGGTCGCCGCCTGCGCGAGGGAACTTATGGCGCTGACGATGCGCTCGCCCCGGGTCTGTTCAGATGAACCAGCCGCGGGAGCATAGAACTGCTGTGTCTGGGTCACTCCAGCTCGCGGCAGACTCGCTGCCACCGGTTCAATCTCCGGCTCAGTCGCGGCTCCGTGCATTGTCGCCATCGGCATATCTGAAGGTGATGCCGCATGTGAACCAGAGTCTGCCATCCCAGCCCCACGCCACAGCGATTCGAGAGCGGTGGCTGCATTCATTTCGGCTTGAGGACCGTCCGAAACTGTGAATGCAACGATCTCTTCGTGGTCTGCGGTGCTGTAGTCGGAGGCGCCGCCATCAACAAACGTCATCAGGGCAACGGCGGTCGCAAGCACCACCGTGAATCCGGCGGCGACGCCAAAGCGCAGGCACGCCGGTGAACGCCGGTATGCCGAGATGGCGCCATTTGCATGAGCATCAATGCGGTCTTCGAACCACTTGATGACAGATGCGACCGCCGATGTGGCGTTGCCAATCACGTTGCCAGGCCAGCGCGCGGATTCACTGCGACCGCTTGCTGCGTCGGCAGATGTCCTTGCGCTGTTCTTATTTGGCGAGAGTCTTGGCATTTCGAGTTCTGGTCTAAAGCGTTCGGTTCGGCAAAGGTGCCAGGTGGCTAGTCGTCATCATCATCGTCGTCGTCATCATCATCCTCGTCGTCGTCGTCATCGTCGTCCTCGTCGTCGTCATCATCGTCATCGTCATCGTTGCTTTGCTCAGCAGCAGGCTCCTCAACGACCGGCTCTTCAACGACCGGCGCAGGCTCCTCAACAACGGGAGCAGGCGGCTCGACTGGCTCCTCGACGACAGGTGCAGGCTCCTCAACGACCGGCTCTTCAACGATCGGCGCAGGCTCCTCAACAACGGGAGCAGGCGGCTCTACTGGCTCCTCGACGACAGGTGCAGGCTGTTCCACTGGCTTCTCAAGAACGGGCTCTTCAGTGATCGGTTCCTCAGCAGGCGGGGTTTCGGCCTGGTCTGTGACCGGCTGTTCTGCAACCGGCTCGGGTTGTTCTTCAATTGGCTCTGGAGCTGGCTCCTCGGTGACCTGCTCTTCTACAACAGGCTCTTCGGCAACCGTCTCTTCTTCCACGGACTCCTCAACAACCACATCCTCACCAGCATCATCGTCGATCTCTTCTGCGACAGATTCCTCAGTGACCGGCTCTTCGACTTCAGGCTCCTCGAAATCTTCATCCGCCAGGTCGTCGATATCCTCCGCCTCGAAGTCCTCGGCCTCCTCTGAGGCATCTGACGGTTCAGGCTTGGAAGCCGACTTGTCACTTCCAGAATTGTTGTTGGAGTCTTCGTCATTTAAATTTCCGACCTGGATGAACTCCTGAGGCCGGACCACCGGCCTGGGCGACGGCCTCGGAGCAGGCTGTGGCTCCGGTCCGAACTGGTCATCCTCTTCACCGGCTTCGATATCTATTTCTTCCTCGGGCTCGGCATCCCACTCGTCATCAGCCTCATCCACGCCGTTCGCCTTGCCATCGAGATCCTGAGCATCGTCTTCGTCAGAAGTGTCGAACCCGCCATCCGTCGCAGGAGGAGTCGGAGTCTGTGCTACCAGAGGCGCATCTGTTGGCAGCGACCCGTCCTGCGCGTGCGCTGCGCCCGCAGGATCAATCGTCTGCTCATCCGATCCGATATCTGTTCCGGCCTCGATCTCGGCAATCAGAGACGCCGTCAGGACCTCACCGTTAGTAGCTGAGGGAGATGAGATCACCAGAGTCTGACCGCCGAACGTCTCCGGACTCACGCTGTTGCCAAGATCCTGAACATTCACCGTCAGCAACTGCGTTTCCTGTGGCCGCTCCTCGCTCGTGGCATCGCTCACAGCCTTCTGCAGTACTTCCGCGACGGTCTCCGCTTCGCCGTCCCGTATGTAGATCACCGGCTCGGCAGCAGCAGGCTCAACATTGCGGGCCTCTGTGGCGGGAGCCAGCGACGCACATGCAACTGAGGCGGCCAGCACCCCTGTCATCGCCAGGACCAGCAGCCTTCGGGAGTCCAATCTGGCTATCCCGGCGGTGAAACCGGCCGAACGCCGTCCACGGCGCAGCGAGGCCGCTGAGCCGTGTTTCAGTGTTGTTCGTGCCAGGTGCTTCATGTCGTTGCTTGCTGTTGTGCGAGGTGTTGGGCTGGGTCCGCTGACCCGGTCTCTTCTCGCTCGCCTTACATCGAGAATCCCACCACTCGCGAGCGATTGCGGCGGGGGCGCGGGTCACGATCAGCGAGCCGCATGGCTCAGGTGTGAGCCAGGTGTTGAACCGTGTGAATTTGGCCTCGGGTCAATACAGGCTCATACGTTTGGCGAAGGTGTGCGTCCGGTGTTGAGAAAGCCGGTAGGCGGGTTGACACCGGATGGTCCATATGAAATAGTTAACCACATGGTTAACCAAGAGACTGAACGACTGGATGACGTCTTCTACGCTCTCTCCGATCCGACTCGGCGGGAGATCCTGGGGCGGCTTGCCGCCGGCGAAGCGACTGTCAAGGAGCTAGCTACTCCGTTCGATATGTCACTCCCGGCGGTCTCCAAGCACTTGAAGGTGCTGGAAAGGGCCGGCCTGCTTGTCCGCCAGGTGGATGGCAGGACACACAGGATGAGGCTGCAACCAGATGGACTTAAGACGGCTTCAGAGTGGGTGGACCACTACAAACGCTTCTGGGAGGTACAGCTTGACCGGCTGTCTGCGTTCCTGGACGTAGCCACTGCACGAAGTGAGGGCCCGCAATCGGGGTCTCAGGAAGCAGACGACCAAACGGAGGTGACCGACGAATGACGACCCAGAGCCCCGGCCCAACCCTGAGCTTTACGATCAGCCGCGTGATGGCGGCGTCACCTGAGCAGGTGTTCAAAGCCTTCACCGACCCTGAGTGGTACTCGCAGTGGTGGGGACCGGAAGGCACCAGATCAAAGGTGACGCAACTGGACCTTGAGGTGGGCGGGGCTTACAGGGTGGACATGGTCCTGCCGGACGGCACCGAGACGGTGCTCTACGGCACCTACATGCAGATTGAGCCACCAAAGCTGCTCGCCTACTCATTCGCGTGGGAAGGACTGCCTGACGAGACCCTCGTAACGGTCGAGTTGGAGCCACATGCGGACGGTACTGAACTGACCGTCACTCATGAGGGCTTCGCAGACCAGGAGAGGGCGGACCAGCACGAACATGGCTGGGTCAGCTCGGTCGACCGGCTCGAAAGACTGGTGACGGGCAACAGCTAGACCCAACCAGGAATTCGGTGGGCCAAGGCGGCCACCGGCACAAACACACAAGCTGCGGAAACTTCGCACGAAACGTCGTGCGCATCGTTAACCGCGGCCAAAAACAGCAGGAGAAACACGATGGGAACGATAGAAAAGACAGTATCGATCAACGCCAGCCCCGAGAAGGTCAGCGCCGCACTCACGGACGCAAGCCAGCTCGTGAAGTGGTTCCCAACTGAGGCGAAGACCGAGCCCACCCAGGGCGGCCAGTACTACCTGAAGTTCGTTCGCCCCGGTGAGGACGACCACGAAGTGTACGGCAAGTTCACCGAGATCGGCCCACAGCAGGTATCGACGCTCTGGCCCATGGAAGGTCTCGGCGATACCTCTGTCGACTGGCTCTTCCGCGAGTCCGGTTCCGGTACGGACCTGAAGATGATCCACAACGACATCGGCGAGGGCGGGCCGTGGGACCAGGTCCGAGCCATGATGGACCCCGGCTGGGGCATGTTCGTGAACAACCTCAAGAACTACCTTGAGGGCGGCGCGGACCTGCGCAACGGATAGCCTCCGAAAACGCAATCCTCAACTTCGCGATAAGGTCGCCTCGCACGGGAGGCACCGCGAAGCGGAACAGCTGGAGAGGAGAGAGGAATGAACCAGCTAATCAGCAAGGCGGCCGAGGAGGCTAAGAAGGTGATGTCAGGCGTGCAGCCTTCGCAATTGTCCGGCCCCACGCCCTGCAGCCAGTTCGACGTGAAGGCGCTGGCGAACCACATGGCGGGCCTGGCAGTGGGATCGGAGAGGGCCGCGAAGAAGCTCGAGCCTATGGCCCCGCCTGATCCGATGCCAGACCTGGTCGGCGACAACCCCGGTAGCGCCTACGGCCCGCTGGTAGACGCAACCGTGGCTGCGTGGAGTGAACAGGGCGCATTCGAAGGCCAGACTCACTTTGGATCTGGCGAGATGCCGGCGCAGATGGCCGGAGCCATCACATTGATGGAGATCGCAGTCCACGGGTGGGACCTCGCCGCAGCGACGGGCCAGACCTACACGATGGAGCCGGACGTCGCCGAAGCGGTCCGGCAGACCGTTTCACAGCTGGCAAGCCCGGAAGCACGTGAGAACGGAGCATTCGGAGCAGAGGTGCAGGTCGGCGAGGACGCATCAGCACAAGACAGGCTTCTAGCTCTGTCCGGTCGCGACCCAAACTGGAGCGCATAGTTCGGATGGAGCATTAACCTAACCGAGAGGTTTCGAAAAGGCCCGGAGCAGAATTGCTCCGGGCCTTTTCGCGAGCTTCCGTTTGTCTCTCGCCCGCAACTGGGAGAGAAGATTGACTCGTCATTCTGAACTTGATCCAGGATCTCTCGTTGGAGTGGGACCAACGTTCAGATCCCTCCGCGATGGTCGAGATGACAAGCTTCTCCCACTCTGCTGGCAGCCATCGGTTGAACCGTGCAAGAATTGCCGCGCCGGTCGCAAACTGAAACGTCCCCGAACGGAGGGACTCTACGATGCCATTTCCGCTGCTAATCCCAACATTCTTCTTCTCTGCCTGGCTGCTCATGATCTTCTGGGGCATGGTCAGTCCGGACGTCGGGGTCGCCACAGTCGGCTATCCGAAGGCCATGCTCGCGACAATCGGGCTCTGGCTCGTCATCTTCCCGGTCGCTCGCAGGTCCGGCCCGAAGGGCGGCGGTGGCAGAAGCTTTACCTTCAAAGGTCCGTTTGGCGCCGAGATGAGACGAGGCTCTGGCGACGCGGATTCTGGCGAGACGGACGGCAGGTCCCAGACGCTGACCGATGACGAGATCGACATCTCATCCTCGTTTAACGGCATTGCCCGCAAGATCACGTCGCAGAACTTTAGGGGCGGCAACATCAACACAAACTTTGGAGGCGTTCAGCTGGACTTGCGCGAGGCCAACCTGGCTGATGGTGCGGCGGCTCTGAACCTGAAGATGTTCGTCGGCGGTGTCGATATCCGGGTTCCAGAAGGATGGAACGTAGAGAGCGACATATCGGCCACAGTGGGCGGGGTCTCAGACGAGCGCAAGAACTCCGGCTCCAGCGATCAGGACGCACCGAAGCTAACAATCAAAGGCTCAGCCACGTTCGGAGGCCTGAGCCTCAGGAACTGAGCGGCCGCGGGCCTGCTCCTCTCCCGCAAGCGGGTGAGGGTCACTGGTCTACTGCCCTCTCCCTCGATGGGAGAGGGACCAAGGGAGAGGGTGATGTCGGCTAAAGGCCGACCACTCGCGGCCCCGAGGCACGCTTCGACATGCTCAGGATGGCGGCTCACTTCCCCCTCCCAGCTTGGGAGGGAGTTAGAGGGTGGGTTGGTCGCTAAGACGATGACTTGCTGAGTCAAAGAACGACCCACCCCCTGTCCCCCTCCCTGTCAGGTAGGGGGAATAGGCCTGTCATTCTGGACTTGATTCATAATCTTCCACTAACCGCCCGTGGACGGTCAGATCCCTCCGCTGCGGTCGGGATGACAGATTGAGGCGACTTAACTCACCCCACCTCAATCTCGCCCACCAGGTAGTCCAGCACCCTGCCCGCCACGATCACGCGCTCTCCTCGGTCCTCGCACCACAACCAGCCACCACGGTGAGAAACCTGTCGCGCCGCTAGCGACCGCTTACCCAGCCGCTCCGACCAGTAAGGCGTGAGCCATCCGTGCGCTGAACCGGTGACCGGGTCCTCGTCAATGCCGGAACCGGGGGCAAAATACCTGCTTACGAAATCGGTCTCACTGTCCGACGCCGGAGCGGTCACGCTCAGCCACTTCACACCGGCAGCCAGCATGCGGCCGAAATCAAGCTCCAATCCCGCAACCTGCTCCGCGCTCTCCATCACCACCACCGGCAATCCGGCGTCCAGCAAATACGCAGGCCGCGTGCGTAATAGTCCTGTCACACTTTCGAACAATTCGGCGTCATCGCTCTCAAGTGGCCGAGTAGCAGGAATGTCGAGCGCCAGCAGCTCACCCTGCCGCTCAACACTCAGCTCTCCGCTCCTCGTGTGGAATGCAACGCGATCGGCGTCTCTTCTCAGCACGTTCAGCACAATGTGGCCGGACGCCAGCGTCGCATGGCCACACAGATCGACCTCCACCGTTGGTGTGAACCAGCGTAGGTCGAACGCTCCGTCATCTCGTTCAACGAAGAACGCCGTCTCCGACAGGTTGTTCTCCGCAGCGACGCCCGGCATCACCTCGTCCGGCAGCCACTTCTCAAGCGGACAGACTGCCGCTGGGTTGCCTGTGAACCGCTCGTTAGCAAAGGCACTCACCTGGTAGATGGGAATCTTCATCGCCGGTGTATTCTCCAGAAAGACGCCTACTGTACCGGCGGAGGTCCACAGCAGGCCATTCAGGCTCCGCCGAACGCCCGCCATCGAGATGCATGATGCGATTAACCGCTGCGCTAAGCCACCGCTACAGCGCATTGAAGTACATCCTCTTCGCGAGAGAGGAAGACCGCGTCGGCTACATACGCAGCCCGTTCGTGAGGACCGCGGCCGAGACTGTGCGGCACATCAAGCGAGACGATGTCACGCTGATGTCGGCCGGGGTCGCCTACTACGCGGTGCTCTCGCTGTTCCCTCTCACTCTGCTCCTGCTCGGGATACTCACGCTCTTCGCCGACTCGGCTACCGCACGCGCCAACCTCGAAAACTTCTTCTCCGCCTATTTGCCGGACTCGGTCGGCTTTGTCGATCAGATCTCACGACAGAGCGGAACCGAGGCAAGCCTGCTGGGACTGGTCGGCTTCGTTGCGCTTCTCTGGAGCGGCACAGCAATGCTCTCTGCGCTCACTCGGGCGATCAACCGGGCTTTCGGTCTCGAACGGCATTTGCCGTTCTACAAGGAGCGACCGCTCACCATCCTGGTCGGCCTCGGCATCATCGCTGCGTTCGCCGCTTCGCTATTCGGCTCGGCCGCGATTGAGTCCGTTTCGCAGTTCGATGTCCCGGTGATCGGCTCTCAGGGCTGGGTGCAGGCCTTCGCCCACCTGCTGCCGTTCCTCGTCACGTTCACCACCTTCTCGATGGTCTACAAGCTGCTGCCAAACACCCGCACAAGCTGGCGCAACGTGTTGCCCGCCGCGTTGATCGCAGCCACTCTCTTCGAACTGGCCAAAGTGGGCTTCGTCGTCTACCTCAACCGCTTCGCCTCATTCGAGATCTACGGCAGCATGACTCTGCTGGTGATACTCCTCGTCTGGTCGTACGTCTCTGCGTTCGTTGTTCTCGTTGGCGCCGAGATCGTCGCTGTTCGCCGGGAGATGGACAGTTCCGGCGTGGACATAGCGGCCTGACGCTCCTCTCTGTAAGCGAATCGTAAGGATTCGACCATTCGCTCCGGGCTTTTCGACCTAGCCTGACCCAGTCCTACCTGTGACCAAACGGACGGCCAGGGAGCACGGCCGCCGCTCCGGTGTCACGTTTCTGGTCGAACACAAGTCCCGATAACAGGGAACATCAGGAGTGAGTAGTGTCCATTCAGCTCGCGAGGCGCAGGAACATCCTGCTGTTGCTCGCTGTTGCAGCAGCAGCGATCACGGCAAGCCTCTTCTACACAGGCGTCGCGGCAGGCGACGATGATGACGATGACCGCGGCGCCAAGCGCTACGAGGTGTCCATCACCAACATCACGAAGGGCCAGATCATCTCGCCGGCAGTTGTGGCGACCCACCGCGGCTCGCTAACGCCCATCTACGCCCTCGGATCACCAGCGAGCGACGAGCTTGCGCAGATCGCAGAGGACGCCGTGCTGGACCCGTTCATCAACATGCTTGAGGGCGATTCGAAGGTTGCAGACGTCGAGGTGATTACCGGTGTGAACGGCCCGATCCTTCCTGGCGAGACCGCCTCGACCGTGATCAGCACCAACAGGCGCTCGAAGGAGCTATCACTGGCGGCGATGCTGGTCACGACGAACGACACATTCGTGGCTCTGAACGGTGTGGCGCTCCCCGGCAGGCAGCGAAGCCACTTCCCGCCCGGACTCGATGCTGGCAGTGAGGCCAACAACGAGGACTGTGACTACATCCCCGGACCGCCCTGCGGCAACGGTGGCGTGAGGGACACGGCGGGCGCTGAGGGCTACGTGTACGTCTCGAACGGCATCCACGGAATCGCCGACCTCGACCCTGCGCAGCACGACTGGCGGAACCCGGTCGCCAAGATCACCATCCGCCGCCTGAACAGCGGAGGCGACGACGACTAAAGAAGTAGATCGGAGTTGAGAGCGCAGTTCTGTCATCCCGACCGACGCGGAGGGATCTGACCGCAAATGCACGGTTTAGCGGGAGATTCTGAGCTTGGAGAAGGGACGGCTGCTTAATCCCCCTCCCTGTCAGGGAGGGGGTCAGGGGGTGGGTTGTTCCCTGACTCAGCAGCTTGCAGAAGATGCGACCGACCCACCCTCTAACTCCCTCCCAAGTTGGGAGGGAGAAACGAAATGACTCGCGGCCACGCCCGATGCACCACCGGGCGTGGCCGCTACTATTCAAATGTCACATTCTGAAATACTCACCCACAAGACACCGGCTCCGCTCCCGCGTTCGTATCAAGTTCACGTGAGCAGGAACAGACACATGGCAACACCACGAGTCCTCGTAGTCGAAGACGAGAAGAACGTCGCAGAGGTCGTCGAACGCTACCTCGTGCGTGAGGGCTTCGAGACCGACTCAGCGAACGATGGCCGCACCGCGCTCGAGATGATCCAGTCGAACGGCGCGGATCTCGTCATCCTCGACATCATGCTCCCGCACGTCGACGGCCTGACAGTGGCCCGCAAGATGCGAGAAGCCGGCGATCAGACGCCCATCATCATGCTGACTGCACGGGGGCAGGAAAGCGACATTGTCCTTGGTCTGGGGCTCGGCGCTGACGACTATATGGCCAAGCCGTTCAGCCCCGCCGAGCTGGTTGCTAGAGTTCACGCTGTGCTCCGGCGCTCAGACGGCATCGTCGACCCCGGCGCGCCGCCGATCAAGGTCGGCGACCTGCGCATATCGCCACAGAAGCGAGAGGTCACACTCGAAGAGAAGCCGGTCACGCTCACGCAGAAGGAGTTCGACCTTCTGCACTTCCTTGCCAGTCATCCCGGGACCGTCTACAGCCGGGAGAGCCTGCTCGAAAGGGTCTGGGGCTACGCAGTGCCGGGCGACACCAGCACGGTGACCGTCCACGTCCGGCGCATCAGGTCTAAGGTCGAGAAGGACCCTGACCGGCCGGTACACATCAAGACCGTCTGGGGCACCGGCTACCGGTTCGACATGGAGCAAGAGGAGACCGCATGAAGAGGCTGCCAGTCAAGATGGACGGCATAGTGCTCATCGCAAGCGTGGGCGCAGGGCTGCTTCTGACCTATCTGCTCATCAATCCGAGCGGTTCGGATGTGCGCGACCTCGCCCTCTATCTCATCCTCGGCGGTCTCGTCTCGCTGATCGCCACCGAGCTGCTCCTGCGCAACCGTATCGTCTCCGGCGCACTCAGGCTGCGACAGAAGATGGTCGTCGCATCCGCATTCGCGCTCGCTATCGGCTTCATCAACGTCATCGGCCTATCGGCGCTCATGTTCGTCAACTACGATCACGACTTGCCTCTGCTGATCGCTTTTCTCGCCTTCGCAGGTGGCATATCGCTCTACGTTGCTCTTCGGCTCGCCAGCCGGCTATCGCGCTCGCTCGAAACGCTCTCGACAGGCGTCGAAAAACTCTCGTCCGGGCAGCTCTCGGCCCGAGTTCCGGTGGAGTCCGCAGATGAGATCGGCAGCGTCTCGAAATCCTTCAACGATATGGCGGCGAACCTTGAGGAGGCGATCGAGCGGCAGCGGCAGTTGGAAGAGAGCCGCAAGGAGCTGACCGCGGCCATCTCACACGACCTCCGAACACCTCTCGCTTCTGCACGCGCCATGTTGGAGGCGATCAATGACCGGGTTGTTGACGACCCGGCGGACCAGGCCGAATACATCAAGCGGTCGCTGAAAGAGATCAACATCCTGTCCGACCTCGTCAATGACCTCTTCGAACTGTCGCTGATCGATGCTGGCGCCCTGACGCTGGAACGCACGCAGACGCCGCTGCAGGACCTGGTGCTGGAGACCGTAAACGGATTCGCAGCATCGGCCCGCCAGAAGGGTCTGAAGCTGTCGGTCGATGTTGAGCGGGAGATGGAGCGAGTGGTGATCGACGGCCTGCGCATCAGGCGAGTGCTCGTCAATCTGTTGCAGAACGCCATCAGGCACACGCCACCGGATGGCTCGGTGACCGTGGTCGCACGAGATGACGGTCACGAAGTACGAGTGGAGGTCACGGACACGGGCTCCGGCATCGCCGCAGAAGACCTGCCAAAGGTCTGGAGTCGCTTCTTCCGAGCAGATGGCTCTCGAACAAGGGAGATGGACGGCCTGCCAAGCAGCGGCCTAGGTCTCGCCATCGCTCACGGCATCATCCAGCTACACGGCGGCTGGATCAGGGCAACATCCGAACAGGGCAAAGGCGCCAGCTTCACCTTCGCTCTGCCGAAGACGGCTGCTGCGGTCTAGAACTACGGCACATCCTCAACCGCGACACCCTGCTCCTCGGCGAACGCTCGCCGTATCTCTGGCGGCGCAGGGTAATACTCACCCGGATTCACGCCATCCTCCATGATCCGACGCTTTACATAGCTGTTCAGGCGCTCTTTCAGCACGGCTCGCTGCAGCACCGTCTCGATCTCAGCTTCCGGCACCACCACAACTCCAGTCGCATCGCCGAACACATAGTCATCCGGCCTCACCAGTACTCGTCCACATGAGACCGGCACATTCAGGTCCGCGCCAATCAGGTGCCTGGCAGTGCCCGACTGCGGAGTCCAACCAGCAGCAAAACATGCGAAGTTGAACTCCATGAAGCCCTCCTGGTCGCGCAGTGAGCCGTCGGTCACCACTCCTTCTGCGCCATTTGCCTCCAGGCCAGTGAACTTCACATCGCCACCGACGGCAGCCTCGGCGTATCCGGAAGCATCAATCACAAGAACTTTGCCCGGTCCAGTCAGTCCGAGAGCTTGTTCGAAAGGCCAGTTCGAGTTCCTGTTGCCCGCCTGCTCGCCGAGATCGGACATCAGATCGGCCCGCTGCGGCAGCGAACGGAGCGTCACGGCCTGCCCGAACACACGCCTGGAGCCCTGCTGGCTCACACCCTGCATGTGCATCCTGTGCGGAGGGTCGTAGACGTCCGCTATCGACGCCGAAGTGCATTCGAACGCCATCTGCTTCAACTTCTCGAAAGAAAGCAACTGCAACTCCCCTCGGCGAAAGGCATCGAAAAGGCGCGGACATTCCCACACCTTCGATGCATGCATCCCGGCTGCGGTGCCGGTTCGTTCCGGTGTCAGAATTCTCGCAACGGCCAACACCGCCCACCGGCGAAAAGTGATGAGCAACCCAGGCCAGGCCGCCGACCACCACGAACTACATGATGCTCCGATCTCCCATTCCGCTCCTAATCATCGCGACTGCGGTTGTCGTGGTTGCCTGCTCTGCCGGTGCTTCACCGGCCGGCACACCGTCGCCGCTTCCACCGGTCGCTGAGCTGGCGACATCTGAAGGTCTGCTCGACACCGCCTCAGAACGGCTCCGTAACTGCCTTACGGCCACTTTCACTGATGGCGAGTTAGAACAGAACCTCGAGCTTTACGTCAGACATCCGTTCTCGAGCGACCCGTTCCAGCAGTGTGATCCCAGCGGCATGGAGATCCTGTCATCGGCTGGCGGCGCAGTGGTGGATGGACTTCCCGGAGCCGCCGCGCCATTCGGCCTCGATTCAACAAAGTTCCCTGACACGCATGAAGGCATCCTGGCGCTGTACGAGCGGGCCGACTTTCGAGGAAACGGCGTGACACGTGGCGATGAGATGCAGGTTGAGGTGAGTTTCGAAGACGGCGATGCTGATGCCGTGAGCATTGCACCAGAGTTCAGTGGGCTGCCCGAGAACACGTCGCCTGCGGTGATGATCGGCACGATGCTGATCTTTGTCGACAACGACGTCCCGCCCGACAGCCGGCTCGGCGGCACCGACGGCACGCTCACGTGGCTGAAGTTCGTGCCGCCGCAGACCCCGGACAAGCACACAATGCTCTGGGCCCGAACAGGCGAAAACTGGGCGTTTAGCGCCACCGCCAATACTGAGGCCGACCTTGAGGAACTGGTACGGGCGCTAGTAGAGGCAGCGAAGAGCGAGTAGGACGGGCGATCCTGCGACAGGCTCTGGATGGCGGCTTGTTCTCCCTCCTTATTAGTGAGGGAGTTAGAGGGTGGGTCGTCTGTCTGTCATTCTGAACTTGATTCAGAATCTCTCGCTCAAGCAGGGATCCACGGTCAGATCCCTCCGCGCTGGTCGGGATGACACCAGCTACCAGTCAAAGGGATGACCCTCTCCCAAGCTGGGAGAGGGGATTGCTCTCCTACTCCTCGCCCTGTTCCTTCTTCCAGTTCTCGAAGTCAGCATTCATCTCGTCCGAGAACTCGCGGTCAACCTCGCCCGGCGTGTAGACACCCTCACGAATGCGCTGCTGCCCGAACGCATCTTTCAGTCTGACCTGCTCCGACCTCACCACAACATCCTCGGCCAGGTGCGGCGGAATGAAAATCAGTCCCTCGATCGTACCGAGCACAACATCGCCCGGTACACAGGTCGCATCGCCAATGCGCGTCACACCGTTGATATCCGGCATGCTCACATCGAGGATCGCCGTCGGGTCATAGCCGCGTACGAACGCATTGAAATCGTCCAGCTCAATCATCCGCTGCACGTCCCTGATTCCGCCATCCACCACCAGGCCTCGGTGCGTGTTCTGCTGAATCGCGGTCGCAAGGTTGTCGCCGGCAAACGTGCCATCCTTCACCTTGCCAAACAGGTCCACGACCAGCACATCGCCCTCTGCCAGGATGTCGATCACCCACGAGTTCTGAAAGCCGATGCGACCGTCCTTCTCGCCCTGCCGGTCGATCGAATCGTGCACGTCCGGGCGTCGAGGCACCCACCGACACGTCACCGCGCGCCCAACGAGCACTTTCTCGGGGTGAAGCGTCGTCCAGTTGCCCGTGAACTGGAAGTTGTAGCCGTTTCGCTTGCAGAAGCCCCACGCCTCCTCGGTCGTCACCTTCTCCATGCGCTTCAGGATGTCGTCCGACACCAGCGGCCGGCCGCCTTCGTCCCGCTCACCCTTCCATTCTGAAGTGATGGCGATGATGTTCTCTTTAGACGTGAGGTGCATGTTTCTTCCTGTTGGGCTGTGGGCGAATACCGGTCGCGAAGATTCGATGACCGGTCAATCAGAGCGGCGCTGAGGATACACGCCACGCGAACACTTGCGAGCGGTCCCGCCTACCCCTCCAACAACCCGCACTCCACGAACGCAGCCCGCAACTCCGACTCCTGTTCTGGCGTCAGCGGCATCGTTGGCTTGCGCGGCACCGTTGCCTCGAAGCCAAGCATGTTCAGTCCAGCCTTCAGCGCGGCGACGCCCCAGCTCATTCCCAGGTAGTCGGCATGCGTCATCGACTGCTGGATCCTGTTCGCCTCTTCAAACTTCCCGTCCATCGAAAGCTCGAGAATCCGCTTCACAAGCCCAGGACCCCAGTTGCCGAAGAACAGGCAGGCGCCATTTGCGCCGAACATGCCGCCCGGCAGCACGATGCTGCCGTTGCAGGTCCACAGCTTCACGCCTGGAGCGATGAACTTCGGGATGCGGCACTCCCACCTGTAGTTGAGCGAAATGATGTACGAGAACACGTTGTCCATCGACGTGATCTCGCCGATCTGCTCCGGCGTTGCATCCGGGTTCAGGCTGGACCTCGGCTGATGGATCACTACGACCGGCACCGGGCTTCCCTTCGTCACCTCTTCGTAGTAGTCGATGACGCCACCCGACGCCCTGCCGCCTCGCGCAGCGCCGGGAATTCGAATCCGCACCATGTCGGCTCCGGCCTCCGCGTAAAGGTTCGAAAGCCGCACCGCTTCTGTCTGTGACGGAGTGTCGATGCCTGCGATGACGAACCTTTCGCCTTTGTGCGCTTCAGAAACCGTTTTCACCGCGGCCAGCTTGTCGGGCTCGCCGAAGTGCAGCTCTTCGCCGCCGTAAGTGATGACAACAAAACCGGAAAGATCGGTGTCGAGCCATCGTTCGATGTTGCGCGCGAGCTTGTCGTGGTCGAGCGAGTCGTCAGCGCGCAATGGCATCGGTGTTGGCGCGACCACGATCGGGTCGTTAGCGGGAATCGTCATGTCTTGTATCCGTAGTTGAAGTGGTTGCGAATTGACCGGTCTGAACGCCGGCCGAACGGGAGCCGCATTCTACGCAGTATTTCCCACACGCATGTTGCGCAATCAGGTGAATCTCCAGCATGGCTGATTGCGGGCTAAACCGCGGCTTAGGATGAGGGTTGACATGGGTGACGAAAAAGGTTGACAGCCTCAACCTCGTAGAGACCCGTGCTGTGTGCCGGGTCTGAATTTCGTACAGGAACTGGCGTACACCGCATGACTCGACCCGAACGCAACTCACGCGCAGTTGAGCTGTGGCTCGAAAACAGGAGCTGGCGCTCAATTGCGGCTCAACTTGCGATCGAGGGTTTCGGCGCAGTTAGCCACCAGTACATCTCTCGAGTGGTCAAACGAGAGCTAACTCGGGCCTGGCAGGGCTCCTATCGCTCGGTTCCGGTACCTGTGCATCAGACCGTAGATGCTTCCCAATGGCATATACCGGCGATCGAGGTGCTCGATGAAGAGGACGCGACGACACAAACAGCCGCGATCGCAACACATGGGGAGAGCGCGACGACCGAGATCATCGTCGAGTCGTTCTTTAGCGCGCGTCATTTCGTGATCATGGATGAGAAAACTGGTCCGCCGCACAGTCATTCGTACCGCGCGCGCATGATGGCAACCGGTCCAGTGGACCCGAAAACCGGCATTGTGGTCGGTTTCGCGCAAGCACAGTCGGTTTTGGACGACGCGGTGATGCAATTTGCCGAGGAACTACTTAACAGGCTTGAAGTATTTGAAAACGCCCAGCCGACAACTGAAAACGTGGCTCTGACCATCACGAATTCGGTCAAAGATCAGTTGGAAAAGTTCGGGTTACGCGTGACGAGTGTGACGCTGTGGGAAAGCCCCACAAAGGGCGTGACGGTGACGCTGAATCCACGGCCACCGGGCGATGGTCCAGACATAACAGAAGCAGGCGACCAGCCGTTTATCTCGTCTTAGTGACTGAGTCTGCCTCATCCCCTCTCCCGAATCGGGAGAGGGCTAGGGTGAGGGTTCATGTTCTCCCCTCTCCCAGAGTCGCAGACGGTAATGTCGGCGAGAGGCCGACGGCTAGAGACCCTTCGACAAGCTCAGGATGGCAGCCTACACAACGTTCCAGGCTTCACCTCACCCCACCAAAGATCCTCTCCGCAAGATCAAGCACTTGCTCCGAGCTCTCCAGTGAAGCAGCAGGCTCACCGAACGGCTCCCCTGCCAACGCCTGGCGCAAGAAGTAGTCATCTTGCAGGAAGGTGCTTGTCACACCCTCAGGAGGAGCATCGATCTCGGTCACAACGCCATCCGCCACCACCTTCCCGCCCTGCACCCCTTCGAGGTACGCACTCATCCCATCGCCGTGCAGCTCATAACGCTCTAAACGCCCGCCAGCGGTCAAGCTCGCCGTGAACTGCGCAACGCAACCCGAGTCAAACTCGATCAACGCCGCGTGCACGTCCCGGTAAGGAGAGTTAACGCTCTTAACCACGCTGCTCACGTTCGCCACCGCCGAACCTGCAAGATGCGTCAACAAATCCAGGCTGTGGACCGGCGACTCCAGCATCAGCACGTTCAACATCTCTTCGGAGAAGCGCGCATCCTCGGTCCAGTCCCGAATATCCTTGTGAAACTCGGCCACGATCTGGCGCAGCTCGCCCTTCTCAGCGATCGCCTCTCGAGCCGACCTTAAATACGGGTTAAAGCGCCGATCAAACCCCACCATCACCCTGGTACCAGAGCGTTTGGCTGCGTCCTGAAGCGTCCTAACATCGGCCACGCTGAGGCCGGGAGGCTTCTCTAGTAGCGTCGTGATACCCCTTTCAATGACCGGCAACGCAACCTTAGCGTTCAGGTGCGCCGGCGCTGAAACCACGACAACGCCCACTTGACCAGAATCGATCATCTGCGCCGCATCTTCGAATGCCTCTGCGCCGAACTGCTCAGCCGCAGCATTCCGTGATGCCTCGACAGGATCGGTCACACCAACAACCTCAGAGAGCTCGTGAGAGTCGAAGATCTGCATGTGCACGCGGCCTCGGCGGCCTGCACCAACAAAGCCGATTCGCAGCTTTCGATCGGTCAACAGGTCCCTCGCTCTCGAAGATTCACCTACTCGCCATTCGTTCCGTGGCTCAGCCGCCACACTCTGGCAGCAGAGCCGATGGATGTCCAGCGCAGGCAAATGGGTCCCACGCCTGCAACACACCTCTGCCCATCAGCAACCCGCGATCATCGAGAGATGATCGAGCAATTCAGCCAGATAGGCACACTGAGCGAACTGCACCCTGGCGTTCGTGACGACGAACGAGCAGTTGACTTCCGCTTTGTCAACGGAGTCTCAGGCGAACTGAAACTGCTCTCCGGCAACCCGTTGCAGGAGGGCGAAACCTATCTGCTAACTGAACAGGGAGTGACGAAACGGGTAGAGATCACCCGAGGATCTCCGGCTCAGCAGGCCGCAAACGCGGAATACCTGTTCAGGATCGTCTGACCGCGTCTAGGGAGTCGCGCCCGCCTCTTCCGGCGCAAAGTACCTGCGCTCAGATTCGTCTATCGGCACATCGTTGGCACTCATGTCCCTGCGGCGCATCAGCCCGTTGTCATCGAACTCCCAGTGCTCATTGCCGTGCGAGCGGAACCACTGACCGGTTTCATCGTGCCACTCGTATTCGAACCGCACTGAGATCCGGTTGTCCGTGAATGCCCACAGCTCCTTCATCAGGCGGTAGTCGAGTTCCTTCTTCCACTTGCGGGTGAGGAACTCCTTGATCGCGTCCCGTCCGGTGAAGAACTCATCACGATTGCGCCACTGCGAATCCGGCGTGTAAGCCATTGCCACGCGCTCAGGGTCTCGAGTGTTCCACGCGTCTTCAGCCGCCTGCACCTTCTGTCGGGCGGTCTCCAGCGTGAACGGCGGCAGCGGCGGTCTCTGTTCCTGCGTCATTTCCTGGCTCCATCCATGTCTCTCCAGTTCATTGCCGGTTCGATGCACAATTTCCAGTCAGGATTTGCCGTACTGATCGTCCCGCCTCATCTCCTCGTTGCCGCTCAGATAGAATCTGCGCACATTTCGGCGAGATCGCAGTTCAAGGGAGATCGAGCGTATGACGACCATGGACCAACAGATCGCAGTTCGTTATTGTCCGGACTGCGGAGTGGCGGAGGAAGGGCCGGGGCGGTTCTGCACCAACTGCTTCCATCTCAAAGGAGCCGAGCCGAACGTCAGGGCAGCGACCTTCCTTCGCAGACTCGCGGCCTACCTGCTCGACATCCCGCTCTTCATAGTTACGTTGGGCATCGGGTGGATCATCTGGTGGCTCTTTACGCTGGCCAATGGCCAGACGCCCGGCAAACAGGTGGTCGGAATCCAGGCCGTTCGCGCCGATGGCCGACCGCTGGGTTGGGGACTGACCTTTGTGAGAGAGTTCATCATCAAAGGGCTGCTAATCGGATTTCTCTCCAACCTCACGTTCGGCATCGTCTTCGTCGTGAACTACCTGTTCCCGATGTTCGACAAGAACCTGCAGGCGTTGCACGACAAGATGATGTCCTCGGTCGTCGTCAAAGACGATCCGCTGCCCGCCAGTCGAGCCCGGATTGACACGACTAACGACCCCTGGGGTGGCGATGGCCCTCGCCAGGTCACCGGCTAGATCGACCGGAATATGAAACTCGGATACTCCACTTACGCTCTGTCGATGCTTGACCCGTTCGAAGCGCTGCCGAAGATCAGGGAGATCGGCTACGAAGCGCTTGAGATCGCGGTTGGCGATGCCTGGCCCACATCACCAGAACGGTTCACACCGCCAGAGCAGATCAGGCTCTCGGCGCTTGCGAGAAGCCTTGGTTTTCCGTCGCCACTGCTCTTTGGCAACTTCGATGTCTGCGCTCTTGACGACAAGGCTGAGATGGACCTGACACTGGCGAAGCTGCGTATGGCGGGCCGCATGCACTACGACGACACGCCGATCCTCATTACGACCACTGCCGGTCATTCGGCGCCGCCGTGGGAGTCCGGCAAGGAGCAGATCCGTGACTCCTTCATGCGTCTGGCTGACCTCGCCGCCGAACACAAGGCGACCATCGCCATCGAGGCCCACGCCGGTACCGACTTCGAAACGCCGGAGAAGGCGGTGTGGATGATGGAGAACACTCAGCATCCGAGCCTGACGCTGGACCTCGACATATCGCACTTCTACGTCGAAGGCGCCGAGGTCGCTCACAGCGTGGAACTCTGCGCACCGTACTCGTCGATGGTCCACATCAAGGACGGTGAAAAAGTCGATGGCGAAGTGCGCTACTGTCTCACTGGCGACGGCAACATCGACATCCCGCTCTTCCTCCGCTCACTGCAGGCCAACGACCTCGGCCACCTGCCCGTCTTCGCCGAAGTCAGCGTCCAGCAATCACGTCAGCCAGACTACAACCCGTGGGCGGTAGCGCAGTTCTGCTACGACGCGCTGAGAGAGGCTGAGAAGGCGATCTAGGCTGCAAGTTTGACATCTCCCCTGCCTGGTGCGACTGTCTCGGAAATATCTGCCATCGCCACCACCTCCGAGAAACCCTCATGCCAGACAACTTCGCCTTCGTCCCTGCCACCGAACTCGCAGCACGCATCCGCAGAAAAGAGCTCTCGCCTGTTGAGCTCATGGAATGGACACTCAGCCGCATAGACGCGCTAAATCCGCAGCTCGGCGCATACATAACCGTCATGCATGAGCAGGCGATGGACGATGCGAAGGACGCTGAACAGGCCCTGTCGCACCACGACCCGGCACAACTCGGACCGCTGCACGGGATTCCAGTTCCGATCAAGGACCTCGAAGGCGTCAAAGGCGTCCGACTCACCCACGGCAGCCTGCCGGACGACGAGATCGCAGACGAAGACGCTCTATGCGTCGAGCGCATACGAAACGCCGGCGGAATCATCGTCGGCAAGACCAACACGCCGGAATACGGCCACGCCGGCACCACCGAAAACCGCGTCTTCGGCTCATGCGGCAACCCCTGGGACCCGGCGCGCACGCCCGGCGGCTCAAGCGGCGGCGCGGCGGCATCGGTCGCGGCGGGAATCACAGCCATTGCGCAGGGCAGCGACGGCGGCGGCTCGGTGCGCATCCCCGCCGCCCTCTCCGGCATCTACGGCCTCAAAGCCACGCAGGGTCGAATACCTCGGCGTCATTCAGGCTCATACAACCTCGTCAACAACTCGTCCGTCGGCCCAATGACCTGGACAGTCGAGGACGCAGCGGTCTTCACGAACGTGCTCGCCGGGCCGTCCGACGACGCCGAGTACGGCACGATCTCCGACTCGCCGCCCGACTTCACCGCTGGTCTCAACGAAGGTGTTGCCGGACTGCGCATCGGCCTCGACACATCGAGTCTCGGAGGCGCCGCGTGCGAACCGGCAGTTTCGCAGGCCGTGGCGGACGCTGCGAAGGTATTCGAGGAGCTGGGAGCGAATGTCGAGGAGGTTGAGTTTGCACCTGAGCCGCACGACCAGATCGAAGACCGCTTCATGGACTTCTTCTGCGCCAGCGGCTACTACCGTTTCGCCAGGCTGCTGGACAACCCGGAAACGGCCGGCCAGCTGACCGACTACTTCAAGAGCAACCTCGAGCGTGGCAAGTCGCTCTCGGCCGCCGATTACATGGAGTCGCTCGATGCAGTCGGTCAATACCGCACCTACACCAACCGCTTTTTCGCCGACTTCGACCTGCTGCTGATGCCAGTAGCCGCAACTGGAGCGTTCGAGATCGACAACCCACCGGCCGAGATCAACGGCGTTTCGATTCGGGACCCTCGCTGGGGCTTCATCCCGTACACCTACATCTTCAACATGACCGGCAACCCGGGCGCCAGCGTTCCCTGCGGCTTCGACAACGACGGCATGCCCATCGGACTCCAGATCATCGGAGACATGCGAGACGAATCCACCATTCTCCGAGCCTCAGCCGCCTACGAACAGGCTCGCCCCTGGCAGGGCAAAGTGCCGGAGATGGCCACCAACCCCTAGTCAGCCGCTCCAACAGCAACCCGCTCTTTGGCCCGCTTAGCCAGCATGCCTTCCAGCACTCGGCCTGGCCGCATCGGCGCCTGGTACAGATTCACGCCTGTAGCGTTGTGGATGGCGTTGCGCACTGCGGCCAGCGCAGGAACGATCGAGACTTCGCCGATGCCGCGCACGCCGAACGGATGAAACGGAGTCGGCACCTCAACCATCTGGACCTCGATGAACGGCAGGTCCAGGGCGGTCGGCATCCGGTAATCGAGGAACGACCGGTTCTGCATCGCACCGTCGCCGCCCATCACATACTCCTCGTTCAGCGCCCAGCCGATGCCCTGGACCGCGCCTCCCTGGATCTGGCCCTCGGCCGTCTGCGGATTGATCGCCTTGCCCACGTCCTGGATGGCAGTGTAGCGCAGCACCTGCACCTTGCCGGTGTCCGGGTCGACAGCAACGTCTGCGATGTGCACGGCTCCGGCGTTGCCTGCCTCGGGCGGGTTCGCTGACCCGACAGCGCTCACAGGGTCTCCGCCCTCGAGCATGTGCTTCGCCAGTGCGTCCCACTCGATGCCAAGCGAATCGTCGGTGACGCAGCCAAAACGCTGACCTTCGTAGGTCACATCGTCCGGCTCGACACCCCAAAGCTCGCCTGTCCGAGTCCGCATCGTCTCCAGCAGGTTCTCCGCGGCCTGAATGGCGGCAATGCCGGTGGCGAAGGTCGTCCTACTGCCGCCTGTAACGCTGGTGAATCCGACGCTGTCAGTGTCGACCGTGTTCGACCTGATCCTCTCGACCGGCAGCTGCAGCGCCTCGGCGGCCTGCATCGCGACCACCAGCTTCACGCTCCCCATGTCGACCGAGCCGGTGTTCATGGTGACGTCGCCGTCTGGACTCAGGTGCAGGTTCACTGAGGACTCACGGCCGCCGTTGCCCCAGAACCCAGCCGCTACACCTCTGCCCTGCAGCCAGCCGTCGTCACTCCGACGCGGCAGAGGCGAACGCCAGTGCTCCGACTCCATGGCCGCGGCCATCACCTCTTCCACTCCGATGCGAGCGAATATGGGGCCGGTGACCTTGCGAGTGCCCTCATGCGATGCGTTCTTGAGGCGGAACTCCAGTTTGTCCCAGCCCTTGGCTTCACAAATCTCGTCGATCACCGACTCCACGGCGAACGCGCCCTGAGGCGCGGCCGGAGCCCGATATGACGCTGTTGGCGGAGTGTTCGTCACAACGTCTCGGCCGTCGACGCGGAGGTGCGGGATGTCGTACGGAGAGAACATGTTGTTGGCCGAGCCGCCCGAAGCCACTCTCGGGTTGCCGCCTACATCGTGCGTTGCTGTTGCGGAAGCAGCGACGATTCGCCCGGAGTCGTCCACGCCCATCTTGATCTTCACGTTTGCTCCAGATGCCGGGCCGGTCGCATCGAAAGTCGATGGCCTATCCGTAACGATCTTCACCGGCCGTCCTGTCTTCTTCGCGAGCAGCGCTACGACCGGAGGCAGATAAGCCGTCGCTTTGCCGCCGAAGCCTCCGCCGATCTCAACTGAGTGCACGAGGACCATCGACTCCGGCATGTCAAGCACACCAGCTATCTGCCCGCGAATGCTGAACAGACCCTGCGCGCTCGACCAGATCTCCAGCCTGCCGTCCGCCCGCCAGCGGGCCGTGGCGTTTTGCAGCTCGATATATCCCTGGTGGACCATCGCGATGTCGAACTCGCGCTCAATCACGAAGGTCGCCGACTCGAAGCCTGTTTCAGGGTCGCCGAGCTCGTTGCGAGAGATGCTCACCACGTTCGTGCCGGTCACCTGCTCGCCGAGGTGATCGCCCGTGAGCCCCGGCATCGCCAGCGGCGCATCCCGCTTCACGGCGGCGGACAATGAAGTTACGGACGGCATCTGGTCATAGTCGATCTTGACTCGCCGCGCCGCTTCGATCGCCGTGTTGCGGTCGGTTGCGGCTATGGCTGCGACAGGCTGGCCTTTGTAGTGGACCGAGCCCTTGGCGAGCACCTCTTTCGACAGATTGGGAATGTTCACCCACTCGTATGCATCGATCTTTGGCTCTGGCAGGTCGTCACCGGTCACGAACGCCAGGACACCGGGGATCTCCAACGCCTTTGATGCGTCGATGCTCTTGATAATTGCGTGGGCGTGCGGGCTGCGGATGATCTCGCCCCACACCAGTCCAGGCACCTGCACATCCGCTCCGTAAACCGCTCTACCCGTGACCTTGTTGTAAGCCTCGGGGTTGAGAGGCGTTGTCCCTACGACCGAATAGTCGCTCTGACTGTTTTCCTGACTCATGATGTAAATCCTCTCGTGCTTCACCCCTTCATATGCCACCAGCGGAGGTCATGTCCGACCGGCATAAGCTGGTTGGGTGTAGACAGCGGCTTCAACTCCCCACATCGCCTTTAGCGAACGTGCCGCATCCTCAAGAACCAGTCGGAACTGGTCCGGGTCTGGCGGGTACATGAACGCATCACGGTTCACATCCCACATGCTCGGCTCCCACTGGGGCTCCCAATCCGCGTTCTGCTCTCTCGCAAGCCTCATCACACCCAGCATCACGGCCACCAGCTCACCGGTCGGCTTGTCTGATGGAAACCACAGCTTTGAGGCGAACTGTCCCTCGGCAGTTTCCATTCCGAGCATCGGTGACACCCGCACCGCTACGTCGTCAAAGTTCCAGTAGAAATTGTTCGGCAGATCGATGAATCGGACCTTCATCGCTCGCCACTGGTCGATCCACCTCTCAGCGAGCGACTGGTACTTCTCACGCTTCACCGAGTTGTGCTGGTAAGTGGTGATCTCTCGTATCGCCTCAGGACGGTGCCCTGCCTTCAACAGCCTCTCCATGTCATCGAACAGGCCCCGGTAGAAGTTCATGCGCGGATCGCTCGCCGAGGCCTCGAGCCTGCGCACGTCTCGAACGACCTCGATCCGCTTGGTGGGCGGAGAGGCCACGACGCGTGCGAAGTGGCGGAGCGATATGTGCAGAGCTGGCATTCTTACCTCATATAATTACCGGTTTATACCCCTATATTACAGGGGTATGCACGGGATGGCAAGCCATGTTTAAGGTCTCTGATAAGGTTGTCGCCCTGCACGCAGGGACGCAGTTGAAATCGAGGAATTCTTGAGCGGCAACGCTGTAGTTCGGCGTCTCGGCTTCGTAGCCAGAAGACCGCTCAGGGCGCGACCTTCCATCCTCATCCTCGCAATCGCGGCTCTGGCTGTGATGTCTGCCTGTAGCTCCGCCGAGCCGACACCCACGCCCGAGCCAACTGCAACTCCGCAGCCCACAGCGACGCCCTTCAACACAGCCCCCACGCCAACTCTCACGCCGGCAGCGACTCCCACGCCCCTTGACCTTGCAAACGTGCCGCAGGACATCATCGACGGCTTCGGCATCGAGATCGTGCCGTTCATGGAGGAGCTCCAGGCTCAGGGCCAGCGGTCATCCCTGTTCACGGCCTGCCAGGCCGAAACTCCGGGCGCAGTCCCAGGCGCGCAGTTCGTCGGCGACCTGACCAAGAGTCTTGGCGATGACGTGCAGGTCGTACTGAATCGCGGCATGGGCGGCGCAGAACTCGCCTGCATGGTCGAAAAACGTTCTTCTCTCGGCGGCACCCAGATCACGCTCATCTACGACATCACCAATCCCGGCTGGATCACCACCGAAAACCAGCTGAGATCAGAACTCGATCAGTCGGGAATCCCAGAGATCATCATCGAAGGCTCGTACGTGGAGTTCGACTTCTTCCCATCCGGCAGCTTCCGCATCCCTACGATTGTCGGCATGGGCTATCCCGGCGAGCTTCAGATGGAGATGGTCTTCCTCACCTCAGACGTCGTCGTCAACATCTCGGACCCGAACGCGGTCTGCGGTGCGCAGGACGAGAGCGTTCCGGCGGGCCCGGCGCAGATTGGCGAGGTCACAGAAGCGCTCGGAGCCGACCTCGAAACTGCCTTGGGCATATCGCTAACCAGAAACTGCGTTACATGGAGCGAGCTTGGAGACGTCACATCGCTCGACCTTCAGTTCGCCAGCGACGCCCCACCAGCCGAAAGCCCAATCCCGGGCCTGCGCGACCTCCTGGTGGAATACGGTGCAAGCGATATCAACTCCGGCGGCAACCGCCTGAGAGGCGGCGCTGGGTTCTCGGACGCGGTAGTCGGCGGCCACACAATCACCGGTGCCATCAACCTCAACGGCAACGACGCCTTCGTCTCAGCGGATATGGGCCCAATACCGGCATTCATGGCGGTCACTGCAACCCTGCAGATAACCGACTGAGGCGCCGCCTGAACGTCTACTGGACGCAGAACTCGTTTCCTTCAGGGTCCTGCATCACGACCCAATAGTCACGGGCCCCAGGTGAAGGCTTGATCATGCGGGCGCCAATCCCCACGAGGCGTTTGACCTCTTGGTCCACGACCACTTTCCGCTCTGCAACCGGCTTATCGTGGTCACTCACGTTCACATCGAGGTGGACTCGGTTCTTGACCGATTTCGACTCCGGTACGCGCAGGAAGATGATCCTTGGCCCTCCGTCCGGGTCTATGATCGCCGCAATGTCACCCCGCTTTTCCTGTGGAATGTCATGAGCGTCTGCAAATTCATCCCACGATGCGAACCCTTCAGGTGGCGGCTGGAGCTGGTACCCGAGAGCCTCGGCCCAGAAATTTGCCAATAGCGAAGGATCAGCGCAGTCGAACGCAACCTGGATCTTGTTAGTCACAGTGTGTGTCCTCCGAAGGTTCCGTCGGCGCGTCCAGTTAGAACTGAGTGCAAGCTAAGCTGCTTCTACACTATTGCGCAACCTGCTAATTGACGCTCTAACATTCCGTCGTTAGTATCGAAATGTTCAACATCCCGTTTGAGCTGTGATCGCCAATCATTCTCAAGGCTCACATGGGACGTCGGTGAATCAGCGAGTTTTTGGTCAGAAACTGCTGCTGTCACTCCCGGCTGGACCCCGGAAGTGCTGCAGCTTCAAGAGAGGTCCAGCAAATTGCCACACGTACAAGGCCTGCGCTGCAAAGAGTGCGGCCGTGACTACCCGGCAGACCCCATCTACGTATGCGAATACTGCTTCGGCCCGCTCGAAGTGGCATACGACTACGACTCCATCCAGAAGTCGATCAGCCGCGAGAAGATCAAAGAAGGTCCTCTCACGCTCTGGCGCTACGACGACCTTCTTCCTGTAGACCGCGAGAACGCCGTCGACATCGGCGCAGGTATGACACCACTCGTCCGGGCAAAGAACCTGGGCAAAGAGCTCGGTCTCAACAACCTCTGGATCAAGAACGACGCTGCCAACCCGACTCACTCCTTCAAGGACCGTGTCGTTTCAGTGGCAACTACAAAAGCGCTCGAGTTCGAGTTCGAGACCATCGCCTGCGCCTCCACCGGCAACCTTGCAGGAGCGACAGCCGCTCACGGCAATAAGGCGCAGATGGACACCGTCGTCTTCCTGCCGCACAACCTCGAAAAGGGCAAGATCATAGGCGCCGCCATCTTCGGCAACGTCGTCCTCGTTCGAGGCAGCTACGACGACGTAAACCGGCTCTGTTCGGAGCTTGGTGACAACCGGCGCTGGGCCTTCGTCAATATCAACATGCGCCCGTACTACTCCGAGGGCAGCAAGTCTCTCGGCTACGAGATCGCAGAGCAGCTTGGCTGGCAGGCGCCGAAGCATGTCGTTGTACCCGTTGCCTCAGGCTCCCTCTTCACGAAGGTCTGGAAGGGCCTGAACGAGTTCGGCAAGCTGGGAATCATTGACAACGTCGACACTCGCATGCACATAGCCCAGCCAGACGGCTGCTCGCCCGTCGCACGCGCCGTCATCGACGGTCAGTCGCACCCGCGTCCGGTCATAGCAGACACCATCGCCAAGTCGCTGGCCATCGGCACTCCTGCAGACGGCATCTACTCAGTGTCGATCACGAAGGAATCAGACGGCTCAGCAACCGCGGTTCCTGAAGACGAGATCGGCGCTGGAATGAGGCTCCTGGCTGAGACCGAAGGCATCTTTGCCGAAACCGCGGGCGGTGTCGTAATCTCGACCCTCAAGCGGTTGGCGGAACAGGGTGTTATCGGCCCAGACGAGGAGACTGTCGCACTCATCACCGGGTCCGGCCTGAAGACTCTGGAAGCGGTCGAGGACAAGATCGACCCGCCGGTTATCGATGCCACCGTGGAGTCGTTCGACGAAGTGGTTATGGGCACGGTCAGCAGCTAATGCCAGAGCGCCGGGTGAAATTCACGTTTGAGGGCGAGCAGGTCAAGGAGCCGGTGATCTACCGGCTTGGCAAAGACTTCCCCGTTATCACCAACATCCGCCGCGCTCAGGTTGAGGGCAACTCTGGATGGGTAGTCCTCGAATTGGAAGGTGACCTCGACTCTATCAACGCCGGCCTCGCCTGGGTCCGCGACCAGGGCGTAGAAGTAACTCCCGTGGACGGCGAGGTGCTGGCCGGGGACTGAGGTGTGTCGTGCCGTTTTTGCTCTTGTTGACCGCGGCGGTTCTGACAATCTCGACCGTGCTTGCTATAGGACTGGGCAACCCTTGGATTCTCGCCGTCACCGGTCCTTTGTTCGCTGCCGCTTTCTGGCGCAGTCTGCAGAACACCTCTGACGGCGACAACACCGACTACGGGATACCGATCGAATATGCGTCAAGAGGGGCGGCGATCGGCATGATCGTTGCCGGAGGTTTCCCTTCTCTGCTCCACGTCCTGAATCCCGGTGAAGATGACGCTCTTATAACGGCCGTCGGGTTAATGATGATTGGCGGAATCTTCCTCGGCACGATTGGCACAGTCATCGGTGGGATCATCGGTTACTTGGCCGGAAAGGAAGAAGAGAAAACTAGGGAGGGCGGGTGAAAGCGCTCGTTGACCCTCCATCAACAGTCTGATCCCTGCGCGTTGGTCAGGATGACAGTCGCTACTTCCTGCTACGGTGTTGCCGCTCCTGCGTCAAAACTCTGAGACTCGGCGGCAGTCCGCTCCGTGGAAGAAAAAAATGCCATCACGCCCCAACATCCTGTTCATCATGTCCGATGACCACGCCGCACACGCCATCTCCGCCTATGGCAGCAAGGTCAACAACACGCCGCACATCGACCGGCTCGCCAGCGAGGGAGCACGGCTCACCAACACCTTCTGCACCAACGCAATCTGCACACCTAGCCGCGCCACCATTCTCACAGGCCAGTACAGCCATGTGAACGGCGTCCTCACGCTCGACGACGAGATCGACAGCTCTCGACGCGTCCAGTCGCAGAAGATACTCGCCGCGGCCGGCTACAAGACCGCCATCGTCGGCAAGTGGCACCTTGGCAACAACCCGCCGAGCAACCCGCAGGGCTTCGACTACTGGAACGTGCTGCCCGGACAGGGCGACTACAACGACCCGACTTTTTTCGAGATGGGCGAGAAGGTGCAGTACGAAGGCTACGTGACCGACATCATCACCGAGAAGGCGACCGAATGGCTCGACACCGTTGATGGCGATGACCCGTTCTTCCTGATGGTCCACCACAAGGCGCCGCATTCGTCATGGATCCCGGCGAAGCGGCACGAAAACCTGGGCGTTGAGGGCGAATTCCCCGAGCCAGAAACCCTGCAGGACGACTACGAAACCCGCTCACAGGCGGTCAAGATGTCATCAATCCAGATCGAGGACACGCGCAAGGAGAACCTGAAGTTCGATCCGCCGCCCGGCCTCAACCAGGAAGAGCTGCGTAGCTGGGCGTACCAGCGCTACATCACCGACTACACACGCACCGTTCAGGCCGTCGACGACAGCGTCGGCACGCTGTTGGACTATCTCGACGAGCATAATCTCGCAGACAACACGCTGGTCGTCTACACGTCAGACCAAGGGATGTTCCTCGGCGATCACGGCTGGCATGACAAGCGCTTCATGTACGAAGAGTCGCTACGCATGCCGTTCATAGCGAAGCTGCCCGGCGAGATCCCGGCTGGCTCGGTCGTCGAAGGCATGCTGCTCAACCTCGACTTCGCACCGACATTCCTCGACTACGCAGGCATTGAACGGCCGGGTGAGATGCAGGGAGAAAGCGCCCGTGGCCTTCTACGAGGCGAGGTCCCGGACGATTGGCGCTCGAGCCTCTACTACCGCTACTGGATGCACCTGCAGGGCCACCGCATCGTGCCTCACTACGGAGTGCGGAACGAGCGCTACAAGCTGATCTACTACTACGGAGTCACGACTGAGGACACGCGCATGCCTGACCTCGAAATCCCGGACGAGTGGGAACTGTATGACCTCGAGGAGGACCCGAACGAGCTCAACAACGTCTACGGAAATCCGGAGTACGCAGCGGTGCAGGCAGAGATGCTCGCGGAGCTAGACAGGCTGCAAGCCGAGGCGGGTGATACGCCGCGGCACTAGGCTGGATAGTGCAAGAACTAGCCACGCTGACTCGCGAGGGCAACCTGCTCACCCGCTAACCTGCGGGCACCATGCAGAGATCAACGGACGTTCGGCAGCACTTCGACGACTACGGCCACGACGAGTGGGAGCGGTTTGAGAACCGTCTGACCGGCAAGATCGAATACGCCATCCACCGCAACTTCCTGCTCCAGCATGTGCGCGCCGGAGACTCCGTGCTGGATCTCGGTTGCGGCCCCGGGCGGTACGCCATCGACATGATGCGGGCTGGTGCCAGCGTCACACTCGGCGACATCTCAACCGTCCAACTTGACTTCGCCCGGCGGAAGATCGCCGAGGCCGGGCTCGAGGCAACCGCATATCACGAGCTCGACATCCTGGACCTTAGCCGATTTGCCGCTGAGAGCTTTGACCTGGTCGTCTGCATCGGCGGCTCACTCTCGTATGTGCATGAGAACTACGCCACTGCACTTGAACAGATGGCAAGGCTCGTGAAGCCCGGCGGACGCTTAGTCGTTGCAGCGATGAGCCTTTACGGCCTGCTGCCTGTGTTTGCCGCCGGGGATAAGGCGAACCAGCTCAGCACGTTCGATCAGCACATCAGCCGCAAGAAACTCGCAGAAAATTCTGGCTACCTGATCACCGAGCCAGACTCCCCGGTGATCTACATGCCGCTGTTTCTCACCACCAACCGCTACCTGCGGGAACACATCGAAGGCCTTGGCTTCAAGACGCTTGCAACCGCGTCAGCAAATCCACTCACTGCCGACGGCCAGAAGCTTGAACGCATCTCCACCGATCCGATCGCTGAACAGACGCTTATCGATCTCGAAGTTTCACTGAGCACGCGGCCTGAGCTGGCTGACTCAGGAGAGTGGGTGATCGTCGCAGCGGAGAAGCTGGCCTAGAGCTCCCAACCGTGCGCTACGTGTGCCAGCGTGTGTTTCACGTCGGCGACGTGCTCGAAAAGTGGCTCAAAAACTTCGTCGTGGACCGGCCTCGCTACCCACTCCAGCCGCTTCTCCTCGGACTCCCAGTAAGAGACCACCTCGAAGGTGTGCGATGGCTTCATACCGCCTACCGCATTCAGCGCCTCGTCCGAGAACGGCTTGAGCAACGCCGCATGCAGGAAGCCCGGCTGCTCAGACATCGTCGAGATCCAGCTGTCCCGAATCCCGCTCTCAAGCTCAGACTCGTGGCCATCTTTGGCGGTCATGTAAACGTGAAGTGTGATCATCTTCGTTCCTTTCGTCCGCTGGACTGGCCCTAAATCACTCGCTTGCCCGGCGTGTTCACCCTACGGCGGTACACCGACGTGCTGGCGGTCACATACAGCGTGCGCAGGTCGTCATCGCCCCATGTGAAGTTGGCTATGTGCTCAGGGATGCCGATCACGCCGAGGTCCGTGGCGTCGGGCGCGAACACGTGAATTCCGCCGGGTCCAGTCGTGTACAGGTTGTCCTCAGAGTCGATCTTCAGGCCGTCCGGCACGCCCTCGCCCTCACCGACAACATCCGCCCAGACATCGCCGCCGGTCACCGAGCCATCTGGCTGGACATCGAACACCCGCACATGCCCGCGGTCGGTGTCGTTAACGAACAGCTTCGACTCATCGAGCGAGAAGGCGATTCCGTTCGGCTGATCGAAGTCGTTGGCGAGTTGCGACACCTCGCCATCCGGTGAGATTCGATACACACCCTGCACGTCCATGTCTTGCTCGCGCGGAAAGCCGAAGCCGTCCATGCGACCATAGGTCGGGTCAGAGAAGTAGATCGAGCCGTCGCTCTTGACTGCAAGGTCGTTCGGGCTGTTCAGCTCCTTGCCGCCGTAGTGCGTCGCCAGGACGGTGACCGAGCCGTCTTCTTCTGTGCGGGTCACCCGGCTGCCGTGCTCGCAGGTTAGCAGCCTGCCCTGCAGGTCCCAGGCGTTGCCGTTCGCCTTGTTGCACGGCTGCCGGAAGGTCTCGACGCCGTTTGCTGCGGACCATCGCCGCATGATGTCGCCAGGCATATCGCTGAAGATGAGCGAGCCGGTCCGCGGGTCCCAAACCGGTCCCTCAGTGAAGATGAACCCGGTCGCCACCTGCTCGACCTCGACCGAGTCGCCCACGACGGAGCGAATCCGGTCATCCAGAACCTTCAGTGTCATATCTCGCTCCTTCTACTAACCTGCAATCAGTCCCGTCTGATCCTCCCTCCCAGCTGGGAGGGAGTTAGAGGGAGGGTCGGTCGCTCCGGCAACAACTGGATGAGTCAGCCTGATAACCCTCCCCTTAATCCCCTCCCAATATGGGAGAGGCGGATGGTAGCCCTCACTCACTCCCTGAGCAGCCACCTCACCGCGTTCTCCATCAGCTTCTGCGCCATCGGATGCTGCAGCGAACTCAGCTTATGGCCGTGCCCAAGGTAGGCGACTCTCCCATCGCCATACTCGTGGCAGAAACCCGCAACCGACTCCCGGCCGTCCTTGCCCCGACTATGAGTCAGGACGTGGACACGGTCGTAGTCGAACCACAGGAAGTGCTGCTCATCCTCGATTTCGTAGTCCGTCACACCGGCCGTGATCGGATGGTCGGCATCATCCACGTGAACATCGAACTTCTGGAATGGCGGATGGAACATGAAGTAACCGCCAACCGTTCGCCGGTATCCGCCTTGCCACGGATAGTTCCACGCCGAGTTGTGCAGTACCAGGAACGAGCCCCCACCCTGCACGAAGCTCTCTATCGCCTCCTCCTGGTGAGGCTGCATCCAGCGCTCTGGCGGCTCATCGTGCCCGTTCGGCCACTGCATGCCGTCCCGGTGAAACACCAGCAGCCTCTTTCCGTTCAGGCTGTCGGCGTCGACAGTCGCGAAATCCTCGGTGAACCGGGTGGCCAGACCCGCGCCCTCAAGCACCGGACCGACGCCTGCGAACGCCTCCTGCGCATCGTGGTACCTGTCGCCCGCCAACATCAACGCATCGGTCATCTCGAAGTTCTCCAAAGGCCAAACTGCCTGCGAAACATCAACCAGCAACGGACATGGGCGAATGTATCACCGCCAGGAGCAGCAAGAGCGGCCAACGCCGCTCTCTTCGCAAATATCGCTGTTCGCGTCTAAAATTGGGGTCAAGTGATCTAACTCTGGCATTGTGATGGTCAAACTACGGCCGTCCGCAACGCCCGAACGGACAGAAACTCAGAGCAGACAGAACGCAGGGAAGACGATGACAGTCACGGTTAAGATCCCAACACCTCTCCGCGCCCTCACGGCACAGCAGGACAAGGTTGCCGCAGACGGCACAGATATCGCCACGGTGATCGATGCGCTGGACGAGCAGCACCCCGGCATCAAGGACCGTCTCTGCGACGACGATGGCGCGCTGCGGCACTTCGTGAACATCTACATCAACGGCGAAGATGTGCGCTACATGTCCGGCATCAACACAACGGTCAGCGACGGCGATGAGCTGTCAATCGTCCCGGCGGTGGCGGGCGGGATATAGAACTCTCGCTCCGTGTCGTTCGGCCATTGGCCGTATTTCGCAACTCAGGCCGCGTTGCTCCTTCATGGGGTGCGCGGCCTTTTCATATCCCATGAAGGAGTGAGCCGATGAGGGCGCTGCTAGCCGCGATCAACTGCCAGAAGGGTGACATTGAGCGGAACTTCGCCACTCACGCTGATGCCGTCGCCGAAGCTGTTGCTGAGCGCTGCGATATCGCCGTTTTTCCTGAGATGTCGCTGACCGGATACCTGAACCCGGAGCGAGCGGACCACGTGCCGATCTCCGTTGAGTCCGAGCCCGTGCGGCGAATGTGCGAGCTGAGCGCTGAAACCGGCATCGATCTGCTGTTTGGCATCGTCGAAGCCAACCCCACCGGCCTGCCCTTCATCGCCCAGGTCTCTGCGTCGAGCGGTCAGATCGAGGCCGTGTATCGCAAGCGGCATCTTGGCGAAGGCGAACCGGGGCTTTTCACTGCTGGTGCCGACGCGGGCGCAGAGTCGGTCGTGACCGGCAAGGCGGACGACAGGTTCGGCATTGCGGTCTGCGCCGACTACGAGGTGCCGGACGAGTTCGAATATGCGGCCCGGAACGGTGCGAGGACGGTGTTCCACCCGTCAGCGCCCGGCCTGTGGGGTCGCCGCACCGACGAGGCGAGCTGGCGCAATGGTTTCGACTGGTGGCGAGGCTCCTGCATCGAGAACCACGGCCAGAGAGCGAAGGAACTGGGAATCTCGATCGCGGTTGTGACGCAGGCCGGCGTCACCGAGGACGAGGATTTTCCGGGATGGGCTGCAGTCATCGGACCGGATGGGCGGGTGAAGACCGAACTGCCCGACTGGCACGCAGCGAACCTTGTGGTCGACCTCTAGTGACGCGCGATGTGCGGATGATCGAACTGCGCTGCAGCGGCCGCTCCGCTCTCCCGCAGGCCAGACAACTCATAAGACTGCATCTCATCCGTCACCACAACATCGCGGCCGTACACCGCCCCGATCTCGCGCAACGCACGCTCCCGTTCCGCCGTCAGGTCGGTGCTCATGTGCACCAGCAGCAACTGCTCCACACCGACCTCAGCCGCCAGTTCCGCCGCGCCCAGCGTCCCCGTCTGCCCCTGCTCAACACCTCGCTCCTGCAGCTTCGACTGGAAGTTGCCGCATAACGAAACGAGCGTTGATGCACCTTGAGCAAGCTCCACGATGTGATCGCACGGCTGCGCATCGCCGGTGAAGACGACCGCTGTCTCATCAGTGTCTATCCGATATGCCAGTGACTCATGAAACGGCTGCACGTGCTCTGTCTGTGCTGCTGTAACCCTGAGACCCGGCACATCCACCAGCACGCCCGCGCCCACGTCCTTTGCCTCAACTTGCGGCTCGGGACGAGGCAGCGATCCACCACGCAACTCGTGCATCGTCTTGCTCAGGTGGTGCTCAGTTCGGGCTCGCAGGTCGAACGCGAACGCGCCGTTCTCGCCGATCAGCCGCTCGACGATCTCCCGCGTATTCGGCGGCCCGAACACCTGCAGAGGAGCCTCGCTGCCGGTGCTGTGGTCCCAGCGCGTCAACAGGAACGTGCCCAGGTCCGCCATGTGATCGAAGTGGTGATGGGTGAGGAAAAGATGGCTGATCTCGACCGGGTGGATACCCAGCTTCGCCATCTTGTAAACCGCCGCCGGACCGCAGTCGACCATCACCCGCGCATCGCCAGACTCGAGGATGTAGGCCGAGCCGAAGCGCTCTTTGTTCGGCACCGGCCCGCCTGAGCCGAGGACGATCAGCCTGGCCAAAACGACTCGCTCCCGGCTCGCACGCTCAACTGTCAGCGATCACTTCCTCGACCGCCTCACGCACAACGTCCTCCGGCACATCGCTTCGAACGACCGCCTTGCCCGGCCCTTCCAGCAGGATCCACCTGACCGAGCCGCCGCGCGACTTCTTGTCGGTCTTCGTGGCTGCGATCAACTCATCTGCGGTCACGCCACTCACCGTTACCGGCAGGTCGTACAGCTTCAGTACATTCCGTTGCCGGTCAACGAGTTCCTGATCGATCATTCCGAGCCTGCGGGCGATCCCTGCGGCCGCCATCATCCCGATCGCAACCGCCTCGCCATGGAAATACTTGCCGTAGCCGCTCACATTCTCGATGGCGTGACCGATGGTGTGGCCATAGTTGAGCAGCATGCGCGTTTCGCCGCGCTCGAACTCATCGGCAGACACGACCTCCGCCTTGATCTGCACACTGCGACGAATGGTCTGCACAGCAAGATCGCCTTCAAGCCTTTGCAGCTCGGCGGCGTTCCGCTCGAAGGTATCCAGCAACTGCGGGTCCAGGATCAGGCCATGCTTGATCGCCTCGGCAAACCCGCCGGCCATCTCCCGTTCAGGCAGGGTCGCCAGGTGCGCAACGTCCTGCAAAACCAGCCGAGGCTGATGGAATGCGCCGATGAGGTTCTTACCTGCCGGCAGGTTGACAGCAGTCTTTCCACCAATCGAAGCATCGACCATCGCAGCCAGTGAAGTCGGCACCTGCACCACCGGAACGCCTCGGAGCCATGTCGCTGCGACGAACCCGACAAGGTCGCCAGCAACGCCGCCGCCCATCGCCACGATCGTATCCACGCGCTCGGCACGGTGCTCCGACAGCCAGCTGTAGATCTCCTGCGCCGTGTCCAGCGTCTTAGCTTGCTCATTCAGCTCAAGCGTCATCACATTCGTGACGAAGCCGCTCTTCTCCAGCGCTTCGTGGGCTTCGTGCACCGACTGCGGGAACATGGCGACATCAGCGATCAGAAAGGCGCGTCCAGTCAGTCCGGCAGCTTTCATCTCGGGGCCGATCTCGTCGATCACGCCGCGTCCGACCACCACGCGGTAGTCGCCCTGCGAGGTCTTAACGACAGCTGCCAGGTTTTCGTCAGTCGTCAACCTGCGCTCTCTCCCGAAAGATGGTTCCACGTGTCCACTATCAGCTGGGCAACATCGCTGTGCCGGAGGCCTTCGGTGTTGATCTCGCCGTCGGCCGTCGCATATGCCGATTCCCGTTCAGCAAGTAGCGAGCGCACTCTCTCTACCGGTGCCTCACTGCCCAGCAGAGGTCGCAATGCCCTGCCGCGCCGTCCTGCCGAAGCTGTCAGCCGAGCGCTGATCGTCTCTGCGCTAGCGCTCAAGCGAATGACATACCCCGACTCCGCCATGAGCTTACGGTTCTCCTCGCGAGTCGGCACGCCTCCGCCGGTCGAAACCACCAGTCGGGCACAACCGGCCGCGGTGCGTAAGACATCGGTCTCGATCTCCCGAAACCTGTCCTCGCCATCCTCAGAGAAGATCTCTGGAATCGACTTCCCGGCGGCCTCTTCGATCTCGTCGTCCATCTCGAAGAACTCCCAGCCCAACCGGGCCGCAGCCTGCCTGCCGCTGTTCGTCTTCCCGGTGCCGGAAAAGCCGATGAGGTAGATGTTGCCCCTGGTCAGGTCCTCGTCCGCGGCCATGCTACTGCGCGCCCTGCCCGCCGCCGAACTCCTGGTGCGATGCCACGTAACCGGCGTAGTTTCGCTTCATCTCGGTCAGGCTATCGCCGCCGAACTTCTCCAGCATCGCATGGGCCAGCACCAGCGCCATCATGCCTTCGCCAACGGGACATGCGCGAGCGACCTGGCAGATGTCACTGCGGTTGTACGCAGCTTCGATCACCTCGCCAGTGTTGATGTCGACCGAGGGCAATGGGCTCGTCATCGTGGCGATCGGCTTGATCGCAACCTGCGCAACGATCGGGTTGCCGTTAGACATGCCGCCTTCGATGCCACCAGCGTGGTTCGACTCCTGCCTGAACCGCCTCGGGTCGGAAGGGTCCGGCACAATCACGTCCTGCACCTCTCGCCCCGGCCGCATCGTGTTCGAGAAGCCGGAGCCAATCTCAACGCCTTTGACTGCGTTGATGCTGATCATCGCCTGCGCGAGCCGCGCATCCAGCTTGCGGTCCCAGTGAACATAGCTGCCGAGCCCGACAGGCACGCCGAACGCCACAACCTGCATCACACCGCCAATCGTCGTCCGCGCAGCCTTCGCAGCATCGATAACCGCCTTGAACCGTTCGTCCGAATCGCTGTCAGCCGCCCTGACTTCGGAGGCCTCGACATCATCCCAGTTGATCTTGCCGGGGTCGATCTCTTCTGAGCGTTCGGCGCCGGTCGAGATCGCACGTGCGTGCACCGTGATGCCGAACTCCTCCAGCAACCTGCGTGCGACCGACGCCGCAGCGACACGGGCCGCCGTCTCTCGTGCGCTCGCCCGCTCCAGCACGTTCCGCACATCGTGGTGCATGTACTTGAGCGCGCCGGGGAAGTCAGCATGACCTGGCACGATGCGAGTGTGCGTCTTCTTGTCGACGTCATCGCCAACCGGGTTTGGCGACATGGCATCGGTCCAGTTCGCGAAGTCGCGGTTCTCGATCCACATCGCGATCGGCGAACCCAGCGTTTCGCCGTGCCGCACGCCGCCTCGCAGCTCTGCGCGGTCCTTCTCGATCTTCATGCGGCCGCCAGACCCGTAGCCCTTCTGGCGACGCGCCATCTGGCGTTCGATGTAGTCTTCGGTCAGCGAAAGTCCGGACGGCACACCTTCGACGATCACCGTCAGTCCGGGTCCATGCGACTCACCGGCTGTCATCCATCTGAACTCAGTCATATCTCTCCATGGCGGCAGAGCGAAACTCTGCCTCCGCCGATGTTCGGGTATTCGTTCTCAGATCGCGGCGCTGCTATGAGACTAATGTTACCCGCAGCGTTTGCCGAGACTAACGCTCAGCTCCAACGGCAGCGAACATCTCGGCGACAGGCGCGTCTCTACCGGTGGCAAGCTCAAACCCCACGACACCCTGATAAATCAGCATCGAGATCCCGCCTGCAGGCGTTGCGCCAGCACGCTCGGCCTCAAACAGAAACGGCGTCATCGGTGGCGCGTACACAGCGTCGTAACAGGTCGCCTCGGCCGAAATCAGCTCCGCCGGAACTGGCGAATCATTCGGCGCAGGCCCGCCCTCCATGCCCATCGAGCTGGTGTTCACGAAAAGGTCGGCATACGGTGCGACATCGGCCAGTGAAGTTGGGTCTAACGCCAGAGCCGTTGGCCTGAACCGGCCGGCCGTCATCTCCGCCGCCAACGCCTGCGCCTTCTCGACCGTCCTGTTCGCGATCGCCACTGACGCCACACCGCCGGTCCTCAGCGCGTACACAATCGCCCTAGCTGCACCACCTGCGCCAAACACCACGGCGCTGCGGCCCTGCGGGTCAAACCCGGCGCTCTCTTTCAGGGCACGCAAAAACCCCGGTGCATCGGTGTTGTGGCCGATCAGCTTGCCGTCGTCAGGGATCACCCAGTTCACGGCGCCCACAGCCTCGGCTGTGTCCGCAAGGCCGTCCAGCATCGGCATGATCGCCTGCTTATGCGGCAGAGTGACGCATCCTGCGACGAAATCGGGCGAGCGAAAGGACTCAACCTTGGCCGCAAGCTCCTCCGGCGGCACGTCCCACGTCGCAAACGTCATGTCGATGCCGCAGTGGTCCAACGCCGCCTGCTGAAAAAGCGGCGACTTCGTGTGGCCAATCGGGTGGCCAATCACCCCGAATATCTTGTCGCTCATAGTCGATCCATCGCCAATTGTCGGTACCCAATGTGGGTGAGAGCCAGAGCCAGGGAAAACCGGTCGAAGACCCTCCGAACCCGATCCCCACTAAGGCCGTAGTCTCAGGACGGTATTCTATTGGCTCTGAACGACGCCTGCGCCCACAAAAAGAATCACCGGATCCCTTCATGAAAGCCATCGTCCTGCACGGCCCAAACGACATCCGCTACGAGTCCGGCTTCAAAGACCCCGAACCGGCGCCAGGCGAGGTGCTGCTCCAGATGACCTACTCGAGCATCTGCCAGACAGACATCGAGGTATGGCAGCGCGACCCATTCGGCATGTTCACTCGAGGGCGCGGCCCCAGGATCCAGGGTCATGAGGCCGGCGGTATCGTCGCCGAGCTTGGAGAAGGAGTGAGTTCACTTCGGGTCGGCGATCGCGTGGCTGTGGAAAACGTCCGCACCTGCGGCCTGTGCTTCTTCTGCCGTAAAGGAACGGCATCGCTTTGCGAGAACGGCCGCAACTTCGGCTTCACCGATGACGGTGGACTGGCCGAGCTCGCTGTCTGGCCAGCGAGCATGTGCATCAAACTACCTGAATCAGTCTCGAACGAAGAGGCGCCTCTATCAGAGCCGACCAGCGTTGCGGTGCACGCCGTGATGCAGTCAGGCGTACACGTTGGTGACCATGCCGCTGTGATCGGCTGTGGCGTCGTCGGGCTGGCGACGCTCCAGGTGTTGCAGGCGGCGGGAGCGCAGGTGATCGCAATCGACACGCGCTCCGAGTCGCTCCAGATCGCGACTGATATGGGAGCGGTCGCAACACTGAACCCCGCCGAGACCCGGGTCGCCGACCAGTTGCCCGAACTCACGAACGGCTACGGCCCTGACGTCGTCATCGAAACCGCTGGAGCGACCGGCACTGCGCTGAACGCTGCTGAGTGGACGAGACCCGGTGGTCGCGCGGTGATCGTTGGCTTCGGCCATGAGCCACAGGAGATCGTCCTCAGCCGCACCGTCAGCGGCGAGAAGAGCATCGTGGGTTCGTCGGCCGCAAACGTCGGCGAGTACAGGAAAGCGGTCGATCTGATTGCCAGCGGCAAGGTCAACGTCAAGCCGCTCATCAGCGAAATCGTGTCGTTGGATCGCGGCATCCCAGACGGCTTCGAACGCATGCTCAAGCCAACCAAGGACGTCTTCAGGATACTGGTCGGAAACGGCGGGTAGCGAACCCTCTAGGCAGCCTTATCGTGCGCTGCGGCCAGCCCTGTCAGGGCATCCCTGATCTCACCGATTCGCGGCGGCTTGGACAACACTACATCGGCCTGCAGCGACACCTTCTCGTTCTCACCGGATGCGAACCTGTCTCCCCAACCGCTGAGAACAATTACCGGGCAAGTTGGGTCCAACTCCTTTATCAGGCTCACGACTTCGTTGCCGTGAATACCCGGCATCCCCAGGTCAGTAATCACTGCATCGAAAGCGGACGGTCCGTTCAGGCGCTCACTGAACAGCTCGGTGGCAGCCTGGCCGCTCGCAGTAACCGCCACTTCGTGTCCCTCTTCAAGCAACATCTGTTCAAGGAGTTCCCGCAGTGCCGGCTCGTCATCGACCACCAGCACACTCAGGCTATCGCCCAGTTCCGGGACGTCTTCGATCGCCTCTCGACTTGACCGCTGTCCTCCCCCTATCGCAAATCTAAGGCTGATAGTGGTTCCAAAACCCGGCTTGGAATTGATCTCAACGTCGCCTCCGTGGCGTTGCATGACTCCGTAGACCATCGCCAGTCCGAGTCCTGTGCCTCTGTCACCTTTAGTCGAGAAGAACGGCTCCAGTGCCTTCTTCACGGTCTCACTATCCATACCGCTGCCGGTGTCCTTAACCTGGACCAGCAGAGATTCAGCGCCGCGGATCCTCTCCATGGAAGCCGAGATCTCGATCTGGCCACCGTCAGGCATCGCGTCTGATGCGTTGATCACCAGGTTCGTGAGCGCCTCTCTGATCTCGAACGGGACGCCCAGGATGATCGGCACCCTCTCCTCGAGATTGGTCGTGACCTCAATCCTCGTTCCCGACTTCTGGGCCTGGTTCTTCCAGCGAGGGCTGGTCAACAGAACTACCTCTTCTATGAGCGCCTTGATCTCAATCGGCTCAAGCTCGGAATCACCGGTCCGCTGTCGGTAGAACTCACGCATCCTTGCGACGATGTTCGACACATCCAACGCAGACGTGTGAATAGCGGTGAGATACTTCTGGCCACGCTCGTCCAGCTTGTCCTTTTTCCTGAGCATCAACTCGGAGAAGCCCACTACAGGTGACAGCGCGTTGTTGATGTCGTGCGCAATCCCGCTCGCCATCTCACCGAGCGCGGTCAATCTCTCCTGCCTCATGGCCAGGTCGCGAGTCTCCTGCAGCTCAGCGTTGACTCGCTTGAGTTCGGCCACAGTGCTCGCACGCGACATTCCAATTGCGATCTGGCCGGCGGCTGCCTCCATCAACTCGGCTTCGGTCTCAGAGAAAACCGCTCCTCCATCACGGGCGACAAGGATGAAGTCGGTTTGGGTCTGATCCGAGTTGAGCGGGGTTACAAGGATCTGCCGATCTGCGAAGAAAGCCTGGCTCACTAGTCCAGAAACGCACTGCGACGCGCCGTCCAGGCTGAGACCAGAAATCTCTTCAAACTCCGCCAGATCACCAAGGACGACCGGTTCCCCGGTTCGTTCGTCGTAAGCTCGCAACTCCAACCTGTTCCCGTCGCGTTCCGCTCTTCGTCCAATCATCACCCAGCTAGCCGGGAGTCGCTCGCTTACAACCTTCAGAACGCCAGATATTTCGCCTTCGATATCGTTTGCCGCGGAAGTGACATTCGCAATCTCGTTCAGCAGCGTCATCTGACCCAATCTGGAGGCGAACTCAGACGCCATTACCGATTCGGTGATGTCCCGGTACGACCAGAGTCGTCCGTACACCTCGCCGTTCGGACCTTTGACCGGCGCGGTGAACCGTTCAAGAATGACCCCGGACTTCAGCTCGATCCTCTCTTTGGCGGTTTCACCATTCGACCTGTAGATCTCCTCGACGCGGTGATTGAAGGCATCCGGGTCGTCCAGTTTTTCGGAGACAAGCTGCAATGCCTCGGCCGTTCCGAAGTCGCCCAGCTCGATGTCCGACAAACCCCAGATCTCCCTGAAGCGAGAGTTCACGCTAAGCCACTGTCCGTCTTCTGCGACGACCAGGATTCCTTCCGGTACAGCCTCTGACTGGCTCTCCAGAAGAGCGTTCTTCAGCAGCAGTTCATCTTCTTTGGCGAACAGGTCCGTCACGTCTCTTACCACGATCATTCGGCCTGACGAGTGACCGCCTCCAAGCGGCGAGATTCGGAGATCAACGGTTCGGTGCTCATCGCCGATCGCCCATCGATCGACCATCTGGCTGAACACAGCGGCGTTGCACAACCGGTGCCGGCCAGCAACTGACCGGATCACATCACAGATATGAGAGCCCTCGATCCTGTTGCCACCTGAGGATCGCTCGAGAAGGCCAAATCCAGCCGGGTTGGCGTCCAGCAGGTTCAACTTTGAGTCGAGGATCAACACCGGGTCAGGCAACTCGGCTATGAGCCTGTCCTCGGCCTCTCTCCGAATGCTGAACATGCCACAGCGAACGATGCCGAGCGTTATTGCGAGTCCTGCGATGGCGAACGCAAACGGCGTCAGATCAACGGTGCTATCGGGTATCAGGCCGAGCACGAAGGCAGCGTTTCCAGACGCCGGTATCGCTACTGCTGCCAGCGCCAGTGCCAGCTGCGAACGCCGGGCTCCTGTCCCACTCACGAACGCCTTCGCGATCAGACCGGCGCCAAGCAGGAGGAGAGAGTAGGAGTATGTGACCTTGGCCAGGAACCACGGGCCACGTTCGAACGTTAAGAAGCCGACACTGCCGCTCTGATTAATATCAACACTGGTCCACGCAAGCTGGTGGAGTCCGTTGCTCCACTCCACGATCACAGTCGCGGCGGGGAATACTGCTAGCAGAGCTATCCAGTTACGCGTTAGCGCGATGCGACCTCTCGCCAACGATATCGAGAGTAGAAACCAGGTGAGAGGGACGGCTGAGATCGCCGGGTACTGCAGATGCGCCCACGCCATCTTTGCGGGCAGAGTTGCACTGAGAATCTCTCCAACGTAGCCAATGCACCACACACTGACGGCCAGGAAGAGCAGACTGGAGATCAGCGATTCGGGAGATTTGCGACGCGACCACAGGATGACGGCAAGCGATGCGCCAAACACCGCCACAATCGTGAGTACTACCGCTATCCAGGCCGCCGTAAAAGAGACCAAGCTTCGCCGTCCAAAATCATCTGAGTCGAGATGTTCATGGTGTCTGAGGCAAACGACAGTCGCATTGGGGCGACCACGTGGTCGCATGAGACTAAAATCTCGGGTGCGTGGAGCCAATTAGCCCTGGGCAGACCAACCGCACAGTTTCGGTTCGCAGATATGAACCAAGGTGAGATTGCGGTCAGCTACTCGCAGGCGATCAGTCCTCTGTCTGTGCGGCCAGGAAGCTCTCGAGAATCAGCGCTGCGGCCGCCGCGTCTATCTGGGCCTTGTTGCGGCTCGGCTGGACACCAGCTGCCCGAAGGCGTGCCTCTGCCTGGTGGGAAGTCAGTCGCTCATCGTGCAGAAGCACTGGTAGATCGCTGACGGAGCGCAGCATTCTCGAGAACGCCTGCGCCCTGCGAGCAGCCGGACCGTGCGAGCCGTCCATATTGATCGGCAGCCCAACGACAATCGCATCGGCCTCATGCTCAGCAGCTAGCTCAGCAATCCGCTCCTGGTCATCAGGAGCGCCCTGTGCGTCGAGAGTGGTCAGCGGAGTGCAGATCGTTCCGGTGGGGTCGGACAGCGCGATGCCGATGCGTACCTCGCCGATATCCACGCCTAGCAGACGCCGAAACGGGCCGCCGCTGGCGCTCATCCCGCGCCGCTCGCCAGCCCCGCTTCAACCGCCTCTCTAGCGGACTCAAGCGCGGCATCAAGCTGGCTCGCGTCCTTGCCACCCGCCTGCGCCACGACCGGGCTTCCGCCACCGCCTCCGCCCATCTTCCCGGCGATCGCCTTCGCGATGTTTCCGGCGTGCAGCCCGCTCTCGGTCAGGTCCTTCGTCACCATCACCACGACCATCGGCCGCTCATCGATGACTGAACCGAGCACTACGACTCCGCTCTTCATCTGGTCGCGCATGTGGTCCGCAGTGCGCCGGAGCGAATCGACATTGCTGGCAGGGACCGACTTCACCTGCCCGGCGACAGCGGTGCCGTCCGATGCCTCGAACGAAAAGTCAAAGCTCGCCTGACCATCGCCATTGCCCGAACCACCGACACTCGCCCGCAACAACTGCTCCTCGAGACGCTGGACCTCGCGCCTTGATGCGGACAGCTCATCCATTATCGATTGCGTGCGCTGGCTGAGCTCTTCCGGCGGCACCTTCATCAGTTGTGACATCTGACCAACGGTGCCGAACTTGTCGTAGATCTCGTCTTCCGCTCCGATGCCGGTCACAGCGAACAGTCTGCGCACACCAGATCCGATGCCTGCCTCAGAAGTGATGATGAAAGCGCCAATGCCGCCGGTCGATTCCATGTGCGTGCCGCCGCATAGCTCGTAGCTCCACGGCGGGTCAATGCGAATCGTCCGCACATCGTTCTCATACGTATCGCCGAAGAACGCCAGCGCGCCCTCCTCGACGGCCTTGCCATATGTCGTCCAGTGCACCTCAACCGGGCGGTTGTGGCGGATCTTCTCATTCACCCGGTCCTGCACCGCCCTTATCTCCTCAGGAGTCATCGGAGCCATGTGCGTGAAGTCGAACCTCAGGTAGTCCGGCGCGACAACAGAACCTGATTGCCTGACGTGCGTGCCAAGAACCTCTCGCAGCGCGGCATGCACAAGATGAGTCGCCGTGTGGTTGCGACGAATCTTCTCCCGCCGCTCCTCGTCGACCTCTGCCGTCAGCGCCTCGCCCGATTTCAGCGTTCCCTTCTTCACCGTCGAGAAGTGCACGTTGATGTGGCCGAACGGGGCCCGCGTGTCGTTCACTTCCACAACCACATCCGGGTCCTGCCCCGGGCTGTGCAGCTCTCCAGTGTCGCCAATCTGCCCGCCACGAGCGGCATAGAACGGCGTCTCGTCGAGCACGATCTCGATCTCTTCGCCCTCGCCCGCGCTTTCTACCAGCTCGCCATCCTTGATGATCCCTATCACGTGCGCATCGGCGACCAGCGTGTTGTAGCCGAGGAAAACTGTCTCCTCGACACCAAGTGACTCGTAGACTTTCCGTTCTTCAGAGTCGCCGGCGAATGCCGTGCCCGCAGAGCGAGCCTTCTCGCGCCGCTCCTCCATCTCGGCCTCGAAGCCGTCCATGTCGACCTTGAGGCCATTTTCGGATGCGATCTCCTGCGTCATCTCGACGGGGAAGCCGTACGTGTCATATAGCTGCGCCGCGTCAGCGCCCGAAACTTCTTCGCCGCCAGCCTTCGCCATGACCGCGTGCAACCGCTGCGTGCCCTGTTCCAGCGTCCTGGAAAAGCTCGCTTCTTCCTTGTCCAGCACCTGCTCGATGAAATTGCCGTTGCTGCGCAGCTCAGGGTAGGTGTGGCCCATCACCTCAGCCACCACCTTCGCCACTTCGCTAATTGGGCCTTCGACGCCAAGCTCTCGGCCGAACAGCATGCCGCGGCGGATCACACGGCGCAGGACGTAACCACGGCCATTGTTGCCGGGGATAACACCGTCGCCGATCAGGAATGCAGCCGAGCGAGCATGCTCCGCGACCACATTGATCGCCGCATCTACCTTCGGGTCACCACCCCACTTCTTGCCGCACATGCTCTCGACGTGACGCACGATCGGCTGGAAGTGGTCAACCTCGTAGATCGAGCGCGCTCCTTGCAAGATCACCGCGATCCGCTCAAGTCCCAGGCCGGTGTCGATGTTCTTGAAAGGCAGCGGCGTGTCGTTGCCGTCGAGGTCCCGGTTGAACTGTGTGAACACCAGGTTGTAGTACTCGACGAAATCGTCGGTAAGGTTCGGGCCCCAAACCTTGCGAATCTCCGGGTCCGAATAATCCGGCATCGCCTTCAGGTCGCCCGAGTAGTAGTGCAGCTCGCTGGAAGGCCCACACGCACCCTGGTCCCCAGCCGGGCCCCACCAGTTGTCCTCATCGCCAAAGCGATAGATACGGTCGGGCTCAACACCCCGGTCGATCCACAGTTGCTCGGCCTCGTCGTCGTCCGTGTAGACGGTGAAGAATAGCCGCTTGGGGTCGAGCTCATAGACATTCAGCGAAAGGTCGTGGCCCCACTCGATCGCTTCCTTCTTGAAGTAGTCGCCAAAGGAGAAGTTGCCGAGCATCTCGAACATCGTGAGGTGCGTGGCATCGCCAACCTCCTCAATGTCGGTCGTGCGAAAGCTCTTCTGTACTGTCGTGATACGCGGGTGCGGCGGCTCAAGCTCTCTTGAGAAATACGGTTTGAACGGCACCATGCCGGCCGTCGTGAGCAGCAGAGTAGGATCGCCGGATGGGATGAGTGAGGCTGACGGCAGGCGCAGGTGGTCTCTGTCCTGGAAGTACTTCAGGAACGCTTCCCGTGCTTCATCCGCCGTCATGAACTTCATTTTTGTCTCTGGGTCCGTGTTGATGTGATGTGGGAGATGCTGGCGTTGGTCGGATGCGGCACGGTCGTAGGGTTAGCCGCCCGCATCATGCGGCGCAAGACTAGATTGTGTCATCCCGACCGAAGCGGAGGGATCTGACCGCTGACACCTCTTCGACCGACAACGCCACCGACGGCCGCCAAAATCGGCCCTCAATCCAGCCCACAGCCCAACCACGAATTCTAGTTTCGGCCAAACTCACCGTCAAAGTGCGCGTGAATACCGCACCTCAGGCACAGAGTAGCCGTCTCCCTCGAACATCTTCTGGCTGTTCGAATCGAGCGTGCAGCCCATTGATGCGTAGAACCGGCGGGCTCGCTCATTCGCCTCCAGCACCCACACGTCGACAGCCTCGTAGCCATCGCCCGCTAGCCGGTCGCAGGTCGCATCCCACAGCAACTGGCCGGCTCCGGCTCTCCAGCTGTCGGGATGCACGTACAGGCCGTAGACCTCGGCCACTCCATCAGGCCGGTCATCGTCTCTGCTGGCTCCGAAGCCGGACCAGCCGACCAGCACGGAGTCGACTTCGGCGACGATCGTTGCTCGCGGAAAGCCGGCAAGTATCTCGCTCCAGCGAGCAGTCCTCTGCGCCACGGTCAGCGCGTCCAGCGCGGCATCGGGGATCATGCCCCGATACGCTGACTTCCACGCCGCGACCTGCACCTCAGCGATGCCCTGAGCGTCATTAAGCACCGCATCCCGCAGCTCGATCTCGTCTTCACCTGACATGCCAGCCAACCCGGTGGAAAACGGGCGATCGCGATTGCCCGCCCGGGCGTTTTGGGGACTCCAGCTTCGCGGCCATTTCGCAGGTCAGTTTGGGAGCCCAACTGCGCGTAAGATAGCGCATGCGTTGGCTATTCCTGGTGATCGTGGCGCAGAGCTTGTCCGGGCACTGGCCATTTGCCTCTGAACCGCTAAGATAGCGACCGCCACGGCAGACCGGGAATCCGCCGGATGGCAAGAACAACCAATCCGCCCGGAGAAGTGAAGCGCTCCGAGGACGGCCAACCAGCACGCCGCTTCCCCGTGGCGTGCGCCGAAAAGCGCTGTGACCAGCCGAACGATCATCGCCGCGAATCGCGGTCCTATCTCATTCACCGAACGTGCCGATGGAGCCGTTGCGCCGGTCATTGATGCCGCGTGGGAGTCTAGCTTCGGCTCGACCGATGGCGACGTCACCTTCGTCTCCGTCGCTGCCACGCCTAGCGACCGCTCTGTTGTAAAGCAAGGGCGGCTAACCGACGGCTTGCCGGACGGAGTCGCTGCCCGGCTGATCACGCCTTCCCGACGGGCGCTCCATCGCTACTACAACGTGATCTGCAACCCGCTGCTGTGGTTTCTGCATCACCGCTCGTGGGGCATCACGCACACACCAAACATAGACCGCGAGGCGCACGCGGCCTGGGAACAGGGCTTCGTGACAGTTAGCCAGATGTTCGCCGACCAGATAGCTTCGGAGGCCGCACACACGGATGAGCTCGCAAAGGTCCAGCTCCATGACTACCACCTGCACCTGGTTGCAGGAATGGCCAGGGAAAAGTTGCCAGACGCCAGTATTACTTACGCGCCGAGCGTTCCGTGGCCGGGTTCAACCGACTGGATGGCGCTACCTGCGCGCTGGCGGGAGAGCATTTTCAGCAGCTTGATGGCCTGCGATGAGATTGAGCTGGCCTCACAACGTGACCTCCGCAACCTGCTCTCATGCATCGAGGAGTTCGTGCCTGCGGTCACCACCGACCGCCAGATGCGTCAGGCAACCGACGGCAACGGTCACTGCCTGCAACTGACCGTGTCGTATCCGACTATTGGCGCAGAGACGCTCCAGGCCACAGCGGACTCTCGTCGTTGCACCACATTCATCAGCCGCTTCGAAAAGGACCCTCGCCATACCTTCGTCACGGCCGACCGTACCGAGCCCTACAAGAACATCGTCAGGTGCATCCGCGCATTCGGTGCCCTGCTTGATTCCGACCGCTCTCTCGCTGAGGACGCTCGCTACCTGCTGGTTCTGGCACCGCCACCTCCTCACCTTGCGCAATACAGGCGCTACCTGAGCGAGATCGAAAAGGCCGCGAAGGATGTGAACGGCAGGCACCGGGCACGATCTGGACCGCCGGTGGAGCTAATCGTCGAGAGCAACTATCCGATGGCGCTCGCCGCGATGTGCACGGCAGACGCGCTCGTTTCTACGCCCGTTGTTGATGCCAGCTGCAGTACTCCGCTCTCAACGGCGCTGGTGAACAGGAACGACTGCGACCTCATCCTCTCCGAGACGTCCACCGCTGCCGAGATCTTTGGCGACGCGGCAACACTGGTAGCGGCAACGGACGTCGAGGCGATCAAGACCGCCATGCTGGACTCGATCGAGATGTCAGACGATGAGCGAGCACAACGCTTCGACCGCGTCGAGGCGGCGGCCATAGCGAGATAGGACCAGCTCTAGGTCTCGGTGTCCGCTGGCAATCGTGTTTCGGTGCCCTGATCTGTCCGCAGGTTCTCCTGCGCGGCCTGAGCCGCCAGCGCCATCTCGGCCAGCATCACCTCACGCTGCTCCGGTGTCAGCCGGTTCGGGTCCACGAAATCGTCGGGTGTGACCTCCGGCTCCGCAGCCTTGGGCTCCGGCGCGCCAATCGCAGCCGGTTCCTGGCCCGGCAGCGGCTGCTGGTCAACTCCCCAGTAGATTGTCTGGTGCGGGAACGGAATCTCTATCCCTTCCTCGTCGAACCGCTCCTTGATGCGGAGCCGCAGCCAGCCTGTCAGTTCCCACTGCGTCAGCGGCTTGCAGACGCCCAGCATCCTGATCGACAACTCGGACGAGCCGAAGGAATTCAGACGCAGCACCTTTGGCGGATCGATTACTTTCAGTCCCAGTTCCGGGTGATTACCGAGCTCGGTGCCGATCTCGTTGAGAACCGCGAACACCTGCTCCATGTTCTCTTTGTAGGCAACGCCAACGTCGAGAACGATCCGCGACCAGTACTTCGTGAAGTTACTGGTAGTTGAAATCTCGCCGTGCGGAATCGTGTGCACCTTGCCTTCGAGATCCCGCAGTACGGTACGCCGCAGGTTGATCGACTCCACCATTCCCGCGATCCCGGCGATCTGCACAACATCGCCCTGCCTGTACTGGTTTTCGAGCAGGATCAGCGTGCCCGTGATCACGTCCCTCACGAGGTGCTGCGCTCCGAAACCGACCGCTATTCCGGCAATCCCAACTCCGCCCAGCACAGGGCCGATCGGCACTCCCAGCTCGGTCAGGACTGTGAACACCATCACTATGACGATGATCACGTTGATGGCGGCAACAAATACCGCGCCAAGCGTGTCGGCACGCTTACGTGATGCCTCAGCCTGGTCCGCCGCATCGCGACTGTCCCGGACCACTCGCAGCATGATCGTAGGGATGAAACGCCGGGCGAACCGGATGCCCAGCCAGCCGAACACCAGGACGAGCACGATGCGCAGGCCACTTGTGACGCCCCATTCGACCGCGTCTGTCCCCAGCCGCGAGAAGAAGTCGAGCGCTGCGTCGGCATCGTTGCCCAGCACAACCATCGAGCCGATCACTGCTGCTGTACCAATGACCAGCGCCGGTATCACCGATGCCAGAATGCGGTTGGCGCCGCGAATCGCCGTCGACTCCTCAAAGCCTTCCTCACCCTCGACACTTCGCACCGCAGATAGCAGCTGCCGGTGGATGTAGAGCCGCACCAGGTACCAGGAAAGCACGGAGCCGACGGCGATCAGTCCGACCCACAGGCCGCCCTCGGCCAGCCAGAGCATGAAGCCGTCTTCGGGGTTGTTGAGGAGATCTTCTAGAAAGGACGGGTCGTCTTGCATATCTCAGTCCGCTCAGTGTCCGCGGCGAAAGAGTATATCGCCGCCGAACCGACGGACAGTGAAGTAAAGAAGATCGATCGTGAAAGAGCGACTAGTTGTTGCCGCTCTTCTGCCAGAGCGTGACGAATGAGCCCGGCTCGCCCTTGATCAGCTGAGCCATCTCGCGCTGCCGGATGCTGTTCTCTTCAGTCTGCTCGGCATCTATGAGGCGCTCAAGCTCCCTGTGAAGTCGAATCAGTTGCGAATCGCTCAGCAGATGGCCGAACAGGTCCTGCATAGCAGCCTCAAGCTGGTCCTGCTCGATCGACAGCAGGCCCCGGGCGAAGAACAGCACGCCGATGCCGCCGCCGATGTCGGTTGAGGTCGTATTCGCGGCGTGGTTCAGGTTCTTGATGATCCGCTTCATCGACTCGGCCCTGACGAGTGTCTCGACCTCTTGTGGGAGACCGATCATCTCGATCAGGCCGGCACCCTCTTTTCGCAACAGCGCCGAGAAGCCGGCCTCAACACTTGCTCGGAAATCCTCGGTGAAGACGTCTTCGAACGACATGACGTGAACAGCCGGGCCGCCTTCGAGGTCTTTCCGCGTGTCGACCGCGATGAACTCGCCGAGGTGGGGAAAGAGGCAGAGCGTGATGCTCGCCTCGCGCTTGTTGCTGCCTTCGAACATGGTCACTGGTGTTAGGTGCTCGGGCCGACGCAGTCTTCAGATACCTTCATGATACCTGTGCGCTAATTAACCGTTTTGGGGTTAGCACCGTATTGGGAGAGTGAGCCGCAGGCTTGCACAGGGCCGCTTATCGGCCGAAGAAGTGCTTGATGCGGTCCAGCAGCGAGACAGACCCGCCTCGCCGTGCCTGGTGCCACGCCCGCTGAGCGCCGACCGACCTTCGCAAGCCGCGCTTGCGCTCCTTTAGAGCGTCCTTGATGTGACGGTCCTCGCCGTGCTCCAGCCAGTAGCCGGCATCCTCCGGGCAGGCCTCGATCTCCAGGTTGTGGCCGCGGTAGCGGAACCTCGTCATCTTCTTGCCACAGTGCGGGCAGTCGTCGTCCGTCGGGCGCTCGCCGTAACGCATCTGACCCTTAACCATGTCGGCGTCGAACGACTTGTCCTCGACAGCGTGAAGAGCCTCGTCTGTCAGCCATGCGCCCTGGCAGGCAGGACAGCGCATCGACGGCTCGCCAGAGGTCTTCGACTCCTCCAGCATCGTGCCGTCCTCGATGCATCTCATGCGTCGCCTGGAAGGCTGTGCCTCAGTCTCGGTTGTCATATCTCGCCCTCCGAATCAAGTGGCGAAGGCCGCCGTACTCCTTGTGATGCGGTACGGCAGCGAGCCGATCCTGTCCCTACTCCTCGCCGTCTGCAGCGTCTGGCTCAAGGGTATATCTGAAGTTGCAGAACGCATCGCCCTTCATGATCGTCTGCGTCCTGCTTAACTTGATCTTAGGGTTGAATCCTGTAGAAAACTCGAAGTCACGAGTGCACGAGAAGATATCGCCCATGTCTCCGTAGCCCATCTGCCGGTACATGTCGGCATAGCCGCAACGGACCACATTGAACGAATAGACGCTCTCGGACCGCTCGAGCTCCTCGACGTCCAGCGCGCCGCCCTTACGCCACGGGTCCTTGTTGGCCGCAAACGTCTCGAGATCGTTATTGCCCAGGAAATGCGCCATCTCAGCGCCCTGCTCACGGGCTATCTGAGTGATGACTTCTGTCGCGGTTTCCCGAGTAGGTTCCTCACCGAAACGTTCTTTGAAAGCCTTCAGCATCGGCCCTAGCACACCAGCTTCGATGCGGCGACGCTCGAACACGCCCAGACCGGGCGCTCCTCCGACGGGGTTCTTAGCCGAGTCCTGGCTTTTCGCCGCCATGATGGACCGCCTTTCCGTGAGTCGTTGGCTCGTCAGGCCGCCTCGACGCTCATTGCGACTGCGCCGCCACCGCCGTGGCAGATCACCGCAAGGCCTTTTCGTCCGGCGGTACGCCTCAGGCCATGCAGCAGCGTCACGAGTATTCGCGCTCCGCTTGCGCCGATGGGATGGCCCAGCGCAACAGCTCCGCCGCGGGTGTTGACCCGCTCCGTGTCCCACTTGAGCGCATCGCCGTTCGCCAGCACCTGCGCCGAGTAGGCCTCGTTAACTTCGATCATATCGAAGTCGTCCAGGGAATCACCGGTGCGCTCAAGCAGCTTCGCCACCGCGAGCCTTGGCGCATCGAACAGCATTCCCGGGTCGTTTGCGGCGTGGGCATATCCCGAGATCCTGCCGAGCACATTCACGCCACTCTCGCCCGCTTTTCGGTCTGAAACCACCACTGTCGCGGCGGCGCCGTCGCTGATCTTCGAGGCGTTTCCTGCGGTTACTGTTTCGCCGGGAGGAAATGCGGCCGGCAGCTTCGCGAGTATCTCCACTGTTGTGTCCGCCCGCGGCGCTTCGTCGGTGTCGAAGACCGTCACTACACCCTTTCGACCCTTCACATTCACGGGTGCAATCTCGTCCTCGAACCAGCCTTCAGCGATCGATGACGAGGCTAGCCTGTTGCTGCGCTCTGCAAACTCGTCCTGTCGCTGCCGGCCGATGCCGTATTTCTCGTTGATCGCCTCGGCTGAGCTGCCCATGTGCCGGTTCTCGAACGGGCACCAGAGGCCGTCGTGAATCATTGAGTCGTTCAGGTTGGCGTCGCCCAGCCGCTGCCCTGTCCTGCTGTTCAGCAAAAGGTGCGGCGCCTGGCTCATGTTCTCCATACCGCCTGCTGCGACCACGTCTGCCTCGCCGAGCTGAATCGACTGCGCAGCCAGAATTACCGACTGCATCCCGGATGCGCAGGCCTTGTTGACAGTGAGCGCTGAGGTGCTTTCCGGGATTCCTGCGGCTATCGATGCCTGTCGAGCGGGCGTCATGCCGAGCCCGGCCGAGAGCATGTTTCCCATGACGGTGTACTCGACGTCTTCGGCGTCGAGACCAGAACGTTCGACGGAGGCGCTCAGGGCCGTCGCGCCAAGCTCGGTAGCCGGCACAGTCGAGATTCCGCCACCAAACTTGCCAAGCGGAGTCCGGGCCGCAGCTGCGATGTAAACATCAGCTTTCATCTAGTCCGCCTTCTTCTGTCATTCTGAACTTGATTCAGAATCTCTCGTTCGACCGTTCGTCAACATCCAGATCCCCACGCAATGGCCGCCTGTTCTCCCCTCATTTCTTCCCATTCATATTCACAGCAATCGCGCCATTGCCGTTGCTCGTGATCGCCAGCTCACCATGCTTCAGCCGCAGAGCATCCTCTCCGAACAGCTCTCGCCGCCATCCCTTTAGTGCCCGTACATCAGCCTCATCATCAATTGCAATCTGCTCAAGCTCCCGACGGTTCGCCACAAGTCCTGTCGCAACATCGTTCTCGTCTGCCCTGATCTTCAACAACGCCTGCAGCAACGCCACCAGCGTGTCCGAAACATCGGGAATGCCGTTGCGCCTTGGCACATTAGGCCAGTCATCCTCAGGCGACTCGATGCCCCGTTTCACAGCCGCAAGCACCGATCGGCCATCGCGGCCTTCGGCAAATCGAGGCGTAACGCCCCTCACCCGCTCAAGTTCCTCGACAGTGGATGGCTGAGTAGCCGAAATCTCGGCCAGCGACTCGTCCTTGATGATCCATGCCCTTGGCCTATCCCGCTGCTGCGCCACCTCTTCGCGCCATCGAGTCACCTCTCGTAGCACGGACAGAGCCTTCCGGGTTGGCCTGCGAATGCGGACCCTGCGCCACTGCTCATCCGGGTCAGACATGTAGTTCGCAGGTTCCAGTAGCGAGGCGATCTCCTGCTCCACCCAGCGAAGCCGACCGCTGTTCTCAAGCTTTTCGAGCAACTGCTCGTACACACGAATCAGGTGCGTCACATCGGAAAGGGCGTACTTGATCTGGCGCTCAGTCAGAGGTCGGCGCGCCCAGTCGGTCATCTGCGACGCCTTGTCAACGCGCTCGCCCAGAAGCGAGTTCACTAACGACGCGTATGCAGGCTGTTCGCCGAAACCGCACACCATCGCCGCAATCTGGGTGTCGAAGATGGGCTCCGGAACATCGTTCATCACGGTGTGGAACACGCTCAGGTCCTGGCCCGGCGAGTGAAAGACCTTGAGTACGTCCTCATCACGCATCAGCTCAAACAGGGGCGCCATGTCGATCCCCGGCGCAAGCGCATCAATCGCAGCGGCATGCTCGCCTGCCGCGACCTGCACAAGGCACAGCCGGGGCCAGTAGGTGCGCTCGCGCACGAACTCGGTGTCGACGGTTATGAACGGGTGGCCTGAGACGCTTTGACAGAAGGAGGCAAGTTCGTCTGACGAAGTTATGAGCATGGGAGTATTTATACTCGCCGAACGGGGATGCCACAAATGCGCGGATAGCTGGCCGGGACTACTGATATGGTCGGGCGCGCACCGGTCAGTTCATGAATTCGTAAGAATGTTGGCAGCCTCACCGGCGCGAGGAGCCGTATCACCGCAGCACAGGCCGGTATTGAACGACTCGATTGTGCCGCGCCGAGCGTGGCTCGAAGACCCATCACGGAGGGACTCAGATGGCACTGTTCAGGTGGCTGACGGCAACGAGGACACGCAAGATCCTGTTTGGCCTTGCCGTTGTCGCAGCAATCCCCGCAATCGGATTTGCGTGGTGGCTCGGCTCTCCTCTGTTCATCAACAAGACAGTCGATGAAGAGTTCCCGCGCACCGTCGGCGCCGTGATCCCAGACTCGATGAGCCGTGAAGAGGCTGAAGAGGTGATGGAGGAAGCGGCCGGTTCCAATGTGGTGTCTTCAGAGGAAATGACTCCGGGAATGGCCGAGCCGTCAGCGGTCAAGATTAAGTCCGGCTCGTTCATGGACGAAGACCGCCTGCACCGCGGCTCTGGCACAGCGACTATCTATACGCTCGACGACGGCAAGAATTTTGTGCGCTTCGAGGACCTTTCTGTAACAAACGGGCCCGATCTGTTCGTGCTGCTCATGGAAGACCCGGAGGGCCGAGACAAGAGCCAGGGCTACATCGACCTTGGCCGACTGAAGGGAAACAGGGGCAACCAGAACTATGAGATCCCGGAAGGGGTCGAGCTCGGCGACCACAACGCCGTGATGATCTACTGCCGAGCCTTCGCCGTGATCTTCAGCATCGCTGAACTGAGCGAGTCGGCGGTTTAGGCGGCCCGCTCCTACATCACCGGCCGCGGCCGGTACTGCAACGACTCCGCAAGGTGTGAAGTCTTCACGACCTCGGACCCGGCAAGGTCAGCGATCGTCCGCGCCACCTTTAGCACCCGGTGGAACCCTCTCGCCGATAGCGAAAGCTGGTTCATAGCCATCTGCAGCAGCGACTTCGCAGAACTATCCAGCTGGCAGTGGTCCCACACCTCTGTCGAACCCATATCTGAGTTCGTGACAAGTCCGGACTCAGCAAAGCGCTCCCACTGAACCGACCGCGCCCTGTTGATGCGTGACCGCACATCCGCAGAACTCTCTGCAACCGCAGGCGTCACCAGCTTCTCGTACTCAACCCGAGGCACATCCACGAAGATGTCCACGCGGTCCATCAGAGGTCCGGAAATCCTGCGCTGATAGCGGGAAACACTCGAAATCGCACACGAACAGGCCTTCTGCGAATCACCGAAATAGCCACATGGACAGGGGTTCATCGCCCCGACCATCATGAAGTTCGCCGGGAATGTCACTGTGCCCTGCGCCCTGCTGATCGTCACAAGTCGGTCCTCAAGCGGCTGACGAAGCACCTCCAGCGCCGCATGCCCGAACTCCGGCAGCTCATCCAGGAAAAGGACACCGCGATGGCTCAAGGTAATCTCGCCTGGCCTCGGCACCGCTCCACCACCGACCAATCCTGCATTCGAGATCGTGTAGTGCGGCGATCTGAACGGCCTGCGGTCCACGAGCGGGCTGCCTGCAGGCAGCAGACCGGCCACCGAATAGATCTTCGTGACCTCCAACGCCTCATCGGGCGTCATCTCGGGCAGTATCGAAGGTAGAGAACGGGCCAGCAGAGTCTTTCCAGAGCCCGGAGGCCCGGTCATGAGCAGGTTGTGACCGCCAGCGGCAGCAACCTCCATCGCCCGCTTCGCATGTTCCTGCCCTCGCACATCAGCAAGGTCTGGCCAGCGTCCAGACTCCTTGACAGCGCCATCGGCGCCACCCGCCGGAGCCAACTTGCCGTCGAACGACCTGATCTGCGAATCACCACGAGCGTGCGACACCAGCTGAGCCAGCGACTCGACAGGCATGACCTCCATGTCATGCACCAGTGCGGCCTCACGAGCGTTCGAAGCAGGCACGAACACCCTCTTCAGGCCGGCCGACTTCCCAACCGCCACCATCGGCAGCATCCCTGGCGTCGGGCGGAGCGTGCCATCAAGCGCCAGTTCACCCAGCAGCAACGAGCCGTTCAGGCTGTCCGGCACCTGGCCTGAGCTCATCAGCAGCCCCATCGCAATCGGCAGGTCATAGGCCGTGCCGGACTTTGGCAGGTCGGAAGGCGCAAGGCTCACCGTTATGCGCCGCATCGGAAACTCAGCGCCCGAATTTCGGATAGCCGATCGCACCCGCTCTCGCGACTCCTGCACCGCAGTATCAGGCAGTCCAACCACATGGAACGCAGGCAGTCCGGGCGAGATGTCGGCCTCCACATCCACTACGGTGCCGTCAAGCCCGACTATGGCGCAGGTCTTTGATCTTGCGAGCATGTCGGCATCCTAGCGGTGCCCGCCTCAACCTCGAAATCGACTGTCACAAAGCGCAATGAACTGTGATGCACACCCAGATAACACTTTGTTGCCAACTCCCACTCCTGCGGCTCGTGCAGTATCGATACTGTTATTCGGGCATTCGGCCGATATCAATCGCTTGATCGAGCCGTGAATCAAGGGACCTAACTCGATGTCGAAAATACTGGTTGTCGATGACCACGAAGAGATCAGAGACGCTCTGGCGGCTCTGCTCGAAGAAGAGGACCACGAAGTCATTCATGCCGAGAACGGCATCGTCGGCCTAGAGAAGGCCACGAACGAATCTCCAGATGTGATCCTGCTAGACATCGCAATGCCCCAGATGGACGGCCTGGAGGTCTTACAGAAGCTCAAGGCAGACCCGAACACCGAAAGCATCGCCGTCATCATGGTCACCGCACAGGGCGACCGCCACGCGATGGTCCGAGCGGTCCAACTCGGCACCCGCGACTACATCACGAAGCCCTGGGAGACCGGCGAAGTTGAGATGTGCGTGAACTGGGCGCTCAAGGCCAAGGCTCGGGCCGAGACCATGAGCAACGTCCAGAAAAGCGCCTAGCCGTTTCGTTCGCCCGTAGCCCGGGCTGACTTCCCGTTCTGATCTAGCCTCTAGCCGTGCGGTCATTCAGCCGAATCAAGTAGCGCCGTCCGCATACAGTTGCGACGCGCGCCACCCTTCGACAGACTCAGGATGCCAAGAATCTGTCATTCTGAACTTGATTCAGAATCTCTCGTTCGACCCTGGATCCACGCTTAGATCCCTCCGCGACGGTCGGGATGACAGCCCCACCACCCAAGGACTCCCTTCACAACTCGTCCAAACTCATGTGCGATCATGAATGAAGGTGATCGAATCCGGATCGCCATTGCGCGAAAGCGAAGTCTCGCTACTTGGACGAGAAGGCGTACAGAGGCGGCAATCACCCGCCGTACTGCACCTGCCACAGGTGCTCGACTGACCGCGCGCTCAAATCCGCCCGCCCAAGCGGAGCGCAGGGAATCATCGACAGGCTGCTCAGGCTTCTTAAACTACGCCGTTAGCGCGCCTACCTGATCCCGGTATCGATATCGATCTCAATCGAGCCGACCGCCACTGCCCTGATGTCCACCTCGATGGGCACAACGCGGACGCAACCCAGGAACTCACACGGATCGACATCCAATAGATAGCTGCCTGCTGGCGCCTCGACACGGAACATCCCATTCTCATCGAGCGCCGCCCGGGTCACCTTTTCGCCGCCCTGTGTAGACAGCACAACTTCAAGCCCCAAAAACGGGTTGTTCGGGTTGCTACAGGGCTCAACCGGGCACAGGGGTCCGATCGTCACCTGGCCAACGAGCGCTCCGGACAGCGCCGGTGTAGCGGTCGTCTCTTCACCTGAGCTGCAGGTGGCCACGAGCACGACCGTCACGACAACGGCGAACAGCCGAAAGCTGCCTCGCACCGTCACCGCTTTTCCTTGATGAAGATGTCCCACAGCCACCCTGCGAATGTGCCCATCACAACGAGAATCGGCATACCAACGAATATGCCGACCTGAACCGCATCGCCAACCGTCGCCTGCTCTTCATCCACTCGAAACGCGGCGATGACGGTGAACAGGATCCCGAGCACAAAGCCAATGCCAGCGCCAATCGACATGCTAGGGCTAAGTCGCACGAGTTCAGGTTTCCTTGGAGATGGGGTTTAGGTGTTGCCGAGTGGCTGCGTCAAGAATAGCTGAAGAGCGTGACGAGAACCGTCGAACGGGCGCTGCGCCAGAGCACCGGTCGACGACTGCCATTCTGAGCCCGTGGAAGGAGGCGGCCTGTCATTCTGAACTTGATTCAGAATCTCTCGCTTAAGCAGGGATCCATGGTCAGATCCCTCCGCCGTGGTCGAAACGACGAACATCTTCTCCCTCCCTGTCAGGGAGGGAGTCAGAGGGTGGGTTGCCGGCCACTTCAACAGTTGCCAGTCAGAAGGACGACCCTCACCCTAACCCTCTCCCAAGCTGGGAGAGGGGATTGCCCTTCCGACAAGCTGCCATCCTGAACCCGTCGAAGGATGACAACTCTGTCATTCTGAACTCGATTCAGAATCTCTCGTTCGGCCAGGGATCAACGGTCAGATCCCTCCGCTACGGTCGGGATGACAGATCGAGGACCAGCTAGCCCGCCCTACCCCAGCTCATAAACCTCATACGGGTTATCGCCCGGGTTGCCTCTCGAAACGTGCATTCGCCCTGCGTCTGGCTCCACGATCATCGACACCACGGACCGCTGCCAGCCTGTGTCGGGATCATCATTCGGGTATCGGTTGATCGAAGTCGGGTAACCGTCTTTGTCTGAGAGCACAGCCTTCACATCGTCGACCGACACCCTGCCCGGAACGCCGCCAAGAAGCTCCTCAGCGCGTGCCTTCCGCTCGAACGACTGCCCGTAGATCGAATCCCGGTGCGAATCGTTGTAGTCGAGCAGGCTCTCGTGAACGCAGTGGTTCGTGTGCACCATCGACTCCGCCTCGCCCGCCCGCAGCACCTCCACTGAATCGAGAGTTATCTCAAGGTCTGCCGGGCCTTCAGGCGTGATCATCGCTGCATTGGCCGTCATCGCCCGCTTCGCCCCACGCATCTTCGCCACCAGTGCATCCAGCGAACGCGCCTCGTAGATAGACCGCACGATGAAGTACCAGCCAACGCCACTACGCCTTGAAGGGCCATTCAGAGCGTTCATACACACGCCGAACCCGGCGTCCGAGAAGCCCATGTAGGCGATCACGCCAGGCTGACACCAGCTCATGAAGGCGGGCTTGCCGTTCGGTCTTCGCGTGATGGCGGCCGAGAACGGGTCCATCGCAGGGTCGTTGTCCCAGTTCTGCCCTGCGAATCCGGACCCACTGGCCGATGCCCCGGCCCCGACCATGACCGACGTGCATCCTTCCGGAGCCCCCAGCATGCTCCGCACGTTGATGAGCATGACCGTCTCGAACGGGATTCGCGCCGCCTGTGCGGTAGCACGAAGTTCTTCTACCGCGTCCGGAAGATACTGTTCGGCGTGAGGAACAGCGGCCGCGGCCACCGCAGTCGCTTCGTCCACGCTGATCGGGCGCGAAGCGCTCCGGTTGAAGCGTTCGAGCACCAGGTCTCCCATCTCCTGAATCGTCTCCCTGAACTCTTCACCAATGGCGTGTCCGATCTGTTCCCGCGTGCCAGAGGTTGCGAATTCAGGAAAGCGTGTTTGCTTCTTCTGGGGCGTTGAAGTCATTCCTCGGTCCTCAGTCGCCAGTTTGCACAGAACACATCGCTGCGCCGCTGCGTCCGGTATCTTACGCACTTCTGCAACCACATCGCTCTAAACGGGAACTACCTTTGACTTCATCGAACGGAAAAATCCTCCGTAGCCAGGAATGGTTCGGCACACGTGACCTCGAAGGCTTCCTCCACCGAGCCGGTCTCAAGGCGCAGGGCTGGTCCGAAGACTCCTTCGCAGGCCGTCCCGTTATCGGCATCGCGAACAGTTGGTCCGAAGCCACGCACTGCAACGCCCACCTGCGAGACCTCGCTGAGCACGTCAAACGCGGCATCATGCGCGCCGGAGGCTTTCCGCTCGAATTTCCGACCATCTCGCTCGGTGAATTCTTCATGTCGCCAACGTCGATGCTCTGCCGCAACCTGATGTCGATGGACATCGAGGAGATGATCCGCGGCCTGCCGATCGACGGCGTCGTGCTGCTCTCGGGCTGCGACAAGACGACGCCCGCCGCTCTAATGGGCGCAGCATCGGCCGATCTGCCTGCGATCATCGTCACCGGCGGGCCGTCGCTGCGCGGCAACTGGCGCGGCGAAGCGCTCGGCTCATGCACCGACTGCCGCCGCTTCTGGTCTGAGCTGCGGGCGGGCACGATTACGCAGGCCGAATACGACTCCATGGAAGAAGCGATCTACCGCTCGCCCGGCCACTGCATGGTGATGGGAACTGCATCGACCATGTCCGCGCTATGCGAAGCGCTCGGCATGACGCTTTCAGGTGGCGCATCCATTCCAGCCGCAGACTCCCGCCGCTCGGTGTTCGCCGAGCGCGCCGGGGCTCGGGCTGTCGAGCTTGCCCAGGAAGGCATCCGACCATCGCAGATCATGACCGAAGCCGCCTTCAAGAACGCCATCCGCACCCTGCTCACAATGGGCGGCTCTACCAATGCCATCATCCACTTAACAGCGGTCGCTGGCCGCGCGGGCATCAAGCTCGACCTCTCGGATTTCGACGATCTCTCACGCTCCACGCCGACCGTCCTGAACCTTAAGCCATCGGGAAAATACCTGATGGAAGACCTGTTCTACGCGGGCGGCGTGCCAGCCGTGCTGAAGCGCATCGAGCACCTGCTGGACACATCTTGCATGACGGTGAGTGGCAAGACGCTTGGCGACGAGATCGCGGATGCCGAGTGCTACGACGACGATGTGGTGCTGCCACTCGAGAACGCGATGAGCGACGAAGGCGGGTTGGCGGCGCTGAAAGGCACGCTAGCGCCCGACGGAGCCGTCATCAAGGTCTCGGCCGCTTCGCCGGAGCTGATGCAGCACCGCGGCCGGGCGGTCGTCTTCGAAAACCCGGTTGACCTGAAGAACCGCATCGATGACCCGGACCTCGACGTGAACGCAGAAGACGTCCTCGTCTTGAAGAACACCGGTCCGGTCGGCGGTCCCGGCATGCCTGAGGCAGGCTTCCTGCCATTGCCCCGCAAGCTCCTGCAGCAAGGCGTGCGCGACATGATCCGCATCTCAGACGCCCGCATGTCAGGCACGGCGTTTGGGACGATCGTGCTGCACGTTGCGCCTGAGTCGGCTGTCGGCGGGCCGCTGGCGCTGGTTGAAACAGGCGACATGATCGAGATCGACGTAGAAGAACGCAGGCTCGATCTGCTGGTGGAAGAAGAAGAGCTGCGGCGAAGGAAAGCTGCACTGGCGAGCCCAGTCGGCGACTCGGCGGCGTGGCACGGAGGCAGTCGTGATTCAGTTAGTGAAGTGCGCGGCTACCGCAAGCTCCACGCCGACCATGTGCTGCAGGCGCCGCAGGGCTGCGACTTCGACTTCCTGCTCGGCAGCACGCCCGTGGAGACGCACGTGGAAGCCCCCGAGCACCCAGCCGGCCACCACACGGGGTGAGCTTGGCTTGAGGTCAGACGCTTGAGCGACACTACCCATCCTCAAGCCCGCATTAACCTGAAAACAGACTCGTGTATAGTTCCGCGCTCGGATCGAGAGCCGGACATGAGCACACACTTGACCACTACTCGACGTCTTGCCGGATACGCAGTTCTGCTTGCACTCACAGCGATTTTCGCTGCGTGTGAGACAGCCGACGGCACGCCGACTGCTGAGAATACGCCAGCGGAAAGCCCCGACCCCTCGACAGAGGCGACCACTACCAATGAGCCAGTCTCTCCGACCGAGCCGTCGGACGGCTCTACAGCGACACCGGTCCAATCTCCGGCTCCCAGCCCAGCATCACCACCTCCCACTGCGCAGGCACAGCCGTCGCCGACCACTCCAGCTACTCAGCCAACCGCAGTGCAGCCGACGTCTACGACCGCTACAACCGCAACCGTGCCGTCGACCGAAACTCCAGAACCAACCGCAGTCCCTGATACACCTACGCCCAGCCCACAGCAGATCGCTACGTCTACTGCGGTGGTCAGGGCTATTGAAACCGCAACCGCCGATTCCACTTTGCCGCCGTGGCTCAGGTCTGCATTCATATCGACTGATGGACAGACAGTCCTCTACAGCATGTTCCAGAACGGCTCAGCAATGAGCCTCATGAACGACGGAGAACACACGCTCATCGGAGCGGTAGCCGCAGGTCCGTAGCCCGGACCGACGGAGGGATACAGATATGAGAAGGCTGAACCACCGCTATCTCGTACTCGCGACGGCAGTAGTTCTGATCGCGGTGATTGGCGTTGCCACAGTTTCAGGGGACTCGATCTTGCAGCAGATCCGCAGCACTCCGGGCGGTGTACCTGAGACCCTCACATACAGCGGCTATCTCACCGACGAGAAAGGCAACCCGGTCTCAGACGGCCTCAGCATCATATTCACTATCTACGACTCTGAGACCGATGGCCGACCACTCTGGCAGGAGGGCCACACCGTGAAGGTAATAGACGGCCTCTTCACCGTCGAGCTCGGCACGGAGAATTCGATCTCCCGCGGTCTGACCAACAGCGCCGTCTGGCTTGGAATCCAGGTCGATGGTAACGACGAGATGAAGCCGCGCCAGAAGCTGACTGCGGCACCATTCGCAATCCGTGCCCAAGAAGCCCTGACAGCCGAAAAGGCCGATGACGCCCAGAGCCTCAACGGAGTTCCGGCCAGAAACTACGTCACGCAGAGCCAGGTCTCAGGCTTCCTGACACAGAGCGACATAGCCGACTTCCTGACTGCCGATGACGTGACAGGGCTGACCGGCGACTCGAACGCCGTGTGCAACCTTGAAGGACGACTCAAGATCCAGTTCTTCGACTTCCCGGTGTCCGACCAGTGTGGGCCAATTAAGAGAGAACTGACTTTCGCCGGAGACTCGCTTCCCATCCTGGACTTCGACCTTAATCGAGCAGGCAACCCTGCAATGGTTGTTCGTGCAGCCAACACGACGCAAAGCCTGGCGTATGTGGTCTGCACAGACATCACCTGCTCCAACTTCTCGTACCAGGCAATCAATAACTCAGAGTCTGAGAGCCGTGTTGCACTCACATTCACGCTGAACGGGACACCTCGAATCGCTTTCTCGACAGCAGGCCAGACAGCCGTGATGCTGGCGGAGTGCTCAGACACCCAGTGTTCTTCCTCGGTGCTCAGGACCATCGATGATGAGTCAGGCAGGAGGTTCAGGCATGTCGATGTCGCAACCGCGCCCGACGGCAGCCTTCTGTTCGCCTACAACTCGACAAACGGAGCACAGTTTGGCGGCGGCTTTGAGGCCAGCCTGCGCACCACGCATTGCACCAACGCCACCTGCACACTCGTAACCACCAGGACGCAGCAGACGTCGGGCTTCTCCGGTGGTCCAGTCGACACCGGTGGTGGTACCGGTTCGTATCCGGCCATTCAGTTCCAGCAGAACGGCTTGCCGAGGATCGCCTACGGATGGGGCTTCAACCAGCGCCTGATGATGGCCAACTGCGTCGACGTGCGTTGCTCGAGTTCCGACCTCGATGACCTGGAAATAGCCATCGTGGGCGACAAGGACATCACCTTCGGCAGCGACGGCCTCCGTCCGGTCGTGTTCTACAGATCGGCATCGGGACTCGAGATCGAAGAGGTCTGCCGCTTCCCGGACTGCAACCTGCTACAGAACCGCGGCATAGAAGTTGAGTTCGATGGGGCTCCACCGATCGATAGCGACGGCTTCCTGAGCCCGCAGATCGAGATGCTGGCGAATGACATTCCGATCTTCGCCTACTACGCCGAGGGACAGGGCGTTGTACATGGGAAGTGCGTCACTGTGCGGTGCATCAACACGATCGGAACTGTAGTGCTCGACGACACTCAGGCGAACGCGGGCACAGTGAGGTTCGTCATCGAGCCTGACACCGGCGACAGGCTGTTCACGAACGGCGCGTTCTACATCCGCTGCGCAGACAGGTGCGGCTTCGACTAGACGGGCGCGGCTGGCGACGGCTTAGCAGATAGTTCAGAATGTCGGCGCCATGCCCGAACCACCCGCGCAACCAAACATCCTCTTCATCTGCTCTGACCAGCAGCGCACCGACACCATGGCGGCGTACGGCAACAGCTGGGTGCAGACGCCGCATCTCAACGCACTCGCCGACCGGTCGGCGGTGTTCGAAAACGCCTACGTCACGCAGGCCGTCTGCTCGCCTGCCCGCGGCACCATGCTCACCGGCCTGTACCCGCACTCAGCCGGAGTGGTCCGCAACTCGCAGCCCGGCCGCCCGTTCAGCAACCTGCCTGAAGATGTCCAGACCATCGCCGAGATGGCGCCCGAGGACTATCTGACAGCCAAGTACGGCAAGTGGCACCTCGGCCAGGACCTCGTGCCGCAGCACGGTTTCGACGAATGGGTGAGCACAGAAGACGCCCACGACGACAATTTTCCCAACTTCGAGAGTCGTGAGGACCGCTACCGCAAGTCGGACTACTACAAATACCTCGTGGAGCACGGCTTTGAGCCCGAGGGAGATCACGACGGCCATCTCTCCCACACGCAGAAGCAGCGCGGCTTTCTGCCCGAAGAGCACACCATGGCGCAGTTCCTGGCCGGTCGGGCCGACGAGTTCATCCACCGCAACGATGATCGCCCGTGGCTCATGTACCTGACGATGTTCGAGCCGCACCCACCCTACAACGGCCCACTCAACGACCTCTATCCGCCCGATTCAGTGCCTGACGGCCCGCTACTCATGACGGAGCCTGACGAGAACACTCCGCTCTTCACCCGGGCCCGATCTCGATTCCACTCCGCCGAAGCCCGGGATGCGAACCCGGACGATCCGCGCGCCTACTGGCGGGAGCTACGGGCCAAATACTTCGGGAATGTGACCGTGCTGGATAACGCGGTCGGTCGCGTACTGGCTGCGCTTGAGGAGTCAGGTCAGGCCGACCGGACGGTGGTGGTCTTCACCAGCGATCACGGCGACTCACTCGGCGACCGCGGCATGCTCGGCAAGCGGTCGTTCTACGAAGAGGTGTCAAAGGTTCCCATGTTGATCAGCGTGCCGTGGCTGACTGGCAGCGGACGCCGCGTCGCAGGCAGCTTCGGTCATGTCGACCTAGTGCCGACGATGCTCGAACTGATGGGCGTTGAACCGCCGGAGCACCTGCAGGGTCGAAGCCGTGTTGATGTCCTGGCAGGCGAGGGTTCGCTGGAGGATGATGTCTTCATGCAGTGGCATGGTGGCAGAGCGACGATTTCGTTGGGAGACGCGCTGGTCGAGCGGATGTCGACGAATGCCTGGCGATCGGTGGTGACGCCAGACCGCTGGAAGCTGAACCTGTCAGACGGCGACCAGTGCGAACTCTACGATCTGAACACAGACCCGCTGGAGCTGAACAACCTGTTCGACGCCCCGGAACACCGTGACCGGGCCCGCGACATGGCAGCGCGCATCCGCGCGTGGCAGTCAGAGACCGGCGACACAATGACCCTGCCAGCGGTTTGATCAATCCCCTCTCCCAGCTTGGGAGAGGGCTAGGGTGAGGGTCGTACTCCTGACTCAGCTAGCTGCTGTCGGAGCAACAACCCACCCTCTGACTCCCTCCCTGACAGGGAGGGAGAAATACTCTTCGACCCACCAACTAGTCATCCCGACCAACGCGGAGGGATCTGACCGTTGATGGGCGGTCGAACGAGAGATTCTGAATCAAGTTCAGAATGACAGACAGACAACCCACCCTCTAGCTCCCTCCCTGACGGGGAGGGAGAAATGACACCCTCAGCCTCCTCTCGCAGCTTCACCCACATACATCTCCAGTGCTGCCAGGCAACCGTTCCAGCCAATCTCGTGTGAATGTGCAGTCTCGGCGTCTGGAATCAACTCGTGGAGCACCGTGACCTCCGTCTTGTCGCCTTGCGGCACAAAGCTAACGGTCACGCGCTCTGGCTCACGTTCATCCTTGTCGGTCGTCCACGTGTAGACCAGCCGTGACGGCGGCTCGACCACCTCGAATACGCCAGAAATCAGGATCACCGAACCGTCCGACATTTTGTTGGCGATGCAGTACGCGCCGCCGGGCCGCAGATCGATCTCTGCGAATGGACACTCCACACCTTCCGGTCCCCACCAGCGCTGCACATGCTCCGGCTCAGTCCACATCCTGAACAGACGCTCCGGGCTGGCAGCGATCGAACGGGTAGTCGTCAGGCTTCCCCTGGCACTCGTGCTCATTGGCCGTCCTGCTCAGCATCTTCTGCGTACGCAGCGAGAGAATCCAGGCTCCCTTCCCAGAACGGCCTGTACTGCTCGAGCCACGATTCGACGAGACGTAGTGGCTCCGGCCCAAATGAGCAGCGATGGATGCGGCCGTCGACAGCCCGTACCACAAGTCCCGCCTCCTCCAGCACGCGAATGTGCTTGGAAACGGTCGGCAGCGCCATATCGAATGGAGCGGCAATCTCGGTCACCAGCGCCGGATGCTGGCTCAACCTGCGCAAAATCTCCCGTCGCACCCGGTGTCCCAGAGCTCGAAAGACCAGGTCCAGTTTTTCGTCCCGCTGATGTTGTTCCACAGCGTTCGTTGACAGAGTCATATCTCGATATTAAGTTATCTGGCTAAATATCACAACCGCATGACGATGAAGGAGTAAAGTCATGGCGAAAGCTATTCACCAGGAGGTCGATCTGCCGTCGAGCCCTGATGAGGTCTACGAGACCTTCATGGACGAGACGAAGCATGCTGCACTGACGCACGGCGACGCGCAGATCAGCCGAGACGCTGGCGGAGCGTTCTCTCAGCACGATGGCCAGATAGTCGGTCGCAACCTGGAACTGGTGCCGGGAAAGCGGATTGTGCAGGCCTGGCGCTTCGAGCAATGGCCCGCCGGCCTCTTCTCGGTGGTCAAGTTCGAGCTGACCGACAACAACGGCGGAACAAGAGTCGTGATGGACCACTCTGGCGTGCCGGATGAGTTCGAGCAGGGAGTCGCGAACGGCTGGCAGGCCCGCTACTGGGACCCACTAAAGCAAGGCTAGCGTCTGATTCTTTGCGCACAACTCGGGGAGCCGGAGGCTGAGTTGTCGGCTACTTCAACGGCTGCCAGTAAGCGGGATGACCCTCACCCTAACCCTCTCCCAAGCTGGGAGAGGTGACTGTGCGCACCCTTCGACAAGCTCAGGGTGCCGGCTGCTTCTCCCTCCCTGACAGAGAGGGAGTCAGAGGGTGGGTCGGAGTCTGTCATTCTGAACTCGATTCAGAATCTCTCGCTCGACCGGGGATCCACGGTCAGATCCCTCGGCTACGGTCGGGATGACAGATCGAAGGACCGAGATGTCTTTTCCCCTCTCCCTTGATGGGAGAGGGATAAGGGAGAGGGTGATGTCGGCCAGAGGCCGACGGCTGGCCACCCTTTGACAGGCTCAGAATGGCAGCACACCTTCGCCGGTCGTTCGAAAAGAAAATGTGGTGAGCCACCCACCCAACTCAATCGGGCGTTGGCGCCTCGTCGGGGATCAAACTCTCGTAGCGCATCTCCCGCCACAGGCTCGACGGAATGTGCTTCTCTACAAGCCCCACGTTCTGCTCAAGCTCGCCAACCGTCTGGGCGCCCGGAATCACCGTCGCGACCGCAGGATGCGCCAGGACAAACTGCAACGCGGCCGCTTTCAGGTCGACGCTATTCCGCTTGCAGATCGCTGTCAGCTGCCGCGCCCTGTCGATCAGCTCAGGCGGCGCGGGCTCGTAATTGAAGCTCACCGGACCATCGAGGTCTCTAGCCAGGATCCCCGAGTTGTAAGGCCCACCAATCGCGACCTTCACGTTGCGCTCGACACACAGCGGCAGGAACTCGGCCAGACCGGAGTGATCGAGAAGCGTGTAGCGGCCGGCCAGCAGGATGATGTCGAGATCGAAGCGACGCACGAACCGGGCCGGCATCTCCCAGATGTTCATCCCGCAGCCGATCGCCTTCACCGTTCCCTCTTCCCGCAGCTCGATCAGCGCAGGAAACGCCTCATCATTTGCCTGCTGCTCGCCGAACTCCTGCTGGTCCGGGTCGTGGAGATAGATGATGTCGATGCGGTCCATGCCCAGCCGCTCGAGACTCTCCTCGATCGATCGCTTCACATCGCTGCGAGTCCATGAGTCGACCGGGATCAGCTCCGGCAACCTGTCAGGGTTATCTGTCGATAGGTCGCCGCCAGGCGCAGGGTCGAGCACTCGGCCGATCTTGGTCGAGATGACGAAGGAGTCTCGAGGCACACCTGCCAGACCGTCACGGAACCTCGCCTCCGACCTGCCGCTGCCGTACAGAGGCGCAGTGTCGAAGTAGCGGATGCCCAGCTCATATGCTCGCTTGATGACCCGTACCGCCTCATCGTGTGCCGAACCGCCATACAGGCCGTCCGCCAGCACCATGCCAGACAGCGGAGCGCCACCAAGCCCTAGCCGCATCACAGGCAAGTCGTATGGGCCAACAGGAACGGTATCGAATGGGTTCATTGTGTGGTCTCTTCGCAGGGTAAGAAGTTCGGGCGTGAGGATACATCAAGAAGCCTCAGTCATCCGCCATCGCCACTGACCACAACACCGTTCGAACTCCGAACACATCACACCGAACTGAATGCTGGGGTTGACCACCACGCCCGAATATCGGAACTGGCCAACCACTGCCCGCACGCACGTTCATAGATTGAGAGACAGGCGTCGCGATCCGGCAGCCAGAGCCTAGCCGCGCTAGTGGTCCGAGCGGGAGTTGCAGAAGTTGAGAAACGTCGATGACCTGGTTTCCTTTCTTGGCGTTGTCGTAGTGGTTTTCGTCATCGTCTTCGGCGGCATAGCGGTGGACCGCGCCAGGAAAAGACGGCCGCTGGACGCGCCGGACGGGTACTTGAAGCACCCGTTTGGCATGACCGCCCTGGGCTGGGGAATCAGTGCAGGGTTCGTCATCATGGCGATCGGGCGACTGATGGGTTCGGAGATCGGCGTGGCCGTACTGACGCTCGTCACCGCGGGAATCATATTCTTCTTCGCCCAGTGGAAGACTGGGCCGGTGTTCCAGATGACGCGCGTCGGCTTCAATGAGATCCGACCGTTTAACACGAAGCGCGAATTCGACTGGCTGTCGATCAAGGAAGTCACCGTCCAGAGGGGCACAGTCCGGGTCGAGTCGAGGTCAGGCTCGTCCGCACGAGTACACCTCGGCCTGATCGGCGCCCCGGAGTTCGCACGTTCGCTCCTGGAGAACGTCCAGCCAGGCGTGATCAAGAACGAACGGACGCGCGAAGTGCTTGAGGAAGCCGGGAAGGGCATCGTCCCAACCGTCTGAACGCGCCAGCCCTTCTAACCCACCAGCTCCGCAAGGTGATCGCCTACGGCCGAGGTCGTTGAATTGCCGCCCAGGTCAGGCGTCAGCACCTCGCCGACGCGCAGCGTGTCCTCAACTGCCTTCTCGACATCGTCAGCTGCGCCGTCCTCGCCCAGGTGCCTCAGCATCATCGCCCCGGTAAGGATCTGCGCCATCGGGTTCGCAATTCCCTGCCCTGCGATATCCGGAGCGCTGCCATGCGTTGGCTCGAACATCGAAACGCCGGTGCGCGTGGGGTCGATATTCGCCGACGAGGCCAGACCCATACTGCCGGTGATGATCGCGCCTATGTCAGTCAGGATGTCGCCGAACAGGTTGCTGGCCACAACCACGTCGAACTCCTGTGGCTTGCGGATAAAGTCCATGCATGCGGCGTCGATGAGGAGCGAGTTCGTCGTGATGTCCGGGAACTCCGTTGCGACATCTGCGAAGGTGCGGTCCCAGAGCGTCATGCCGTAGCCGAGCGCATTCGATTTAGTGATGGATGTGAGATGGTTTTTCTTATTTCTCTGACGAGCTAACTCGAACGCAAAACGTATCACTCGCTCACAGCCCTGCCGAGTGAATACCGCTGTCTGCACCGCTACCTCTTCGGGCATTTTCTGATACTGGAATCCGCCCACATTGGCGTACTCGCCTTCTGTGTTCTCCCGCACTACGGTGAGATCGATATCGCCCGGCTTCACGCCTGCGAGTGGCGATGTGACGCCTTCGTACAGCACCGATGGACGCAGGCACACGAACTGGTCGAAGCGACGCCTGATTGGCAACAGCAGACCGTTGAGCGTGACGTGGTCTTGGATGTCCGGATGCCCTACTGCGCCGAGGAAGATGCCATCGAACTCAGCGAGCTGGTCCGGGCCGTCGGACGGCATCATCTCGCCGTGCTCGAAGTAGTAGTTGGAGCTCCATGGGAACTCGGTGAACTCCCACTCGATGCCGTGCTTCGGCGCAACAGCCTGCAGCACCTTCAGCGCCTCTTCAACAACATCGACGCCAATTCCATCGCCTCGTATTACAGCAATCCTGTGCATGCTTCCTCGGTTTTCATTTTCTCCCTCCCTGTCAGGGAGGGAGTTAGAGGGTGGGTTGTCGTTTATTTTCAGCGGCTGCCAGTCAACGATATGGCCCTCACCCTAACCCTCTCCCAAGCTGGGAGAGGGGATGGAGAACCGCCCTTCGCCAACCCGCCATCCTGAGCTTGTCGAAGGGTGACTGAACTCTGTCATTCTGAACTTGATTCAGAATCTCCCTCTAACCGCCATTCCACGGTCAGATCCCTCCGCGATGGTCGGGATGACACGACCATCAGCCCCCTACTTCCCAGACCGCTGCTCCACTATCTCCAGCACGCCCGCGATGTCGTGCTCCGTCTTGCCTTGCTCTATCAACGCTGAATACAACCCGTATGCGTCCTCAGCCAGCTGCAAGGCAAGCCCTTCCGACTTCGCAAAATCTACGATGATCCCCATGTCCTTGTTGATGGTGCGAACAGGAGCGCCCGAGTTCGGGAACGCCCGCTCAACCACAATCGGCGCACTGCGGTCCTGCATCACGGACCCGCCCCAACTCACCTTTAGCAGCTCAGCAGCAGTAGTGATGTCCACGCTCGCTGCTTTCGCAAGCATCCACGCCTCGGCCGCGGCGGCGTTGTTGATGCCGACAAGCAGCTGGTTGATGAGCTTCATCGCAGTTCCGGCGCCAGCCGGGCCCATGTACCGTACATTGGCGCCCATCTTCTGCAGCTCGCCCAGAGCCTGCTGGTACGCGTGCTCATCGCCGCCCACCATGATCGCCAGCGTGCCCGACTCTGCGCCGCCCGGTCCGCCCGATATCGGAGCATCCAGGAAGTGAACTCCCCTTTCATTTGCGGTGGCATAGCAGTCGCGAGACGTCTGCATGTCTACGGTGCCGTGGTCCACCACTATCTGACCGGCCTTAGCGTGTGCAATGATGCCGTCCTCGCCCAGGAACAGGTCTCGTGACGTCTGTACGTCCGGCAGACACGCCAACACAAGCTGGCTGCCCTCTACGAGGTCCTGCAGCGACGAAGCGCCTCTGGCGCCTTTTGCCACCATTGCATCGACTTTCGCCGTGGTGCGGGTGTAGACGCTGAGGTCAGATCCCTTGGCGAGCAGGTTGTCGGCCATGCCCTGCCCCATGTTGCCGAGTCCGACGAATCCAACCGACATCGTCTCTCCCTGTTGGTGATCCTGGGTGGTGTGCGCCCGATATCAAGGCTCTGTTATGGCCCTGCCGATGGGCCGGGCGATTATACAGGCGGGCAAGCAGTGTCCTGCGGCTATAAAGCGCCTCCCGAGGCGATCTGCGGAATACGAGAAAAAAGAGAGGCGCTCCCGCTTTGCAGCAAGGAGCGCCTCATCGTTGCTCTTGGATGTGGCCAGACTAGTCCAGCTGCCTCAACCTCGGGTCTAGCCGGTCACGCAGCCAGTCTCCAATGAAGTTGAATGACATCACTGTCAGGAAGATCGCGCCTCCCGGGAACACCGTGATCCACCACGCTTCCTCAATAAACCCACGTCCATCTGACACGCTCTTGCCCCAGGCTGGAGTCGGGTCAGGGAATCCGACGCCGAGGAAGCTCAGGATCGACTCAGCGAGGATCAATCCACCAACCGCCAGCGACGCCACCACCAGAATCGTTGAGTACGTGCCGGGCAGCACGTGCTTGATCAGGATCCTCACGTTGCTCGCGCCGGCAATTTTCGCGGCCAAGACATAGTCCCGTTCACGAACGCTCAGAGCGTCAGCGCGCACCTGCCGCACGAATCCGGTCCACGCTAATAGCGCGATCAATAAGAACACTAAGAAGCCCGTATCCCAGAACCATCCTGGTGACCTCCCCGCCTGATCGTTCCTGGTCCAAACAACGGCAAGCGCGAGCGCTAACAGAATGAATGGAAGTGCTAACCAAACGTCGACAAACCGGCCAACCAGCTCATCGACCCAGCCGCCGTAGTATCCGGCGACAAGGCCGAGGAATGTGCCAACGATAGTTCCAGAGACGAGGCCAATAGCGGCCACCTGCAGTGAAATGCGGGAGCCGAACACCACTCGTGTCAGCAGGTCACGGCCAAGGTTGTCACCACCGATGATGTACCAGGACCGGGGATGCCAGTTGTTCAGGGCACGGTTGTAAGCCGACCGCTCACTCGTTGAGGCGTCAGGGCCGGGATCAACCGGTCGAGGTCCTGAGTGTTCGTCGGCCCTGCCCCACGTCGGAGGGTGGTTACGGAAGTTCAGTCGCTGCGCTGTGTTATCCGGCTCTGTGGGAGCGATCAACGGAGCGAAGATCGCAGAAGCGATTAGCAGTGATAGCACCGTTGCCGGAAGGACCGGCCAGCGCCTGTTGAATCGCCAGATCCGCAACAGCACATTCGGCTTCGAAACCCGACTGGATGGCTGATCAGTCGTCTCAGCTGGAACGCCAGTCGTCGGCTGACTTACTTCCTGCGCCAAATAGTGCTTCCCTTCAGAGTGTCGTAATCGCCCAGTAGAGCGCTGCCAGCGCTAGCTGTAGCGAATCCTCGGGTCGATAACCGCGTACATCAGATCAGTGATGAAGATGAATACCACGTACATCAACGTGAATAGCAGCGTCACACCCTGCAGTATCGGGAAGTCGTTATTGTTCACCGCGTCAATCGCCATGAGGCCCATTCCAGGCCAGACGAAGATCTGCTCCACCACAATCGATCCGGTCAGGAAGCCGGTAAGTATCAGCGTTGATGCCGTAAGAGGCTGAATCAGGGCGTTACGAAGCGCATGCTTCCACACCACAGTCCTGTAGTTAACGCCCTTAGCTCTTGCCAGCTTGATGAACTCGGAATCGAGAATCTCAAGCATCGAGGAGCGCGTTAGACGTAAGTAAGCCGCGGTCGCGCCCCAACCAAGCGTGATAGCCGGCAAGATCCAGTGTTTGACGTCCCAGACACCGTCGCCTCGGAATCCGAACGGTAACCAGTCAAGCTGGACAGCAAATATCAATATGAGAACGAGCCCTAACCAGAACGATGGCAAGGCCTGGCCGAACAGCGCGAATCCGCGCCCGATATAGTCCCAGACACTGCCTCGTTTGACTGCCGACAGCACGCCGAGTCCTACACCGACTATCGTGGCTCCAAACCAGGCAATGAGTGAGAGCTGGACGGTCGCCGGAATTCGCTCAGTGATGATCCGCGCAACAGGCTTCTCATCGAGAATCGTCTTGCCCAGGTCGCCCTGCAGAGTGTTTCCGAGCCAGATCACATACTGCACGGGAACCGCACGGTCGATGCCGATCTTCTTGCGTAGCTGGGCCTCTTGCTCGGGCGAGAAGCCGTAACCACCGGGCTTGGCGTAGAGCAGGATCGGGTCGCCTGCCAACCTGGACATCGCAAGGATCAGGAAAGTTGCGACGATAACAGTGATCACTGCAAATATCGTTCGCCTGACGATGAACCTTGTCATTCTCTAATCCTGACTCCGTGCGATCCAAGCTCACTCTGGCGGGGCTTTCAAATGGCGAAAATGCCCGTGGGCCAGCGAAGCCCACAGATAGTAACGCATCTCACCTGATATTCAACCCCAATCACTGTCTCTAGGGGTCAACAGTTACTAACTCTACGAGTCACGCAGCAGTTCGGGATTGCCGTTTGAACGCCTGTTTCGGGGCCTCCAAAGCGTGAAACAGCACACAAATGAGAGCGAGCCCGCCGGTTTTCCGGCGGGCTCGCTTAGTTGCCTGTCAGGGCTGAATTACTTCAGCTCAAGGTCCCAGACGGCATCAATCGCCGACGTTGCAGACTTAGGCATAGGCCATGCAGCAATCTTGTCGGGGTTGAAGAACACGTCGTTAGGAACGGCTACCACACCTGGCTGCAGGTTCCAGAAGTACACGTAGTCCAGGTACTCGTTGGCTGCTGCAGTGGCTGCGGCCTGGTCAGGGGCCGTGGCCATCCTGTTGTAGAAGTCCAGGATCTCAGGCGACTCGAAGCCGCAGCCGAAGCCACCGCGTGTCAGAGTCGTCTGGACCAGGCCCTTCGGGAAGTGCCACGGGTTTGACTCGCGGCC
>JANQQP010000029.1 GCA_028285005.1 Dehalococcoidia bacterium | reverse complement strand
GCGGAGGAGCAACTGGCTCTAGAACGGCTTGAAGCCTCGAATCAGGAGCTACAAGTCGCGAACGAGGTGAAGTCCCAAATCATCTCCAACGTGTCACATGAACTCCGCACCCCTTTGACTTCCATGCTCGCATTCGCTGACATGCTCAACCGGGACACTGATGGCGTACTCCCTGAGCAGTACAAAGTGATGGTCAGGATGATCCGGCGGGCCGGACGTCAGCTAGATCTTCTGATCGGTGATCTATTGACTATGTCCAGGTTGCAGTCGGGCGACTTCAATCTCAACTACGAGAGCTTCGATCTGAACAAGCTGCTCGGTGACATAGCTGATCTCATGTCGTCCATCTGCGTCTCCAAGAACCAGGAAATCGTTCTGGAGATTGAGGACGAGGACATCGAGCTCGTGGCTGATCGCAGCCGCTTTGCTCAGGTCATTCAGAACATCATCAGCAACGCCTCAAAGTACTCCCCGGAAGATTCGAAGATAACGGTCTCGGCTCGTTACGAGGAAGAGACCGTAGTGGTGTCTGTTTCGGATCAGGGAGCAGGGATGTCAGGCGATGATCTGAGAAAACTCTTTCAGCGCTTCTCCCGGCTGGACAATGACGCAACCAGGAGCGTGCAAGGCACGGGTCTCGGACTGCATATCGTCGAAAAACTCGTCTCGCTACATTCCGGCGAGGTCCGAGTCCAGAGCAAGCCGGGCGAAGGCACGACCTTCGCTGTGCATATGCCTTCGAGATGTTCAGCAGCCGAATCGAGGAGCGTGGCGTGAAGCGGAAGATCCTGGTCGCGGAAGATTCCTTTGAGGTACGAGTAGCCCTGGAGATGGCGCTCAGCCAGGAAGGTTACGAACCGCGCGCCTGCCCTGATGGAGAGTCAGGATGGCAGGAGTTTAAGCAGTTTGGTCCAGACCTGGCATTGCTTGATATTCGGATGCCCGGCATCAGCGGCATCGAGCTCTGCAGGCTAATTCGGGAGTCGTCGAACATCCCGGTGATTATGTTCTCTGCCATCGAGGACAAAGCAGAGAAACTGGACGCTTTCGAGGCTGGCGCGGATGACTACGTGGTTAAGGGAACTGGAATCGATGAACTACTCGTTAGAGTGGCTGCCCAGCTTCGTTGGAAGCGTGAAGTCGTCGTCGACGCCGAGGATGAAGAGACCAAGGAAGGTTCTGAACCGGAACTGTGGGAACAGCTAGCAGGGACTGGCAGCGGTCAACCGCACGATGATGTAAACCCAAAGGTCTCCAGGCCTGATAAGCGAAAAGTTCGGAAATCCTCTCTGTCGAAGCACGCTCGGATCAAGGTGCCGCCATTCGACGGAGAGCAAGGAACGGCGATCGTGGTGAGCGATGCCAACGTCGGTGACAGAGAGCGGCTGGTGCGGTTTCTGGAGCGTCAGGACCAGCCGGTAATCGAGACCGAATCCGGACACCAGACGCTAATGACGGTTGGCAAGTATCTGCCCTGGCTTGTGATCACAGACCTGGTGATGCCGGACATGAACGGCACTCAGGTCCTCAAAGTGCTTTATCAGCACCCGCGCACGGCGAACGTGGCGACCATGATCGTCACTGCAAAAGGCTCCCCGGAAGCGCGTGTCATCGCCAACAAATACGGAGCGCTCGACTTCGTGGTGAAGCCGTGGACCGAAGACGAGATCTCTCTTCGAGTCGAGTGGGCCAGGCAGTCACTACAACGTCGAATTGCGCTCCACGGTGAGATTGATGCCGCCTGAGGTAATCCCCGGACTGCAAACTCTAGATTATGAGGTCTGATGGCTGGGATACCGAATCGTAAGAAGGTTCTAGTCGTCGAAGATGCTTTCGAGATTCGGCTGGCCCTGGAACTGAGCCTTAGCCAGGAAGGCTGTGAGGTCATCGTCGCCGTAGATGGCGAAGATGGCCTGACTAAATTTCGTGAGCACACTCCGGACCTGGTGGTGCTGGATCTACGTATGCCAGGCCTTGATGGCAGCAGTGTCTGCAAATCCATCCGGCAGACATCATCGGTGCCTGTAGTTGTATTCAGTGCCCTGGATCAACCCGATGAAGTAAGGGAGGCTATTGACGCTGGAGCAACCGATTTCGTCCTTAAAAGCACCGGAGTTGATGAGCTTCTAAAACGGGTGAATCACTGGCTGGACGCCTTAGACATGCGCGCCGTGGCCAAGGAGGGAATGACCGGTGTTCATACCAGATCCCATTCTCGACAACTGGATGTGTTGATCCTGGATCCTGAGCCGGCAGCTTCTCGGGCCATTGCAGATGAGATAGAGAAACTGGGACATAGAGCGAAGGTGATCCGAGCTTCGGCAAGACAAGAGCCCGTGCAAGGAATCGATTTGGCGATCCTAGACTACGCTATGCCAAAGGGCATTGGAGTCGATCTCGTGGAGGCGATCAGCGACGCTCAGCGCAATCAACCGCTGGGATTGATCATCGCCTCAAAGTCGAACCCACCTGAGCAAAGAAGGCGCCTGAAAAACTGCCTGCTGCTGGACTTCATCGAAAAGCCGTGGGAGAAGTGGGAACTACCTGTGCGGCTTTCTGTAGCGATTGATCTCTACTGCCGGCGGACCAGGATGAGCGCCTGATCTTGATGGCTGCTGAAGCGGAAGTCGTGTAGCTCTAGGTTTCGCCAATTTCGGCCCGATGTACTGAAAACTCCCGGCAGTTGTTTTGGATTCTCGTTACTCCCAAGTTGGCATAAATGGAGGAGCTGCCTGTACTTGGTTAATTCCAATCAACGGTACGTCTACCAGAAACTGGCTATCCGTGTTCATCGGGGAGATTGACTCTCCCTCGTCTCCACCAAGCTGGCCCGCGCTCACTTTTCAGAGCAGTCTTCAATGCTTAGTTCCCAGCACTTGGCGTCGGGAACTTGCTCTATCGCGAGTTCGATCGACACGCAGAATCCCAGTGCAGGGATTGATCGTCTCAATCCGCGCGGTCTCAATTTCGACCTCTTCCATCGACTCCGGGTCTAAATGCTCGATGCTTAACGCTAGCTTTATCTATCAATCACTACGGTGCGTCTACCTGTCAATGTAATTCGCTAAAGCGCAGGTTCCTCATGAGTTTGTGACGAAGGAGTAATGCTAGAGCCACGAATCTATGTCCTGGAAACTTTTGTGCGCGGACAAGGATCTGAGCATGTTCACACATCTGTTGAGACGGTTTTCGTACGAGCGGTACATAATCTCTGGACTGACCTTAGCTCTGGTGGCAATTGCTCTGGGATCACCAGGCGATACTGCACTCGCTCATGACACCGCCAGCCGTCAGTACTCAACCGCCTGGATCAGCAGTACCAACGCATACAAAGGCGGGCTGACGAATATCAAGACGGCTGATCCTCCCGTGGATTTCGGTGGATTCAGTGCAGAAGTTCTGTGGGTAGGGGACGAGATCACAACTCCCAGGCGTCTTGCAGAAGTTGGCTGGAGAACGAGGCCTTCACCCAATGACGCGCCAAAGTGGTACTGGGGCTATTACGACAAGTTCACGACATGGGATATGGACTGGGTGACAAGCTCCTCCCCGACCGTTGGCACTACCTATCTCTACGACATAGTTCACGACACCGGCACGGACTGGGATCTGAACATCAACGGCTCCACGGTTCAGACAGTGGATCTTGATATGTCGGCCGCCGACTATGTTGTTGCGGGAGGAGAAGTGACCAGTTTCCTTCCGGACCCTGACAACAATGCCATGGGACCGTCGACAGTCAGCACCTTGATGTACAAGAACACTTCTGGAACATGGACGTTCTGGGGCACATGGACTGATGACCATGTCGACACTGGCCGCGGTTACTCCATGACGGTCGTCTCTACTACTAAATTCGACAACGCCGGGAATAACTAAGATGACTCTCAACACAGAATTCAACACTGATAGTCCATCGAGCCTGATCTGGACTCGCAAGAGATCGATAGCGGCCATAACTGCCGCTGCTGCCGCAATCGTTATTGCCGCATCGCTGATCTTCACCCTCACCAATTCCAGTTCCACGCAACGAAACACGAATGGCCTAGTCGGCCAACCTCCTGGACCAACCTGGGATTTCGTGAACTCGAGGTTAGCGAACGACAATGCCGAGCTATTCGTAGAGCGAATAGTCGCCCACTCTTCAGGCACTTACCTGTTCTACTCACTCCGCGACAGGCAAGGCGGTCCCGGTAGTCGTCTTACCATCTCGCAGGCACAAGCGAAATCCGACAGATCTTCGAACGACTACTTAGAGTCAACGACCCAAGTGGGAGAAGCGTTCGGCGTCGGCGTGGGAGTAATGAAGCTCTCAGCTCACGCGACCGGCAACACGAGTTACTCCTTAGAGGTCAACGGCGTGAGTCGGAGCGACGAGGGTCGTGTGGCGGCACTGGGAGATCTGGGGAGCACGACGGTCCTTAACAGGCTCGTCCTTGGCGAATTGCAGAGCGGCGTTGACTCGCTGGCTCCCCCGGTTACGTATGAAGCTGACGGTTCAGTGCGTAGAGTTGACGGTTCCGACACAAGACCGGTGTTCGCGTGGGTTGACCGAACTCACTCTGTCATCAGCCCAGACGGTGTCACACTCCGGTTCGTCGTCCAAGACACTCAGCGGAATTTGGTCGAAACGTTCCCGGTGTTTCTGGATTTGCAAGGTAACGTGAAATCCATATCCGAGTCTGAGTACGAGAGTTTCTTCGAGGCCCACCGGTCCTAGGCCTCCCAACCAAGACTCCCGCCCGTTGTGTTGACAGCAGGCGGGAGTCTTTGTCATTTATCCTTCCGAAGGATCCAATGAAAATAGCGAACTCGCTGTACAGCACCTACGGGCTCACCATTGTGCTGGCATTGCTTGCAATTTCATGCGGCGCTGAACGAGCGCCCTCTTGCAGGGTCCACGTCGACTCGTCCCGCTGGGCATCGCTGATTTCAGAAGACCAGGCGATCGAGGCAGCATTGGAGACGGCCGGCGAACGAGGGCCTGCCACGGAACCCATCCAGGACCCGGAAATTGAACTCGCCTGCCTGATGACTCTACGGATCTACGAAGATGATGTGCTTGAAGGTAGCCGCAGCTCGAATCCTGATCTTGTGGATCTAGATGCTCCGATCTGGGTGGTCCAATTCAACGGTATCGTTCCGAACTCCCGCTTCCCTGATTCGGAGCCCTGGAAGTATCTGATTGTCAGGGTCAATGGACTGACCGGTGACGCAACCGGTCTGAGCGCCAGGTTCGATCCGTTATTCAAATAGGTGAGTTGAGCGGACCGTGCCCTGAATCTACTGGCCCCTGAGACCCTCAATGAAATCCGCAGGGATACTTCGCGATCCCTAAAGCATTAGTGAACTCCCCAAGCTCGCACGTTCTTAACGCTAACTTTATGTTCGATTCGTCATTGTTGAGGGTTAGGGGTCATCTAGGTTTACCGAATCTGGGAGGGGTAGCTGATGCTATTCGCGCAAAGAATTGTGTTCGTCCTGATGGCGGCGGTAGTGGCGGTGACTGCAGTTGGCGCCAGGCAAGAGCAGCATGTTTTCACCGAGCCGGTGATTCTTGATGGAGTTGAGTACTCTGGCGTCGAGTTCACGAGGATAAGAGACCGATTGGCTCGCCAGGATCAATTCATGATCTACACCCCCGGTCCAGGTGACGAGATTCTGGCATTCTCGAGTGAGAAAAACTACAACGAGTATCGCGTCAGGAATGGATTAGAGCCTCAGACCCTCTGGCCACCCGCTGCGACAGACCAAAGGGACGTGAATATCAGCATGCCCTCTACCGGCGGCTTGCTGGTCACGCTCGCGGGGACGAACGGCAGAGAGCCGAGGACCGTACCACCTGAAAACAGGCTTGGCAGCTCAATTCAGTTTTTGTCCACTTGCCCAGGACCACATTCGACGAACAGCATCAGTTGGGAGCACTCTAACTGTGCGGGAGAATGGCTTGGTTTCGGACCCGGAGTAGCCTGGGCTAATCTCAGTAACGTTGGCGGTGCCAACTGGAATGACCGGCTTTCGTCTTCCGTGGCGGCGACAGGAGTCAACAGCCTTATCCTGTACGAGCACTCGAACTTTGGCGGTGCTCTGCTTCAGATACCTGCGGGGGCGACTCGAAGCAATCTCGGCAGTTATGGATTCAATGACAGAGCCTCGTCGCTTTGGACTAAGCCGTAAGTGCCCTTATTCCTCCAGCGAATTGGGCCCCGGTGAATACGCCTGGGCCCGATTTGTGTTTCGCTCGGGAGCTCATACATGCGAATTCTGATCGTGGAGGACGAAATAGCTTTAGCCACAGGTCTGCAGAAAGGCCTGTCCAGGCAAGGCTATTCGTGTGATGCAGTATTCGATGGCTTAGCCGCCATCAAGTCGATCGCGCTAAACGAGTATGACCTGATTGTCCTAGATCTGAACCTGCCTGGGGTGCAAGGCACCGAGGTTCTCGAAAAAGTAAGGAAATCAAACAGACCTGATGTGCCTGTTCTAATCCTGACCGCACGTGTAGCTCCTGCGCAAAGGGTCGAGGGTCTTGACGCGGGGGCAGATGACTATCTGACCAAGCCTTTCGATTTCGACGAGCTCTGTGCGCGTTTACGGGCGCTGATCAGACGAAGTAGCGGAACCGCTGGCTCTTTACTCACATGCGGTGACTTAAGCCTTGATCCAGCCACGCACGCAGCCTGGCATGGCAAGCGTCGGCTGAGACTGACCCACCGCGAATTCACTGTCCTCCAGTACCTAATCTATCGATCCGGGGAAGTCGTTAGCCAGGAATCGTTACTGGAGCACGTCTGGGGCGACTCGGCAGATCCATTTACCAACGTAGTAAGAGTCCACATCAACTCTCTGAGACGTAAATTAGGCGATCAAGCCAGCGCTCCGCGCTATATCGAAACGGTCAGGGGTAGCGGATACAGATTGATGAAATCGGCCGAGACGTATGCCGACACGAATTAAAGAGATCGTTCTGACCTGGCCAGGCAGTCTCGGGTTGCAGGCAAGGATCGCGATGTGGTCAGCAGGTCTTCTCGCCGCATCGGGCATAGTGCTGGTCATCTTCGTCAATCTCGTCGCTAACTGGACTATCCCGCGCACGGTCCTGGTCACGGTCTCAGAGGAAGACCGAATCGAATCCTCTGATCCCGACGCGCTGGTGCCCCCTGGTGCCACGTTGCCCTCCGAAGTGGAGTTCTCACCGTCCGTTCCCAGTGAAAGAGCGAATCAAGACGCTCTAGACCAAATCAGACTCTTCTCCGTGGTCGGGCTACTAATCGTCGTGCCTGCCGGCGCTGTGGCTGCCTACTGGATATCAGGTCGCTCGCTACGTCCGGTCAGGGTCCTGAGCGAAACTGCCTCGCGCATCGAGGCCAGTTCACTACCCACTCGAGTCGCAGTACCCGACCAGAAGGACGAACTCAGGCAACTTGCTGTCTCGTTCAACTCGATGCTCGATCGCCTGGATGCCTCGTTCCGCCAGCAGAATCAGTTCGTCGACGACGCGGCCCACGAGCTCAGAACTCCGTTGTCAGTATTTAAAACCAACCTGCAAGTCGCATCCGATGATCCGGCGTTCGCAACTACAGACGCCCAGGAGTTCCTCAAGTCGCTGCTTGATTCAGCCGCGCGACTCGAGAGACTGACGAACGATCTACTGGTCCTCGCACAGGAGGATCGGCTGCCAACGTTAGGTCCGGTTTGGCTGGGAGTCTTACTTGACGAAGTGAAGTCGGAGCTGGCTGCCACTGCTCGCGACAGAGGAGTGACCGTCGATCTAGATGGTGACCTGGAGGCGACAGCAATGGGAGACGCGGGACTGTTGAAACGTGTCTTCTTCAACTTGATCGAGAACGCCATCTTCTACAACCGCCCGGATGGACATATTTGGGTGACGGTTGCCGAGCGGACTGATCAGGTCGAGATAAGAGTCAAAGACAGCGGGATAGGCATCGATCCTCTAGATCGAGAATCCATCTTCGATCGCTTCGCACGTGCGGACGAGTCAAGGTCTCGCAATGACGGCGGCGCCGGACTGGGACTTGCGATCTCGAAGCAGATTGTTAAGCGCCACGGCGGTCATATCGAGGTCTTTAGCAGTCCCGGCGAGGGCAGCACCTTTCTAGTGAAGTTGCGAAACGGCTGATCGAACTCTGATCGTACACGACACAACCATGAAGTTTAGTTTGCTCGATCGCTTTTTTCTGGCGGCTTGTCGAATCTCAGCTTAATCCTAACTTTACGCGCTGTTCGCTAATGTCAGGTCACGCTGGCTAATTTTTAAGCCCTATCGTCTTGTGAACGCGGTCATGGCGAAGGCGGCCAGTGAGGTTGCGGTCAGATGGAACTGAGTTCAGTAGATTCGAAAGGAGGATTGAGGCTGAGTGTAAGTAATCTGATCGTAAGCACCGATTCGATACGATTTTCAATAATTAGAGGTTGGGATAATGAGAGGGATGAAATGGATTTTGCTCAGCAAGTAAATCGATTGCGGTGGCTCCCATATATGGTTGCTATCGCAATCCTTCTGATTGGCTTCGCCGCATCCCCCAGGCCTGCGCACGCAGCCTGTAGCTTGACGTCTACCACCAGCCTGAGTAGCAAGCTCGGAGGCGACGAGATCAACTACGGCACGACTCTCGACGGAGTAAGTGCGACTCTGGACGACTATGACCCGAATCCAGTATTCGAGGAATCCTGGTTCTTCGTCGAGATAAGCAGATCAAACGGATTCGAATATCTGCGCGTCGGCTGGGCGGAGTGGGATCAATATGCAAGTTCGCCCAGAGTGATCGTCGAAATGTCGGATGCGAACGATCGCGAATGGTGGGTCTACCGAGGCTCCCTGAATGGATGGAGTTCCAATCTTGGCTTGCACTGGAGTGGAGCAGTCGAACCTCCATTCAACAAGCAGTACGAGGTCTTCGAGTTCAACAATGAATGGTGGGCTTCGTACGACTTTGGCACGACTCTGAAGATTCCCACAGAGTGGAGCCAAACCCACGCCGGTGTGTTCGGCATGGTCGCGAGTTACGCCACCGGCGACAAGGGTGATCAGGCCCCAGGAGATCCATCCAACAAGGTCGAGTCACAGGACACTAAAAAGAACATCAACGGAGTCTGGTCGAATACTTCGCTGGGTGCCCCTTGGACCTACGAAGAAGGACCGTTCGACGTGGAAGACAACGTTGGCTCCGGCGATGGAGTCAGAGTTCACGACACTCGTTGCTAGGAGAAAAAATGAAGAAGAACTATGGAATCTGGTTGGGTGGGGTCCTGTTGATGGTGGCCGCGATAACAGTCGCTTTCACTCTCGCTGGCAGCTCAGATGCCCCGGTCCACGCCGACGACACGATCGTAACAGCGCGCTGTGGCGAAATACGAGCGGCCGTCGAGCCGTTCGAAGACTGCATCGATCAGCGCGTCATTACCGACCTGGAATTCGATCGCATCGCCGATCTTCAGGTCAAAGGAGCTCGAGGCAGTATCGCGAAGCCGAACTATTCTGGCGGAGCATACATTGTCGAAAGCTACTCATGCCACGGCAACTTCTGGGACTACGAAGTCTACCGGGACGGTAAGTACCCGAATGGCACGCTAATCAACAGGTACATCGACGACTGCAAGCGTGACGAGATTGAACCGACGGCTACCGCGGGCGCTGAGCGATAGACGGGACTAGATAAAGTTCCATCGTCAGCGAACTCAACTTGACCCCCGGGAAGAATTGATCTTCCCGGGGGTCTTTACGTTCCTTGAGCCTCGATCTTGTCCGCAATCACATCAGCCTCCATGGACACTGGTAGCCATACAAGGACGACGTGCTCAGATTCGAGCAACCTGCTGCAGCGGTGTCCCGGAGGTCGACTCTCCCCCGTCTCCACCAGGTTGATCGACTCTCAATTTGGTCCGCTTCTGCCGTCATATCTAGCCCATGAGTTCGCTGAATCATGAGCGCCGTCCGCCAATCGACGAAGCGCTCCAGGCCCTCTGCTAACAGGTCCCACTGGCGCTTAAGCGTCGATTAATCCGGTTCGGATATCTTTCCGTCGAATCGAACCTTCGAATCGACGCTCCCGTCAGTAGAACACCCCGTCTCTACTCGCCGTCGTCTATCAAATCCTGACCTTGTTGGAGAACACTATGTTTACTCTCATTGCCCATCGCGGTAGCTCGGTGGCCGCGCCTGAAAACACCTTTGCAGCTTTCGATCTCGCGATCGAGCAGGGATTTCCTAACTTCGAGCTCGACGTGCAGATTTCTAAGGATGGAGTTCCGGTTGTCTTTCATGATGCAACGCTCACGCGCACAACTGGCAAACTGGGAAGCGTTCACGACTACGAACTCGCCGATCTCAGGCAATTCCACGCTACTCAGCAGTTTCCTGACTGGGAGATGTCCGAGACGACGACGATACCGACTCTTGCCGAAGTGCTTGATCGCTACTCAGGCAAAGCTCATATCCACCTTGAGTTGAAGTCCCTGGACCCGAGGGTGGCTCGCCTCACGGCCAATGAACTGGAGAGCTTCAGCTGGGTCGACCTGCTCGATTCGGAGCCGTACCGTGTGCCCGGACTCACAATCACCTCGTTTTTCGCTCAACAACTTAAGAGGTCGACGCGTATCCTCGGATCGCGCAATCACGGTTGGCTGGTGCGGAAAATCGATGACGCCGTACTGGATCTCATTGACCCCATCGGATGCACAGGCGTCTACCCGAATGCAGAGTTGGTTTCCCCAGAGGAAGTCAGGCGCGCGAATGACCGTGGCCTCATGGTCCGTGGTTGGGGAATCGGCGCCCCCGGAAATGAGGCGGCGCTAGAAAATATCTACCGATCAGGAGCGTCCGGCACAACTGTAGATTGGCCGGACCGTGCTGAAGCGCTCGTCGAAAGCTGGGTCTAGTCGAGCTGCCTCAGTCTCGGGTCCCACCGGTCTCTTAACCAGTCGCCGGTGAAGTTGAATGACATCACCACCAGGAACAGCGCCAGCCCCGGGAACAGTGAGATCCACCATCCGTCGTCAAGGAAACCTCGACCGTCTGAGATCATATTGCCCCATGTCGGCGTGCTCTTAGGAATGCCTATCCCCAGGAAGCTGAGCGACGCCTCAGCGAGGATGAGCCCACCGACGCGCAGGGTGGCGATCACCACGACGGTGTTAATCAAGTTTGGCAGGATGTGCCGGACCATCACTCGGACAGGCGAAGCACCCATGATCCGAGCCTGGTAGACGAAGTCGCGATCCCTTAACGCGAGAGTTTCAGCTCGAACGTTTCTGACGAAAGCGCTCCATGACGCGAGTGCGAGTATGCCAATAACGAGCCATAAGCCGCTGCCGGCCACGGTGGCGATCACCAGTGCAACCAGCAAGAACGGAATCGCTGCCCAGATGTCCCAAAGGCGCATGATCACTTCATCCACCTTGCCGCCGACGTAGCCAGCAATCAGCCCAAGGCCTGTGCCGACGATTACACCTGCGGGAAGAGACGTGGCAATCACAAGCAACGAAATCCGAGAGCCAAAAATGACTCGAGACAGCACGTCGCGGCCTACGTGGTCGGCTCCGAACAGATAGCGTTCCTCGACCCGTGGGTGCTCGTCATACCAGTCGGACCCCCAGATGGAAGGTTCTGCCAGTCGAGCAGCGAGAGTCTGGAACTCTGGGTCCTGTGGTGCAACCCATGGAGAAAACAGACCGCTAACGAGAAGAGCTATTAATACGACCATCGGCGCAACCGGCCATCGTCTTATCAGCCGCCATACAGAAACACCTGCAGATTTCCTGTACTTCGATTGGCGGCTCGCAACTGTAGCGGCCTGAACAGTTTGCGTTGCCATCAGGCCGCCAGCCTGATTCGAGGGTCGACCCACAGGTACGCGATATCCGTTATCAAGTTCGTGACCACCCAGATCACCACGAAGAACATGGTTACTCCTGTCACAAGAGCGAAGTCGTTGTTGTTCACCGCATCGATCGCGAGCCTGCCGAGTCCGGGCCAGGCAAATACGGTCTCAACCAGTACCGATCCTGTGATGAATCCGGCGAACAGCTCCGAGGAGATGGTCAGTGGCGGTATCAAAGCGTTTCTAAGCGCGTGCTTCCAGATGGCCCGTTGATGCGTGACTCCCTTAGCACGGGCCAGGCGTAGAAACTCGGAGTCCAGTACCTCAAGCATTGATGAACGGGTGATTCGCACGTATCCGGCGGCAGTCGCCGTGCCAAGGACGACCATCGGCAATATCAGATGCGGAATCGATAAGAAGCCGGGGCCTGATGTTGCCACCGGCAGCCACTGCAGTTGAACTGAGAAAACCGTGATGAGCATGATCCCCAGCCAAAAGTTAGGGATCGCGGTTCCGAAAAGGGCGATGCCACGGGCCAGATAGTCCCACGGAGAGCCTCGTTTGACCGCTGCGATGACGCCTAACGGTATCCCGAGGAGTGAGGCGAAGATCCATGACGCGATCCCCAGCTTCAATGACGCCCCCACTCGTTCGCTGATCTTGTCAGTGACGGGCCGTTCATCGAGCAGGCTTTCCCCGAGGTCTCCGCTCAAGGCATTGCCCATCCATATTGCCCACTGGACAACCACAGGCCGATCCAGGCCTAGCTTCGCGGATAGTGCATCGAGCTGTTCCTGTGTAGTGCCGTGTCCTCCCGGCTTGGCGTAGAGCAGCAATGGGTCGTCGGAAACGACCGAGACGGAAAACACGATGAAGGACGCGCCGACCACCGAAATGATCGAGGAGATGATCCTGAATATGAGGTAGCGATGCACCGTTTGATCGAATGCCTGGCGGACCAGTGAGGGCTAATAATGAGGTGGAGAGTTGAGGCGGACGGGCATGGACCGTCCGCCTCTAAGCTCCGTGGTAAGGACTAACGAGCCACAGGCACAATCGCCTCGACCGCGGTGATCGGTCCAAAGAGGCTCGGCCTTGGCTGCCACTCCTGGATCGCCTTCGGGTTGTAGACGATTAGCGCTGGGACAGTGAACACGCCGGTTCCTATCATCGTCTCGCGGTAGTGATCGCCAACCGCCATGTTCATCTCAAGTCGTTTTTCTGGGTCGGACTCCCTGGCAACATCCAGCCATGTCTCAGCCACGAATGGCGACTCAACAGCACAGGAGAAGCCACCTCGGGATAGAGAACTGAAGGTGATGCCCACAGGCCAGTCCCATGGCCTGGGCAGCCGACCGTCGTCGCAGGCGTGGACGTGGGGGACTGAAGTCGTACGCTCAACCAGTCCGGCTCTCCAGATCGGTCTGTAGGAGAAGCTTTGCACCTCGACGCCCAATCCAAGGTTCTGCCTCCACATCGCTCCCACCGCCTCTGCCACGAACTGCCTGTCGTTATCGCAGCACTGGCCGAAAATCTGTATCTCGAAGCCGTCTGAGTAACCTGCTTCGTTAAGCAGTTCCCGCGCTCGGTCTACATCAAACGGTACGACCCATTCATCTTTGTGCTGCGGCATAACAGGGTTGAACATCGGAATGTAGTGAGGCCATCCGAGCCCGCCCGTCAGCGCCTCAACCAACCCTTCCCGGTCGATCGCCATTGAGAGGGCGGTACGGACCTTGCTGGCTCTCTCGAATCCTTCAGGGTCAACATCGACCCAATCGCTGATCCACGGCTTCGACGTGTCCAGGCCGTCCCTCGGCAGGATCTCGTTCGTGGTGGCCTGGTTCGATTCCCAGAGGTTGCCTGAGAACGCAATGTTCAACTCGGCGCCACCCTGCGTGCCGGTCGTCTTGAATCCATCCTCCAGCATCCCGGGAATGTCGGACTGCCCTATCTGTCCTATATCAGCACTGCCCACAAGCAGCATCGCCTGTCGCACAGAAGGCTCTGGCACTTCAAGGAATGTCACCTGGTCAACCAGTGGAGTGATCCGCCAGTGGTTCTCGACCGCCTCCAACACCGCCTTCTCTCCCTGGCTCCATTCGCCAACTGAATACGGGCCAGTCATCACGATGGTGTCTCGAGCTCCATCCGCCCCCAGGTCGTCAAACACTTTCTTGCTGAAGATGCCCGTGAGCTGGAATCCATCACTCAAGGCGTTGTTCTGCCAGCGCGGGTCGAAGTTGTGCATAGGAGCCTCAATGGTGTAGGTGCCGGTGGCTTCCCATGCGTCCCAGATGTTTGCGAGGTCGCCAGCCTGGCCGTGAATGGACTCGGGATTGGTGCGCGCATTGGCATCGTTGATCGTGAACACAACATCTTCGGCCGTGAGTTCACCCCACCCACCGTGGAACTGCGCTCCCCGGACCGTGGTCATGCTCACCTCTGTCAGATCAGAATTGATCTCCCAACTTTCGATAAGCCACGGTTGACCGAAAACAGGTCCATCAGGCGTCGAAGCTGTCGTGAACAGCGTCTCGCCGACACCCCATTGCACCAGGGCTCCTTCACCGCCTGACGCTGCCGCCCTGCCGAGTCCTGGCCGGACTTCATCGACGGCAAACACGACATGACCGAAATCCTGTTTAGGTTCGGGTGCGTTGTCCCTGACGTTGCTCACTTGCACCGTCGGAGTGGGCGGTGCACTGATGGCAGTTGACGTAGCCACAACCGTTCGCTCGACGATGACCGTGGCAGGTACCTCGACGATCACGGTCGCCGGCACTTCGATTGTCTGCGGCACGAGCACCGTTTCCGGTACTCCTTGCGCAGGTGCATCCTCGCTTCCGCATGCCGCGATCACGATTGCAGATAACCCGATCAAGAGTGGCAACGCGACAGGCCTGAACATAGATCTAATTCTGTTAATCACCCGGCTTAATCCTCATGGAACTAACTCTTCGCTTCTCTACCGTGCGAGTTGCTAGGTTGAGGTAGACCTCTGTGCGCAGGTGTTATTCGCCTGTTAAGGCCTGTGAAAGGACGGTTAAAAGGGTTTGAACATCATGTTTCACAGGAAGCAGACCGGTCCGTTTCGTGACAACTCGATTCAGATGAATCGCCGACCATTCGGCTGTCATTCCAGTCCGGTTGAGCACAGGTATCAGGAGCTGCAGTCGATGGCATGTTTACGCAGATAGAGCGCTCTCTTGCAGGTCATGCGCTAAGTGCCTTGTGACCGAGGAGTGTGGTCAGAGCACCAGCCACTAAGCCTCACGCCATGACGACTTGGAATCGCTCATCCAACTGTGGCATCATGCCGATTACTTGATTGCGTCCCATGCCCACGTCTTGCCGCCAGCAAAGGATTCTCGAGCGCAGCGGCTCAGCTGACATCGCATGTGGCGCTTCAAGGTCGGGTCGGCTTTCGTAGTTTCAGATAACTTCGAACCAGAAAGCTTCTTGGGGGGACACCGTGATAAAGCGGTTTGGACTGTCGTCGTTTGTTGTCGTTCTGCTATCGGCCCTGGTCACAGTCGTTGCCACTGCAGATTTCAACCCGAACGGGACACTTGGCACAGGTGGTACGAGTGGCACAGACAGACCGGAGTTTGTGGGCTCCGACAGCGATCCCAAAGGTGCCGGCCCAGAAGCCTCTGCTGATCCTGATCTCGTCGTAGTCACTCCGCCTTCGACGCGTCCGCTGCCAGCTGCAGTCAAGTCTATTGCAGCAGCCGACTCTCGTAGCAATGTCCGCCTTGCGGACGGATCTCTTGACCTGGATATCCCCGCCGGTCTCTCTAAGAATGCTGTCGAGATCTCGATCGAGCCTCAGCCAGCACCAAGCGGTGGTGGCGTGCGAATCTTCAGACAATGGGACCTGCGCGCCACAGATCAAGTAGAGCAGAAAGAGCTCCATCGCTTCGGCAAAGAGATCACGCTGAAATCGGTGTTCAATCCTGACGAGGTCCGTGGCATTGACTGGAGCTCACTTACATTCGTTTGGTTCGACCCGGACCTCAAAAGGTGGGAACGGATTCCATCCACCGTGGACTTCGAAACTCGGACGGTGACAGCGAAGACTGATCACTTCAGCATCTTCGGACTACAAGGCTCGTCCGCTTACGCACTTCCTGGCCAGATCATGGACTACCAGGTCAATCTGAACTCGGGTGCGGCGAGCTACAGCTATCCGATTCAGCTTCCGCCAGGTCGAGGCGGATTCCAGCCGTTCAACCTGGCGCTCAGCTACAACTCTGGTGTTGTAGATGAGATGAAGCACAAGGCCGATATGGGCTCCTGGGTCGGCATCGGATGGAGCCTCGACCTGCCTCACATCTTCCGCAACGAAGAGACCGGCGATCACTCCATTGTGCTGAACGGTGTCTCCTCGGAGCTGATTGGGGATTTCTCCGTTTCGCCTCATCGCTTTTACACGAACCCGGTGAGCGGCCTGCGAATCGAGCGGCACAATCAAAACGGAACCGATTTCGATTGGGACGTAAAGGATCAGAACGGTACTCACTACAACTTCAGTCGAGCACGTGAGTCATCATCCGGTGGTTGCTTCTCGGACTACGAGTTCCGTTGGGACCTGACCGAGGTTGTCGATGTGCATGGCAACACCTTCGAGGTCCAGTGGGTCGATGAGGCCGCCTCATGCAGCTCTGTGAGAGCAACGTACCCGAGCAAGATTCTCGCAAAAGACGGTGCAGCGGTTCTTTGGACGGCTGAATTCACGTCTGTGTCACAGACATCGAAACCAAGCGCACGAGAACCGCTGAACTGGTACCAGGTCCGTCATGACATGCCTGACAAAGGCGGTGACCATCCCGACCCACTCATCGCAGACACACGCCAGCTCAATTCGATCTCTATCAAGAGCGGCACTGACCTCGTCCGTAAGTACGTTTTCGAGTACACCACAGACGCGGCAGGGGTTGACTCGGACATCGCCGGAGAGCACAGGCTGGACTCGGTTCAGCTATTTGGAGACGACGGGACCACCGCCGCGCCAAAGACCTCGTTCGGTTACGGGCAGAAACGAAACATCTACTTTCACAACACTCAGAAGGACAACGAAACGGGCTTGCCCGGAAATCCATTTGACTTCAACCGTTCCTATCTCGAAACGGTGACCAATGGCTTTGGTGGGAAGATCACTTTTGAGTACGAGCAGATGCCCAAGAAGCCGACCGCCGGTATCTGGACCCGACAACTTGTCAAGAGAGTGACCGCCGATCCGGACACCAGTAATGCCATTGACGGTGTTCCGATCGTAACCGAGTACGAGTACCTGGATTCGTCTGGCAATCCCACGAATCCGGTCTACAAGGCAAACACGGCTCACATCGCCGCCGATCAACACAATGCGGACTACCGCGGCTTCCCGAAGGTTCGGGTTATCAGCGGTGATGGAGCCTACTCGGAGACCGACTTCATCATCTATGAGGATCCATCGTTCTCGCACCCACTTCTCGGAAACGTGTCGAGGTCCGGAGACTCGCTGATCGGCAAGAGCATAAAGACCGATCAGTTCGACTTTGACGGCACTCGGCTGACCAGTGATTTCACAAACTGGAACGCCGTCGATATCGGTCCACCCGGTCTGGCTCGTTACCAGGTGCGGGTCGATGACAGCGGTACACAGGTCTTCGAATCTGATGGCACTACAGAGGCGAGCAGGTCCTGGACGTATTTCGATGAGTTCGACGTTTACGGCAATGTGCTCAGGCAACGTGTGCTTGGCGACGCGAGCACAACAGCCGATGACGTGTCCATCTTCAACACCTTCGGCTACAACACGTCCGCCTCCGTCTGGATCGTCAATCGACTCGCCCATAGCCGCTCGTACGCCGGCAGCCACACGACTGAACCGGGCTCAAACAAGATCGCGGAATCGAAGAACTTTTACGACGGCAACGTCACGCTGGGCACTATCGGGACAAAGGGCAATCTGACATCCAGCGAAGTGTTTTCAGGTCCCAGCACGTCCATCACCACGTCAACCACTTACGACCCCGACACAGGGACCGTGAGTACATCGACGGACGGGCTCGGTCGAATAACGGACTTCGAGTATGACGGGACGCTAAAGGCGCTCGTCACAAAGACCAAGCTTCCCGCTGTAGGCACAGATCCGAGAATCTTCAGCGAAACCATTTTCGACACCGCGAAAGACGTGGTGAAAGGTCTGCCAAACGCTCAGAGAGATGAAAACGGAAACGAAACGAAGTTCAAGTACGACGAGCTTGGCCGAACCAAGGAGATAGCGCGACCGGGCGACACAATTGGTGACCCGACCACCAGGTTCGACTATGTGTCATGGGGCACTCTCGGATCGCAGGCGTTGACGATCGAGGCGAAGACTGACCGAAACCCGTCGGTCTATGCGAAGCGCACCGAGTTCTTCGATGGCCTTGGACGCGTCGTACAGGCTCACGAAGTTGGCGCATCACCAGGCAAAACCCTGGTAATGCAGACTCAGATATTCGACTCGAATGGCCGTGCCATCGTCGACTTCATCCCGTGGGAGGTCACGGGCACTCCGACAACCTACCAGTCGCCGTATGCCGGGCAGAGCTCGGTCAATCAGCCCGAGTTCCCGTCGACTGCCAGCGTTGTCGGAACCGCGGACAAATCATGGGTCAATGCCGGAAATCTAACCGCCGATGACGGAGTGAATGCAACCGTTGCCGGCACCGGGCCGGTCGTTAAGGACAGCGGCTGGGTAGTCGCTGACAAGGTCGTTCCGCTTCCAGGTAGTACCAGCGAAGGGCCCTGGCGTGAGCCAAATCGCGGGCTGACCACTGATGGTCAAACGACCTGGAATTGGTTTAGCAGCTCCGGTTGGGGGGAAGCGCGAGACCTCGCGTTCTACTTCAATCGCACTGACAATGTTCCATCCGATGCGAAGAAGATCAACGGCGTCGAGCCAAGGGTTCGTGGACTAACAAGTGACGGCGCCGGCCATGTAAGCGGCCAGAAAATTCATCCATTCAGAAACGGGCAAGATGTACTTAACGTTGCCAATCTTCCGTTGCCGGAAGGCACGCTTGGCTACGGCCTTGTTGGAGGTCCCACATTTCTCTGGGGCGTTTCATGGAACGTCGCACATGTGAACTCTGGCGGAGACCTGTTCGGCTACGAACTAAAGGATGCATCGGGGCAAAACCTCAGTCTTGGAGACTCGTCTATCAGCATCGACTCGGGCGAAGTCAAGATCTACTACGACTACTTCTGGTCCTCGAACGAAGTCGAAGTGAAAGACTTCGGGTTTGACATACCTGGCGACGCTCGAATTGACGGCATACAGGTGTCGGTCGACCGGACAGCATCGATTGCGACCGGGAATGACAGGGTCCGAGACCTCGGGTTGCAGCTTGGAATTGGCACCAACGAGTTGGGAGACCCAAAGAATCCAGGCGGGTCCTGGTCAACATCAGCAACTACAGTCAATTATGGCGGCATGACAGACACATGGGGACGTGAGTGGACACCCCATGAGCTGAACAACCCAGACTTCGGCGTGCGTCTCTCTGTCCAGGGCGACAACAGCACTGCGTCGGTCGACTACATAAAGGTCATCGTCCACTACACCGAGCCCCTGACTGAGTCCTCGGTGGCGCACTACGACGCGCTTGGGAGAGTTGTCGAACAGTCAGGCGCAGATGGAGCCACCATCAAGCGCGCGTACGCGCCTTCGCCATCCGATGGTGAGGTCTGGCAAGAGGCAATCACTGACCCTCTCGGCAACATAGTGAGGAACTACACAGACGCGTTCGGCCGGATCACGCGCATAGAGGAAGCCAACACCGGTCTTGGCAGCGGCTGGCCGCAGTCATTCATCGCTCCGGCGCCGGAGTCATTCATCGCTCCAACGGGTGGTGACCAGATCTTCGGATTCGAGGTTGACTACGACGGCCAAACGCTGATCGTTGGCGCTCCCGGCGCTGACAATGGCGGCGGTGCTCTTTCAGGACTGAGCTACATCTACAAGCACGACGGCTCGTCATGGGTCAGGCAAGCGACGCTTTCGCCTTCGGACGGTGAGGCTACCGCCAGGTTTGGCTACTCCGTCGGTGTGGACGGCGACCATGCCGTGATCGGAGCGATATTCCACAGCGGAGGTGGAGCAGCCTACGTGTCCCGCCAGACCTCTCCAGGCGTGTGGTCGGATCCGGTACACCTGACACTGCCACCGTACATCTCAGGGAGTGATCAGTTCGGCATCGCTGTGGCGATCGACGGCGAGACGCTGGTGGTTGGCTCTGACTATGAGAACGGTCAGCGTGGAGCAGCGGCTGTATACGAGTGGAACTCAGGTAGCAGCGTCTGGGACTACAAAGAGCCACTCACCGCTTCAGATGCCGCGGCAAACGACCTGTTCGGCCACTCTGTGGCTATCGATGGCGACACGATAGTTGTTGGCGCCGACCTGGGCGATTGTGCTGTGGGGAATACCGGTTCCGCGTACGTGTTCGTTCGCAGCGGCGGCCTCTGGTCAGAACAGGATGAGCTGTGCCCGAATGATCCCGGTGCCGCCGGCGACAACTTCGGTGCTCGCGTGGCGATCAGCGGCAACACCGCGGTCGTGAGCGCGCTGACTCATGATGCCGGCGCGAACAACGCAGGCGCCGCATACGTGTTCACTCAAAACGGCGTTGATTGGCCACAGCAGGCGAAGCTTGTCGAGCCAACTCAGGTCGCGGACAACAACTTCGGCCAGGAGGTCGAGATCAACGGCGATCAGCTGGCTGTTTCGGCGATGCGAGGCGACTCAGGCACAACCGACGGAGGCAGCGTCTACACGTACGAACGCCAGGGAACGACGTGGACTCATCAGGGCACGATCGATGAAGGGTCTGCCGCATCGAACAACGACCACTTCGGCTACTCATTGAGGATCGAGAATGGTCATTTGATAGTTGGCGGAGCATACGACTCGAATGCCAACGGGGCGGACGGCGGAATCGTATACGACTTTGATATCTCTAAGTCTTTTGTCGCTCCGACCGGTGGTGACCAGTACTTCGGCTTTGAGGTTGACTACGACGGCACCACGCTGATCATCGGCGCTGCTGGCGCCGACAATGGCGGTGGCGCACTTTCAGGACTGAGCTACATCTACACGCACGATGGCTCGTCCTGGGTTAGACAGGCAACTCTGTCTCCGTCTGACGGCGAGGCTTCAGCCCGGTTTGGATACTCCGTTGGTGTGGACGGTGACCACGCAGTTATTGGAGCGATCTTACACAGCGGAGGCGGAGCAGCCTACGTGTCCCGCCAAACCTCTCCAGGCGTGTGGTCGGATCCGGTGCATCTGACCCTTCCACCCTACATCTCTGGTGGAGATCAGTTCGGCATTTCCGTCGCTATTGATGGTGAGATTCTTGTAGTTGGCTCTGACCGTGAAAACGGCCTGCGAGGAGCGGCAGCCGTCTACGAGTGGAACTCCGGCACGAGCACCTGGGACTACAAGAAGCCACTCACGGCTTCGGACGCTGCGGCAAACGATTACCTCGGCTACTCCGTGGCAATTGACGGCGACACTGTTGTCGTGGGCGCAAGGTTTGGCAACTGTGCAGCTACCAACACGGGATCCGCGTATGTGTTTACTCGCAGCGGTGGCCTCTGGCTGGAGCAGGATGAGCTGTGCCCGACTGACGCAGGAGTGGCAAACGACTGGTTCGGAGAGCGAGTCGCAGTCAGTGGTGACACCGTGGTAGTGGGCGCGCCAGAACACCTGGACACCGGCTCGAATGCCGGCGCAGCCTACGTCTTCACTCAAAGCGGCGCTAACTGGTCTCAAGAGGCGAAACTCGTGGAGCTGATTCCGGCTACGGGCAACCGTTTCGGCCAGGAGGTCGAGATCAACGGTGACCAGCTGGCTGTTTCGGCGATACGAGGCGATTCCGCGGTGACCAACGGAGGTAGCGTCTACACCTACCTCCGACAGGGCACGACTTGGACCCTTAGAGACACCTTCGATGAGGGGGCGAACGCCTCAGACAACGATCACTTCGGATACTCGCTGAGGATCGAGGGGGCGCACCTGATCGTGGGTGCCGCGTACGACTCGAATGCCAACGGGGCAGACGGCGGTACCGTCTACGACTTCGATGTATCGACATCGTTCCCGTACCGCGAAACTCGCTACACCTACGATGCGCTCGGCAACCTGATTAACGTACAGGTTGACCCACTCGCTGATGCCACGCTGCCAACCGTCGAAACCGTAATGGAGTTCGACTGGCTAGGCCGAAAGACGTCGCATCTCGACCCGGACATTGGAGTCCCGACGCCCGGAAGCGTGAAGAAGTGGCTCTACGAATATGACGGCAACAGCAACCTAACCAAGCAGACGGATGCTCGTGGAGTCGTCATCGAGTTTAGCTATGACGAACTCAACCGCGAGACGGAACGTAACTGCACATCTGGATGTCAGCCTGGCGCAACCCCGCCTGTAGAACTTGCTTCCTTCGGCTATGACGAGGGAACCAACGGCAAAGGACGCCGCACGTCTGCGATTTCAGGCGTCGACCAGGTTGTGGACAACTACGCCTATGACAGTCGCGGCCGTCTCTTGACGCAAACTCGAATCATAGGTGCGGACTCCTACACCACGAGTTTCACCTATGACCCGGCGGACCGGCTCCTGACGACCACTCTGCCCAATGGTGAAGTGGTGTCGCAGACATACAGTCCTCGAGGACTGCCAGAGACCCTGACTTCGACGGTGATCGGCGAAGTGGTGAGCTCGTCGAACTACAACGTTCTCGATCTGCCGACTCAAATCGACTTCGGCAATGGCGTGAGCGACATCCGCGAGTACTTTGGAATCGAACACAACCCCGGCACAACGACTAATTTCGGACAGCTCCGACAGATTCGGACGGGCATTGGCCCCGTCGCAGCAGTCGACCTGGCGTTCACATGGGACGTCAATGGCAACCTGACATCACGCACTGATCAACTGGGCTTGGACGGACCTGAGCTTGAGTCGTTTGGTTACGACTTTCTGAACCGGTTAACGCAGGCAACCCTTTCCGACACCGCGCCCGCACCGACTGCTCCGCCGACTCCGGATCACTCGTACCCGTTCGATTCGCTGGTGATCGATATCGTTAAGGATACGGTCGGCGACCTGGATGGAACCGCGGCTCCCGCCGTGCCGAACGGCCCCGTCCTCACCACCGGCGTATTCAACAGCGCGCTGCAGTTCGATGACACTGACGACTACGTCGCGCTTCCGAACGGTGTACTCGATGGCGCTTCAGAACTTACTGTCGCCTTCTGGCTGAAGACGACCGATACCTTTGCTGCGACGATAGTGTCGGGCACCAACTCGACTGAGCCGAACGAGTTCGAGATCGAAATCTATGGCGGCAATGCAATGGATTTCTGGGCCGACGGGTTCGGAGGGCTCCTGACCGGTCTGCCTTCAGTTGCGGATGGCGCCTGGCACCATATCGCCGTCACATACTCCGATTCGAACGACGAGGTTGAGGTTTTCGTTAACGGGGTCAGTGAGGCGACCGGATGGACTTCAGGCGGTGCACTGGACATCGACCTTAACGGACTCTACCTGGGACAGGACGAAGTGAGTCTGGGCGGAGGCTTTAGCGCCGGTTATGGGCTCAACGGGGCCCTCGACGAGTTCAGAGTCTTCCGCAGGGTTTTGACTTCAACCGAGATCGCCGCTCTCGCCGACAAGTCAGACCCGCACTCACGATGGCGTCTGGACGAGTTCTCAGGCTCCACTGCGTTCGACTCGGCTGGCGACTCAGACGGCAGTCTAAACGGCGGAGCCACACGTATCTCGCCTGCCAGGTTCGCAGGTGGCGTCAGTTTCGACGGCGTGAACGACTACATAGATCTGCCAAACACCGCATTGGATGGCATCGATGAGTCGTCGGTTTCGCTCTGGTTCAAGACCGGAGCCACGGGTACGCAAACACTGGTATCAGGGGCGAACAGCTTCAACAGCGGCGAATTCCTGATGCAGTTCCAGTCGGACACATCGTTTGACCTGGTGGCCGATGGGATGACGGATAGTTGGACCGGCCTGACATCGGTTGCCGACAACAACTGGCACCACCTCGTCGTGGTGATGGACACAGTGAACTTTGACCGCACCCTGTATATCGACGGCGTGTCGCAGGGAACGAAGAACGGACTCGGGTCGGAGCTCGACATAGATTCAGGCGGGCTGATCGTTGGCCAGAGTCAAAATGTTGTCGGCCTGATCAATGAAGGTTTCCAGTCGTTCAGCGGAGAGATCGACGACATCCAGGTGTTCCGGACCGCTTTGACCTCGAGTGAGGTTTCAGACATATACACCGGCGCGACCAACCTGCCCACCACGACTCACGACTACCTCTACGACGGTCACGACAACATCACTCGAAAGAGAGGCCAGGGCGACTACACCTACGACGTTACCGACCGTCCGCACCTTGTTTCAGGCACGACTACGTCGGGTGCGAACGCCTACACATACGACGACAACGGCAACACGACTGTTCGACCAAACCAGATCCTGACGTGGAACGAGGAAAACCTTCTGCAGGAAGTCGAGATCACCCTGCCTGTGCCTCCGCCAGACACCACTCCGCCGGTCCTCTCGGCCGGCGCTCCCTCAGGCACGCTGCCGGCTGGCACGACTCAGACAACGCTGAGGCTGAATACCGACGAGCCGGCCACTTGCCAGTACGACACCATACCGTTCCCGAACGGCGGCGGCTCGACCGTCAACTTCACGACGACTGGAGGAAGGTTCCACGCGGTCGTCATCACCGGCCTCGCCGACGGCTCTTCTCACAACTACTACATCAACTGCCGCGATACCGCTACTCCGATACCGAACTCCAACACCGACGATTACACGATCGCTTTCACCGTCGACACCGCGAACAGTGATCTCGTGGGTCACTGGACCTTCGACGATGGAACCGGCACGGACAGCTCCGCCAATAACAACGACGGAACTGTAAACGGCGCCGTACTTGCCACAGGTCACATCGGCGCAGGAGCGCTCGACTTCGACGGCACGAACGACTATGTGGATCTTGGCAACTTGGACGTGCCAGGCAGCGCCATAACCGTTGCCGCCTGGGTCAACTCAGACCTGCTCACGAACTGCGGCGCTACTGACTGCCGCATCCTGTCCAAGGCCGTTGGAGTGGCTGAGCAAGACCACTACATAATGCTCAGCACGATTACGAGCAGCGGAGCAAAGCTGCGGTTCAGGCTAAAAGCAGGTGGCACGACCAACACTCTTATCGCTACCACGGGAACCCTGTCTAACAGCACCTGGTATCACGTTGCCGCAACCTACGACGGCACAACAATGCGGGTATACCTGGACGGCGTTGAAGTCGGAAGCACCTCAAAGACGGGAGCCATATCAACCAACTCATCGGTAGCGATGTGGATCGGTGGAAACCCACCGTCTTCCACGGTCAGGCCATGGGATGGCAAAATCGATGACGTGAGGCTCTACGACGCCGCGCTAAGCGCAAGCGCCATCTCAGATCTTGCGACCATCCCTCCGACCGATGTGACACCGCCCGTCAGGTCGAACCAAGGTCCATCAGCCTTGCCTGCTGGCGATACACAGGCAACGCTCTTCCTGGACACAGACGAGCCTGCGACCTGCCGCTACAGCACAACAGCGGGCACCGCGTACGCGTCGATGACAAATACCTTCTCGACGACCGGTGACACGGTACACGCGTCCCTCGTTACTGGTCTGGTTCCGTACCAGTCCTACCCGTATTACGTCCGTTGTCAAGACACCGCAACACCGCCGAACGCAAACACCGACGACGTACTGATCTACTTCATACCGACTCCGGCCCCACCGTTGGTCCTGACAGAGTCTTACGTCTATGACGCCGATGGGCAGCGCGCCATGAAGACAGCCGGAGACGGCACGGTCACACACTACGTAAGTGGCCAGTACCAGGTCGACAAACCTGCATCCGGTCCCGGTACGAGCACCACAACTTACTTCCACGGCTCGCAAGTGGTGGCAACTAGCACCGTGGAGGCACTGGAGTTCCCGGTCAGCCAGGACGAGACTGTCACACTCGCTAGCCCGGCCGGTGCGCTGGCCGGAGATGATGTCGGGCGGCACGTCGACTCAACATCCGGGCGTTTCATCGTCGGGGCTCCATTCGACGACCACGCGCTTAACGATCAGGGATCCGCTTACATCTACGAATGGGACGGAACAACCTGGGCTGAGATTCAGACATTGACGCCGGCAGGTGCCGTGGCTCAAGACGAACGCTTCGGAGTGCACGTGAGGCTTGATGGTACCCGCGCCTTAGTGGGTGCCGACAAGATGGACGGCAAAGGAGCCGTCTACGTCTACGACTGGAATGGAAGCTCGTACGGAACTGAGACGAAGATCCCGGCCCCCGTGGACGTCAATGCGGGTGACCTGTTCGGATCCAGATTCGCAGTCGATGGCGACACGTTGGTCGTTAGCTCATTCCTGAGTGACGACACGGTTACTGATTCTGGCTCTGTATACGTGTTCGAATGGAACGGCTCCGCCTGGGTCCAAAGCCAGAAACTTAACGCCTGGGACGTCGGTTCAGAAGCCGGTGACGGTCCTCGGTTCGGCACCGCGATCGCTATCGACGGTGACACCCTGATGATCGGCGCTTACAAAGCAGACGGACTGAACACGGATTCTGGCGCTGTCTATGTCTACACCTGGGATGGAAACGACTGGGTTCAGGACGCAAAGCTGACTGCGGACGACGGGGAAGATGGAGACGCCTTCGGTCATGATGTTGCGCTACATGACAGCGTGCTGGCCATTGGCGCCTTCGGCGACGCAGACTCAGGGGTCAACACCGGTGCGGTGTACACGTTCGAGCAAGTCGAGGGCGAATGGACTCAGCAAACGAAGATCACTCTTAGTGACGGCGCTACCGGCGACCACTTTGGGCATGGCCTTAGCCTCGAAAGCGGATTCCTGGGTGTCGGTGCATTCGGGCGTCAGGTCGGAGCCGTTGGTGGCGCAGGCTCGGTATTCGTCTACAAAAGGCTATCGCCCACCTCATGGACGCTTGAATCCGTTGTTACCCGAGATGTCCCCGCTGCCAATGAAAGCTTCGGACTGGCGCTGTCACTGAAGAACGGGTTCCTGCTCACCGGTGCACCCGCTCACGCGGCCGGCAAAGGCGCGTTCGCCTGGTGGCAAACAACCGACATCATCGGGAGCGAGTATGCGGCTCCTGCATTTATCGCCACTTCGCAGAGCACCCTCGGAGACGGCTTCTACGAGAACATCGCCATCGACGGAGACCACGTCTTCGTGTCGGCCGGATATGACGATGATGATGCCAGCAACGCAGGCGCCGTCTATGTCTTCTCCGAATCCGGAGGCACCTGGACAGAGACAGGCAAGCTTAAATCTGCAACTCCTGAGGCCGGCGGCCTGTTTGGTGGGGAGATTCAGAAAATTGCCGCGGACAACGGCTACCTTGCTGTCGGTGCTCACTTGGAAGATGTCGGCGCTTACGTCGATCAGGGCAAAGTCCATCTCTTCAAGTGGGACGGCACAAACTGGGTCGACGATCCGAACAACGGCCCAATAGTCAGCACTTCGACAGGAGGTGGCCATCAGTTCGGTCGCTCCCTGGACCTCAAGGGTGATGTGCTTGCGGTCTCGGCAATCAACGAAGCGATCACGCCACCTAACTATGGCGAGGGGGCGGTACACGTTTACGAGAAAGACGAAAACGGCGTCTGGCAACACGTGGCCAGGCTGCATGCATCCGATCACAAGACAGGGCTTCTGTTCGGAACCGGTGTTGCTGTCGACGGTGACGTAATAGCAGTCAGTGCTCCCACCTGGGATGCACAGTTCACGAACAACAACCAGGGTGCCGTCTACATCTTCGAAAGGAATGCAGATGGGACCTGGCCAACAACCGAGACCCAGAGAATCCACGCATCGGACAGTGACACCGATGACAACTTCGGACACGACATCTCGGTCTCCGGCAACTACGTAGTCGTCAGCACACCTTTCAACGACGATTTCGGTGACGCATCCGGAGCTGCCTACGTCTTCAAGAAGACCAATTCAGGCTGGGTGGAGCAGAAGAAGATTCTGGCCGCGGACGGTCACGAAGGTGCCTGGTTCGGGAGAACAGCAGACGTTGAAGGTGATCTGCTTATAGTCGGCGCTCAGAATCACTCGGGAGCCGTTGGCTCAGCGACTGGCCAGGTTTACGTGTACCGGCTCCAAGGTGAGGGCTGGACGGAGGTGTCCCGCATCAGGAAGCAGGATGCGGCGGCACTGGACAGTCTGGGAACAGCCGTTGCGATCCAGGACCGTCGGGTTGCGGCGACGGCCGGCGGGCACCACAGCGGCGGCGTCAAGGTCGGTGGATTTGTAGTAGTCGATCTGCCGGAGGCAGAGTGGGATGTGCAGTACCTGCACGCGGACCACCTCGGCTCGCCGGTTGCGGCAACAGACCAGTTCGGAAACCTGGTCGGGACGCAAAGCTTCTTCCCGTTCGGAGAGACGCGACCTGGCTCAACCGGCATTTTCGACACCGAGCGTGGCTTCACAGGCCAGATCTTCGATGCCGGAACCGGCCTGGGCTTCTACAACGCGAGGTACTACGACACAGCTCTGGGCCGCTTCGTGAGTCCGGACAGCATCGTGCCGAACGCGTCATCGCCGGTTGACTGGAATCGGTATTCGTATGTTCGTAACAACCCAACGCTGTATATAGACGAAACAGGCAACTGGCCAAAGATTGCCGATTTCGTCGATGATGTAAAAGCCTTATTCCAAACAACGAAGCAATTCAACCCTGAAGATCCTCCTACCATCGAGAAGCCTCAAATTCACTTAATCCCCTCTGGCCCTGTCGTTCTAATTGAAGGCACATTCGCATTAGAAGCTGGAGTTTTTGTGAGCATCTCGGCGGGAGTAGCTTATGATGAACATGGAAATGTCGGTTTTACGATAACTCCGGCGGTTGGTGGTTCAACAAACATCGGATTGTCGGCAGATCTCAGGCCAGTCGTTTTCGACGCTGACAGCATTTACGATCTCCAAGGCTGGTTCGCATTGGTAGAGGGAAACGTAGGACCGCATGGGTGCAGTCTTTATGTGGGTGAGGCAACGACTGGCGTCGGGTGTTCACCGGAAGCTGGCTTAGCGTTACTCCCAGCCGGCATAAATGGAGGAGCTTCCTATACTTGGTTAATTCCAATCAGTGGACCTGGTCAACCTGATTCTGACGAAGACGACGGACAGTTAGCAAATACTGTCCCTTCGGAGCCTGTTCCGACAAGGGACGAGTTTTGGGAGTCCGCGTCATGAACATTCCAGTTTTCAAATAATTCTCGAATTGATTCTCTTAATTTTCACGATATTCGCTCTTTGCAGTATCGCGATCGGAGTCGCTTTACTTAAGGGGTATAGTAATTTCAACCAACTTGGCTTGATGAATGAAGATACATATAAGGCAATGGAACAGTCAGGCGGGATATTAGCGATAGGCATTGGAATACTCATGATCGTGGTCGGAATAATTCAACAATTTTGAAAGAGTGATTTTTAAAGCTACTCGCTCGCGATATCGCTCGTCGCCCATTATCGAGTGTAGTGCTCACCAACATCTTCAATGGAGTCCAGAACAACATACAAATCAACTTGCAAATAGGGAATGCAGTCTTGTGCGCCAAGTCTTCCACTCACAATCGCCAACGTCATGCTGACCAGTCCCACACCCAGCACCGTTGCTATACCGATCAGCAACTTCGCAGCGGGCCCAACAGGTGCGTCACCGGGTTGTATAGTAGGCCACCGTCGCGATCCATCCCGTCAGAGCGTTCTTAGGAAGCCGGAGCGTTGTTCGCGCTAGTCATCGAAGACTCTTTCGAGACCCCGCTGGCCCTGTAACCGAGCCTTAGCCAGTAAGGTAGCGATAGGCAAGATTCTTCAACCCGCTCCTTACCCATCCGCCGATGCCACCCTACTCAGTCTTCACCGGTATATGCCCCGCCCGGACGAGGCAGCCGAGGGTGTTACAGATGACTCTTGTAGCTATCAGCGACGTGATATCGGCGTCGTCGTACGGCGGGGAGCACTCAACCACTTCGATGCCTGCTAGGGGCCTTTCAGCAATCAGCTGAATGAACTTCAGGACCTCGCGTGGCAAGAATCCGCCCGGCTCCGGCCAGCCCGTGCCCGGCACAAACGCCGCATCGAGATAATCTACGTCGAAACTGAGCCAGACGGCATCAGCTCCATCGCATGCAACTTCAACTGCGCGCTCAGCCGCTGCCTCGATGCCCATCTCAACACAGTCCGTCATCGTCATGATCGTCTTTCATGTTGACCCCTACGATCTGTGGAGAACCGCGTTCCACCACGAATTGGCGCACTCACAGGACAGGCGCCATCATCATCACCATGCCCGCAAGCTCGCCGAGGAAACCAACGGCGTGAGCTTGGAATTGCATGGACGGCCCGGCAAGACACAAGTACCACCGGCGAGTTCAGCGGCGATACGACTACCGAAGTGACCCTACGCGGTGGTCAAGCACCGCCTACCGCTCCAGCGCTTCCATGAACTGTTTGGCACCGGCGGTGATCCAGCCGTTGAGGCTGGTGTAGAAGAACTTCACGCCCTGGTCTCGAAACCTGGCCACATTGTGCGCGCCGACCGTTGTCCCCGCGGTCTTCCCTGTGGCGATGATCTTCGCAATGGCCTCATCGATTGTCCGCTGCACCTCCGGGTTGCCGTCATCGCCAATGTGTCCCATCGACTGCGCAAGATCGCTCGGAGCAACGTGATAGACGTCGATGTGCTCTACATCAAGAATCCCATCAAGGTTGTTCACTGACTTGATGTCTTCGATGAGCACAACGGTCATGGTCTGTTCGTTCGCTTTCTGCAGGTAGTCGGCGACTCCGTACGACTGGCGAGGGCCGTACATGCCTCGGCGCCCAACCGGCGCGTACTTCGCGGCTTCTACGACCGCACGAGCATCTTCGACCGTGTCTACGTGTGGGACGACTATTCCCATCGCTCCCATATCGAGGGTGCGGTAGATGGTGCTGTAGTTCGTGCTGCCGACTCTGACCAGCGAGGTCAAACCCCAGAGATCAGCTGCCCTCGAGAGATTGCCGATCGCATCGAAGTCGACTGGTCCATGCTCCGCCTCAAACCAGACTGCATCGACTCCGAGGTGTCCAACGAAGTCCACGAGATGCGGATTGTCCACGCCCGCCAGGCAGACAACGGTCTCTCCCCTGCTCAGCTTCTCCTTGGCTCGGTTCTTCCTTATTTCGGCCATGTGCGATCACTCCCGGTTAAAACAGTTGGCGGGCATGATGTTTAGCACATCATGCCCGCCAGAGGAACTCTGTGGTCGTCCTCCGCCTAAGCCCGTCTCACCCTCGACCTCAGCGCCCAGAGTGCCAGGGACATGCTGACTACTCCTACGCCCAGAACCGCCGCTATCCCAACCAGCAGCTTCTCAGCATCCCAGCCCTCGGAGATTAGCGACCGCAGAGCGGCCAGCAGGTAGGTCACCGGGTTGTATTCGGCCACCGTCGCCATCCATCCCGTCAGAGCCTCCTTCGGAAGCCAGAGCGTCGTCAGGAACACGAACGGCAGGAACAACAGGAACGACGAGTTCACCGCGCCCGGGTTGCCTGTCTTCAGCGCAATGGCGTAGACGAACCCGGCGTAGACCAGACCCCAAAGCCCTGCGATCGCAAGGAACACTAGGACACCAGCCGGTCCGGTTTCGAACCCGACTCCCAACACGAAGCCAAGCGCAATCACCGGCAGTGTGAGTCCAATCACCATCGCCAGGTCGGCGACCATCAGTCCCAGCAACAACGCCAGCCGGTTAGTCGGCGTTATTGAAAGTCGATCGAAGTAGCCGGTCTGTATGTCCGTCACCACCGTGATCGCTCTAGACACGCCCGTCACGGCGAAGATGATCGCCACGGGCAGCTGGAACTCCTTGTAATCGATGCCCGGTATCCCCTCGGCAACGTCCTGCAACGCGCCGATGGTCACGGCGAAGAAGAACACCGGGAAGATGAGCGGCGGTATCACCGTCTCAGGGTCACGCGGTATCGAGCGCAACGCCCGGACCGCGACCGCTGCCACCTCTCTTATGAACCCGGCTCGCCGGGCTCTGATTTCGCCTCTTAGCTCTACTGCTGCCGTGCTCACGCTGCTACCTCTTTCGATGGGTCTTCAAGTTTCATCCGCTCACCAGTCACCTGCAGGAAGACGTCGTCAAGCGTGGGAGTGCGGAACGTGATCTCCCTGACGTTCACTCCTGCGTTGTTCAGTGCGACGGCGATCCTGCCGATCTGCTCAGCGCCGCTGCTGACACTGATGGTCAGCTCAGTGCTGCTGATGTCGACCTGCTCCACGTCCTGGACATTCCTCACGACGCTCCGTGCCAACTCCGGGTCTCCTTCGACCTGAGTGACGATGACGTCTGAGCCGATCGACCGCTTGAGGTCTGTCGGCGTGCCTTCAGCGGCAATCCGGCCGGAGCTGATGATGCCGACGCGGTCCGCCAGCTCATCCGCCTCCTCCAGGTACTGGGTGGTAAGGAAGATAGTCACGCCAAGCTCCCTGTTGATCCGGCCGACCTCATCCCAGACGCGTGCCCGGCTGATCGGGTCGAGTCCGGTTGTCGGCTCGTCCAGGAAGAGCACCTCCGGGTTGTGGATTAGCGCAGCAGCCAGGTCGAGCCTCCGCTTCATGCCGCCGGAGTAGGTGCCGACCTGACGGTCCATGGCATCCCCAATGTCGATCAGGCTCGACAGGTCCTTCATCCGTTGGTTGATCTCTCGGCCGGACAGTCCGTAGAGCCGTCCCTGTAACTTCAGCAGTTCGTTTCCTGTCTGCCGGTTGTCCAGAGCAGCTTCTTGTAGCGCAGCACCAATGCGCAGCCGCGCCTGCTGCGTCTGCTTCATCACATCGTTGCCTGCGACCACGGCCCTGCCCTGCGTGGGCGAAAGCAATGTGGTCAACATGCGAACCGTGGTCGACTTCCCGGCGCCGTTTGGTCCGAGGAAGCCGTACACCTCACCTTTCGCTACTTCGAGGTCGATCGAATCCACCGCTCTGACGCCGGAGAACTCCCGGACCAACCCTTCCGCGAATACTGCGTAATCACTCACTTGTTTCATTCCTTGAATCTGAGGAGTTCCGGCTGCCAGTTGGCTGCGCCACAGCCACATGCCCGTGCTCCTCGACTGGATAAACCGTTATCGGACATGAGACACGCTACGAACGCGGGCCGGTGTTCCGGATCATCCGAAAGGTGCAGAAAGGGTGTATTTGCGGAGATGTAGACGCGAGGGGCTGCGCGCCATCGATGGCTGTTAGAGAAGGTTCAAATCGTCGGCCATCTTGACGGCCTGAGTGCGGTGACTTGAGCCAAGCTTGCTGAAGATGTTGGCGACGTGCCGTTTGGCGGTGTAGAGGCTGATGAAGAGCTGATCCGCGATCTCCTGGTTCGTCAGGCCAGACGCCACAAGCTTCAGGACCTCGGTCTCACGTACGGTGAGCGGATCTGGCAGTGACGCGTGTGAGGCTGCCAGACTAGTCGGCTTACTGGCTTGCGCGCCGTCGAAGTACGAGAGCAGGTGCTTCGCATATGACGTAGAAATACCTCGCTTCATGGCCAGGCGAAGAAGGTCCCTTACGTCATCGCCGCCAGCGACGAACGGCCGCACGCTGCTCTCCGGCTCTGCGATCGTCATCGCGCTTTCAAGGTGTTGCAGCGCTTTGTCGGTCTCGGCACGAGCGGATTCGGCCAGCGACAACTGAACAAGGATTTCGATGACCGCACCGGTCCTGCCGCCTTGCTTCGCAGCTGCCAGCAGACGTTCGAGAAGGCCAATCACGTCGAGAAGTAGCTGATCGTCGCGCCGGGTGCTGTTGTGGGCGATCAAGATAATCGCCAGAGTGATCAACTCGTACTCGCGCAGATACGTAGGCTCGCTCTCGACCGACAGCTTTTGCTTGTTCGCCCACTGCTCGGCCTCCGCCAGCCTGCCTTGCTTAACCCATATCCGCGCCTTCATCGCCGCGACGGGTCTGATGTCCGGCATAACGCTCGGGGTGGCAACTCGCTCCGCATCCTCGTACAGGGTGAGAGCGGTGTTGAGGTCACCTTCGTACTCGTGCAGTCTGCCGTCAATCATTCGTGATCGAAACTCGTAAGCCTCCCAGGCAGCATGCTCACCAAGGTCAGCGCTCCGTGCGAACAGTCGTCTGGCCTCGCCAATATCTCCTTGCTCAAGGATCGACTCAGCCACGCCGAGCAGCATGTCAGCCGTACCTCTCTCCGAAGTGCCTCCCAGGCGTTCCAGCGCCCGTATCGATTCCTTGTACAGGGAGATCGCCTCGCGAATCCGGCCCTGGATCATCCGGATCTCGCCGAGAAGTATCGACGCAGTGATCGCGGCGCTTTCGTTGCCGGATTTACGCATGTGCTCTGTACTATGGGCGACTAGCTCGTATGCCGTGTCCAGATTGCCTGCGGCCAGCTGAGAAAGAGCGACCATCGCTGAAGGAATAGCGCGCTCGAAGTGATCCTCTTCGGGCAAGAGGTCTAGAGCTCTCTTCGCATGCATCTGCGTCGCTTCTGAATCGCCGACACCCTGCGAGTAAAACGCCCACGCCGATTCGATAACCGCAGGCAACCTCAGGTATTCGGCCTCGTCCGCCACATGTGTGTCGGACGAAATCTGACCAGCATCGGCCTTGCGGATCAGGCTTTCGGTCTCGCGAAGCCGGGCAGCCCCGGCCTCAAACTCCCCTGAGAAAAGCAGCGTCCATGCGTTTCCCATAGTCAGAATTGGCCTCGACTCGATGACCGACTCCGGCAGCGAGTTGAGCCAGCCTGCCCAGGTCTCCTCTTCGTTGGACCAGCGAACGTTTCGCCATGCGAGGTCGACCAGGACCGCAGCTCTCTCGAAGTTCCTGGCGGCCAACGCGTGATGAATCGCATCCGGCCTGTAGCCGTTCGACTCATACCAATCGCTTGCGCGGTTGTGGAGAGCGGGCAGCCGGTCAGGGATCTCTTCAGCAGCTCGAGCCCGGAGGACATCTGAAAAGAGGTGGTGATAGCGATACCACTCACGCCTGTCATCCAGTGGTATAAGGAAGAAGTTGCCACGCTCCAGCCGTTGCAGCATCTCCTTGCTACCCGGCAGTTCGGTCGTGGCATCGCAGAGCGGCCCACTCATGCGGTCAAGAACCGAGGTCTGCAGTAGAAAACTGCGCACCTCATCGTCCTGCAGTTGAAGCACCTCTTCCGCCAGGTAATCAACAATGTGTCGATTGTGGCCGGCGAACGCTCTGATAAACCCTGAGACATCTTCACGTCCCTGCATTGAGAGCGCTGCCAACTGCAGTCCGGCAATCCAGCCTTCGGTCCTCGCCTCGAGGTGGCTTAGATCGTCCTCTGAAAGCTGAAGGCCCATGACATCGCCCAGGAACGTGGACGCTTCGCTCGAGGTAAAGCGAAGATCGGCAGGTCCAAGCTCACTTAGCTCGCCACGTCCACGCAGCAGTCCAAGCTGCAGCGGTGGACGTTCGCGACTGACAATCGCGATGCGCATCTGTGGCGGCAGGTGGTCGATAAGGAATGAAATAGCGCTGTGAATAGCGTCGGCTTCGATCGAGTGATAGTCATCGAAGACCAGAGTGAAGTCTTGTTCGAACTTGCTGATATCGTTTATCAGCGTCGTCAGCGCAGGCTCGATGGAGGTGTGTTTCGAGGCGCGGATGAACGATGTCGCGTTCGTGTCGGAAATGACGTTGGCTCTCTGTAGCGCGGCGGCGAAGTACGACCAGAAGACGCCGGGATCATTGTCTCGGTCGTCCAGCGATAGCCAGCCGGATCGTCGCTGGTCATCTGACTCTGTCGATAGCCACTCGGAAGTCAGAGTAGTCTTGCCGAAGCCCGCAGGCGCTGAAATCAGTGTCAATTTGCAGCGAGCACCCTTGTCCAGGCGTTCGATCAGGCGTTGCCGCGGAACCAGTGAGGAACGCCACTGCGGCGCAAAGAGCTTGGTCTCGAGCAACGGACTGGTGTCGCGCTCATGTCCCTCTGAATCAGCCATGGAGGAATTATGCCTGAGCAAGACTGCAGCGAATGGGCAGACCGCGAAGTTTCACATTCGGGCCGTCGGTTGGCAGCGGGGGAGTATCAATCACCGTGTCGGCGGTTGCGCCTAACCGATCAGGCAATCAGTCGTCGAGGGTTCTCTCAAGTGAGCGTTCGAGGTCTGCGATCGCTGAGCGTATCAACTCGTCGCCCGCCAGCCATTGCCTGTGCTCAGCTGAAATCACATTGTTTACCGCTCTGACGTACGCTTCCATGCTTCCTCGATCACCGGCAAGGGAGCGCTCGCGAACCTGTCCCAGGTGCAGTCGAAGAGCGACAAGTGCCTGATGAGTCCGGTCATATCTTTCAGCGTTTCGACGGTCCTGGCTGATCGATTCCCTGTAAGTGGCGAACCCCGAGAGAACAGTGCCAAACAATGCAAGCGTCGCAATTGCAGCGAACCGCGGATCGATCGTCGCCAACACTCCGGCAAGACCTGTCCCGAGAGCCGATACGAACACAGCCACGGAGCCTATGCGAACGGTGCGATCGCCAGAAGCTCGGTGGTCACTCTGCCGGTTTCGGTAGTAGGACTCCTCAACATCGAGCTGGTACCGCCGGAAGTACTCAAGCTGAAGCAACTCAATCGGGATTTCATCCGCCTGCGAATCGCCCGGCACGACTGATGTGACTGTCTCGAAATACTCAGCTCTGTGCATCTCTGCCTGCGCCCGGTTTCCCATCCACCGCGTCAGCAGATCGCCGCGGTTTATGTGCGACAGGAACATAGCCCCAGCCGCCCCCACAACCACACCCAGGACACCTAGCGTCACAAAGAGAGATGTAGAGACTCCGGAGTTCAGGTCAGTGGAAAAAGTCGCAACGACCAGGACTCCAGCGCTCAGCATCCCGGCGATTGCGACCGTTACATTGGCCCGGTTGCTCTCGCGCCTGAAAGAGTTCTGTGCCTCGACGGCAAGCGCGTCGTTGCGCTCATACTCCTTGCCAATCGTCTCCACAGTCGGGGTCCGCAGCATGGCAGCCAATCTTTGAGCACCGTCGCCCAGCTGATCAGCATGCGATGTCGGCGCGATCTTGTAGTCGTCGTCCGACTCTTCACCGATAGCATCGATGGCCTGTTGTATACGCGGATCCGTCATGGCCGAGAGGTTATGCTGCCCGGACTACAGGCGCAAACCAGACCGTCAGGCACCAGGCAAGCGTCTTCGGACAACCGGAGACATCACTGTGCAGCCAGTTGGCCAATCTCAGCGGCGCTTAACGCGCGGTTGTAGAGACGAACATCGTCGATCGTGCCGTCCCAGGGCTTGCTCGTCGCCACCAGCGGCGATCCCCCAATCCAGAACGGGACGGTGGGATCAACGGAGATGGTGCCCGAGACCGCGAGCGAACCGACATCGACACCATCAAGGAACAGCTTCATCTCGATGCCGTCGTAGGTCGCGGCCACGTGGTGCCAGACCCCGGTGTTGAGTGTTCCGCTTGAAGCTATGAGGGTCTGTGTGGAGCCTGCGATCTTCAACCTGAAGCGCAGCTTTACCGAACCGGAACTCTTGAACGTGCTGAGCATGAAGAAGTGATCTTCTGTCGATGTCCCGGTCGCCTTGGACGCGATTCGACAGTCGGCGTTTCTTCCGCAGTTCTGCAGGTTGTCCGAGTTCACCCACGCCGACAGCGTGAACTCATTGCCCGGCACGTCGATGTTCCCGGCGTCCACATGGTCATTCGCACCGTCAAAGTCCAGAGAGCCTGCACCAATTCGACCTGCGTCCGGCACGGCTCCATTGACGGCGCCGTCGTTGCCGTTGCCGGAGCTGTCGGCGCCTGTGCCGTCATCAAATGTCCAGTGCCCTATCAGCCCGGCTGGAACCTCGTTCACAGTGATAGTCACGAGTGTCGGCGCTGATGTCAGGAAAGTGTCGTCGGCCCGGTACGAGAAGAAATCCTGGCCGGTGAAACCGAGGTCCGGCGTGTAAGTAAACGATCCGTCCAGGTTGAGCGTCAGAGAACCGTTCGACGGCAGAGTGAAGATCTGCGCAGTCAATGGGTCGCCTTCGGGGTCCGTATCGTTCGCCAGCACTCCCGGTGCCGACACGTTCAACGCATTGCCTTCATCCACCTGGTACTGGTCTTCGACGCCCACAGGTGGATCGTTCGGGTCAAGCACATCTATCTGAACAACCGCGGAGGCGCTGAACAGCAGGCCATCGTCGGCCACGAATAAGAACGAGTCCGGTCCGACGAAGCCCGGATCGGGTGTGTAGATGAGGTTCGGCGCAGCGCCGCTCAAAGTTCCGTTCAATGGCGGCACAGTCACGATGAAGCTCAACCCGTCCCCGTCGATGTCACTTCCGGTGAGAGTAACGGGCACGGGGACATTGCGGTCGGTGCTAACAGATTGAGGATCGGCGACCGGCTGGTCATTGACCGGATCAACCGTGATGGTCACGAGCGTAGGTGCCGATGAATGGAGCGCGTCTGCGGCCTGGTATGAGAAGAAGTCCTGGCCGTTGAAGTTCGGATCCGGAGTGTAGGTGAATGATCCGTCCGGATTGAGAGTTAGCGAACCGCTCGACGGCAGCGTGAAAATCTGTGCCGTCAGAGGGTCACCCTCTGCATCCGTATCGTTCGCCAGCACACCAGCGGCCGGAACGTTCAGCACGGTATCTTCGTCGACCGCGTATGCGTCCTGCACACCTACAGGCGCCTCGTTCGCCACCGGAGTCGCCAGCTGCTGTATCTCGGTGAGACTCAACGCACGGCTGTAGATCCGCACATCATCGATCTTTCCGTCGAATGGCCGGATCGTGGGAGACGGAGGGTTGCCTGCGATCCACAACGGTATGGCTGGGTTAGTGTTTATGGCTCCCGACTTCGGAACGCTGCCTACCTCCGCGCCATTGACGAAGACTCGCATCGCTGCACCGTCATACGTCGCGGCGACATGAATCCACTGGCCGTTCACCAGGTTCCCTGAGCCTGCAACCAGCGTCGAAGTCGAGCCTCCCGCCTTCAACCTGAATCGCAACTTCGCCCCGCCATTGCTGTTGATCGGGCTCAGCATCAAATAGTGATCTTGCGTGCTGGTGCCTGATGCCTTCGAGACGATTCGACAGTCGAACGATGTGCAGTTACCAAGGTTGTCGGAGTTGATCCACGCGGCGATCGTGACCTCGCTGCCCGGAACATCAACGCTGCCTGCGTCGACATAGTCACTGGTTCCATCGAAGTCCAACGCACCGCTGTCGTCCTGCCCAACCGCGGGCAGCGCACCGTTGATCACGCCGTTGTAGCCATTGCCCGAAACGTCGTTCGCAGTGCCATCATCGAACGGCCAGTGAGCCACAAGGTCGGTCCCCGCCGTGCTCACCGAGAAGGAGATCGCGAAATCGTCTGGATTGACGTTTGGGGGCGCCTGAGAGTCTTCGCATCGGACGTAGAAGTCCAGAGCGGTCCCGTCCGTAAGTCCGTTGATCGTCTCTGAGTGGGCTATCCCGTCTGCCGTTCCAAAGGTGCCCGGCAACGCAGCGAAATCAGTGCCCGGAGTCGTTCCATATCGGCAGGTGGCAGACTCATCGGTCACCAGCGAAAGAGTCGTCTCTATTGTTCCCGGGGGAAGAGCGCCTGCTGGGGATCCGTTCGAGCGCACCGGCGGAGAGGTGTCAGGTGGCGGCGGTCCGAACCGGTAGATATCGCCAAGCGATGTCCCCACATAGATGGCGCCGTTCAACTCGCCGATGCTGCGATACGTAAGGTCAACAGTGCTGCTAAACGTCGAGTAGGTAACACCGTCCTCGGTGTAGTGAATCGTCCCATCATCCTGGAGGACGTAGAGCCGGTTGCCTGTGACCACGAAGTCTCGGATGCCCTGGATCGCAATTTCAGACGAAATGCCGTCGAACCGCCTCAACCGGTTCGCCAGCTCCGGATGCTGCTGAGTCCTCAGGAACATGCTCCCCGCAAACTCCTCGGTCCTCCAACCAGTCTCACCTGCGGAGAGCAGGTCCGGTCCATCGGTCCACGAGACGCCGTCGAAAACCTTCGACTCTCTGTCTACTCCGAACCACGGCTCTACATAGAGCTTGTTGTTGTGGACGCCGGCGTAGAAGGCTCGGGCGAAGGTCGTAGACGGCGGAAGCGCCAACTCCTGCGTCCACGTCACGCCACCATCTGTGCTCCTGTGCACCTCACCATCCGGGAATGCTGCTCCTACAAGCCAAAGATCGGTGCCGGTCAGAGTGTTGACATCAAACGAGTGGATCAGACCTGCTGGCCGCTGAGTTGTCCAGTTGCCTAGCGCGTCGCGCACGGCGATATCCGGCTGAGCAGATGACGTCGGGTCTATCGATGGCACATAGAGCTTGCCGTCGATCACTCGGAAGTTCTGCACCGACTCTGTGTTGAAGGTGAACTCGTCCACAAACTGGTCTGTCACAGGGTCGTAGTGGACTATATGGATTGGACCGGTGTTCTCCTGCCAGTCGCCATAGCCTGTGTACAGCTTGTTGCCCCATCCGAACAACGTCGATATCTGCTTGCCTCTCGATGTTGGCTGGAGAGGAGCGAACGGATGCGCGCCAACGAGAGTTGCGAGCTGCTGCGGAGCATCGATGCCCAGCGAGACCGGTATTAAGACCAGCAGATCATCAGGGTTGGCGTTGGGTGGAACTGCGGCGTCTTCGCAACGGACATAGACCTCCAACGCGCCTCCGGTGAGACCTGTTAGCAGAGTTGAGTGGTCCAGGAAACCGGTGGTTGAAAAGGTGTTCGGCATGGCCGAATACGGCGTGCCGGGAATGGTGTCGTAGCGACAACTCGCTGGCTCATTCGTGTCAATCGAGAGCGTGGTCTGTGTCGTTCCTGCAGGAAGAACGCCATTTGGAGCGGTACGCACAAGCGTTGGAGGATCGGTATCCAGCGGCAAGGCATCGATCGAGAATGAGATCAGGAGATCGTCGGTGTTTGCGTTCGGAGGCGCCGCAGTGTCCTCGCACCGAACGTAGAAGCTGTAGCTGTTGCCGTCTGTGAGTCCTATTACCTCTGTTACGTGGACGGCAGACCCTGTAGAAGTGAAGACATCTGACAGTGAAGCGAACGGCGTTCCTGGAACGGTCCCGTAGCGGCAGGTAGCTACTTCGTCGGTGGTAAGCGAGAGTATCGTCTGGGTCGTACCCGGTGGAAGCAATCCGAAAGGAGCTCCATTGGAACGCTGTGGAGGCGTGGTGTCGGGCGTTGGAGACTGACCTGCCAGGACCTGTATCTCAGGAAGGGTCAGGGCTCCGTCATACAGTCGGACCTCGTCGATCTTGCCGTCCCAGGGCCGGATAGTCGGGGATGGCGGGTTGCCACCAACCCACATCGCCACCGCGGGGTTCGTATCGATGACGCCGGACTTCGCCTTGCTCCCGGCGGCTACTCCGTCAACAAACACCTTCATCGTAGTGCCGTCATAGGTCGCGGCCACATGAGTCCACTGACCGTTGACCAGGTTGCCCGAATTGGCTACGAGCGTAGAGGTGGAGCCATTGGCCTTGAGCCTGAAACGCAGCCTGATATCACTGCCACTGCGGATCGTGCTCAGCATCAGGTAATGATCTGAGGAGCTGGTACCCGAGGCCTTCGAGACTATGCGGCAGTCGCGCGATGCGCAGTTCGCAAGGTTGTCGGCGCTTATCCAGGCGGCGAGAGTGACTGCGCTGCCGACAACATCGAGGTTCCCCAAGTCGACATGGTCGTCGACGCCATCAAATTCAAGAGAACCTGTGCCGACGTATCCGGGCGCAGGTGTTGCTCCGTTCAGCACGCCATTGTTGCCATTGCCCGAGATATCGGTGGCTGTTCCGTCGTCAAACGTCCAGTGACCGAGCAGGTTAGCGCTGGCTCCCGCCCGCTCTGCCGGGACAGCTATTCCAGGCACAACTGCAGCGGCTGCTACCAGTAGGACTAGCGAGATCGTTACGACCCGATGTTTGCTGGCCCTCAATTGCCTCGGTCTCCGTCTCAAGCTGAATCAAGCGTACCGGCAAGTCAAGTTTGGATTGAACTGCCAGAATCGGACGACGTTAGCACAGGAACGCGTGTACAGCCTGTTAACAAGGCTCAACTTCGCGGTAGGTCAGAAACGGCAGTTCAGAACAGCTCCAGTCACTGGCATATTCCTGCTTTTCGCGGTCCTCTCTCCTTCGATAGGTCCCTACCCTATTGACTTTCCGAACATCTGTTCTATTATCGCATGTCCAGCACCGAAACCGGCGCTCGACGGAAGGCAAAAGCCAGCGTGGAACAGACCTACAGACAGACGATCATCGAAGTCGCACAAGCCAGCGATTCGGCTCAGACCGAACTCCTCATCGGGTCGCACGGCTGGTCCAGCACTCAGTTGAACTGGATGTACCCGAAAGGGCTGAACCCTGTTGGCAAGCTGCAGTTCTACTCGCAGATGTTCAACGCGGTTGAGGTGGACCAGACCTTCTACGGGCTGGACTGCCTGGAGCCATATCGAAGCTGGCTGGAGGTCGTGCCGCCACACTTCCGCTTCTCTCTTAAAACTCCCCGCGTCATCACTCACGAGAAGCGGCTTCATAACGCCGATGCCGAGCTGAACGAGTTTCTTGCAGCAGCCAGGAAATTCGGAGATCACCTGGGCCCGATCCTTGTCCAGCTGTCGCCGAAATTCACGGTCGAATATGCGGAATGGCTCAGGGTTTTCCTCAAGAAGCTGCCTTTCGGAGAGATGGAGTTCGCCATCGAAGTGCGAGACCACTTCCTGTGGTCTGAAGAGGTCCCTTACCTGATGGAGAAGCATCCATTCATTCCCGTCACCACGAACCTGGTCTCCTCTCCGCAGAGACTCCGCTCTTCAAATGGACGGGCTTACATCCGATGGCTCGGGCCGCGTATGGATTTCGAAGGCCCTCTAAAGACGCCTGAGCAGTTCTACGAAGAGTCGTTCGCATGGTCCGAGAGCATCCGAGACATGCAGTCGGACGGCGCGCTGAAGAGCCTCTCAGCTTTTGTTGATCACGAATACTTCGGTCCCGGCGTCATCGGCGCAGCGCGCTTGCGAAAGCTTCTCGATGATCCGGTCCAGTTTCCAGGGGCGCTCTTCTAGTCATGAAACCCGTGGAAACCGAGGACAGGCAGATAGCCTGCATCCGCGTCCCGAACTTCTGCTGGCAGGTGGAAGCCGAGAGAAATCCGTCTCTGCCGAAAGACAGGCCGGTCTTCATCACCTGCTCGTCGCTCGACTTTTCAGAGGCGGACCTTGCTACAAGGTCAAGCTTCAAGAGCGAGACAGGACCATCGGAACGACTCGTCCTGGACTCCTCACCGGGGATTGAGGATGTGCATCCGGGCGTGCCGGTCGATATCGCACTCTCCAGACACAGCAACGCTCTATTGCTGCAGGCAGACATTCCGCAATACGGCCTGGTCTTCGAAGAGATGGTCTCCAGCTTCGAACAGCTGATACCGGCAGTGGAGATTGCAGGACCTGGAGTCGCTTACCTGGACCTAGTTGGCCTCAGCCGACTCTACGGAACGCCAGACCTGATCGTCCGGCGATTAGCCGAGGTGGCGGGTGATTTCGACCTTCGAATAGGTATTGGCCAGAACAAGCTGCAGGCGATGCTTGCATCGAAAGTCAGTGAGCCGCGCCGCGCAAAGAGGATCATTGGTGACCCGGCCAGGTTCGTGGGCAATTTCCCGGTAGACATCCTTCCTGTTCCGTACCGCTTTATCGAACAGCTTCACAGCTTCGGCTTACACCGACTCGCTGATGTGGCAGCCGTCTCACAAGGGCCGATGGAAGCGCAGTTCGGCCTGACCGGCAGGCTCATGTGGCAGTTTGCCAACGGTATCGATGACCAGCCATTCCTCCCCCGGAAGATCATCGAATCGGTATCCGAATACCTGACCTTTCCCGATACCACAGCCAGCATGCTCGCCGTCATCTCAGGTCTGGAAAGCCTCCTTGGAAAGGCGTTCAGCAGGTCGCAGATGCGGCGACGCTACGCCCGCAGCGCACACCTGCAGGCACAGATCTTCCAGAAACCTCCGTGGTCGATAGACGTCGCATTCAAGGAACCTGTCGGCTCGAAGAACCGCGCACTCTTCGCCATCAAGACAAAGCTCGATGGAATCGAGTTTCCCGGCGCTCTCGAAGACCTCCGCCTCACGCTTTCCGATCTCAGCACAGAGCCGTGGAAGCAGGAGTCGATGTGGAAGGAGGTGCAGAGAGAAAGCAACCTCCAGCAGGCAATCAGTCAGTTGGCGACGCGCATCCGCACTGCGCCACCTATCTACCAGGTCCGTGAGCTTGAGCCGTGGTCGCGCATCCCCGAGCGCAGGCACGCGCTGGTCCAGCTCAGCCAGTGAGTTCTCTGCATGACCACTCCAAACACAATCAAGCAGCTGAACGAGCCGCAACCGGTTGAGGTAAAGCGCGGGGAACACGGAACGCCGGTCAGCGTCCGGCTCAAACCGGTCGATGCACAGACGATTCATCCCGGAAACCGGAGACGCAGAAACTCACACCGCCAGCAGTACCGCGCCATCCGAAGCGACGGCAAATGGATGAATGTCGTCGCTATAGAAGACACCTGGAAGATCAATGACGAGTGGTGGCGAGGGAGCGAACTTGAGATCGAGCGTGTCTACTTTGACGTCGTCCTCGAAAACAACCAACGGCTCACCATCTTCCGTGACCTGATCCGTGACACCTGGTCAAGGCAGGCGGAATGATGGACAGCTTCAACCGTCTGCCTCCATCCGGCGAAATCAACGGCTCGCCGGGCGGAGACCACACGCCCAAGACGCGCCGCAGGATTGAGGACAACCGCAGCGGATACAAGCGCCCGAACTGGGAGAGCAAGGTCTACGACGGCTGGATCAGCGGTGGCCGCAGCATGGTCCGTTACGCAGAAGCCTCAGACGACGACTTCCCTGAGCGCGAGCATCCTCCGGAGATCCCGTACGCCGAGCTCCACTGCCACACCAACTACTCCTTCAAAGAGGGAGCATCCGAAGCGTGGGACATCCTGGTGCGGGCGAAAAAGCTGGGTATCCATGCGCTCGCAATCACTGACCACGACAACCTCTGCGGCGCCATGGAGTTTTCGCAGATGGCAACCGAGATCGGGATCAAGGCGATCACCGGTGTCGAGGTCACGTTGTCCATCCCATCGCTGAGCGGTCTCGGCGGACATCATGTGACGCTGCTGGCAGAAACAGCCACCGGCTACAGCAACATTTGCAAGCTCATTACTCGAGCCCACATGGACCCGGAAGAGCGCAACGAACCGGCGCTTGACCCGAACCTTTTCGCGGACCACTCGGAAGGTGTGATCTGCCTCTCGGGCTGCCGCCGGGGACAGATATCCGAGCTCTTGCTCCATAACGATTATTCGACAGCGCGCGAGGTCGCGCAGCAGTACATCGAGTGGTTCGGGCAAGACAATTTCTTCCTCGAGTTGCAGCAAAACCTTGTGCGAGGCGACACCTTTCGCAACAGGCAGATGGCGCAGCTTGCGAAAGAGCTCAGCATTGGCATCGTCGCCACTAACAACGTTCACTACCACGACCAGAGCCGCGCGCGTCTAAACGACGCGCTTGTTGCGGTACAACACAACAGGTCGCTTGAAGAGACGCATAGCCAACGCAGGCCCAACGACCAGTTCTTCCTGAAACCGCCGGAAGTGATGTCGGCTCTGCACAGCGAACACCCTGAGGCGATCACCAACACCGCTTTAATCGCTGAGCGTTGCAACTTCGACCTGGCGAAGGACATCAAGAAGATCTATCGGTTTCCTGACTACGATGCTCCCGAAGGCCACACGGCTCTTTCGTGGTTGAGAGAGATCTGTGAAAAGGCAGCCGAACACAAGTATGCGAAGGCAGATCGAGAGACCTGGACGAGGCTAAGGAAAAGACTCGATACAGAGTTCCAGTTAATAGAGAAGTACAACCTCGCCGGCTTCCTGCTTCAGTATCACGACATCATCCAGATCGCCCACCAGGTCCAGATCGACCTCGGAATCGTCTCGGGCGACACGAAGATCGAGGACCATCCGCCCGGACGCGGACGCGGGTCATCGGTTGCCCTGGTCGTCGGCTACCTGATCGGTCTCTCACACATCGATCCTCTGCAGTTCAAACTCAAGCTCGACCGATTCCTTCCGTCCGACGCAAAACCCGAAGACCTTCCCGCACTCGACATAGACCTGGACTTCCCGCGCGAAATCCGGGAAGAACTGATACTCCGCGTCCACAGGCGCAAAGGACCGAAATTCGCGGCGCTCACCGGCATGATCGCCACATACAAGGTGCGCGGTGCCATCCGAGACCTTGGCAAAGCTCTCAACCTGCCCGAAGAAGACCTGGGCAAGCTCATCAAGAAGATGGACGGCCATGCGGGCATCAAGGACATCGCTCATGAGATGTCGCAGTTGTCCGAGTACAGACATCGCCTGGACGCGCAGGTCTGGCAGTACCTGGTTGAGCTTGCGCTTCAGCTAAACAGATTCCCCAAGTACCTGGCGCAACACCCCGGAGGAATGATCCTCAGCGCAACACCTCTCGATGAGGTGGCGCCTATGCAGAACAGCGCTATCGAAGGTCGCTACATCATCCAGTGGGAGAAGAACAGCTCCGAAGACGCCGGGCTCGTGAAGATCGACTTCCTGGCGCTTGGAGCACTTTCGCAGATGACGGAAGCTCTGCAGATGATCCGGCAACGCCAGGAAGAGCCGGTCGACCTGTCACGCATCGACTTCGGGGACATGGAGGTCTACGGGCGTATCCACCAGGCTGACACGATCGGGATATTCCAGATCGAGTCCGCAGCGCAGATGCAAACAGTCGTGCGGCTCAAGCCGAAAAACCTCGAGGAGATGGCGTGGGAAGTGGGAGCGGTCCGGCCTGGAGTTGGCGTGAACGACGGTGTCTCGATGCTGTTGAGGCGTCATCTCGGCCAGGAGTCTGTGACCTATGACCATGAGTTCGAGAGGCCCGCTCTTGAGCGAACACTTGGAGTACCTCTCTTCCAGGACCAGCTGTCCGAGCTTGCGGTGCACGTCGCAGGCATGACGCCGCTGGAGGGCGACAGGATGCGGCGTGCCTTCACGCACCGGAACAGCGAAAGGCTAACCGCGCAGTGGCGCGAGACCTTCATCAAGAAAGCCACAGCCAGAGGCGTCCCGCTCGAAAACGCTGAGAAGATCTACTCCAAGTTCCACGGGCTGTACCAGTTTCCGGAAGCACACGCCTACGCGTTCGGAATCACTGCCTACCAGATGTCATGGCTCAAGCATCACTACCCGCTTGAGTTTTTTGTAGCCATCTTCAACAACCAGCCAATGGGCTTCTACAACCTCGAGACCTTGAAAGAGGATGCGAAGAGGCATGGCATAGAGGTTTTGCCACCTGACGTGAACCGCAGCGCGGAATGGTCATCGATCGAAAACAGCGCTATGCGACTTGGGCTGCGCCATGTCCACGGCATGACCGAGCCCAATGCAGAGGTTGTGCTGTCGACCCGCCAGCGATTTGGTGACTTCGAGTCGCTGGCAGACTTCATCGAAAGAACAGGCGTGACAAGAGTCGCGTTGGACAACCTCGCCAGGTCAGGAGCGTTCGATTGCTTCCAGGACGATGAGGATGCGTCGAGTTCGGCTGTTTCCGGTCCCAACGCTCAAGAACTGAGCATGGAGCCTTACGACAAGCAGTGGAAGTACTTCAATCGCGAGATTACGAACCCTCAAGGAACAGCGGATGCCGACGATCTGCCAGACCGCCGCTCACTCCTCTGGGAGGCGAACCTGAGGCACAGGCCGGTAAGCAAGCAGCACATGTTCGAGATCTTTGCGAAAGAGGACATACCGCAACTCCCTGCTGAGACCGACTGGGAGCAGATGATGGGTGAGTACAGGTCGATGGGCATCCACCCGGAGAGTCACGTGATGGCACGACTGCGGCCTTCATTACCCTCTAATGTGATCCGGAGCGATGAAGTTGCCAAGTACGAAGAGGGCGAACGGGTCACCGTCGCCGGGTTGGTGATACGCAGGCAGCGTCCATCAGGAAACGCGACCTTCATCACCCTGGAAGATGAGTTCGGCCACAACCCGTTGGTCATCTGGCCGCAGGTCTACAAGCAAGTCCGCCTCAACACCGTAGACCAGTTGCTGATGGCAACCGGCACAGTGTCGAAACGGGAAGGCACGCTGAACATCGTCGTCGAAGACATCGTGCCCATCAGCTCTGAAACGCCGGTCCTGCAATCGAAGGACTGGGGATAGCGTCAGCTGCCTCGCCAGCTCTGAATCATCTACCTTCGTGCACTGAGCGAGAGTAGAATTCCCGGTGATGCAACAGCCTCCCTCCTCGCCGCCGGGCGCCGGACATGATCCTTATGCAATCGACCCAATCAAGTTCGAGGTCATCCGCAGCGCGCTGACACAGGCCACGGAAGAGATGGCTGCGGCGCTCAGGCGCAGTGCCTACTCCACCAACGTCAAGACCCGGCAGGACTTCTCATGCGCCTTCTTCGACGCCAACCTCAGAGCAGTCGCGCAGGCGTTCACGCAGCCAGTGCACCTCGGCTCATTTGTCCGGCACGTCCCCCACGCCATTCGTGAGTACGGCGCAGAGAACCTCGGCCCCGGTGACATGGTCCTGTCCAACGACCCCTACGGCGGCGGCGTGCACCTGAACGACATCGCGCTCATCGGCCCCGTTCACTACAACGGCGAGGTGATCGGTTACACCGCGTGCCTCGCCCACCATGTCGATGTCGGTGGCGGCGCGCCCGCGTCGGTCGGAGCGTTTCAAGAGGTGTTCCAGGAAGGTGTGATCATCCCACGTGTAAAGCTCGTGAAAGCTGGTGAGATCAATCGCGATGTCTTCGATCTTGTGCTCGCCCAGATCCGCTCCAAACGCGAAACGGCTGGCGACTTCCGGGCGCAGATCGCCTCGAATCGCACTGGTGCCGCCCGCATAAACGAGATCGTTGACCGCTACGGGCTCGATGAGTTCAACCGCTACATCGATGAACTGATCGAGTACACGGCGCGGCGAACAGCCGCAGAGCTGCAGAAGCTGCCACAGGGCGAGTTCTCGGCCGAAGGCTTCGTCGACAACGATGGCTTCACAGACGATGTCGTGAAGCTGCAAGTCAAGGTGACCATCAACGACGAAGGTGTCCGCTTCGACACATCCGGCTCTGACCCACAACGCCGAGCGCCCGTCAACTCGACCTTCGCGCAGACCTATTCGGCCTGCGCGTATGCGTTGCGAGCGCTCATCGACCGGGACCTGCCGGTCAACGACGGCTTCTATCGCTACGTTCATGTTGACGCGCCCGAAGGCACGGTGACGAACTGCGTCCACCCTGCGCCGGTCGTCGGCGGTTGGGAGACGCACGTCCGCTTGAACGACCTGATCTTCCACGCGCTGTCTGATGCCCTGCCCGAAGCTGTCTGCGCTGGAACCAAGTCGATGCAGTGCCACTCGGGCTTCGGCGGCCTAATCGAACCCGACCAGCAGGACGGCTCGCTGGAGTACTTCTGCTTCCTGGAAACGCTCGCCGGTGGCTACGGCGCGCGTCACGCGTCGGACGGGCCGGACGCTGTGCAGTCGCACGGCCAGAACACCGAAAACGCGCCAGTCGAGGAGACCGAATCGAACTATCCGGTGCGAATCACGCGTTACGAACTACTGCCCGACTCCGAGGGCGCAGGTAAGTTCCGGGGCGGCCTAGGCCTGCGCCGCGATTACCAGTTCCCTCAGCCAGTCACATTCACAGTTTTGGCAGACCGTGACCGTGCCGGCCCGCACGGACTGTTCGGCGGCTCCAACGGAAGTAAGTCCGTCTACGCCGTAATCGATGACGATGACGAAACGGTGCTCAGCTCCAAGACCACGGTCGATCTCGCGCCGGGACAGGTGATCAGCTACCGGACATCAGGCGGAGGCGGCTACGGATCGCCGCTCGAACGAGATCCGCAACTGGTCGTCGAAGATGTGCGAAACGGCAAGGTAAGTACCGGACGAGCCCGATCCGTCTACGGTGTAGCCATCGATCAGAACTCGCTCGAACTAAACCACGACAAGACAACCGAGATCAGGGGCAGCGCATGACCGCAGCTATCGACCCGATCCGCTTCGAGGTTCTGCGCAGCGGCATGGTGCAGGTCGCCGAGGAGATGGCTGCCACGCTCCGGCGTAGCGCCTACTCCACCAACGTCAAGACTCGCCAGGACTTCTCATGCGCCTTCTTCGACCGCAAGCTGCGGCCGGTCGCCCAGGCATTCTCGCAGCCCGTGCACCTCGGCTCATTCGTCCGCCTGATCCCACAGGCCGTCTCCACGTACGGAATCGAAAACCTCGAGCCCGGCGACATGCTGGTCGTCAACGATCCCTACAGCGGTGGCAGCCACCTCAACGACACCACGGTCCTTGGGCCGGTCCATCACAAGGGCGAACTGGTCGGCTTCGTCGCCTCACTTGCGCACCACGTTGATGTCGGTGGCGGCGCGCCCGCCAGCATCGGTCCGTTCAGAGAGATCTTCCAGGAAGGGATCATCATCCCGCCGGTCAAGCTTGTGCGTCGAGGTGTCATCGATGACGACATCTTCCGCCTGATCCTCGCCCAGATCCGCTCGAAGCGCGTAACGTCTGGCGACTTCCGGGCGCAGGTCGCCGCAAACGCCATCGGAGCGAAACGCCTCAATGAGCTCTACGACCGGCACGGCACTGACCAGTTCAAACGCTACATGGACGAGCTGATCGAATACACGTCTCGTCGCACCGCCGCGGGCATCGCCGATCTGCCGAACGGAACGTTCTCCGCCGAGGGCTTTCTAGACTTCGACGGCTTTTCGGACGAGGTCGTGAACCTCAAGGTTTCGATCACGGTCGGAGACGAAGAAGTGCTGTTCGATATGACCGGCTGTGACCCGCAGCGCAGAGCGCCGGTCAACAGCAGCTACGCCATGACCTTCGCCGCCTGCGCATACACGCTCCGGGCGCTTATGGACACCGACCTGCCGCTCAACGAAGGGTTCTACCGCCACATCAAGCTGATCGCTCCCGAGGGCACCGTTATCAATGGCCGCCACCCCGCTCCCGTGGTCGGCGGCTGGGAGACTCAGGTGAGGCTGAACGACCTGATGTTCAAGGCGCTGTCGGTCTCTCTACCGACTGAGATTGCGGCGGGCTGCAAGGCGATGATGGCGCAGGCCGGCTTCGGGCTCATCGACCCTGAGTCCGGCGAGTATCACTGCAACTACGAAGCGCTGGCGGGGGGCTACGGAGCGCGGTCTGACAAGGACGGCCCCGATGCGGTCCAGCAGCACGGCCAGAACACGGAGAATGCACCAGTCGAAGAGATCGAGACGCACTTCCCGATGCGCGTCTCACGGCTCTCACTGATAGAAGACTCGGAAGGGCCGGGCGAGTTCCGCGGCGGCATGGGCATGCGGCGCGACTACCAGTTCCCGGATATCGCAGCGACGTTCACCGTCCTTTCTGACCGAGACCACGAAGGGCCCCACGGGCTGTTCGACGGGCAGCAAGGACGTAAGGCCCACTACATCCTCAACCCCGAGTCACCGGCCAGCGATCAACAAGAGCTCACGTCCAAGTGCGTGGTCGACCTGAAGCCTGGCGACACTGTCAGCTTCCAGACACCGGGTGGCGGCGGGTATGGCGCGCCAGAGCTTCGCGATCCGGCCCTCGTACTGAGTGACGTGCTTAACGGAAAGATCAGCCGGGAGCGGGCCGAGCAGGTTTACAGGGTCGCGCTGACCGACGACGGCTCGCAGCTAGACGAACAAGAAACGACGAAGCTACGGAGCGGCAGTTGATGACCGACAACACTGCAAACAGGTTCAGAATCGGCGTCGACATCGGTGGCACTTTCACTGATGGCACGCTCGTCGACACTGTGTCCGGGGATGTCACCACATCGAAGGTGCTCACTACGCCAGATGACCCTTCGCTCGGCTTCATCGCCGCGGTTCGACGCCTTCTAGGCGACAGCATTGCACCGGATGCCATCGACCACGCCGTCCACGCCACAACCGTCGCCACCAACGCCATCATCGAGGGCAAGACAGCACCGACTGCGTTCATCACTACAGAGGGATTTCGGGACATGCTCGAGATCGCTCGTCAGATCCGGCCCTCGCTCTACGACCTCCAGTTCGAAAAGCCGCCGCCACTCGTGCCGCGCCGGCTCTGTTTCGAGGTGCCAGAACGCCTCGATGCCAGCGGTGAGGTGGTCACTCCGCTTGACCGTGACGCGGTGAGGGAAGTCGCTCGGCGAATCAGAGAGTCAGGCGTTGAGTCGGTCGCCGTCTGCCTGCTCCACGCTTACCGCAACCCGGCGCACGAACTCGCCGTCGGCGAGATCCTGAGCGAAGAATTCCCCGGTGCATCGGTCTCGCTCTCGTCCGCCGTCGTGCCTGAGTTCCGTGAGTACTTCCGTGCCAGCACCACAGTGATCAACGCCGGCGTCCGCCCCATAGTCGGGCGCTATCTCACCACCATCGAAAAGCGGCTTGCCGAAGATGGCCTCAACGGCGACCTGCTCGTGATGCAGTCGAATGGCGGCGTCTACACATCGGCGGCCGCAGTCGACAAGCCCGTCTTCATGGTCGAGTCCGGCCCCGCGGCAGGCTCCGTCGCAGCAGCAGCAATCGGCACAGCGCTCGGCCACCCCGATGTCATCTCCTTCGATATGGGCGGCACGACCGCCAAGGCTTCGCTCATACGTGGCGGCAGGCCGTCCATCACCAAGGACTACACGGTCGGCGCCGCTGCTCAAAGCGGAGCAGGTGCGTTCGGCGGCGCATCCGGCTATCCGGTCCGCACACCGGTCGTGGATCTCGTCGAGGTCGGTGCAGGCGGTGGCTCCATCGGATGGGTCGACTCCGGCGGCGCACTTCGTGTGGGCCCGCACAGCGCAGGCGCAAGTCCTGGCCCGGCATGCTACGGCCAGGGTG
>JANQQP010000017.1 GCA_028285005.1 Dehalococcoidia bacterium | reverse complement strand
GTCTGCGGTCTGCGGTCTGCGGTCTGCGGTCTGCGGTCTGCGGTCTGCGGTCTGCGGTCTGCGGTCTGCGGTCTGCGGTCTGCGGTCTGCGGTCAAGATCATAGTAATCGGCGATGCAACTCAGCTTGCCTGCCCGCCCGGCAGCGAATACGATGGTCTATCGCCCGCCAGTCGCAGCAGAGACCCGCCGAAGCAGACCCGTTTAGCAAGTCAGCTTCCGCCCGATCTAGCGCACACGTGCCGCCTCACCGACGCCACCGGCGTCAACCAGGACGGCCGACGCGCCAAACGACGACATAGGCCGAGGTAGCTCAGTTGGTAGAGCAATGGACTGAAAATCCATGTGTCGGCGGTTCGAGTCCGCCCCTCGGCACCATTTCGATTCTCCGCGCTCATTTCCTAGACTTCATAACCTCTGGCTAGTGTTCGTTGCATGTTGGAGTAGCAGCGGCGGCGAGATGCGGATGCCTTTTGCCTTTGGAGCATCTCCACGGCACTTGCCGCCATGAAGGTATTTCTTTCGACACTCTGCTGTCCCGGTGCAGAGTTATTCAGCAGCACTCAGCCAGCATCAGTCAGGGAAACGGGCAGCACCGTACTTTTTTGGGAAGCGCGAAGCCCAGAATCTGGGCCGGGTGTCGACGGTCGAGGCGGTACCTGAACCAGATTCCATTTGCATCATGGCTCATACTGTTTTACTATTATACTAATACACTAGTTAATCAGGTGTGAGCATGATCGAGTTCTTTCTCGACCGGCGCAGTGGCACAAGTCCATACATGCAGTTGGTCAACCAGGTCCGGCAAGCCCTCTTGCTCGACAGGATGCGCGTAGGTGACCAGCTGCCTACGATCAAGACTGTTGTTGGGCATCTTGCGATAAATCCCAATACGGTGCAGAAGGCCTATCGGGAACTGGAACGGCAGGGTCTGATCGAGTCTACCCCGGGCGTTGGAACGTTCGTTAAGCAGTCACTCGTTGGCCCGGCGGTATCGGTTCATCCTGAGCTGCAACAGTCGCTGGCTGAGTGGCTTGAGCGAGCCAGGGAAGCGAATCTTGATGACGAGACGATCGTCGCACTGTTTGAGTCCGCCATGCAGGCAACTGTGGCTGAGGAACGAGTATGAGCGCGGTGCTTGAGGCGAAGAACCTGGGGAAGCGATTCGGGGCACACTGGGCGCTGCGTAACTGCACATTTAGCCTTCAGGCAGGACAGATCACAGCCCTGGTGGGGCCGAATGGATCTGGAAAGTCAACACTGCTCGAGCTTGCGGTTGGACTTCTCAGCCCAACTGAAGGCTCCATCGAGATATTCGGTTCCTCACCACTGAAGAACCCGGCAGATGTGCTTCAGCGCGTAGGCTTCACTGCTCAGGAGCATCCGCTGTTTGGCGGATTCTCAGTGGCAGAGATGCTGAGATTCGGGAAGAACCTGAACCCACGTTGGGATGATGAGTTTGCTAATGCCCGGGTTGCCCAACTGGGCTTTCCTCTAAACAAGAAGATCGGCAAGTTGTCGGGTGGCCAACGCGCGCAGATAGCGCTCATCCTCGCGCTAGCGAAAAGGCCCGACGTCGTTCTGCTTGACGAACCGGTGGCCTCGTTTGATCCCCTGGCCCGCCGCGAGTTCCTGCAAACCCTGATGGTGACTGCAGCCGAAACCAACGCTTCCATCGTACTGTCGTCTCACACACTGGAAGACCTCGAGCGGGTGTGCGACTCCATTTTGGTCATCGCCGACGGAACCATCCAACTGATCGGTGAGATCGAGAGTGTACTTGCATCTCATCGGTACGTTGTCGGTCCGGCGGAAGAAGAGGTCCTTTCTTCAATCGTCCACACAGTGATAAGCCGCAGTCGGACTGGACGGCAGGTCGCGACGCTCGTCAACCTCGAAGCTCCGCTGGTTCTTGGGGACTCCTGGTCGGTGCACGAGCCTTCGTTGGAAGACGTGATTCTTGCCTACCTTGAACGGAGCCGGAACAATCCGATCGGAATCACAGCATGATCTGGATCACGTGGCGGCAATACAGGACTGAGCTCTTACTGGTAGTCGGGATGCTAGTCGCCCTTGCTGCCTATCTCATCCCAACAGGGCTCCAGGGACACGATGCCTTCAACAGCTCTGGACTTGCTTCCTGTCTCAGCACTGACCCGTTTGGGTGTTGGGACCTGAAAGAACCGATCCAGAACGCCTACGACAGCCCACAACGGGTCACGACGTGGTTCATATTCTTTCCAGGCATACTGGGGGTCATACTGGCAGCACCGATCGTCTTCGAGTTCGATCGCAGAACGTACAGACTGTCATGGACGCAGAGCATTAGCCGGGACCGGTGGCTGTGGACGAAACTTGGTATTGCCCTACTGGCTCTCTCCGCATTCGCTATCACGTTCACCATGATGATGACGTGGTGGTTTTCGCCTCTCGACCGACTGGATCCGATTTCACATCATCACCTTGAGAGCTTCGCTTTCAAGGGTGCCATCCCGCTGAGCTACGCGGCCCTTGCGTTCGCTTCGACTCTGGGAATCGGCGCTTTGACAAAACGTTCGATAGTGGCCGCACTGCTGGGCTTAGTCGTGTTCGTCACCGCCCAGATCTTAATCGGCACCGCACTAAGGGGATCTGACCAGACCATAGTGATCGATGAGACAACACGCATGGTTAGAGACAGGTTCTGGGAGTTCCAGTTGATCGAGGCGGCGATAGTCCTCGGCGTATCTGCAGTTTTCATCGCTCTCGCTGCGTGGATAGTCAAGCTGAGAATGCAGTAGCGTTCGACCCGAAGAGACACGCAGGAACTACCGTAGCGGTGCGGACGAACTCCGCAGTCGGTGCTCGGTGAGTTTTGCCAATCTTGTGATTTCTGCAGCCTTAGCGCAGGGCTCGTTTTGCCGCATGCAACAGAGACGAAGCACAGAGTCGCTGAACTCTTCTGACTACGCAAACCGAACGCTGCCCACTCATGTGTCGGCGGTTCGAGTCCGCCCCTCGCCACCATACTTCCTTGTTGAACTCATTCGGTTCGACGCCATGGTGACTGGATGCGATTCGGTGAATTGCTAACCTTTCGTTGACCTATCCAATGCACGTCCAACCGCTGCGACATCCCGCGGGCTGCTAGGCGAAAATAGGTCGCCGGGCGAGCGTGCGCGCTGTTGGCGCGACATTCCAGAGTCGTCAGAGTTCGCCAAACACCCGAATCGAATGATTGGCAGGATCAGCTAGGCAATGTGTGGAAGATTCGTCCTGATCGAGGATCACACCGGCGTGTACTCGCGCTTCTTCTACTGGAAGGAGTTCAGCCGCGAGGTGTGGAAGCAGCTGTTCGAAGAGGGGCGGGTTCTCGAAGTCAAGAGAAACTTCCACATCCGGCCAACGAACCAGGTCCCGGTCATCACAAACCGTGACGGTGAACGCGAGCTGGAGGTGATGAGGTGGGGGTTCACGCCAGCCTGGTACAACCCGGATGACCCGAAACACGGGCGTCTGAAAGACATCATCAACGCAAGGGACGACGGGCTCTCATCCGCTACCTGGCGAGGTGCGATCAAGTCTCGACGCTGTCTGATCCCGGCCAGCGGGTTCTACGAGTGGCCGGTGCGAGGCGGACAACCCGCTTACATCCATCCTCCCGACGGCCGGCTGATCGCGTTCGCAGGTCTGTACGAGACCTGGACAGATAAGTTCACGGGCGAGTCGACGACCGGCTGCTCAATCATCACGACGGAGCCAAACGATTTCATGCGCCCACTGCACTGGAACCCGGAACGCAAGCGGATGCCTGTAGTGCTTCAGTCGACCGAGGCTGAGACTCTGTGGCTTGATCCAATGACGAACGATGTAGATGGGCTCAAGCAGTTCTTCGGTCCAATCCCATGGGACGGTTGGACATATCACATGGTCAATAAGCTCCCGAACGACGGTGCGGACAATCCGAAACTTTTGGACCCCGCCGAACAGCAAGCACGACTCATGTAACGATTTCTGGTGCCGTTAAGGCGCTTCATCGAATGCCCGACTACTCGTTCGGCTGTTCTACGCGCCAGCGAACTCCTGAGACGCGGCGCCACGGATCTCGGCTTGTCCAGATTTCTAATGGTTTTTCATTAGATGTCGCCATAGTGGCGTTCTGAATTCTAGTCAGTTCAGTGGATGGATCGGCAGTCCCAATCGCGCATACTCGGCCAATCCGATCAGGTGGCGCCGGGTTAATCGTGTTTCAGAAGGCTCGTCAATTGACCGAGAATGCCGAAGATCCGCTGGTGCCCCGGTTCGGTGGGTTGTAACAAAGGGCATTTCAGTACAGAATGGCCGCCAATCACCGGGGTATTCAATTTGACACGCAGCAAGGTATTCATCAGCTACAGCCACGATGACCAGGAGTGGCTGGAAAGACTCCAGAAGCACCTCAAGCCGCTCGTACGTGACGGCAAGATCGATCTGTGGGACGACACGAGGATTCGTCCCGGTGATCGGTGGCGTGAAGAGATCGAAAAGGCCCTCCAAACCTCGCGCGTAGCTGTACTGCTGGTCAGTTCAAACTTCTTCAATTCTGACTTCATTCAATCGGAGGAGTTGCAGCCAATCCTGGAAGCGGCGCAGCGAGATGGCGCCACCATTCTCGTCTTGAACATCTCGCCATCACTGATAGACCAGCATCCGCTGAATGATCTGCAAGCGATAAATCCGCCAGATAATCCGCTTATCAAGATGGACGACTGGGAGCGCGAGGACACCTTTGTTGAACTGACGCGCCGAATCCTTGAGCTGACGGCTGAAAACCCGGAGCCTGCGCGAATTGACGAGCCCCGAAAGACCGATATACCCGCAACCTCCGGGACCGAGCAGGCCACGGGCGATGCGGCCGCCGCCGATAGCGGCGGGGCCGCTGGACAGCAGAGCGCTGACGGTCCGCAAGCGCAACCACAAGCCGATACCGCACAGTCGGCTCCAAGGGTGTTCGTCAGCTACTCCACTCAGGACCGGGAGACTGCCACTCGACTGTATTCGGATCTAAGGAGAGCGGGTGTCCGGGTATTTCAATTTGAGCGATCGGCAACTCCAGGATCAGACGCCTGGGACCAGGTGGTCAACTCCATCACCGAGTCCGACGTGTTCGTGCTGCTCGTGTCTCAAAGTTCGGTGGAGTCAAGGCCGGTCCGGATGGAGCTCCGGATCGCGTTCCATCAGTATGTGAACGGCTGGAAACCCACGTACATCGTCCCGGCGATGCTGAGCAACTCTGCGAATGTGCCCGGAGTGATCCAGCACCTCGCCCGGCTGGACATGACTAATTACGAGAAAGGAGTAGCCGATCTCGTAGCATTCGTGCGTGACGGCACGCCTATTGAACCTGGCCGTGTGCCTCCGCCTCCTGTCTCGCCACCACCCTCCGGGCCATCCTGGTTCTCCCGATTCCGCGACTGGGGAAGAAGACACCCGTACGTTGCGGCCGGCGGCGGTGTAGTCGCCCTGGCGGCGATCGTGGCGCTCATCGGGTTCCTCGCCGGCCTGTACCCGCCTGACGACCCACCAACGCCTGAGGCAGGGTTCGTGGTCGATAGATCGACTGAAGGGCCTCCTTACACGATCTCCGCTCGCTACACCGGTGGCGGCGATCCCTCTTTGCTCACGTGGCGGCTTGAGGACATTACAACGGGGGCGGTGGTGATCGAGACGAGCAAGGATCCAGAAGACGGCGGAACCGATTTCGCGTACAGCGCTGATGCTCGAGATAACTACAGGTTGACGCTTATCGTCGACGGAAACACAGGTCAGAAGACCGGTCAGCTTTCATTCCTTGTCGATGCCCTGCCAACCCAGACGCCAGTCGCCACTGTGGGCCCCACGTCGACGCCGACCCACACCCCAACCCCAACACCTACTCCCACACCGACACCAACGCCCACGCCTACTCCCACTCCGACTCCTACGGCGACTCCAACCCCTATGGATGGGGGTGGCTTTGTCGGACAACCCGACCCGGAGCCCACCACTCCAGCGGTGCCTACGTGGGACTGCACTTCTCCGTCACAGGCGCATATCTTCACCGATGGCGAGGGCATCAATCTCAGAGCGAACATTCGTTACCTGGAAGGTGGACTGCCGTCAGTACAGGGCGTGTTCGGAGATGTGCAGATAAACGGTGGCTCCGTGGAGGACGTTTCGTTCTGCGTGAACGCCGCCGAATCTACCCTAACCACCCAGAAGTTCCCGGCCGGAAGCTACGACCTTGAGGTCGATTTCGATGTCGACGGGAACGGATTCTTCACACCCGGTGACCTCCGAGACAACGTAGTGCTTGTCGCCGAAGAGGTCAATGGACGACTGGTGCAGTCGGGCGCGAGCGCTGAAGGTGAGACGCCGGTGGTCCTGCCCAACATGGACCTGCGAGCCATCATCAGACTGAGTTCTCCGATCGACTCTGCGCCCGGACCATCAGGCCCATTCGAAGTGCCTCGGATCGAAGACTCGATGGAGCTTGAGCAGGGCGAGTTGACCTTCAGCTGGGATGCGGTTGAGGGAGCGGATTTCTACAGGATTCGAGTCACGACTTACGATGAGGACACTGCAAGGTTCTTGGAAGGCGAAACGTACAACGAGGCCTCGAACACAACTCGCACGTTCTCGTTCACGCCAGACCCGATTCCGCTGACACAGGACTACTACCTGACTATCGACGCATTCTTCAATCGATCGGGTAGCCAGGGATCACCGATACCGCCTGACCTGGACACTTACGTCGGCCAGTTAGTGATGCGAGTAGATGCCAACAACAAGCAGCGCGGCTTTCCGTTCAAGCTGCCTACGCTCAAGCCGATCGCAAGCTTCACCATCCAGAATCCGGTGAGTGACGGACAGCCCCTGACCATCGGCTTCACAGATACCTCGCAAGGGAATCCAACCTCGTGGGACTGGAGACTCGTGGACTCCAATGGGCTGTTCGTGACAGGTGGTTCAATCCCCAGCATCGGTCACAAGGTTCCATCTCATGGTGAATACACCATGACGCTCACCGTTGCTAACGAGCATGGGGAAAACAGTGCGATGGAGACGTTCATCGTCCAGCCACCGCCTTGCAACCCGCAAGAGCCGGGATCGGACCTGACCGGATGCAACCTGTCATTCATGAACCTCTCAGACCTGGACCTTACTGACCGGGATCTGACGGGCGCAGTGCTGACGGGCGCGAACCTGACAAACGTTGATTGGACAGGCGTGACGTGCCCGGACGGTCAACTGGCTTCATCGGTCCACAAGTGCATCGGTCATATGAATGACCCGGAGGCGCCGGACACCGGCCTGCGACTGCTGTTCGACGGCGTCGACGATCACTTAGTGGTGGACGATTCGGCAGGCATCAGTTTCGCCAACACCAGCAAGTGGACGGTAGAGGCATGGCTTCAGCCGCAGCCAAGCACCGACACGCTGGCGAGGCCAGTCATCTCCAAACTCGTCTGGGGTGTGGGGACTGAGTTCGCTCTCTGGGCCGGTGGAAACGAGGGGATATGGCTGCACCGCGACAGCCCTCCTAACAGGAACTTCTTCACGACTGAGATATTGCCACATGACCGTCTGACCCACGTTGCGGTGGTTTACGACGGTCAGAAGACGCATGTCTTCGTGGACGGTCATGAGATCGGCACAATTACGCAGGGTAACGTGGCCCCAGCGCCACAGATCGATGTGATCATCGGCGGCATCGTCCCAGGAAACACGTTCAGTGGAGTTATCCACGACCTGCGTGTTTGGTCGCGGACTCGCACTGCGCAGCATATCCAGGAAGACATGACGACTCCGGCCTCACCGCTGGACGGCGGACTGGAAGCGGCGTGGGAACTGGCAAACGGTGGTTCTGTAACCAGCCCTGACATCACCGGCGGTCACAACGCGACGTTCCAAGGAGATGCGACATGGGTCACACCGGTTGACCTGCTGCCGATCGACTTCATGGTCAATTCCCTGAACGACGTTGACAACGGCGGGTGTGACGCAAGTCATTGCAGCCTTCGAGAGGCGATCACTGAGGCCAACCAGACTATCTCTCGGTCCGTGATCGGTTTCAACATAGCCGGACCAGGGCCGCACAGAATCTCACCAACCTCAGCCCTGCCTGCGATCGAGCAGGAGACGGTGATCGACGGCTTCACTCAGGCGGGCTCCAGAAGGGCGACGGCGGACTCGCCAGCGCTGCTGATGATCGAGATCGACGGCACGCTGGCAGGCCCAGACGTTAGCGGTTTGCAGGTGTCAGGCGGCGCCGGGGACTCTGTGGTTCGGGGGCTATCAATCACCTCCTTCGATGGCCGCGGAATCAACATCGAGAGCGCGTCCAGGGTGACGGTCGTTGGAAGCCACATCGGCCTCAACGGAGATGGCACCGTTGCCGGAGGTAACGGCAAGGAGGGCATCAGGACGCTCGAGACGCCGGGTCTAACGATCGGCGGGACGGACCCGGGTGACCGGAACGTGATTTCGAATAACGGTCTGATGGGAATTCACATCACGGATTCGCTCGGGTTTGCGGTGCTCGGCAACTACATAGGCCTTGACGCCAGCGGCACCGTAGACCACGGGAACATCGGGGGTGTGGCACTGCAAACATCACGAAATGGCGACGTTGGCAATGGAGAGCCGGGTGGAGGAAACGTCATCTCTGGCAATGATGGGTCGGCGGTCGTCATAAATGGAACGCGCCCGGGCGGAGAGCAGGGGCACCGCGTTTTCGGGAACCTGATCGGGACCGACAAGACGGGGATGATAGCCATAGGCAACGATGGCAACGGTATCGATATCGACGGAGGTGCGACGAGCAACGTGATCGGCGGCGTTGGAGAGAGTTTCCGCAACGTGATCACGGCGAATCGACTCGATGGCATACAGCTACGCCCGGGCACCGAGTTGACCGTGATCTCTGGTAACTACATCGGACTGGACGCTGCCGGCATGACTGCACTGGGCAACTGTGGACACGTGTTTGAGCAACTCGGGGATCCGTTCGGAGACTCAGGCAACTGCAACTTCGGCGTTTTCATCGACAGATCCAAGGACAACACGCTCTCCGACAACGTGATCTCTGGCAACGCCAGCAGCGGTCTCCGTATCCAGGGCGAAGGCGCAACCGGAAACATGCTGACCGACAACTACTTTGGCACCTCTGCAGATGGAGAGAAGCCCATTCCGAACGGTGTGGAGGAGATGAGATTCGTCGGTTCCGAAAACATCGGTGGATTGACGGAAGGCGCAATCGAAGCGAATAACCGCGCCGTCAATGGCAAGATTGTGCTAGTCCCATAGCGAGACCCGGCAAGATCGCTGGCCATAGCGGAACATATCGCTATGGTAATCTGCGGTGCCTCGCGCCGGTACGCGGTGGCGCGAGTACGAGTTTCTACGGCTTAACTACATGGGCAACCCAAGAAGCGCGACGTGGGCGGGAGCGGGCAGCGAGACTCCTGAGCGGCGGGAGATTACGGTCCTTGACATAGACCTGGCGGACTTCACCCGGCTGACCGAGGCACGCGGGGACGAAGAGATTCGGCCGGTGCTTGTGAAGCTCCATAGCGCGGTGCGCGAGATAGTGACTCGGCACGAGGGAATGGTGATCGCCGAACAGGGTGACGGCGTCACCGCTATATTCGGCGCCCCGCTCCAACATGAGGACGACCCCGCGCGCGCCTGTGAAGCAGCGATCGAAGCTCATCAGAGCCTGGACTCAGGATCCGGAGACTCGACGCCAGAGTTTCGAATTCGCGTTGGGGTTAACTCAGGCCCAGCGATTATTGGCCGCCTCGCAGAAGGCTCAGGAAATGTCTCAGCAGTCGGCGATGTGCTCAATGTCGCCGCCAGACTGAGAGAACTGGCCAGTCCGGGACAGACGGTGGTGGGCGAGACGACCTTTCGCAAGATGGAAGGTCTGATTGATGCGGAAGAGCTGGGAGTTTTCTCGCTCAAAGGGAGAAGCCGTCCGGAGCAAGCCTTCAGACTCAACGGTCTGACTCGGGGACTGTCGCGATTTGATCTCGCAGCCCGCAGCGGCCTTTCAGCCCTGGCCGGACGGCGTGAGCTGATCGAGCATGTATTGGACCTGGTTAGCCGAACCGCCGACACCTCGGCCATCATCGGCCTCTGGGGAGAGCCGGGCATTGGAAAGACGCGGCTTGTTCACGAAATCCTTGACCGCATTCGCGACGGCAGCCTCGGCCTGCCAGACCCGGTAGACGTGGCGATCGTCGGCTGCAGCCAGGAGACGGCGACCGTTCCGCTTTACGCCATCCTCAGAGTGATTCGTAACCTCTTCGGCATCACCGAGGGCGAGAGCTCGGAAACTACGCGGGAACGGCTGCAGAGCAGCCTGGAAGACCTTGGCCTTGGCGATGAAGAAGACCTGCGTTTGATGAGCCGTCTCCTTGGACTTGAGAGCGATGACGCAGAGCCGTCGGCCGAGTACCGGGTAGCCGAGTCCACTCGTGATCTGCTGATTTCGATCATCAAGAGGCGCGCTGAGCGACGTCCAATCGCTATCGTGATCGAGGACATGCACTGGGTCGACAGCTCAGACGCTCCCGGTCCTGGCCTTTCGAGCGAAAGCCTCCTGGCGGAAATCGCAGGATCGCTTCCTGCTTCAAACCTGCTGCTGATCTTCACGTATCGGCCCATGTGGCTCTCGGCCAACCGGAATGGTCACAATGGCGCCGGAGTCCTGCGCCCTGAGTGGGTGACCAATCTCGTCAATGAGATCGAGGTGGGGCCGCTACAGGATGACGATATATCTTCGATTGTCGCGGACCGGCTGGACCTAGAAACCTACAGGCTGCCTGAGCAGCTGACCGAATCTGCACGTAAATACTCCGGGAATAATCCACTGCTTGCGGAAGAACTGGTACGCATGTGGTCGGAGTCTGGAGCGATAAAACACTCGGCCTCAGCGATTACGTTTGATGCGGGCTTGACGGCCGGCAGGTCGATGGAGCTTGCATCCGCGTTCTTGAGCGCTGTGGACCGGCTTCCTGAAGGGCCGAGGCAGGCTCTGCAGACCGCGGCATTGATCGAGCGAGATTTTCCAGCGTGGCTCATCTATGACGTCGCTGAAGATCGTGAGGCCGCCGAAACAGCGCTGGCTCAACTGGTCGACCAGCGAATGCTTGCGGTCCGAAGAAGTTCGGGCGAGTACCTTTTCAGGTTCCGTCACGCGTTGTTACAGGACGCGCTAAAACAACAGATGGTGAGCGGACCTCGCCAGGACCTGCACCTTCGCATCGCTGAAGTACTCGAGTCACGGACCGGCACTTCTTGGCCGGGGGCCATCGACGAACTCGCCCTCCACTTCACAGAATCGTCCCAGCCCGATCGGGCCGTTGAGTACCTGATTCGCTCCGGTGAACGCAGGCTCGATCTCTACGCGCTTCCGCCGGCCCAGTCCGCCCTGGAGCAAGCGCTCGATCTTTCTCCGAATCTCGGCGCCGACCGCGAGCGCCAATGGATCCCTCGCTTGCTCGCGTCAGTCGCAAGAACGCTGTACTACCAGAGCAACTTCGTCCGAACGCGAGAGCTTCTCCGCGAGCATGTGGAATTGCTTCGAGCAGAGTCCGATTCTCCAGACTCTGTTATCGCGCTCCATTTCTACCTGTTCGCGCTCTGGCACACGAACGATTTCGAACCCATGGACAGCGTGCTCGAACAGATTCAGTCCGTAGCGGCAACCCAGGACGATGAACGCTCGACGGCATACGCGTTGTACTCCCACGTCGTTCGAAACCTTGCGACAGACGTCGACCACGAGGCGGCGAAGGTGAACGAGGTCGGTGAGCGAGCGTTGGCGCTTGCCAGGAACGTGACTGATCCCTACCTGGAGATAGCGATTCCGGGGATGCTTTCGTTCTACAACCTGCAGCGTGGTCACAACCGGGCGGCTACGACGTATGCGGAGATGGCCATCGAATACGGCGAGGAACACGGCGACAGGCGTGCAACAGCCTACGGCTCATGGCTGATTGGATGGCTCGCCATTGTCCAGGAGCAGTGGGAGCGGGCTCGTGAGGCCGCCAATACCGGCCTGCCGAATTGCGTGGTCCCGCAGGACCGGCTGATGTGTGAGTTGACCCTGGCTTCGGTCGAGGCTCGGACTGGCGACCGTAAAGCGGCACTGGCGGAGCTTCGGCGGATCGAGCAAAAGTGTATCGACCAGGGATGGACGTACGTGGCAGAACTTGGTCTTCGCCCAATCCTCGCAGTGACCGAGATCGCGAACGGCAATCTGGGCACTGGCCTCGACATGCTCGAGACCTACGTCGAGGAGCGCGATGCCGAGAACTACCAGACGATTGCGGATTGGGGCCGTCTTTTCCTCGCTGACTCCTATCTTGAGTTCAAGGTGCCGCGCTACCAGGACGGCATGGGAGTCCTTTCGCAGATGGGCTTCGTTCTGCGCAACTTCACGACGATCGTACGCGGTTCCATGAAGGCGGAGCGCCGTTTTCGGGAGTTGACGGACGAGATCATTGCTCACAACAACTTTGATGAAGAGTCCTCTTATCGAGCTCAAGTTGAATTGATGCGAGGGCTGCTGAGTCGACGTAACGGTGACGACCAGGAGGCTCGCGAACACTTCGAAACAGCCTTGAGGATCGCCCAGATCCAGGGCTCCGACTCCATTGCCACGCAGGCACAGGAGCATCTCGGGTCATTAGCTGAAGCATCAGCCTAGTCACCCAACCAGTTGCGAGACAGTCCGCATACGGAGGTCGCTTATGGCGAGCGAGGTAGTAATCATTGGCGGCGGCGTAGCGGGCCTGTCAGCCGCGCATGAACTGGTGCGTCGGAACTACTCGGTGCGAGTTTTCGAGAGGGAGCTTGTCCCGGGAGGCAAAGCTCGTAGCTTCCCGGCCAAGCACAACGCGTCGGAGAGTGTCCAGGGGCTTCCTTCAGAGCACGGGTTCCGACTGTTCCCGGGTTTCTACCGGCACATTCGCGACACGTTCAGCGAGATCCCTCTGCCTGGCGGTGGCAGCGTGCTCGACAACCTGATTGAGGTGCCGCATGCATGGATGGCGAGCATCGATGGCGCATCAGCTGAGTTTCCGAACACGGTGCGCCCGCGTACACCCGGGGAGTTCCAGGATTACACCGCACAGGTCAACGAGGGGCTTCAACTGTCGTCGGGTGACCTGTTCTATTTCTTCCTGAAGATCTGGCAGTTCGCTGCATCCTGCGATGCTCGACGCATGGCCGAGTACGAGAAGATCGGTTGGTGGGAATACATCGATGCCGCCAATCAGACCGCGCACTTCAGAGACACCATCGGCTCGCTTGTTCGCCCGCTGGTTGCAGCGGATCCTCGGAAGGCCAGCACGCGGACGATGGGCACGATCGTCCTCCAGATGTTCCTCAGCCACATGTCACTTGGCGAGGGTGTAGACGGCGCCGACTATGTGCTCAACGGCCCAACGAACGATGTTTGGATTGACCCGTGGGTTGAATATCTGAAGGGACTCGGCGTCGAGTTCAACGTTGGCTGCCAGGCGGAAGGCTTTGAGGTCGACAAGAAGACGGAGCTGATTGAGGCCGCCCGTGTCAGGTTCCCCGATGGCAAGCTGAGGAGGATAAAGGGCGATCACTTCATTGGATGCGTGCCGGTTGAAGTGATCAATTCGCTGATCAATGATGACATGCGGAAGATCGATCCTTCTCTCGCAGCTCTCGGCACGCTCCAGAAGCACACTGAATGGATGACTGGCGTTCAGTTCTATCTCAAGCGCCCGCCGCGCAAGTTCAGCGGCCACACGATCTTCTTGAAGACGCCATGGGCGCTCACCGCTGTGATGCAGGTCGGCCTGTGGCGCAAGGGTGACGTGCCTCAATGGTTGAACGGCAGGGATGACGTGCGCGAGATCATCTCCGTGTGCGTCTCTGACTGGAACCGGACAGGCAAGTTCATCAAGAAGAAGGCGAGGGACTGCTCCGCCGAGGAGATCGCCGAGGAAGTCTGGAAAAACATGGAGGTCGCATATAACGGCGATGGCGAGACAAACGTCGAATGGTCCGACGTCATTGGCTACGCGATCGACCCCGCACTGAACATCCCCGGCGACGCTGAACGGGCAGGTGGCGCTGAGACCACGAACGCTTCGCCGCTACTGGTGAACTCTAAGAACACATGGAGCCTGCGGCCAAACGCGTACACACGCATATTCAACTTCTACCTTGCCTCAGATTTCGTGAGGACGAACACTGATCTCGCGACGATGGAGGCCGCTAACGAAGCTGCGAAAAGGGCGGTAAACGCCGTGCTCGCCTTCGACCATAGAGAGCGGTTCAGCTGCGAGATCTACCCACTGAGCGAGCCGTGGCTTTTCAACCGGATCAAGAAGTGGGACCAGGAGCGATTCGAAGCCGGGTTCCCCTGGATGATGGACTTCGAGGACGCAGCGGGGAGCTTCTTCTGGAGTCCGCTCAGAAGCATAATGTCGACGGTTAGCGAGCCGCTGCTGGATGAGATGTTGATCAAGTCAACCCCAGGCGCCACCGCAGCGCGTCTGCGTGATTTCGAAAGTCGCCGCAGGTGGGATTAGTCGACGGAACCAGCCGACGCCGTAGCCTCTTCGGGTCTCAAGTCTCCTGATTCGATCAACTTCTTGAGCAGCTCGGTACGCGATCTGACCTGGCGCTTCACGTACCAGCTGAAGAATGGAAACCCAAGCCAGGCGAGACCGACCGGAACACTCGTCGTAGTTACGGAGAAGCGAGTCTTGCCGTCCTCTGCCTCGGCGAGTCTCATCGATGTGCTGCCGATAAGGCCGGGTGAAAAGTAGTTGTGCGCTATGCGGTGCGGCAGGTCGTAAACGGTGTATTGCGCCGAGAGAGTAATCCTGAACGGCCCGAACTTCCTGCGCTCGATGAAAACTGATCCGGCCTGCACCTCGCCGTCGGTTACGGGCTTGATAGAGACGACGCCTGGATCTATGGCCTTAAAGTAGTTGTCGAACCGGCTAAGGACGCTGGCCACTGATTGGATACTGGAGTCGATTACGACTTCGTGATGAGCGATCACTCAGCAGACTCCTCGCGCTCGGCGTTTTCCAGTATCTCCTCGATGATCTCGTCGGTCGCCTGGCGGGTGAACCTGACATCCTCAGCAAACTCGCCGGTCTGGCGTGCCAGCCAGGACACATTTTCATCTGCGATCGTGCGTTCGATATCTTCGACCAGTCTCAGTATCTCGTCGCGGGATGGAGAAGAGCCGAGCCTTATCTCGGCTGAGCGCTCGATGCGGACCAGGGCGCCGGCGGTTTCTCCATAGGTTTCTCGAAATTGCTTGTAGCGGCGGGCCTCAGACCAACCGATGAATGCCGGTGCTGCCGCGAGCAGCGGGATTATCAGACCGAATTCGGTTGAGTCAGAGACGAGAACGACGATTCCGATGATCAGCGCAGCCAAAAGCGAGGCGCCCGTTAGCCACATCATCGCAAGCCACTTGAGTCTCAACTGCCGGTGGCGGTCGGCGAAGTAACGCTGCTGATCAAGTATTCGGTCGCGTCGGTAGACCTCCAATCGCCCCGAATCATCCAACGCCCGTACCTTACTCATCGGTTCGCTGAGTTCTATCTGCTCAGGCTCACCGAAACCCAGCCATTCCGCCTCTTCAAGCTGCACAGTCTGGTTCAATCGCCTGCTCAGCAAAGACCGCGACTGGTGCTCGTCGTCGATCGAGTAGTCTCCCCATCCCATGACGTACAACCAGCTCATCGACTTGGCTGTTTCCGCGACACGGCGGGAGTGTTGCCACTTTCCAGCGCTCTCCGACCAGTAGTCGAAAAGAAACGCGACCGTAGCGACGACGAGCACGCCAATTCCGATAGCGAAATAGGTGCTCTCATTGCTTTCGACAACCAGGCTGATTGCTTCCAGCAACGCCACAACAACCGTTCCTGCAAGGTAAACGATCTGTAGAGCTACATGACGCCTTTGGCGACTAACGGCCTCCTCGTCAGCCCTCGCAAACAGGTTCGGCATGTCCGAGTCATCGATCTTGACGGTCATCTGCCGTTCCTCCATGCAGACGCTTCACATCGCCACAGCGATTTCGCTTTTCAGTGCGGGAAGATACCTTCTCTGTGTCGATTCGACAATTCACGGCGCGACAGCTTACGTTTCCCGGCTATCTTGCTAAAGTCGCTGAAGTTCGCTCGCACCAACTCAGTTTCGTGTGGATACCGGAAAAGTGGCGCAGACGAAGTAAGCAATCGGAGTAGCAAATAGCGGTTGAGACGGTCGATGCGATGGCGGAGTCTCACACCCGGATGAACTTACCTATTGAGATGCTAGGCTTCCTCGTGAACGACAACCGGTCGGTCAAGTCCACCGGCGATGAACGCGTCGGTAGTTCGCTTCGGCGTCGTATTGAGCGCGGTCAGCATGGGACTGCCGAATGACAGAGCACCAACTGCCCGGAAGACAGGCCGATATCGCCGAGGCGACTGAGTGGATCAAGTCGCACCGCGAGGGCCCTGCCAGCGTGATGTTTATCGCTGGTGAGCCTGGGATCGGTAAATCGGAACTGGCGCGCGTCATTCGTGAGAATGCAGCCGCTGCCGGCTGGAATGTTGCGGCCGTCGAATGCGGTCGCGCCTCTTCTGTCCAACCCTTCGGCGCTGTCACGGCAATACTGAGTCAACTCGCATTCAGCAGTTCGCTGGATGCGCTCGCAGGCGGAGCCGAATCGCCACTGGAGCGGCAGGAGCTGTTCAGCTCTGTGACGGCTGAACTGGCCGATAAAGTTTCGGCCAGTCCCATTCTCATTTGCGTCGACGATGTTCACGTTGCCGACGCGTCCAGCCAGGCCTTCTTTGGACACCTGCTTGAGGACACGCGCGATCTTCCAGTGATTTTGCTTCTTACCGGAGACATTCGGACGATCAGAAGCAGTCGATCAATGGCCTCTCCACTAGCAACGGTCATCCGCGCAGGCCAGTGCCGCATCTTCGAATTGAAAGGTCTGGATGCTGGAGCTGTCGCAGAGATGGTGAAGTCGACAACCGGAAGTGCGGTTTCGGCGGAGGATCTTGAACGGCTTCTGCGGCTGACCGGCGGTAACCCCTTCTTTATTCATCAGCTTGCCAGGTCAGGGCGCATCTCCAGGGGTGAGGCGACACCGGGTGAAGCCCTTGAGGTGACGCCGGAGGTCCGCTTCGCCGTCCTGGAGTCTTTGCAGGAGCTTGGACCTGTGACCTACCGGGTGCTTGGAACAGCATCGATGATAGGCGCCGAGTTTCCCGTGGAGATACTGGTCAAATCTTTGCCTGAGATGAGCCAGGCAGAGGTCGTTGCGGCGTTGGACGAGGGCATTGGAGCAGGGATCATCAGGCCCTGGACAGACGGTTCAGAGGCACTGCGATTCAGTCACGGTCTCACCCAGGAGATCCTGGCTTCCGAGATTCCTCCGGCTGAACGGATTTCACGACTGGCCCACATCATCGACGTCGTGGAACAGCGGTACGCGAATGACCTGGAGAGTCAGGCCGCTTTCCTTGCGGGACGTCTTGAGACGCTTGGCGCTGTCGCCGGGTGGAGCAAGTTCGCCGAATATTCCGCCATGGCGGCGCGGCAGGCGATGAGATTGCATGCGTACGAAGACGCGATCACGCACTACAGGAAAGCCCTCGACGTGCATGGAAGCGCAGAGCCTGATGCGCTGACTGCTGAGATCATCGCAGGCCTGGCTCGTGCTGAGTTGCATGTGGCGCGAAGTGCCTCGGAACGACGAGAAGGGTCGCAGCACCAGCGGCAGGCCTATGAACTGATGACGAAGCTTGGTGACCATCGAGGCGCACTGCAGGTCGCATCGAGCGGTGAAGGCTCCCTGGCGAGCACCGCCTGGAACATCGAGTTTCTACAGTTGGTTGCGGACCGCACGCCGACCGAACTGCGTGAATCTGCCGAATACTGCTTGCTTCGTTCCAGGCTCGGGCTGGCGTACGGGATCCTCAAAGGCGATAGATTCGCAGCTGAGTCACACCTGACTGAGGCCGACAGCCTCGCCGCCGGCCTTGGCGACCCTCAGCTCCGCGCGGACATCAAGTCGAACCACGGCTCGGTGGCAGGCTTCTGGCACATGGATCACGATGCCGGGCTGGAGCTGATGCAGCAGGCAATTGAGTTGAATGATCCGGCAGTCGGTTCATTGAGACCACTGGCCGACCGACTTTCGATTCTCATAAGGCAAGCCGCCCCACTAGCGATCGACGAAGGCGCTCGACTGGAAGCCCTAGCGACCTCGCGGCGAGACCCGACATATATCTCTATTGCCGTCGCGTCGCGCACAATGTGGTCTCTCGTGAGCGGTGATCTTGGCAGTGTGCTGGAGCTGTCCACGCAACAGGCCGCTTCCGGGATCGGGCTCGGGCAGTTCGAGGCGGTCCGCGCCATCGCGGCGTTCGAGCTTGGTGACGATGATGCGGGACAACAGAGCCTTGACCGGATGATCGAGCAGACGAGCCGCCGCGAGCAGATCGCCGCACTGGACATGGCGGTGGCGGCCACGGCAATTGCGGTCTGCAATCGCTACTACTCCGCCAGCGTCGGGGTTGAGCTCGCATCCGCGTGGGCGCAGCAGATCTCTCAGGCGCAGGCAAATCCTCCGGTCGTCAGGTTCACGGCTACCTGTGCCCTCGTGCTGCTTGGCCTAGAGGCTCCCGGCGACACGGCCGGACTGCTGAGCGCTCATTCCGGAGAACTGGTCCCGTTCGCACCGGTGATGGTTGATCACGTATCGGGGGTGATGGCTATCAACCGCGGTCAGTCGGGGGCCGCACTGCCCTTCCTGGACGCAGCTATCGCAGCCGGACGAACGAAATCGTTGCGGTTCGCAACCGCTCACGCTCTTGTCGAGCGGATCACCGCCAACGGAAAGCCCGATTCGAGGCGAGCACGTGAGGTGAGGAGCCTGTCCCGAGAGATGGACGCAGAGGGAGTGCTGCGCCGCCTCGCCACCACCACCGAGCGCGGGCGAAGACCTGGCGGCCTGACACCGAAAGAGCAGGAGATCCTGGTGCTTATGGCACAGGGGCTGACGAACCAGGAAATCGCAGACCGGATTGACCGCACGATCTACAACGTGCAGAGCCACGCCTACAACATCTTTCGGAAACTCGATGTTTCGAACCGGGTTGCGGCAATCCGGTGGGCGACGGACTCTGGTCTCGTCTAGGCCACCTCTCACCGCTAATGGCGATTTCAGTCGCCGCTCCAGACCCCATTGCTCTCAATCGCTCAGTTTGGCGCGCGCCCTTTTCTAGTAGTTCCCTGTGAGTCGTCCACAACGACCTGCTGCTACTGGTAGTGGTTCCGCATTAGTCCGTTCACTGACCGACAACTGCCAACTCGCAGGTTCCATTGATGTGGGTCGCACACCGGCGAGCTGAGACTCATCTCCAACAGGTTCGGACCGGACCTGAACCCGCTGAAACTCATGGAGGTGAGAAGAAAATGCACAGCGGAATTCACGAAATCCAGCACAAGGTCAACGAACAGGCGCGGAGGCGCATTGACCACCAGGAAATTGCCCGCCGGAGCCATCAGGTGGCCAGGGAGAGCGCAAGCCAGGCTGGACGTAGCCACGTCGGAACGATGAGCAAGTTCGCTTCCGACATCGCCTTTGACTTCGCTTCGGCTATCGTCATCATTGCGGTGATAGCGGTAGGAGCAGCAGTCATGGGGCAGGTAATGTCCGCCCAGGCCGCGGTTGGGGATCCGGTTGACATCTTCAACCAGCCCGAGGCACCTGGTTCAGAGGCGCCGAAGGCCAGTGTCCCCGACCTGGACAACGGTGATCCCAACGACGACCCGATGGTGGTCAAGATCCCTGACCTGGACAACAGCGATCCGGCAGACGACCCCGTGGTTGACCCGCCAGCTGATCCTGGCCGTTCTCCGGGACAGGCCGCACCAGTACCTCCGATGACTCGTGAGGATGTCGGTGTACCGCTTCCGGGCAATGCGCCAGGTCGAAACTACCTGTTCGCAGGTCATGGTGACGATGCAGACGCACCATCTGTGGAGGCTCAGGCCCTACCGTTGCCGCCGATTCCTCGGCCACCCGGGTCCCCGAGCCCGTTGCTGCCGCTGGATGACACTGCCCCAGGTCGCTGGTACCTCTTCGCCAGTCACGGTGACGACACCGACGACCCTAACGGGTAGCCAGGTGGACAAATAACCCGGCGAGCGAGCCCAGCTCGCGAGTCCACCTCCAGAGACCGCCCGCTGGCTTTCGAGCCGGCGGGCGGTTCTGGTTTCTCTGTTGTTGCGCTGCTGCGGCGCGGCTTTTTGAGGGCCGCAACTGCCCGCTCTGTCTCGCTGTAAGATGCGGCGGCGCGGCCTGGATCGACCGCCAACCAAGACACACCTGTGCAGGAGCAACTCCGATGAAGGTCACCAATCTCAGGACGATGGTTGTTGAGGGCGAAGAGCCTTACATCGGCGGAAGGTACTACCTGTTCCTGTTTCTCGAGACGGACGAGGGCATCACCGGCATTGGGGAGCGCATCGCCGGCAGCGGATATTCGAACAACCTGAAGGACATTCAGACGCATGTCCGGGTTGTTGAAGAGCTTGTCGGGCAGTTCGTGATCGGACAAGACCCGCTGAACATCGAGAAGATCTGGGACACGATGTACGGCTCCCGGCATGACCTGCGCCACCCCAGCCTCTACGCCACGCCTGCCATCAGCGGCATAGACATGGCTCTGTGGGACATCAAGGGCAAAGCGGCGAACATGCCGATCTATCAGCTGCTTGGCGGCCAGTATCACGAGAAGCTTCGCGCCTACGCGTACATGCCTAGCGCGGGGCTGGACAAGCATCCTGAGAAAGCCGGCGAGGTCGCACAGCAGCTGCTTGAAGAAGGCAACTCAGCCTGCAAGATCGACCCGTTCATGCCGACGCATCCGGTGCGCGACATCCCGCTCTGGGAGATCGAGCATGCGGCAAAAATCTTCGAGAGCATCCGTGATGCGGTTGGCAACAAGCTGGAAGTCGGCATCGGCACGCACGGCCAACTCACGACCTACAGCGCCATCCGGGTCGCGAAGTACCTCGAGCCATACTTCCCGTTCTGGTTTGAGGAGCCGGTGGCGCCAGAGAACATCGACGAGATGGCGCGTGTCGCGGCGCACACCAGCATCCCGATCGCTACCGGCGAACGGCTGGTCACAAAGTACGAGTTCTCGCAGGTGCTTGAAAAGCAGGCGGCGCAGATCATCCAGCTGGACGTCGGTCAGTGCGGCGGTATCACGGAAGCCAAGAAGATCGCCGCTCTCGCAGAAGCACACTACGCCATGATCGCTCCGCACATGTATTGCGGTCCTGTGGCCTCAGCAGCAGCGATTCAGATCGACACCTGCTCGCCCAACTTTGTCATCCAGGAGGCGAACCAGGGGCCGATGCACAAGAAGATCTTCAAGGAGCCGCTCGTATTCGAGAACGGCTTCATTATCCCGCCAAAGGGCCCGGGCCTCGGCGTCGAGTTCGACGAGGATGTGCTGAACGCTGCGAAGGTGGAATAGGTTTCCAGACGCGTAAGGGCCGCTCTCGGTGGAGCGGCCCTGCCCTATCGTCTTGTGCCGTTGGCGCCTAGCCCTGCGAAAGCGCCGGTGCGAACACCTCGTCGACGAACTGGTCGATTGAGCGAGCCGGGTGTCCTGTCAGCTTCTCGACGTCACCCGTGGTGAAGTCTCCCCAGTTGTTCGAGTAAGCCTCAGAGTAGTGCTTGAACACCTCACCGAACCACTCGCCCATGCCCATCTCGATGATCGAAGCCTCAACGGCCTCAGGTGGCACTGCGACGTAGTTCACGTCCTTGCCAACGCCTCGTCCAACCGAAGCTGCGATCTGGTTGAAGTCGATGCTGTCCGGTCCGGTCGGTGTGAGGACCTGGTTGTTGAAATCCTCGCTCACCACCGCCGCCTCAGTGGCGTCCACGATGTCCCGAACATCGATCAGACCCAGCTTTCCTTCGCCCATGCCCATGTAGATGTTGCCCTCGCCGCCGATTGTCGGTGCCGCCATGAACAGGTTCTGCATGAAGAAGTGGGGCCGCAGGATCACGTAGTCGAGACCCGATTCCTGGATCGCGGCGTCCGTCCTACCGTGCTGGCGTGTGTTGTCTGTGGGACCGTTCGGGTCGGCGTTCAGCGCAGATATCCTGACGACCTTTCGGACTCCGGCCTGCTTGGCTGCCGACAGCACAGCCCCGGCCTGCTCAGCTGCGTTCGGGTTCGGCGCAGTGATCAGCACCAGGGTGTCGATGCCGTCGACCGCTGAGCTGATCGAGCCGCCGTCTTCGAACGTTCCAACCGACAGCTCGACTCCGGCGTCTTTGAGAGCTGCTGCCTTATCGGCGTCGCGCACGAATGCGCGGACACTCAGGTCTGACTGGCCTGCCAGCCGCCCCGCCAGCTGACTGCCGATATTGCCCGTAGCACCTGTGACGAGTACATTCCTTGCCATCTTTCTTCACCCCTTTTTCTACGTCCCTCGAAACTAGATAGTTGAGTCTACAACTAAATTGGCAACGGCGCGTTGCCCCCTTTTTTTGACGTTCGCAAGGCAAGGAGCCACTGCAAATGGCCGAGAAATTGAGACTGCTTGTGACCGGACTGAACGGCGTTGTTGGCCGGGCGCTCAGGCCTGCGTTGGAAGAGCGTTACGAGCTGAGTGCGCTCTCTCGAAGCGGCGTCGAAGGTCTGCCGGATGAGAGAGTTTTCAAGGCGGACATCGCTGATATCGAATCGCTCTATCCGGCGATGAAGGGCGTAGATGTGGTGCTGAACCTCGCGGCTGACGGCGGTCAGAGCAGTCTGAACGGCATGGACGCGCCGTGGGAAGACATGCTGCACAACAACATCATCGGCGCGTACAACGTGTGCGAAGTTGCGAAGCGGTCGGGAGTGTCGAGAGTGATCCTGGCGAGCTCGGGCGCAACGGCGAATGGCTACGAGTGGGAGGAGCCATACAGGAGCCTGGTTTCGACCGAGGATGTGCCGATTCCAGACTCGTGGGACATGGTCAACGAGTTTTCGGAGCCGAAGCCGATCACGCTTTACGGAGTGACGAAACTGTTCGGAGAAGACCTCGGGCGCTACTACGCGCTGACGTCAGACATGTCGGTGATCAATCTACGGATTTCGAGCTGTGGGCCCGAGGACAAGGCGGGTCCGGGACGTGGGCAGGCGAACTGGTCGAGCTACCGGGACTTGCAGCAGCTCACGATCAAATGCATCGAAGCGCCGCCTGAGTTGAAGTTCGACATTTTCTGGGCGACTTCGGACAACCGGAAGCTGTTCCGGGACAACTCACACGCCAAAGAGGTGCTTGGCTACGCACCGCAGGATGGTGTGAAGTAGGTGGCGATTTCACGTCTAGCGATAGATTCTGCTCCGGCCGTTCGGGTAAGTTGGTTGGCGAGTATTTGATTGCTTGACTTCGAGAGGGGCTTATGAAGGCTGCCGTCCGGAACACTGTGTTGGCTGCGCTTGCTTTGGCGGCGATGGCGGCGATCGCCTGCGGAGCTTCTGAAGATGGCGAACGGAGCGACTCGGCACAGGCTCCCACTGCTCAAGTACGATCAACTCCTACTTCCGTGCCTGTCGATGCTCCGCTGCACGCTCAGATCGAAGTGGCGCCGGACTTCACTCTTCCCAGCGCCAATGGCTCTAACGTAACGCTCTCCGAACTGTCCTCGGAACAGCCGGTTGTGCTGGTGTTCTACAGGGCGTTCTGGTGAACCTTCTGTCGCAGGCAGCTAGTTGAGCTGCAGAAACACTACGAGGATGTGACGGCGGCCGGTGCCGAGATCGTAGCGATAAGCACCGATGACCTTGGCGGCGCGGGCGAGGCTGTTGCCAGGTTCGGCGCGGAGTTCCCGATTCTTTACACGTCGAAGGACTCATCGATTCCAGAGTCGTACGGAGTTTTCAATCTGCATGGCGATGGGCTGGCTTCTGCATCGGTCTGGCTGATCACAGAAGGTAATGAGATTGCCTGGCGGGATGTCGGCAGGCGATACACGCACCAGGTAGATGTAGACGACATCCTGGAGCAGGTTGAGCTGGTGAGTTCAAGCACGTAGGACGGGCACGTTGACGGCTGAGCAGCTTGTGATCGGCCTGATCCGCGTTGGCGGGTCGCTGCCTGTGCTCCGCTGGGCCTTCGCCGGCGCACTCATCGCCATCCTCGTCGATTTCTCAGACCTGTTCTGGCGCGGCTGGCTGGACCTCGGCGGCCTCGGCGACTACCAGAACTTCGACAAGTGGCTCGACCTTGTCTACATGTTCACCTTCCTAGTGGTCGCGCTGCGTTGGGAGGGTCCGGTCCGAAACGTCGCAGTGGCGCTGTTCGCCTACCGGATGATCGGTTTCGTTGTGTTCGCGTTCAACGACTCTCGCACCGTGCTGCTGGCGTTCCCGAATGTGTTCGAGTTCTGGTTCGTGGGCATTGCGGCGTTCAAGCACTGGTGGCCGAAGTACGAGTTCACTCGACCGCGGATAGCGTTCTGGTTGCTGGTAGCGTTGGGCCTGAAGATGCTGCAGGAATGGTCGCTACACGGCGAGCAGTTCTTCGACCAGTGGGTTGCGACCGACCTCGCCGAAGACTTCTGGAACTGGCTGACGGGCGGCTGAGGGTCATCTCGAGCACCAGTGTGGTGACGAGATCAGCTACTGCTTTTCCTGCTCTAGATCCTCGATTCTGGCAATCAACGATTCGATGAATTCCGATTCCCGCGCATCCAGGAATTGAGTCCTTTGCTCGATACTCGATCGCTCATCTCTAATTTGGTCAAATGCAAGCCAGAGCACGAAGAATCCAAGAGCAACGGGTACCAACAGCGATGTGTTGACAAGAGCCCACACTAGCCCGTGCCGCTGGCTCGAAACGGCTGAAGGCTCGATCGATCGACCAAATTCGCTGGCTACTGCCCGTACACCGGGTAGCTCGTTTACACGAACATCCAGTAGACCAGCGGGTGTCAATAGCACATCCGCTGCGGCCGGTGCTACGTTGGCTGCCATAAACCCTGAAATCAAGTCAATGTTGTTGTCGAAGAGCCTCAATAGGTTTTCGAGTCCGATTACACCGATCACGAACTCAAGGCTGCCGTAGCCGATCGATTTGACCTCGAATATCACCAAGGGAAGTAGCCCGATGTTGGAGCGTTGATCGAGGTACACCACGTCGTTTGAAGCAAAGTGGTTCACCAATCGCCTGTGAAGTACGGTGGGAAACGACGTGGCGAATTCGCGCTCTTGGGCCTGAATCACCGCATCAGTCGGTAAGGGCTGATCCAAACTCTCCTGTCCGGTAATGCGCCACGATAGTGCCTGGCTCCAGAAGTCCGAGCGCGCGTCAGATGGAGCATCGTCCTGAAGCGCATCACTCTGGGCAACGGCTCGCTGACGAAATCGGACGCTTACTGAGTAGAGATCCGTGTTCACTGAAGGCATCTTGGTCTTCCTAGTGAGTCGCCGACCGACTGATTGTGACCTGCTATTGAGTCTTTCGATGAGCGCGATCAACCACCGAATCAAGGTTGTCAACGGACTGCCCTCCAATCCTCACACAGCCTGCGACCGGCCCTCATCGGCCCTGGAACTGCGGCGGGCGCTTCTCCATGAAGGCCCGGCGGCCCTCTTTGTAGTCCTCACTGTCGAAGCAGGCCTTGACCATCTCGGCGACCGTTTCTAGATCGCGGTCAGCGGGGTCTTTTACGCCTTCGTTGACCGCCGCTTTGGCAGCCTTCACGGTGAGCGGCGCATTGCCTGCGATGATCTCGGCGTATGCGGTCGTCTCAGCTTCGAGATCGGCTACCGGAACAACCTTGTTCACGAGACCCATGTGATGCGCCTCTTCAGCATTGAAACGGCGGCCGGTGAAGAAGATCTCCTTGGCGTAGGAGGGGCCGACGAGGCTCATAAGCTCCTTGATGCCGCTGTAGCCGTAGCCGAGACCGAGTTTTGCGGCGGGAACGCCGAACTGTCCGTCGTCTGCGGTGATGCGCAGGTCTGCTGCGAGTGAGATGGCGAGGCCGCCGCCGACGCAGAAGCCTCGGATCATGGCGATGAGCGGCTTTTCGAGCGAGCGCATAGCGCGGCCTGCTGCTCCAGATGTGCGTTCGTAGACCTCGATCTGCTCTGGTGTGCTGCGTAGCGTTTCGAACTCTGAGATATCCGCCCCGGAGACGAAGGCCTTGTCGCCCGCGCCTTTCATGACGACAACACGGACGGCGGGGTCTGCGGCGAAAGATTCGATGATCTCGGGGATGGCCTGCCACATCTCGAATGAGACGGCGTTGCGCCTTTTGGGCTGGTTGAAGGTCATCCAGCCGACGCCGTTCTCGACGTTGGCGATCATCTTTTCGGTTTTGAGTTGCAGCAGGGTCATGGTTTTTCTCTGTCATCCCGACCAACGCGGAGGGATCTGACTGGGCTCACATGGACTACCGAGCTATTCGGGTGGCGGCGTTGGATGCGGAGTTGATGGTGTTTCTTGACTTTCCTGGGTGTCGCGTTGCTGTTGAAGATTCGGGTTGATGGACAGCGATAGGTCAGATCCCTCCGCGTTGGTCGGGATGACAGATAGCGGGTCGGAACGTCTTTGTATCGCCTACACCGCTCCTGATTCGTGCATCTGTTCGATGGTGCCGGCGTCATAGCCTAGCTCTGCCAGCACGGCGTCGGTGTGCTCACCCTGCTCAGGGGTCGCGGTGCGTACAGAGGACGGCGTGCGGCTCATCTTGATCGCCTGGTTGACCAGCGGGAACTCGCCCAGCCTAGGGTGGTCGACCGGCACCGCCATGCCGAGGTGCTGGACCTGCGGGTCTTCGAAAACGCCGTCCATCGAGTAGATCGGACCGCACGGGCAACCCGCCTCATTGAGAAGCTCAATCCAGTGCTGCGAACTCTCTTTGCAGGTGATGGCCCCGATGGCGGCGTTCATCTCCTTCCGGTTGTCTGAGCGGGCAGCCGCCGTGGCGAACCGCTCATCTGTAATCAGGTTTTCGGCGTTGACGGCGCGGCAGAAGCGTTCGTAGATCTGCTGACCTGCAACTGCGATGTTGATGTGACCGTCGGCAGTCGGGAAGACGCCAGTCGGGATGCTGGTCGGGTGGTCATTGCCTGCGCTGACCGGCACTTCCTGGTCCTTGAGATAGCGAGCTGCCTGGAAGTCGAGCATCTGGATCTGTGCTTCGAGCAAAGAGGTCTTGACCCACTGCCCTTTGCCAGACTTTTCTCGTTCGATGAGCGCCAGCAGGATACCCTGGGCGCAGAACATTCCGGCGCAGAGGTCTGCGATCGGGATGCCCACTCTCAGCGGCCCACCGCCAGGCTCGCCAGTGATCGACATGAGGCCGCCCATGCCCTGCGCTATCTGGTCGAAGCCGGGTCGGTCTGCGTACGGGCCGTCCTGGCCGAAACCGGAGATGCTGCCGAGGACGATGCGAGGGTTTACGGCTGCCAGCGAGTCGTAGTCGATGCCGAGCCTGAACTTGACGCCGGGTCTGTAGTTTTCGACGACCACGTCGGCCTCTTTGACCAGCTTGAAGAAGACCTCTTTTCCTGCATCTGCCTTCAGGTTGATGGTGATGGAGCGTTTGTTGCGGTGAAGGTTCTGGAAATCGAAGCCATCACGCTCGCCGCCCAGCGCTTCCTTGCCGTCCGGCGGCGCCTCAATCTTGATGACGTCTGCGCCCCAGTCCGCAAGTTGCCGCACGCAGGTCGGGCCGGATCGGACGCGGGTCAGATCCAGGACTCGCAGTCCGGACAAGGGCATGCCCTGTGTCGGTCCCAGGTGGCCGTTGTTGGTCAACTGTCGCTCTCCTGTTTGTTGGCTCGCGAAACCGTATGAGGCCGGGCCAAAGAGTAACACTGCGTCTGGTCCTGAGTCGCGGCCTTCGCTGGCCTGAAATTACCCCGGAGAAGAGGTCGGCCTTAGCCATCAGGCTCAGTTCGTCGCGCCGCACCACTCTGCCCCACCACGCCACGCACACCCTGTCGAAGCATGGTTCAACTCGCGGCCAGCTGAACTGGGGTTTGAATTCGCACTCAGTAATCCAACCGAGAGCACACGGAGAGGCTCACCACCATGACCGGTGTGTCTCACCACCAGTGTGGAGATTGAGCCAATCATGGAGTGTAGGTATTAGAGACCACGCGGCCGCGCACAGAGGGGCGCTGCTGGTGAGTCATGGGCGGTCAGGCAAAGCTCTATCTCACCGTCACGATTAGCCAATATGCGAAGTAGCTTCGACAACCTGGAGTCTGCGGCACGGCGGAGATCGAGTCCGTTGTTCGGCGGACTCGTTCGGTCACACGTGTCCGGAACGATCTGGCGGCGTTCGGTTGTCGCATCCTCGCTGAGTCTTTTCCTGGTGGCTGCACTGGCCTGTTCTGCGGGGCTTGCGCCAGCCGGGGCCGAAGATCCGCTGCCTCCCAGCGATGTAACGGTGCCTGACGATATCTCCAACCTGGATTCAGAAGAGGTCGAGCGGCGGCTGGGCCAGTTGCTGAATGCGGGAATCTCAGGCGGGCAACTGGCGCCGGAAGGCAGACCGACTGAGGTTCCGGTTCTACCGACCCAAGTGCCCGGTGAGCCGACTATCGAGGAGATTCTCGAGCTGCTGAACTCGGCTACGCCCGTTCCGGCGATGAGCGAAGTCGTGATCTCGATAAGTCCTCGGACCTTGAGTGGGTTGGTGAACCCAGAGCTGAGCATTAAGTCGCCGCCAGCGCATGGAACGGCCACAGTGATCGGTCCGAACCAGATTTTGTATGTGCCTGATGGATCCGGCGATGGCACCGACTCATTTGAGTACGAGTTGATGGACGGCGGCGAGCACGTGGTTTCACAGGTGGTGGAGGTAAAGAGCTAGAGCGGCTCCAGTCAGCGATGAAGCGATTTCAACTGACAATCGTGTTCGTGATCTTCAGCGCCCTGACCATCGGCGCAGGGGCAATCGCGGTCAATTCGCTGATGTCTGACTCGGCCGAGCGCAGCCTGCTACGCCTGACCGAAGCCCAGTCTGAGCGGGATGCGAGGTTCATCGCGACGCTGGTCAGTCAGTTACTGGCGGACGATGCGCCAGACGAAGCCGTGAACCCGCCGATCTTCGGCGCTCCGTCTGAGTTCATACCAACTCCAGCGTTCAACTCGACCACGCTCCAGATCACCGCGCCGACTGTGCTGCAAGCACTGGATATCGCGGGGCTCGCCATCTACGACACGGGCGGAGTGCTGCTCTGGTCGTCGTCGGACGGCGGAGTGATGGTCTCGCAGCTTGCCGAAACCGATCTGAGCAAGACGCTAGGCGGCGAGATCGTCTCAAGCATCATCACCGATGGCCTGACTGAGCCCGAAGCCCCGGCCGACGCCGCTGACCTGGTGATCAGCTTTGTGCCGCTGGTTGGCGAACGGTCCGGAGAGCCAGTACAGGTGCTTGGAGTCTCAAGGGCTGTGCCTCCGGGCGTCGCTGGCCTGTTGGAAGAGTCTCGAAGCACGGTGCTGCGCACGACGTTGATCAGCCTTAGCGGTGTTTTCCTAGTGCTGCTGGCGTTTGTGCTGGCAGCTGATGTGCGTATCTGGCGCCGCAATGAGAAGACTCTTGCGGTAGAGCGCATTCAGCAGGAGAGGCTGGGGCGCAGGAACCGTGAACTGAACGACCTGAACCAGTCGAAGAGCCGCTTCATATCTGCGATATCGCACGAGCTTTCGAACCCGCTCGCATCGCTTGTCTCTTTCCTGGACCTCGTGCTGCGCAACCGCACCGGCAACCTGACCGAGCGCCAGCTTGAACAGCTGAGCACGGCGCGTCGCAACGGAGCCCAGTTGAACAGGCTGGTGTCAGACCTGGCTCATGCTTCGCAGTCAACGGTCGACACGCTTGAGATCGTGAACCACGAGTTTGAGTTACGGCCGGTTCTCGACGAGGTGGCGGATTCGCTCTCGCACGATCTGAATATGCGGCAGCAGATGCTGAAGATCGAGGCGGAGCAGGACCTTGGAAGGATGACCGGTGACCGTGGCCGCCTGATCCAGGTGTTCTCGAACCTTGTCAGCAACGCCAGCAAGTACTCGCCGAACGGATCGAGGGTGAGACTGGTTGCTGATGTCGACATCAGCAACCTGCACGTTGATGTAATCGACGAAGGCATCGGCATCTCGGACGAGGACCAGGAACACATTTTCGAGATGTTCTGGCGCGCGGAAAACCCGCATGTTGATGGCGCGGGCATCGGGCTCGTGCTGGCCAAGCAGATCATCGAGGGACACGGCGGAAAGATTTCCGTGAGCAGTGTCCCCGAAGAGGGCACGACGATGAGCTTTGACGTGCCGCTGAGACCGGCCGGCGTAAGTATCAGCGGCGGTAATGGAGATGAGGGGTCAGGGACTGAGTTCTGGGAGCAGGCAGCTTAATGCAGGCTCCGCAAGAGGTGTGCTGAATAGATGTACCAGGACAGTGAGACTTCTCAGAGATACATCAGGCCTAAAAGGTCGAAAAGGTCTTCTCCGATGATGATGTTCGCTATTGCGGCCGCACTAATCGTTACAGGTGGAACGCTGGGCACACCGTGGCTGACCGGGTTTTTCAATAGCGGTGACAACGTGTCATCTGCCAACGAGGCCGGAATAGCCTGTCCGCCGTCGCTGGTTGGGCTGGCGCTCATCTCCGACGCCGAGGTTGTGTCACGAGGCGATCTGTTCGAGTTGGAGTGCGACTATGTCCTGCCACCGAGCACTGAGCTGTCGGCAAGCGTCTCCGTTGTCTGGACCGAGAGCGGACCTGTCAACGTGCTCCAACGTGGCTGCGGACTACCTCCGTCGACTTCACCGGGTGTTTTCTCTGTAGAAGGCAGTCACTACGGAGCGCTGGGACAGTCTCGTTCCGACTACAAGGGCGAAACTCGATATGCCAATGCGATGCGAAAGCTGTCATCTGACCTTGCTGCAGCCGCGGCCTCCGTGTCTGAACCATGTCCCGAACAGGTTGTTGTGACGAATCCTGGTGTTGTGGGAGATGGCCAGGACCCTGTAAACGATGGCTCTGGTGACTCGTCCGGGCAAATTCCCGGCCAGGGATCCGGAGGCTCGTCTGGCGGTTCGACAGGTTCTGGCGGAGTGAGCATTCCGGACGGAGGCTCGCTTGAGACCGGACAGTCGAGCCCTGATGGCGGATCCGGCGGCAGCAGCCAGGGCGAGGCGGTTGGCACAGTGGTTGTGCCATCTGATGTTCCAGAAGGCTCCTGCCTCGTACGGGGCCGCGTAACCGATTCTCGCGGCATCGCTGTGCCAATGGTGCGAATCGAGATCCACGCAGCGAACAACTCTGTGCTGCTCACTGGAGCTACCGGAGAGACTGGAGCTTATGGCTTCGGGCAGCCGGTTGAAGCGAATGGCCGTGTGGTCCTGGTGCCGACAGACGGCGGCCGCGCTCAGCCGATCTTCCACATATTCGCTCAGCAAGCAGATGTGACGCTTTCGAGGGCGCTCAGCGCCAACCAGATCGAAGACGGCATCTGCGAGATGAACTTCGACATCTGGGACCTCGGCGACAACTACGCTTCGTCCGATGGCGATACAGAACGCTGGCCGTCGATCATCGAGCTGTACCAGAACTACAACCGGGCGGCCGAGCTTGCCGTGCAGGTTGGCGCTCCGTTCGACTACGGCCTGCCCATCCCGATCTACGCCTGGTGCGATTCGAGGACGTTCTTCTGTGACCCGACCGGTGAAGCAGAGTTCGCTTTCTATGCCGGCTCAAGCACCGGCCGGACGGTATTGCAGCCGTTCATGGCCCTGGGCTTCCCTTCGAGTGACGTTGACTACAGGGGAGCGCCGGATAACCGTGAATACCACGAGTTCGGCCATGCCTTCTTCGCGGATGTCCAGGACAACCAGATTCCGATACATGTTGGCGACACGAACCACGGCGGCTACTACCGCAACGAGATGACCACAGATTCGTTCGTGGAGGGTTTCGCCGAGTTCTACTCGGTGATGGTGTCGAAGCACATCGAACAGGTCGAAAACCCGCAGCGCTACAAGATCGGCGCTGAGTATGACATCGAGGCGGACCGCAAGCCCTGGGAGGCCGTTGGCTGGTGGGAGGAGTTCACGCTGGCAGGTCTGCTGCTGGACTTCGAGGATGGACCCGAGGACTACGCGAGCACATCAGACGTCCTGGATGTTGAATCTGTCTCTTCATTGAACGCCGAAACGGGCAACTTTGCGATTGGCCGTGTGCGAAACCTGAGCACAAAGGTGGCCCGCAGCCCTGAAGTGACCATCGAGTTGCTCGATTCGGGCGGCAACACGGTCTTCAAGCAGGTGACATCGGTGAGGCCGGAGTCACTTGGCCCCGGTCAGACCGGTGTGTTCTACGTGGCTGCTCCAGACGGGATTGAGTTCAGTGATGTAGCAGCGAGTCCTGGCCGGCCGGTTAGCTCGGACGATGACGATATCGACCTCGACCTGGCCGATCTGTTGCGGACGATCACTGACGACTGGGGCGCCGGACCAAACCGGGTGACGAACATTAGAGAGCTGTACGAGACCCTTTCTGAGGCCTACGCGGGCGCTGACACGGACGGCGACTCCGTACCGGACGTCACGCAGGAGCAGATCGACGCGATCTTCATAAGGCACGGATTCTTCGATGACCTGGACGGCGACCGCCAGTGGAATCCTGAGAATGACGGCAGTATCGGTGGAACTGCGCACCCGGAGGCGACGATTGCGCTGAACCAGTTCCCGGCAATGACTCCTCGCTCATCTGCGATCGGGTTCCCTGGCTCGTTCGTCGATGTGAACACAGGAGACGTCGATTCTGAAATCCTGGTGCAGGTGGAGCTGGCTGACAGCGCGCAGAGCTATTCCTACTGGGCACCAGCCGGAAACACCACTCCAGTCGAGCTTGCAGTGCCAGAAGCCATTGATGGCGCCAGCGTGACGGTGATCGCAGCAGCGGACGATAAGGAACCGGCGGTGGCGTACCGGACGACGGCGCAGCAGTTCCACGCGGCGGTTGAGTCCGGAGAGATCAGGACAGAGCCCGTCCGCACGACTGTGCAGCTTCAAGAAGGCAACCCGTTCGCCCTGCTCGGCTCGCCAGATGACGGTGGGGCGAGCGGAAGCACCCGGCAGGGCGGCCCGCCGTGGACAGTCCTGCTAACGATCTCGCTGGCCATGCTGATGCTGGCCGGCGGCTTCTACATGATGAAGCGCACGAGTGTGCCGGCGGAGATGGACAGGGACTAGAGCAGCTGCTCTGGATGCGGCGTCGTTTGCCGTTGCGGGGCGTGCTGAGCCGTCCTGAGCCACCCGGAGTTGCGAAGGCCGAGCGGTGACCTGCCTGTAGCCAGCGCTGCAGCAGTTCCAGCTATGCCGAGTCCAGCGAATATCAGGGCGAGGGCGTATGGCGCTGTGAGCATGTCCAGCCAGAACGCTCCGTTCTGCACGCTGAAGCGCACTACGCTCACATCATCGGTCCTGAGGTTCACCGGCTGAGGGTCATCCACAGAGTTCGCATCGCCTCGTGTGTATGCGAACGGCACTCCATCGACGTTTCCAACAGCCGCAACCCTGTGGACGACGCGCTGCTCATACTTCGCCGAGGCCCAGTCGGCGGTGAAGACGATGATCTGGCCCGGCTCCACGTCCGCTACGCTCGATGATGACGTGACGATCAGGTCGCCCTCAGCGTAGTGCGGCTCCATGCTGCCGCCGTACACCGTGTAGGCACGCCAGCCGGTGCCGAGGCTGAGGCTGGCTGTCACACCGATAGCGATAGCGACGATCGCAGCCATTACGTAGCCTGCTATTTTGGCCGCTCTGCTCATGCGCCTCTCGGGGTTAGCTCTACCTGTTTCCGACTGTTGTCCAGATCGCTCGTTGGAGTCGATATCTGAGTTCCTGGCGAGCGCCGCCATTTTGGCATCTTTCGTCGGAAGGACAACCCCAAATGGCCTGTTAGTCGGCAACAGGTAACACCTCACCACCGGTTACCGTGTTGGTCTGCTCACGGTTGACGCCGTCGAAGAGTCCGATGATCGCTGCGGCGAGCCTGTCCGGGTCGTGCCGCACCCGCATCTCGTCCTCGCCAGCCGGGACCAGTTCCTCGCTGAGCGGGATGCAGATCTGCTGGCGGGACCACGGCTGCAGGCGTTCTGCGAGGTCCGAGGTGAGCTCAACAGGCTTTGCGTTGACGCCGGAGTAGACGGATTGAGCTTCGATAGACACGGGCGTGGAGTTGATGAGGGCGTAGTCGACCGGGGCGCCGCCGAGGTAGATGCTGATCTCACGCAGGAAGTCGGCTGGCGTGAAGCCGTCTGTCTCGCCGTGCTTGGTCATCACGTTGCAGACGAATACGGTCCTGGCACGAGACGCTTCGATCGCCTCGGCTACACCTCTGACAAGAAGGTTCGGGATGATGCTGGTGTAGAGATCTCCGGGTCCGAGCACTATAAGGTCGGCGTCGTAAATGGCCTGGATCGCCCGTTCGTTTGCCCTGACATCACGGTCGAGGTAGACGCGCTTGATAGGAGAAGGGTCGTAGCGCCTGAGGCTCAAGTTGATCGTCGACTCGCCTCTCAGCACGCTGCCGTCGACGAGCTCGGCGCAGAGGTCCGCCCTATCGAGCGTGACGGGAACGACCTGGCCGGAGATCCTGAGCATGCGTGCCATCTGCCTTACAGCAATCTCGATATCGGTATGCATATCGGTGAGTGCGGACAGGAAGAGGTCACCGAGGTTGTGGCCGTTCAGGCTGCTCTCGTTCGTGAAGCGGTACTGCGTTGCCAGCCTGAAGGCCTCGGTCTCAGGTGACTCCTCGGCAAGAGCGGTGAGGCACTGGCGGATATCGCCAAGCGCAAGATGCCCGAATTCGTCCCGTAGCCGACCTGAGCTGCCGCCGCTGTCGAAGGCTGTGACGATGGCTGACGGAGCGATGTTGCGCCGCCTGAGGCCATTGAGAGTGACAGAGGAACCTGCGCCTCCGCCAACGACGACTATTTCTGGTGAGTTTTCCCGCATCATCTGTAGTTCGGTCCGGGTTGTGACTGCGCTATTGCGGCGCAGACTTTAGCAAACGACCCGAAATTGCTCCATGACAGCGTTGTGAACAAGCGATGCGCCCGTATGGCCCGCACATCGTTTTTCTTCACTTCTTCTAGGAGGCCTCCGGCGCTCAGGGCGCCGAGTTTGGCATGAGATGGCGGACCAACAGGGGTTCGCGGGGCCAATCACCATGCGCCTTTAAGGTCAATCTTTCCCAGCGGCACTGTCCGTTACGAGCAGGCGGCCGAGCGGACCGACAGGACTCAGCGGTGCGCTCAAGCAGACTTGACGGGAATGGAGCTGAACACTGACAGCAGGTCCCGGACCAGTATCCGCATGTCCGGTGCCCGATTGACGACGTAGTCCGGCCTGAACTCAGGGAGGGAATGGGGACCGACGAGATCGTCGACGACTACCACAGCGCGGATCTTGCGCTCTCGGAGCGTGCCACTAATTCCATCAAGGGCAACCTGTAGCTCGCCTACTGGCCATCCACCGTCGAGTACCAGCCAGGAACCTTCTGACATCGATGAGACGCAGCACGTCAGATTGATGAGTTCGCACTGTGTGGTCGAGGCCCCCCTCACTGTGAGGTTCTGGGACAGAAGACCGGCCCACATGGCATCGTTGGACGCTACGCAAACGGCCGGTGGGAAGGAGTACGGCCCAGTGAGTGAGGGGCCGATGGCTCCTCTGTCTCTGTTCGTCATCTCCGGTGTCGTGTCGTGCGAGTCTTCAGGCTGCAATGCGGTTGGTTTCCGTGCGTTCGAGGGCGCTGAGGCGGATCACCGGAGCAGTAACGTCACCGGTCTGCAAGCAGGTTAAGAGAGAGGTCATGGCAGCAGGATCAATGTCCTGTCTGGCAACGTCAAAAATACATGAAAACCGAGTCATATGGGCCGGCTAAGCGGCGAACGTTTCGTCGTTTGAGGGCAACGTGTCCCGGGATCAGCGTCGACGCTACCGGGTGTCGCCCGAGCCGACGGTCTCCGAAGCGACCTGCTCGGCCGCAGGTCTCGGAGAAACTGCCGGGGCGGAATCGCCTGGCGATGCTTTGAACATGTAGCCGACGCCGGGCATGCTGACGATGTGGTCGCAGTCGCCACTGTCGAGACTCATCTTGGAACGGAGCCTGTAGATGTAGGCTCGCACGTACTCCTTCTCGGTGGAGTATTCGCCGCCCCAGACCGATTCGAGTATGAAGCGGTGCGTCAGGACACGTTCGCTGTTGCGTACCAGCAGGCTGAGTAGCGAATACTCTGTGCTGGTCAGCGTGGCCTCCTGCCCGGCATGCCACACTCGGCGTGCACCGTGGTCCAGCACAAGGTCGCCATAGCTCACCGGCTCCGATTCCGGGCCGGCCTTGCCTGTCGAGCGCCTGATGGCGGACCGGACTCGGGCGAGCAGCTCTTTCACACCGAAGGGCTTTGTCACATAGTCGTCTGCGCCGCTGTCGAAGGCTTCCACAATGTCTGCCTCGCGGGCCCTTGCCGTGAGCATGATGATCGGGATGGCTGAGAGCATCCTGATCTGTCGGCAAACCTCGAAGCCGTCAATACCTGGCATCGTGATGTCGAGCATCGCCAGGTCGACGACGCGACGGCGGAATAGCTTCATCGCCTCGAGGCCGTCTGAAGCTGTCAGGACCTGGTATCCCCTGGCGGTGAGGTTCATCGCCACGTACTTGAGCGTGGCGGGCTCGTCATCAGCGACGAGGATTATCGGCTTGGTTTCTACCAATGGAACTGCGGTCCTTGAGCTGGACAGTCGGCGTGGCTGGGATCAGGCCAGTCGAACGCCCAGGACTTGCTACTCGATATCAGGTAACCGTCTTTGATTTACCAACTCAGGCCAGCGCCCGACAATGAACGCGTCATAAAGGCACACTGTTGGCTGTGAAAAAACTCTGAACAGCCGGTTGAGGTCACGGTCAGGGAGTCTTTGCCCCGACCGCCTTTCTCAGATGCTACGACCTCTTAAAAAGGCAGGGTGAGCCTGTCAGATCAGTTCAGGCTGGCCGTCAGTTTCGCCTCATCGGTGACAAATCGGTACCCAACTCCAGGTACATTTCGGATCAGCCGAGGCTCTGATGGGACCTCTTCGATCTTCTTGCGCAATCGGTACATGTAGGCCCGCAGGTATTCACGGTCCTCCGCGAAGGAGTTGCCCCAGACGCACTGCAGTATGTAGCGATGAGTCAGCACGCGGTCCCTGTTGCGGATGAGCAGAGAGAGGAGCCGGAACTCGGTTGCGGTCAGCACCTGCTCGATGCCGTCACGGGTGACTCTGTGCCCTTCCAGGTCTACTGAGAGAGGCCCGAAGGCGAAGGTCCGAGCGGACTTCGCACCGGAGCCCTGACCTCGCCGGATGGCTGCGCCGACCCTGGCAACCAGTTCGGCAACTCCAAAGGGCTTGGTCACGTAGTCATCGGCGCCTATGTCCAGCGCGCTCACCTTGTCACTCTCACGTGAATGGCCCGAAAGTACAACGATCGGCACGTCTGATGTGTGGCGGATGGCGCGGCATACCTCTACACCGCTGGGGCCCGGCATCGCCAGGTCCAGCAGGACAAGGTCCACTGGCCGCTCACCGAAGAGCTTGAGGGCTTCGCTGCCGTCTTCTGCAAGAAGTGGGCGAAAGCCCTTAGCCGTCAGGTTCATCCCGACGAATTTTCTCGTCTCTGGCTCGTCATCAACGACGAGCACTACCGGGCCATCGCCCTTCATCTATTGCTGCTCCCGATCTTCTCGAATCCCCGGCCAGGAACTCGCTGTGCATTGCGTAGCGCGCCGTTCGCCAGGCGCTAAGGAGTGATCGCCACCTTTCCCTTGCGCCTGTTTCCGTCAGCGGCTGCCGGCGATTTCTCTTTGCTTTTCTTCGCCGACGCAACCTTGCTGGAGCCTGTCTTACCGTTCCGTAACGACCTCTCAGCCTCGCGGCCCGCCGCCCGCTGCGCCACCCTGCGTCTTCCGAGCTTGAGAGGGATCGTGAACTTGAATATTGAGCCTTCACCCGCTTCGCTCTCCACCCATATCCTGCCGCCGTGGGCATCGATCACAGATTTGCAAACAGCGAGGCCCAGGCCGCTGCCAGATGAGCTCTTCACGGCGTTTTCGCCTCTGAAGAACATGTTGAAGATGCTCTCCTGGCTATCTGTGGGAACGCCAGATCCTTCGTCCGTGACGCTGAAGGTGATTTCAGTGTCCCCGAGTTCGGCGTCGATCACGATCTTGGAGCCGGGCTCGGAGTACTTGCTGGCGTTCTGTAGCAGATTAGCGAGAACGCCCATGACCCGCAGCACATCCATCCTGATCTTCGGCATGTCCTCCGCGACGTCAACGAGGACTCGGTGCTTGCTGACGAACAGGGATGCCGAGTCGATGGCGGCGTATGAAAGTAGATATGGATCTGTGTCTTCGAGATGGAGCGGCAAGTCGACTGAGCCCATGCGAGTGATCTCCATCAGATCGTTCACCATGGAGGTCAGCCTGTCGGCCTCTCTATCTATCGTGTGAAGGAAATCGAGCCTCGTCTCTTCATCCCACTGGATATCGGACTCCAGCAGAGTGCTAACGAAGCCTTTTATGTGAAGGAGCGGGGTGCGCAACTCGTGACTGACCATCGAGAGTACCGCGTCACGCAGCGCATATGGCTGACGCACTGCGTCACCGTCGACTACCACGGCCGCCTTGTCTGTGTGGCCAGGAGATGAGACAGGCAGCACCGTGACCGTGACACTCTTCGACTCCGACTGATCTTGCGCTACGTCCTGGGCGGAGGGCTTCAGCCACGCTTCAAGAAGCTGGGCTTCCTGTGTCGCTACACAGCGATCAATAGGGCCATCGACGTCGAGCGGTTCTCCGTCGCCGTCCACCAGCTTCCTCATGACTGATTCGAGCGGTTGGCCGATGACGTTTAGCGACGTATCTTCGACCATGGCTTCGACTGCGGCGTTCACGTCCAGAACGGTATGGTCTGGCCCGATCAGAAATACGCAACCGGGAAGAGCATCGAGCAGGACCGCTTTATGCTCAAGCGATTCGATTTCGGAGCCAACGGCAGACCTGGCTCCGGATTTGCTGCGTTTCCGGGTCACTTCAACTAAGCCTCACCCTGCTGTCATCAGCCTGCCAAACGCACCAGATCTAGAGGAATCCTGGCCACCGCAAGCCATGGAACCGCAATCCAGCGTTCGGCCACCGGTCTGATCACCAATCGGGATTCGACTCCGCCCACAATTGCTGATGCCGCTCGGTTCTGGCCGAAATGTAGGAGCCCATTGTTGTCACGGAGCCGCTCTTGTCAAATTTCCGTGAACAAAATCGCCGTTCGCGCCCTCTGAGGCGCTGCGTTTACACGGCAAGAAATCCGTTTCCGTGTAGCGATTCCGTGAAGACGCTGTCGAAAACGCAACTGCACGAGGAACCATTATCCGGTTTCGCATTATTGGAGTGTGAAACAGACGCGTGGTGCTGGCTTAGCGAGAGGCTGTGAACCAGACAGGTTTCGGCCTGGCGTCTGAAAGCAAAAGACCCGGCCGATGAGCCGGGTCATTACCCATAACTTTGCTCTGCAAGCGAGCTAGGCGGCGTTCCGAAAGCTGGTCTCTTCGCTCTCAACGGTCGATGGGAGCGGAACGTCCAGGCTGTCATCGCTGCCGGTTTTAACGATCGCCACCGCAGCAGCTGACCCGGCGAAAACCACGCCTGCGATGGCGAGCAGGATCACCCAGCCGAACGCGTTGACGAGCACAAATGAGATGGAGCCCCAGCCGGCGAGCACGGCAACCGCCACCGGAAGCCAGAAGCGCTCTATCAGTCCATTATCGGAGTACATTTCGTCGTTGTCCTGTGACCACAGAGCCGGAACTGGGTCCGCCTCGCAGTCGCCGTATTTCACTGATGTCTCATCCACAGTGAAGTGCCGCAGTTGACGGGGGTTCTCCGCCATATGTCCTGACTCTCTGCCGGGAGCATAAGTCGTTACTGGCTACTCCCAGCAACTATTGCAGATTCCACTTAGCGTGGCAGTGTGTTCCCCCTCACGCCCATATGCGTGCTGGCACCCATTCTTAGTCCGGTTTTGACGCCGAAACAACCCCCGAATTACACGTTATCGGTGCGGGATGTATATCGTTTCCCCTAACCGCTGACAAAGTTCTCAGTGCCAGATGCAATCGTCGCGGGTGCCTAAAAGTGCTACGAGTTTCGTCATTGCGAACACAAGATGGCTCAAGCCGCTGCGGTTACCGCCATCCAGGACCATATCGACTCTGTACGGCTCTCGCTCCGGTAAGCTGGGCCCGCTGCAAACTCGCCTAATACAACGGACACAGAAGCCGCTGTAAGCGCTCCAGGAGACGACCCATGCCAGAAGAGATCAACCGCCAGTGGCTGCTGGCGTCACGCCCATCCGGATTTCCGCAGGAGGGCAACTTCGAGCTGAACGAAGCTTCCCTACCGAACGCCGAACATGGCGAGGTGATGATCAAGCTGGAATACCTGTCGATCGACCCGTACATGCGGGGCAGAATGAACGAGGGCAAGAGCTACACACCAGGTGTCCAGATTGGTGAGGTGATGACGGGTGAGGGCGTCGGAGTGGTGGTCGAGAGTCGTTCGAGCGCGCTTTCGGCCGGCGACCACGTCGTAACGCGCACCGGCTGGCAGGAGTACTCCACTGCGCACGAATCGGCCGTACGTAAGGTCGACGCCTCGGTTGCGCCTGTCTCGACCGCTCTTGGCGTGCTCGGCATGCCCGGCCTGACTGCCTACCACGGCACCTTCGACGTCATCGACCCTCGACCCGGCGACACCTTCGTTGTCTCGGCGGCGAGCGGGGCTGTTGGCGGTGTTGTTGGGCAACTGGCGAAGAAGAGCGGCTGCCGGGTGATCGGCACGGCAGGTTCCGACGAGAAGATTGCGTACATCGTCAATGAGCTGGGCTTCGATGCCGGCATCAACTACAAGACCGAAAATGTCGCTGAGCGGCTGGCTGCGCTGTGTCCGAACGGCATCGACGGCTATTTCGACAATGTGGGCGGCGAGACGACGGATGCGGTGCTGGAGAACCTGGCGACAGGCGCTCGAATTGCGATCTGCGGCCAGATTGCCAACTACAACGATGTTGAGCAGGCGATGGGGCCGCGCAATCTGCGCACGCTGCTGGTGGCACAGGCAAAGATGCAGGGCTTCCTGGTGTTCCAGTTCGTGCAGAAACACCCGGCGGCGCTGGAACGGCTGTCGGCATGGGTCGCAGACGGCTCACTCAAGTACAAGGAACACATCGTCGAAGGCTTCGAGGAGATGCCAAGGGCGTTCATAGGCATGATGCACGGAGCGAACTTTGGGAAGTTGTTGGTGAAGGTGTGAGAGGGGGATCTCGGCCTACAGGACAGACTGATTGCACCAACGTGACGTTGCGTTCTGGAACCTCTGATTTCACCATCGCTGAAATATCACTGACACAAGGGTGACAGGGTTTGGATATACCGTTGGCCGAAACGGAGCCAGCGAGGTTGATTTCATGAGCGTCGTAGAGAAGACCCAGGTTGTTAACGGGCCTATAGACAAAGCCTGGGCGGCCATTTCAAAGATGGGAGCAGTCGAAGATTGGCACCCGAATGTAGCTCATGCGACCGTTCTCTCGGAGCATGACACCGGTATTGGCGCCTCTCGTCGAGTCGAGTTCCACGACGGCCGAAGTGTCGTTGAGACAGTGATCGAGGAATCGGAGCGTCAGTTCACAACGGTCGAAATGACCGAAGCACCAATGATGAAGCGTGCGCTGGTGACGATACGAACTGCGGAGAGGTCCCCCGACACAACCGATGTCACGTTCTCGATCGACTACGGCCTGCAGTTCGGACCAGTTGGGTGGCTGCTGGACGCCGTCATGATGAGGCGGATGTTCGGGAAGGTGTTCGGCGTAGCCCTCGACGGTCTCTCCTACCATCTCGAAACAGGCGAGCCGGTTGGTGATTCAGTTCCTGAGCGTTAGGTCGAGTGACGCCCTTACCCGCATTCACCGTCGATTGCAGGTGATCAAAAAACGCGAAAACGGGCCAGATCTGGCCCGTTCGTCTGTTCTAGATGGAGCGGAAGACGGAATCCGAGCCCGCGACCGTCTCTCTGGCAAGTAGATCCTACTAATATCGCGGAACACAGTATGATCACTACGCAGTAGTGTTTTCTGATGAGCCATGCTCTCTGTAAATGTTGTTCTTCCTAGACTTGATCGAATCGATGGACTCTGATCAATCCCAAAATCTCTGGTTGGTTGCAATGATTTCCGGAGCCAGCGCGGTGTTGGCTGCAGGATTAACTGCGTTAGTGACCTATTGGACCACTAAACGAAGTGTCGACAGTCAGCTCTTGCAGCAATCGAACCAACTAGAGCACGATGCAGCACAAGCTGAAATCAATAGGCGAATACAAGTGAGAGGGGAATGGCTGCACCCTCTACGTGAGCGCCTCGCCTTAGCAGTGCAGACCGTAGCTTCGACTCCAACGGCAATGCACGACTACTTCGTCGTGACCCTCGAAAACAATCCTGAAAAAACGGTCCAAGCTCAAAAATCGTACGAGGAGTTTCAGACGCATCGAAACCAACAGCTGGTAGATCTAAATGTGGCCAGGCTCAAAGGTTCGGACGAGAAATTAGAGAAACTGGTCCGCGGGCTCGACAGCAATCTAGTCGAATCTCAAAATCGACTGCTTGGCGTTTATAGCGAACTAAGTGAGCGCTTGGGCCAGTTGACCGAGGAAGAGATAGTGGCTTACAGGGCCAAGACCGATCAGATCGTGCATTCCTTGATCGACGAAATGCTTCCGATAAACGGACGGATCGAAGAGCTCCTGACTGGAACTGAAGCTTAGTCATCAGATGCGTGCCTCAATCCTCGCCCGCAGACGAGTTTCAAGCAGCCAGAGCCATGCGACGCGCAGTCTTGAACTGAACCGTTGATAAAACGCGAAAACGGGCCGGATCACCAGATCCGGCCCGTTTGTCTGTTCTAGATGGAGCGGAAGACGGGATTCGAACCCGCGACCTTCTCCTTGGCAAGGAGATGCTCTACCAGCTGAGCCACTTCCGCTTACCTTCACATTATGCGGAGATGGGCGTGGTGGTCAAGACTGCTGTTGTGTTTAGGCTGTGCTGAAAAGTGGGTCTGTAGGCTCGAGATCGAGGCCGGATAAGCCGGGGGCCGCATAGTCACTTTCGTCGAATCGGTACGACACTGGGTCCTAGGAGGCCTTCGTATGCTCGTGACACGGTCCACCAGCCAGTCGATGCTAGTGCGTTTCAGGAGGGAATCGATGGCATCGCAGTTCAGGGTTGCGGCTTCCAACCTGAGGCCAGAGAGGTCAATTGAGCCAAAGTCCCGGCCGACTGGCCCTATCAGAGCCGTAGCCACCCTCGCGGATTCAGGGGCTAGCTCTCAGGCTGCGGCTGCGTGCTTGTTGACCCGGGCTACCAGTTCGTCGATGCCGGTGCCTTTGAGGACGTAATCGATGGCGCCGCGGTCTATCGACTTCATGACGATGTTCTGCTGGGCCTGGGCGGTGTACATGATGATCTTGCGAGTGCCGCCTGCCTTGAGCTTGGCGGCAAACTCATCACCGGTGCCGTCAGGAAGCCCGTGGTCCACGATTGCGACATCCGGCATACCTTCCCGGAGCATCGCCTCTGCAACTGAGATATCGAAGGCTGCAGATACTTCGTAGCCCTCTTCTTCCATGGCGTCTGTGACAGCCATCAGGATGTCTGGGTCGTCTTCTACGATCAGGACTCTCTTGGGCATTTTGTCCACTCTCCGTCGTCTCTATAGTTCGACCGGAGCTGGCCTGTCTGTCTGTAATTTTGCGGGTCTGTGGCGGTTGATGGCGGTTCCTCGACCCCTGTCCATCCCGCCGAACACTACATCCACACTTCCCGCACTCCGAATCTAGCAGTGATGCTGTTACCGGCAAGCGTGCGAACCGGTTGTCGCAGGTGTGCTCGCGGTGTGCACGGACGCCATCCGTACTGAAATTGGCAACTTCTACTTGTGACTGAATGGTCGCGAATCTTAGGGCGTTGGCCTGTTGACGGTGCAGGTCTGCCCGCGCTCTACGATCGTTGACGTCTGTCAGCACTGCCGCTAACCACGCGCGCCGACCGTAGTCATCTGACTCAGGCTATCCCCCAATTGCGGTTATACGGCGGCTGCTAGGCTTCGGGGCATGTCGCTCCCGTCCATCAAACGCGGCTGGTTCAAGCCGACTCGGCGCAGGGTGGTCTTAGCCGCAGCCCTGATCGGTCTTCTCGCTCTGATGTCGGCCGAGCCTGACCCGTTGATCCAGTACAGCGGCACCGGAGAGCCGGTTTCATTCGACGGTCTTCCGAACCCGATATTCCAACAGTTGAACGCCACGGAATCGGTGGAGTACGCGCAGGAGCTGCGGACCAAGCTGGAAGAGGCGCGCATTCCGATTGTCAGCGAGCTGAAGAGCACGCTGAACAGGCAGCAGACGGAGCGATCGAACGTGATGCTGCAGGTGATGCTGTGGCTGACTCTTCTTGGGCTGGTGATGCTCGCCGCTCCGCTGGTGCTGGTCTGGCGCTACGGGTTGAGGCTGTTCCCTAAGCTCGTCTTCTACAGCGGAGTGTCGGCCGGGCTGTTCATCATTGTCGGCGGCATTCTCGTGGGACTGTACGCGCTGACGCGGTACACGAACGGCCTTGTCTCGACCGCTTACAACCCGCAGCTGTCGGTTACGGAGTCTCTGTTCGACTTCCTGATATCGAGGTCCGAATCCCTGGCTGAGATCGGCCCAACGATCATTGAGCCAACGGTGATTGCGATGCGGGAGGGACCGACATCTCCGGCGCTTCAGATCATCCTGGAGAATGCCGAGAGCTTCTCGTCGACGCTGAATGTGTTCATCCTGCTGGCGCGGCTTGCGCAGGGCATCAACATCCTGTTCTCGTTCCTGCCTCTGGCGTTGCTCGTGGTTGCGTTCGTGCTGTTCATCCGCAACTCGATTCCGACGCTGAAGGAGATCATCAAGCTGCCCGGACGTGCGGCGCAGGGGCAGCCGCGGGTGGCGAGGATGACGGCTCGCACAACCGTGACGAACATCAAGCAGGAGTTGCTCTACGCGCTTGGCGTGATCGCTGTGCTGCTGGTGCTGACGCTGATCATTTCTAGCGTTGGCCGAGGCGCGATCGAGCCTGCGCTGGAGATCATCCTGAACTACATCATCGCGGCGATGATCTATGCGCAGACCGAAGCCGGAGCGCAGCCGGGGCTGATCCTGTTCTGCACGGGCATCGCGCTGGCGTTCCTAGTGCTCGTGCTGACTATGACGACTCTCGCCGCCGTGCTGTTCCTGTGGCGGGCGAGCAACGTGCTGAGGACGGTGACCAGAGCGGGCGTCGGGCTGCGCAGCGAGCGCAGGTTCTGGCTGCGAGGCACCGGTGGCCTCGTGTGGGCGATGTTCCTGCCGGTGATCTACGCACTGGCCGCAAGCCCGGCGATTGCGCTCTGGGGGCAGTGGGCGGTCGATACTCGCACCTGGGGCGTGATGTTCGGCCTGATACCGCTGGCGCTCGTGGCCGGGTTCTTCGTTGCGTTCTGGGCCGGGAATGGCATCAAGACGCTGATGTTCGTGCGTCGATATCAGCCTGCTGTAGTTGCTACAGGAGCAGGCGCTGCGGCGGCTGTGGCTGCCGGTGCGATGGCGAGTGACGATGAAGTCGACTCGCAGTTGCCGCTGGAAGAGTCACCGCTGGACGAGGGCTTCGATATCAGCGCGTAGGCGATCGTGGAGTTGGTGCCGAGGGCGGGAATCGAACCCGCACGAGGTTTCCCTCACCGCATTTTGAGTGCGGCGCGTCTACCGTTCCGCCACCCCGGCATGCATCGCCCAGTTTGAGCGCCTCTATATGGTAGACCGATTCTGCCTCGATGCAGAAGGCGAGCTGTGGTCAGAATGGGGTCTCGTCGGCCTCGCAGAGCGAGCTACTATCAGCCGGACTTAGGCTTCCAGTCCATGTTCATGTAGACGTCGCCGAGCTTCAGCTCTTCGAGCATCTGCGCTATGCGCTTCTCTCTTGTAGCGGGCCGCTTCGCTCTGTTGATCCAGCCGATGTAATCGTTCTGCTGGTACGCCGGACGCGCTTCATACAGATCACGCAGGCCGCTCTCGCCGAGCCGTTGCGCAACATCGTCTGGCATCTCGTAGCGCGGGCGGGTGAGTTTTGACCAGTCTGTTTCAGCGCTCATGTTTCTCGCCAGTTCGTCATTGAGACGTGCCATATCATCGCGCTTTGGCGCGACATCAACGATAATCGTGGCAGTTGCCGATCAAGTTCAGCAACCTGGAAGTGACGATGAGCGAACAGGGCGGAAACGTTAGCGACGAAGGCTCCGCAGGCGAGCGAGAGCTCTCACTGTCAAGGCCGCTCGCAGTGATCGACACAGAGTCGACCGGACTCAACCCTGACACCGCGCGCATCGTGCGGATCAGCGTGCTGCGATTGGAGCCAGACGGCAGGCGTTCACTGCGGTCCGAAATAGTGGACCCGGGAGTGCCAATTCCTGCAGGCGCGACCGCCGTTCACGGCATCACGGACGAAGATGTGGCGGACCGGCCGCCGTTCAGGGCGTACGCACGGGCGCTTGCGGAGTCGCTGGACGAGTGCGACATCGCAGGGTTCGCTGTTGAGCGCTTTCATCTGCCGCTGTTGATTGCAGAGTTCCGACGCGCCGGAGTCGAATTCTCCATCGAAAACCGCGCCGTGATCGACATCATGTCGATCTACCACCGGCTGGAGCCGCGGGACTTCGACGCAGCCTATCGCCGGTTCGTCGCGGATGACCTGCCGGACAGGGCTTCAGGTGAGCGCAGTGGGGCGGCGTTGGAGATCCTGCTGGGGCAGTTGAATTCGAGCGACGAGTTGCCCCTTGAGCCTCACAAGCTGTCTCGCTGGGCGCGTGGTGTGCCAGACGACGCGGTCGACGAACAGGGCCGCTTCACCTATCTCGACTCCGGTGACATCGCCTTCAACTTTGGCAAGTACGCCGGCGAGGAGCTGGCGAAGGTAGCCGAAAGCGACACCGCCTACGTTGCGTGGGTAGCGTCAAACCCCGACTTCGGCCCGGACTCACGGGCGGTTGCGACAGACGCACTTGCCGAACTCGAGATGAAGCAGACCGACGGCTACGACTAGAACGGCCGGCCTCGCTGCGGCTCAGAAAGAGGTGGCGTTGACTCGCGTTCGACCGGCTCGCCGGTCAGCGTGATCACCACGCAGGGCATCCGGTCGAAGATGCGTCGAGCGATGATGAACGGGCCCCACCAGGGCAGTCGCAGACTGCGATTGATCTTCACGGCGCCGAGCAGGAACTGGAACCGGCGGCGTGGGAATCCAGGCCGCTGCGCCCAGTGCTCTATGAAGTTGAAAAGGTGCGGAATGCGCTCTTCACGGTCTCGGAGCACCCTGGCCGAGGCAGCGATTTCGTAGACCGGCTCGAATTCGACTGTATGCACGGTTACGTCCGAGTTGCGGGCCATGCTGGCGACCCAGTCGCGCTTCCCCGGATAGCCCGAAAGCACGATCTTATCTGCGCCATCCCAGTAGTATGTGGTCTCGATGACACGCGGCGAGCCATCCCTGCGCTTGAGCGCGGTGCGCAGGTAGAAGCTGTCGCTGAGAATCTGTTTGAGCCGGTCGGGAAGCTCGGGCATACGATGACGGTACAGTGTGCCCCTGCCCGCTGCCAGCGTTGACTGAGACGAGGAGCGATCTCATCGACGAAGCACCCAAGCCCGAGTCCTGGCAGCTGACCGTTTTCTACGACGGTGGTTGACCGGTCTGACGCGCCTTCAGCCGCTGGGTCCAGCGGAGAGATGTTCATGGCTCGATTCGGCTGCTGACGAATGATGCTGAGACGGTGCGTGCTGCAAACGATACGGTGGTGCCGGAGCTAACTAAGCGCACGATTGTCGTTGTAGACCGCGATGGCCGTGTACGGACGGGTGCGCAAGCGATCTTCACTATTGCGGGACAGGTGGGCGGGTTTACAGGGGTGGTTGGGCGATTGCTGTCACCAAAGCCGGTGAGCCTGCTATTTGAGCCGGGTTACAGGCTGTTCGCTCGGAACAGAGGCAGGTTCGCCAGGTGGTTCAAGGATCCGGAGTGATGGGAGGGTTGGTGGTCGGCCTTGCGGCCGACATCACCCTCTCCCTTAATCCCTCTCCCTTGATGGGAGAGGGATTAAGGGACGGCTAGCTCAGGGTTTGTTCGAAGAGGCGCAGGTTGTTGGCGCCGAGGATCTGGGTGACGTCATGTTCGCTGTGGCCGGCTTCGAGGAGTCCAGCCGTGAGCGATGGCAGGTTTGAGGCGTCTTCCATGCCCTGTGGGAGCTGAGTCACACCATCGAAGTCTGAGCCTATGCCGACGTGCTCGGCCCCGGCCAGCTTGATCGCATGGTTGTAGTGGTCGATCAAGCGGCTGAGTGGCGGACCGGGCTCCGGCACCATATAGGCGATGCGGTCGAACGGGTCTCGGTAAACCGGCGGTTTCCTTAGGGTTGGCTCAACATGGCCGGTCTCAGGGTTGGCGCCAATGAACCCGCCGAAGAAGTTGATATTCATCACGCCACCGTTCTTCGCCAGCGCCTCGATCATGTCGTCCTTCATGTTGCGGGTGTGAGGCTGCAGCGCGTGGCAGGACGAATGGGAAGCGAACACAGGCCTCTCGGCAACCTCGATAACGTCCCAGAAGGCAGGATCTGAGAGGTGCGAGATGTCGACCAGCATGTTGAGCCGCTGCATCTCCCTTACCACGTCCCTGCCGAAGTCCGTCAGCCCGCCGTGCCGTTGATGGTTGTGAGCGTCGACCCATGCGGTCGCGGCGCCCCAGGCCAGCGTGATGGAGCACACACCGAGGCTTTCGAGCATGCGCAGTATGCCGAGGTCGTCACAGATCACGCGGCCGCCTTCGATGGTTATCAGGATTGCGATCTTGCCTGCCTCATGGGCTGCCGTTACGTCTGCGGCTGTGCGGGCGAATGCGAGGTCATCACTGTATGTGTCGATCGCCCTGTGGATCGTGTCGATGCCTCGCAGGCACAACTTCAGCGCCGCCTCGTTCGAGAAGCCTTCGTCGATCCAGACTGCAAACATGACGGCATCTACACCGCCCTCACGAAGCCGCGGGATATCGAGGTGTCCCTCTTCGAGGCGTTGCGAGAAGTCCGGCCAGCGCCAGAGCAGATGAGTGGCGGTGTCGACGTGCGTGTCGACGACGAGTGATGTGCGGTGGAGTTCTGCAGGGTTCATGTGAGCTGCGCCTTGAGTGCGTTATGTGCAACGAGAGCGTACCTGACGAATGATGAAGTCGCCCGACACATTGGCGAGTGGTCGGCCATCCCGGCCGATATCACCCTCTCCCTTAGTCCCTCTCCCATCAAGGGAGAGGGAGAAGACGACCCATCAGCATGTCATCTCGACCGTAGCGGAGAGATCTGACCGTTGATCCTTCGTCGGGCGGGAGATTCTGAATCGAGTTCAGAATGACAGCGTTGCCACCCTTCGACGGGCCCAGGATGGCGGCAGCTTGCGGGATCCAAGGCTCAATCCCCTCTCCCAGCTTGGGAGAGGGTTAGGGTGAGGGTCATCGTTCTGACTGGCAGCCGCAGATCCGGTAGGGGCGCTGCTTGCTACGCCCGGTCCGGACAAAGTCCGGACATCAACCCACCCTCTAACTCCCTCCCTCCCTGACAGAGAGGGAGAACAAGCAGCCTCCCTGGACGTGCAGAACGGTCGCAGCTCCTCCATCAGCAGGCGCGCTGCATTTGGAGTATCTTTCTCGGCTGCCAGATTGCTTATCCCCAGAATGCCGCACATCACGGAGCAGAGAATGCCGAAGCAGTACAAAGCGATCATCGTCGGAGCCGGTTCTATCGGCAACGCGCACATGGACGGCTACAACCGGGTCGATGAGGTGGACGTGGTCGCCGTTGTCGACCCCATCGAGCCGGCGCGCCAGACCTACATGAACGATTACGGCATCCCGCGCGGCTACGCGACGCTTGCCGAGGCGCTCGAGAAGGAAGAGCCGGACATCGTGAGCGTGTGCGTCTGGCACCTGCTGCACGACCCGGTGACGGTTGAGGCGGCCGAGGGGCCGAGCGTGAAGGGCATCATCTGTGAGAAGCCGATGGCGATCGGCATGGCCCGTGCGGATCGCATGGTTGAGGCGTGCGAGGCGAACGACACGAAGCTAGTGATCAGCCACCAGCGCCGTTTCACGCCCGGCTGGGAGAAGGCGAAAGAACTCGTTGAAGACGGCGCGATTGGCGAGGTGATCCGCGCCGACCTGCGTGTGAAGGACGGCCTGGCTAACTGGGGCACGCATTCGATAGACGGCGCTCGTTTCATCACGGGCGACCCAACGGCGCAGTGGGTGATGGGCGCTGTTGAACGTCGGACTGACAAGCACGAGCGGGACACGGCGATCGAAGATTCCTGCATGGGCCTGATCCACTTCGGGCCTAGCCTGCAGTTCTTCATTCAGTCGGACCTGTGGGACCGCAACTGTGATGCCGGCAAGTTCCTCCTGCGTGGAACTGAGGGACTGTTGCATGTGACCGAGACGAAGCTACAGCTCTTCAACGCATCTACTGCGGGTTGGGTCGAGGTGCCGCTCGGGCTGCAGGCAGGAGACCGGGCGATTGGCGGCAACATGAACGCCGCCCAGACGAGGGAGCTGATCGAGTGGATCGAGGGCGGTCCAGAGCACCGCGGCTCAGGCAGGAAGGCGCGAGACACGGTCGAAGTGATGATGGCGATGTACGAGTCGGCCCGTCACAACAAGGTCATTCACCTGCCGCTTGAGGAGAAGGAGTACCCGCTCGAGCTGATGATCGAGGAGGGCAAGCTTCCGGTCGAGGTGGAAGGCAGGTACGACATCCGCGGCTTCCTGAACCGGGAAGGGATCGACGAGGCCCGCTACAAGGCGTTGCGGGATGATGGCGTGCCGCACCATCAGGCGATGCAGACTGTGCACGAAGAGATGGCAGCTAAGAGCTAGCGGCCCTTAGCGGTGTTAGCCGCCGGTTTCGAAACCGACGTCGAGCTGGAAGTCCTCTTCCTCGGCCGCGAACGTCGCCGTCCTGTTCATCGTGATCGTGAAGGTGATCGGGTGATTGATCTCCGGTTCATCCGGAATACCGATGCCGCTGCCACCTGAGCCGCCACTGCCTTCCCCTTCGCCCTCGTCCTCTTCTTCGTCCTCACGCGCTGATACTGACCTGATGTGGACATCGCTGAAGCCCGGTTCAGCCTCTAGTAGCTTGACGTATCTCAGTACGCCATTGAATTCGATGCCACCGATGGTAAGTGAGACAAGGGAACCATCGTCGTCGATCTGAAGCACGTCGACGTCCGCCAGAGATGCAGCGTGGTCGGTCACGACATCGACCACTCTTGCGAAGCCGCCTTCACGGTCCTTGACCAGGCTGATCTTTTCCAGCAGCACCTCGCGCTCGGTCCGGAGACGTGCTATCTCTGCGCTCTGCTCCTCGGCACGGGCCTTGCGCAAGTCCTTCAGCCCAACCTGCCGATCAAGAGTGCCGAGCTGATCCTCGGCGCGGGCCACCTTGCCCTCTTCAGACAGTGAGAGCTGCGCTGTCACACCGACGACCGCTGCCAGCACGACGGCCATCGATACCTTCATTGCAGCCTGCACCGGGAACGGCTTCGGCTTGAACTCCGTTGGCCGGAAGTCCAGTTCAGGGCGAGCGATGATAGATGTCGGTGTCCGCTGCCACCAGTGTTTACCGGTGACCAGCGCCAGGCCGACGTTCGCGGCATAGCGTGCAAATGGGAAGTCTTCAGGAGCGCGCAGCGTTCCAGGGAGTTCATTGCGGCGGTACGGAATGGCGTTCGCCACCGCCTCGGCAGTCCCAACAATGGACTCTGCCGCTCCTGTCAGGTACAGGTTGCTGTGCTCTGACAGAGGCGTATCCGGGTACATGGAGTCGTGGAATGCGACTGTGCGGCTGACCTGTGTGGTGACCGACTGCACCCACTGCTCCTCAGTCATCTTCTGGTCGATACCAACCTCTCGGACAACCTCCGGGAGACCGTCTCGCAGCACGATGACCGTGACTGAGTTGGATTCGATATCGAGCACTACACCGGAACGCTCGTTGGCCGCTGCAGCCAGAGCGATGGCCTTTGGCTGGACAGTTGAGAACTTCGCTCCGGTGTCTGACAGCGTGCGCAGGTTGCGGCGCAGCACATGCCTGTACATGCCGAAGGCATAGACGTCATACGGATCACCATCGACGTCAGGCTCTAGACCTGTATCGATGTCATCAAATATCCCGTCCGATTCTTCGTCTTCATCGTCGTCCATCAGCGGGGCGTCGTAGTCTGCCAGCGCAGCATCCCAGGCCAACTGGAGCTCTTCGGGCCGGATGGACATTCGCTCTGCGCTGGAGTCGATAATGGCCTCAGTGAGGTCCTCACCCGGCTCCAGGAACACGGTGAAGCGACGCTGTACCACGTTGCGGCCTGTGATGGCCACGGCGACCTTGGCGCTGCTTAGCTTGGCGCCCTTCCCGATCTCGTCGATGACTCTGTTCATCGCTTCCGAGAAGGTGGTCTCGTCCACAATCAGGCCGTCCTGCACCACTCCAACTGGCAGGTGCGCTTCGGCCCAACCGCGAACACGGTTACCTCGTGCAACGAGGACCCGAATCGCTGAGTCACCGATGGTGACGGTGATGAACGCTCCAAACGGAGAGGCAGCGGCCCGGCCGGCTGCGGCTGCCGCCGTCCGGACAGAGCTCATGCTCTTCGGGCCTATCTGTCCGAACGGACCGTGGTCTTCCATCTCGTCGGGGAGACTGAAAGACCTCGTGTCCATCTCGTGCCACAGGAAAGTGCGGCCCAGGAATAGCAACCTGTCCTTGATCCAGCGGTCGGCCCTGTCCAGCCAGTTTCCACCCTGGCCGTTGGACTCGACGCGTCTCCAGCGGCGGCTGATCATTGGCTGCTCCTGCCGCCGCTAGCCGCGGCATCAAGCTCTTCGTCAGTCACTCGTCGCGAGAGCGCTTCGAGCTCTTCCGGGTCAAGCTCGGACCTGTCTACAGGCCGGTTAAATACGATTGCGCGGACATTGCCGGAGAAAACATCGTCTTCTGTTGGCGAAAGGAGCAAGCTTTGGATCTCAAGCGCTTCTATGACATCGCCTTCAAGCAGGGCCACGAAGCTTTCGATCTGCGCTGCTGTGCCTGATACGCGAACGATAAATGGCGTGGCGTCGTAAACCTCGGTCCCAACCGGCACGATGATGCTGGACGAGGTGGAGACGGACTGGATGAAGATGCCGGTGCGGTCGGCCGTGTCGATCAGCCTTTCGATCAAGACCGAGTCTTCCAGCTCGAGGATCTGGGCCTCACTCGCCGCCTCAAGGGCGGCTGTCCAGGTCTGCAGTCCCGCCTCAATGTCTTCAGCAGGCGGCTCAGGCTCAGCCAGCAGCGCCTCGCGGGCGTCTATCTGGGTGTTCAGGTCAGTGAGGTCCTGATAGGCGTACCAGTACCTGGCGCCGAACGGGGCGAGGGCGAACACGAAGATCGCCACAATGACCCAGGGGTTCTGCAGGTGACGCAGCAGCGGCGCAAGTCGTCGTTCCAGGTTCTCTCGGAGCCCGGACTCGAGTACTTCTTCCTCGCTGCTTACAGGACTTGGAGCAGGCGGTCTGCCAATGGCATCTGCAACCATAGTCTGGCCTAGAACTCCTTCCAGGAAGTGACTTCGACGCCGTTCTCCGTGATGGTTCCGGTCACCTCAACCGTCGTGCCTTCGTGCACGGCCAAAACGGTGAAGCCCTGGAACACCTCAACTGGAGCGGTCTCACCCGATGTTGAAGTGGAAAGCTCCAACAGCGCCCAGATTCCACCGGGCTGTTCAGACACGTAGCCCGAAGCACGTGAGAAGTACGTGCCCGGCTCTAGTGAAGCCTGCATCTGGTACGTCAGATCAACACTGGAGCCAGGGTTGATTGTGGTTGGCGGCACATCCCAGCGGTGCCTGGCACGAGAGTCCAGAGTGACGAATTCGGCGAACCAGTCGAACAGCCAGCCTGACGAGACCGTGGAAGGGTCAGCGAAGCTGGCTCCATCGAACATGGAGGAGCCGAATACGTAGTTGAAAGTCTGGTCGTGCCATGCCCGCACCCACTCGAGCGTAATGGGTGCGTCGTCGTCCGTGTTAGTTGCACGGATCGTGTAGTCGTAAGTCGTGTTATTGCCAGCGGACGACACTCCAGGAGTCACGAACTGCTCGATGAGCAGATCGTTGCTGCTCTGGAAGCGAACACGTGCCGAGTTGGGAGCGTGGTACTCGCCTTCACCGTCGAACCTGACCGATGCGCCGTTGAAGTGCGAACCAGTTCCGCGGTTGTCCTGGGCCGTGAAGTTCAACTGAACTTCGCCACCGAATGCCGGAACCTCAATGTGGGGGAATATGTCCCATTGGAACTTGGCGTATTCGAGACCGAAGAACGAACCACCGATCCTGACCGGGTCATCTGTGGTCAGACCGGTTGTGGTGCCCGCAACCGTGTCAGGTGCGAAGAACCACTTCGGGTCGATGATGATGCGCGTGATGTCGTGAGGAACGATGTCATCATTCGTGATCGTCAGCGTGTAGATGAACTGAACATCGGTGTTGGTCGGCAGAGTGTCCGGTGCGACCTCCAGGGCGATCTCGAAGCGGTCGGCGCCAGTTGGCGGGTCATCGAGCGCCGTAATGCTGATGTCGGCGTCCGAAAGCACGCCACAGGCCGGGTGCTGGTAGTTGATCGTGGGAGGCGAACCGCTCATGCCGGTCCAGAGGCCGGGGTCGTTCTCGATGCGCCAGAGCGCGTGCTCGGCTGCACAGGAGGCTCCAGACTGGTCGACGGGCGCGGTATCGCCCGCGTTTAGCGAGCCAACAACCCTGTTGAGCACCGGTGCGGCAGCTGCCGCGCCTCCGAAGAGTCCGATGGCTGCCAGAGAGATGACTACATAGCCACCCTGGCGGGTGACGTCTTCCGCCTTCTTTTCGAGTCTGAAGAACCGGATGATGGACTTAGCGAATTTCTTCATCATTATCCGCCTCCCAGTGCAATGTTCAGGTCCAGCTGTTCCGCCCGGTCCACCGCATCTGGCGGAACGATCTGGTAGTGGACAGTTATCAAGTTGCCTGATCTATCAAACGTGAGGTTGTTGATGAACTTGCCGACGGTCGTTGCTGCTCCGCCGCAGGTCCTCGTCATATCTGTTCCCGAGAGTGCAAATGTGCAGCTGACGGGGCCGCCGTCGTCCCAGCTGAAGGTTGCTGAGGTGGAGCCGGTCGATGGGTCGACGAGGTTTGTGCTCTCGGCCCTGTGAACATCTCTCACCAGCCAGCGGGTCGTCTTCGCGGTCTCAACTGCCACATCGGCGACTGCTCCGGTCTCTACTCGTGTCCTGATCGAGAGGAACGTGCTCCCAGAGATCAGTCCGGCGAGTGACGCCATGAAGCCGATGGAGATGATGAGCTCAAGCAGCGAGAATCCCCGCTGCTTGCGCTTGCTCTTCGTCGAGCTGACTCGTGTTGTGGCCTGTTGATTCATGGCTTCAACGGTTGATCTTGACGATCGTCTGTTCCTGGACGACATCACCGCCGAAAGTGACGGTCACGGTGACGTTCTGGATATTTGCGTTGCCTCCCGGGTAGGCTGCCGTGGTGTTCGACACCGCGTAGCCGGCCGGTGGCGTGACCGAGGTGTATGTCCCCGGCGTCGCGACGAATGGCAGTGTGCGGATCAGTTCGATCTGCGATACGGCCACAACTGCGCCCCTCGTGTCGTCCTGGACCTGCTGCGAGGCCACAGAAGCTGTGGAGAGGGCGACGAGGGCGGCGAGCACCGTCGTACTAATGACGGCGACTCCTACGAGCGTCTCGAGCAGAATCACGCCGCTCTGACGCAAGTTGCGCCGAGCGGCGTTCCGCACTGACCTGTTCCCTCGGATTGCCACAGATGTCTCCATTCGGCCATTTGAGGTCATCTGGAACATGATCTCGCCTGAACCAGTGGGACGAGGGCTGGCGATTGTGTGCCGAAGGTGTGGTCAGCACATCGTTTCGGCTCTTAAAGGAGCCTCCCCCGGTAGCCGGCAGGTCAATTTGATGCCAGTTGACGAGGCGTGCAAAGTCCGCCCACAGGCCGTAGCGGCCGGAAAGAGAATCCACACGGGACCGGATAAGGGCAGGTGCGGTCGACCGGTCGATCTGGGAGGACCGGCTGCAGCAGATGTGAGTTTGGCTGCTACTCCTGCAGGGCGCCGAGGGCCGAGTACATCGGCATGATCACGGAGAGAGCGACGAAGCCGACGGCAAGAGCCACGATGACCGTGGACATCGGCTCGATCAGGCTCACCATGCTCTTGACCTTCTCCTGCGCATCCAGCTGATAGAACTCGGACATTCGCTTCAGGTTCGCGTCCAGCGTTCCTGTGTCCTCCGCCACCTTCAGCGTCTGGATGAACGTGGCCGGGAAGATCGCGGCCTTCTCAAGCGGGCCGGCAAGTCCTTCACCCGCGATCAGGCCCTGGCGGGCATCGCTGAGTGCGTGACGGATGATGTCGTTACCAACCGTCTCACGAGCCACGTCCAGAGCATCGGGCACGGGCATGCCGACTTCGGTGAGTGCGGCAAGCGCTCCCGATGCGCGGGCCACGTCGCTTGAGACGACAACTCCGCTCATCAGGGGCAGCCTCAGCATGCCTTTGTGCATGACCTCGCGGCCCTTCTCAGTGCTCCTGAGCTTGAACAGCCCAGCGACAAGGGCGAGCAGTCCGCCGAAGATAAACAGCGGATAAGTACGGAGGAAGTCAGAGAATGCGATCAGGATCTTGGTGGGAACTGGAAGCTCGGTCTCCAGGTTCTCGAACAGTGAGATCATCTGCGGCAGCGAAACGGTCAGCAGCAGAATCACAACTCCGATACCTACGGACAGGATCAACGCTGGATAGACCAACGCCCGTTTCGCCTGCGCGATAGCCGATGCGGCGGTGTCCATGAAGTCAGCCGCCTGCTTCAGCGACGTCGAGAGTGGCGCGCCCCGGTCTGCGGCCGACACTGTCCTGACATAGATCTTCGGGAACACGTCCGGGTGCTTGGCCATCGATTCAGCGATGGTGAGACCTGAGTTCAGGTCCTCGGCCATCTGAGCGATGGCATCGCCCAGCATCGTGCCTTTGCGGCCTTCCGCGAGCATTAACAGAGCCGGGCCCATGCCGATACCCGAGTCGAGCAGAGTCGACAGCTCACGAGTGAATGCAATGACTTCGGTCTTCTTCGGTTTCTTCTTCGAGAAGATCTCGGAGTCATTGAGCCGCTGCCACAGCGACTTCTTGACCGGTGCCCTGCGGCGCCTGCGTCGGCGCATGTTGTCTGTAACTCGGCGGCGTGCTGGTGAGGTTGTCATAGCGAGTACACGCTCCTCATGACTTCAGATGGTGAAGTTAGGCCCTTCTGAACCTTTTCCAGGCCGTCGTCCCTCATGCTCCTGAACCCGTTGCCTCGGGCCGTTTCGAGCAGCTTCGCGTTATCGGTTTCTACCAGGATCTGCTGCCTGAATTCCTCGGTTGCAACCAGGATTTCGTACAGTCCTGTGCGGCCGCGGTAGCCAGTGAAAGAGCAGAAGTAGCAGCCCTCGCCCTGCTTAAGCTTCGTGCCGGGCTCGAAGCCCATCTCGAGAGCGGCGTTCGCCTCGTCACCGTCCGGCTCGAGCTCCTTCTCGCAGTGGTCGCAGATCATGCGGACCATGCGCTGGGAGACGACTCCGAGCAAGGCTGATGAAAGCAGGAATGGCTCAACTCCAAGGTCGACCATTCTGCTGACCGCCCTGACGGCGTCATTGGCGTGGACTGATGACATCACGAGGTGACCTGTCAGAGCGGCCTGTACCGCGATGCGGGCCGTCTCTGCGTCACGGATCTCACCGACTAGCACAGTGTCCGGGTCCATACGGAGGACAGCACGCAGGCTTGCAGGGAAAGTGAGACCTGCCTTTTCGTTGATCTGGATCGAGTTGACTCCGGGGAAGCGGTACTCAACCGGATCTTCGATCGTGATGATGTTGGTGCGGCGGGAGTCCATTTCGTTGAGCGCCGCATAGAGCGTGGTTGTCTTACCGGCACCGGTCGGGCCTGATACGAGCAGGATCCCGTACGGAGCGCCCAGCAGCCGTCGCATAGCTTCGGTGGAGTGCTCCATCATGCCGAGGTCGTTGAGCGAGAACAGCTTGAGGCTCTTGTTCAGGATTCTGAGCACCGCCATCTCGCCGTGCACGGTGTCCGAGGTCGCTGAACGTACCTCAATGCTCGACTCACCGACTTTCACCGCGAAGTGACCGTCCTGCGGCCGCCTGCGTTCGGCGATGTCCATACCGGACATGATCTTGAGCCTGGATATGAGCGCGCCGTGTGCCGCAAGCGGAAGCCGGGCGACCTCTTGCAGGAAGCCGTCAATCCTGAAACGGACCCTGACGCGGTCTTCCATGGGCTCAATGTGGATGTCCGTCGAACGGGCCTTCACCGCCTGCGATATGAGCGAGTCGATGGCCTGGATGACTGGGCTTGAGTCTGAGTCTTCGTCCTCTTCCTCGGTGCCCAGTACCAGCGGTATCTCACGGACCTCTTCGTGCTCTCCGGCCTTGGCTACATAGCGGTTGTCCATGGCGGACGAGATCGAGTCTGGCATGGAGGACGAGTAATGCAGGTCGATGGCGTTGATGATGTCATCGGCCGGGCTGGCGATCGGAATGACCTCCATCCTGGCGCGCATCTCAAGCGACTGAAGGGCTCGGTAGTCCTTCGGGTTCGCCATGACCACAAGCAGCTTGCCTTCTTCGATCCTTGCGGGGAAGGCGACGTACTTGCGTGCGAGCGATTCCGGTATGACAGATGTAGCGGTCTCACCCGCCTCTAGCGTTGTCCAGTCGAATTCGACATCCGGGTTGAGTTGCTGTTCGTCGTCGGTGATCAGCTGCTGCTTGTCTTCCGAGTCGTTGTGCTCGGCTTCCTTGCTCTTAGCTGTTGTCATTACGCAGCCCTCATGACGGATTGTGCCGCCGGGCGAGGCGCAAGTGCCGGTTCCCACTGGTCACGGCAGATCCAGCCGCTCTGGATGCCGATGCGGACGGCGTGGGCGCGGTCCTTTGCTGAGAGCTTGGCAAGGATGTTGGTCATGTGGTTCTTGACGGTGCGCTCAGATATGCCGAGCTCGAACGCCACCTCTTTGTTGGCGTGGCCTGATGCGACCAGTTCGAGGATGGTCCGCTCACGCTCCGTGAGCGGACACTGCGTGGCTGACGAAGGCCCGCTGCCTCGCAGCCTGCGCTGGAACTCTGAGATCAGGTGCCTGAGCAGGTCCGGCCGTTCAGCGATGTCTCGCTGTATGGGCATCGCGCCTGAGGAGGCCTCGAGCACGACTCCACGGACCTGCTTGGGCGGTGACATGCGAGACAGCACCGCGCATGCGCCCACTCCAACTGCGTAGCCGACATGTCCGTCATCGAGGAGTTCACAGATTGCGACGATGGGCACCGGAGAAGTGGTTGTCGTGAGCCTGTGCAGCAGTTCGCTGGTAGCAGGGGATGGCACTGTCATGTCCACTATCGCCACCGAGGGCCGTGCTGCGTGGAGCTTCATCAGCGCCTGTTCAGCGGTGACGGCTCTGCTCACCTGTTCGAACCGTGGGTCTGATATGAACTCTGGTTCGGTATCTTTCCAGTAGCGGTCTTCCGAATCGACTATCAACAGCCTGATGGCGGGCATCGGGGTGAACTCCTAACGGTCGGTTGTGAGCAGGGACCGAGTGCCTCATTGGCTGGCGTAACGGTCCGGGCTCGATCACAGCTAATCTGCGACACGAGTCAGTGTGCATGTGCCGTGTTGGGAGTCAGGGTTGGCAGCGGAGTGGCGTACGTAGAGGCGCTGGTGAAGAGGGGTGTGAGACGGGTGTGCGCCTGTGCCATGAGTCCAGTGCTCTCAGTTGGAGGACCTATCCGCTCACTGGTACGAAAGGGTGATACCGTGCCTCACCCACCGGACCGGGTCGGGGAGCAACCGGGAGCAGCCTGTGCCCGATCTTCCTATGCGCCAGGCGCATGTGTCCGGTGAATTGCGCTGAGAATGGGTGTAGTGGCGGTGTGAGCGAGGGCCGCGGCGCGGCAGACCGGCGTGTTCAACTGGCGTTGTTGTACTGACTGGCCCCTGCGGGTAGCTCTCGGCGGTTCTCGGACTCTGATCCGGGCACCTTTCAGTCACCAGGTTGCGGCCTCCACATAAGGGAGTACGGCAGCGCAAAACAGGCTAAGAGAGATCGGTAGGCGAGTTCGCGCATGCCGATTGATTCTTTCGACAGCCTCCGCCGGTATGTTGCCCAAAGCATGAGGGTAGTTGAGCCCTCCACACTGGGATAAGTCGGTAGGGACTCATCAGTCATATTCGTTACAGGTGGACTTGGACATGGCAACTCACAAAATACTCGTGGTTGAAGACTCTGCTGACATGCGCGATGCACTTGACGAAAGCATGACGGAAGAGGGCTACTCAACCAGGGCGGTCGGCGATGGTGATGAGGCTCTGCGAGTGTTCTATGAGTTCCAGCCCGACCTGGTTCTGCTTGATGTCCTGCTCCCCGGCACGACCGGTTTCGACCTGTGCGAGCGCATCAGGTCCATGTCAAACGTCCCGGTCATCATTCTCAGCGGCCTGGCTGATGAGCGCGAGAAGATCCGAGCCTTCGAGAAGGGTGCTGACGACTACGTTGTGAAGGGCACTGGAATGGGTGAGCTGCTGGCCAGGGTCCAGGCCGGCCTGCGCCGAGCCACCAGCGCTTCAAGTCCCGCCACCGTCGACAAGTTCAGCGACGATGTGATCGAGATCGACTTCGCCCGCCGAACCGTTTCGGTGCGCGGCGAGGACACGGACCTGACGCCGACGGAGTACAAGCTGCTTTCGATGCTTGTCCGCCAGAAGGGTCAGCCGGTGCCGGCCGAACAGCTGCTTCACAGCGTCTGGGGCCGTGAATACGACACCGAGGAGCTTGTGAAGTGGCATGTGGGTCACCTGCGCCGGAAGATCGAAGAAGACCCTTCGCACCCCAAGCTGATCATCACACGGCGCGGGTTCGGCTACGTCTACATTGAGCAGCGCTCCAACTCCGCTGCGGCCTAACCACGATCTGCTTTCTGTTGATCCCACGTTCTGCTCGCTGCCAGTGCGGCGGGTCGAGCTATCACTAGCCAGGGTGTGCCATTGATGTCAGACGGCCCAAACAGCTTCTCGGAACTCGTACACAGCATCGCTGTGTCGGCTCAGTCGGCCATTCAGTCGAACTGGGTTGCGGTTCTGCTTCGCTCAGATGACGCCGAGTGGTTCGTCACCTCGGCTGACACCCGACCCGATGCTCCGTTCATCAAGCTGAGGCACAACAGTCGAATCGGAAAGTGGCTGGAGACGCAAGGTGCGGTGCTGCGCGCTGGCGAACCATTCCTTGAGCAGCCGGGCACGGAACTGGATGAGTGGGACGAGGCGCTCTTCGCTGAGCATGGCGTGCAGCTCGCCGCTCCCATAGATTCGGGCTCTGGACTGATCGGCGTGCTGGCGGCCGGAAACGGGGTTGCCGGGAACGTCTACCCGGTCTCTGCGCTCAACTATTTGAAGTCGCTTTCTGCGGTTGCCGGACTGGCAATTGGAGGGAGCCTGCAGCAGGCAGATACCGGATCTAACGGTGCGACAGATGACCAGCTCCTGCGCCGGATGGCGCATGACCTTAAGGGTCCGCTGGCGACCGTCATGACCTACCTTGACCTGCTCGCCAAGAACAAGCCGGGGAACCTTAACGACGACCAGATCGGGCGCATTGACAAGGCGAACCGGTCGGGGCGCAGGCTGTTGAGGCTGCTAAACGATTTCGTAGATTTCGCAAGATTGCGGTCCGGCACGATCGGCCTTGAACGCACCGAGTTCGAACTTGGAGACCTGGCGGCCCAGGTGTCCATGGACATGGGGCCGATCCTCGAGGGCAGGCAGCAGGCTCTACGTTCCACCACGCCGCCGACGAAGGTGACTGTGTGGGCGGACAGAGTGCGTCTTCTGCAGATCGTGAATGTGCTTGTTTCAAATGCCTCCCGCTACTCGGCGGACGCCCTCCCAGTGGATCTTGAGATGTGGGCCGAGGGCAACCGTCTTCGGATTCGCGTTGTGGACCAGGGACGAGGGATGAGCGACAGTCAGATTGCGAAGGTGTTCGAGCCGTTCGACCCGGATCAGCCGTCGAGGCGCAGCGAGAGCGATCAGACTGAGGCCGGTTCTGGCCTGGGCCTTGTGCTCGCCCGCGGCCTTGTTCGCCTACACGGCGGCGACCTGACTATCCAGAGCAGCACCGGCAAGGGCACGATTGTCGAAGCCGATATGCCTGTTGTGCTAGCCGGCGAGGGCAGCCAGACCGAGGCTGCTTAGGGCGCTGATTGCTGGCCGTCATCCCGACCGAAGCGGAGGGATCTGACCGCTGAACGACGGTCAACCGAAAGATTCTGAATCAAGTTCAGAATGACAGGCCTCGGACTCTACCGGCTGTTCAGTGCTCTGGACTGTACTGCGTCGAAGGTCATTGCTGGAAAATCTCGTCTGAAGCCGGCGTCTTCCAGCACTGGTTCTCCGGGTGAGCCGAGGATGTCATTACCGTCCCAGCTGCGCACTGAGATGCTGTTGCCGTAGGAGCCGGATGCAGGAACGAAGTGGTCTCGAAGCGCTCTAACCGCTGCTGCGACGACTCTCGATGCCCCGTCTGACGCAGGTGTGAGACGCTCACCATTGGCCTCCGACCGCAGAATCGGCTCCTCGCCCTGAAAGACCACGTGGTTCGATGGGATTCTCGAAAGCCCGGAGAGCAGGGTTGCATCGGCATCCGAAGCGTCAATAAGCGACTGGTCAAGCACATATGCAAAGTCGCTGGCAGAGACCACAGTGAAGCTGTCTTTGCTGCCCTTGTGGCCGGCACGCAGCCGCTCCACGGTCTCCGGCATGGCGAACTGGACGCCAGGAAGGCCGAGAACGAAGTAGCCTCGCCGGACATCGCCTCGCAACTCCATCAAAGAAAGCGAGTTGATGATTGACGGCCAGTCCCAGCCGTTGCTTTCAAGCGCCAGCACATGTCGGCTCACGACCCCATGGCGGTTGAGCAATGCTAGCGCTCGAGCGTTAGCCAGCGCGGTCTTGTCCGGCTGGTTGCCCATGACCGAGAAACGGTCGACAGGAAACCAGCTCGCACCTTCAGGCAGGCTTGAGGTCAGTTCCCTCATGCGGCGGGTCGCTTGCCCTCGTGCGACGGCTCGGCCTCGCACTCCAGCACCGGCGCGGGCTGCAGATCGTGCGATCCCGGCCGGAGCATGCTGGGTCTCAGGGACTTCCCGCTCTACAGTCTGATCGTGTTGCAACGCCGCATTGAGCGCGATCCAGGAGTCGGTCGTGATCAGGCCGGATTTGAGCAGGGTTGAGAGTGCCGATCTGAGCTCGCTCAAGCGGAGATCCGAGAACGCGGAGCGCAGTTCTGCGGACGTGGCCGTGCCCTCGACCTTAATGAACTCCATCACTCTTGCCGACTGCTCATTAAGGTCGTCCAGCGACTGGCCCGCCCGTTCGATCACCGATTCATTGAGATAAGTGGCTCCCAGCCCGCGCTGGACGAAGACGACCCGTTCTGAGCCCGCGCCATTGGAATCACTCCCCGGGATGAGCGCCGGGACGAAGTCACCGCTACCCAGCATCTGGTCGAGCATGCTGGTCGTGAAGCCTGCCACCCTCGCGGGCAGCACGCGGGAGGACCACTCTGTCAGTGGCAACGCGACGCCCTGCATCTCTTCGAGGACCCGCATCAGACCGTCGGCGCCAGTGACCTGTCGTTCAGGTGTCAGTCTCTGCAGGTGGAGCAGCTCGGCCTGGTAGCGGAGCGGCGAGGCTGGCCTGATCTCGGATCGAAGGATCGATAGAGTCCGAGCCTGTATACGCTCAAGGTTCTGTCGGACCGCCCACTCCCGCTCTCCTGCCTCAGCCGTGAAGTAGCCCCATGCGAGCTCATCGTCAGCGGCCATCGCCTCAAGCTCTTCGGTCAGGAGCTGGGAGGAGATGCCGTAGCGGGCCGATAGCTCAGCCTCGGTCAAGGCAGCGCTGCGACCAAGGGCTCGCCGAAGGACATTGCGAAGCGCTTCGCGATCGGAAGGACTGGCCTGAGCGCCGATAGACGTGACGGCGCTGTACTCAGCGGCGTGCTGAGGCGCAGTCCAGACCTCGCCTGAAGGCAGCTCCACTCGTGCCGCTCTGTTCTCAGATTCCAGACGCTCCAGCCAGTCGGCGAAGTCTCCGTCTGCGCGGGTTTCGACCTCGGCCTGTGTCAGGTCGCCTAGGTCTTCGAGCAGTTGTGCCAATTCCGTAGCCGAACGCGCACGCCGCCCCGGCATTGTGTGGGCGACCTGGCCACCGACCTCATCCAGCGCTTCAGGCCGCAGGGTGCCAGCGAACGACGGGTCCCGCATCAGCGCGGCGAGCTGCTCCCGGTCGAGGCCGAGCTGCTGCATCGAGCGTTCGGCCTTGGGAGCGTCCCACTGGTACATGTACCACGCTTCGAGCGCGAAGCTCAGGGCGCGTGCGACTGGGCTGGGAGCGGCGGAACTGTGGTGCGTCACCTCGATCTCGCCTGCGTGCAGCGATTCGAGCAGATCCATCAGGCCGGGCATGTCCATCGCATCTTCGAGGCAGTCCCGGAAGGTCTCAAGCATGACCGGGAAGTCGGCGAAGTTGCGTGAGACGGCGAGCAGATCTTTCGAGCGCAGTCGCTGCAGCCAGAATGGAGTTCGCCGGCCACGCCGGATGCCGGGCAGTAGCAGCGCCCGTTGCGCGTTCTGCCTGAATAGAGCGCCGAACAGAGCGGAATCTGTGAGCCCGGCGAGGACCCGTTCACGGGTCTGCTCGGGCGTGAGTGCGGTCAGCAGGTCTTCCGGGAAGTCGTCATCCGCGCCATGCAGCCTGAACATGATGCCGTCATCGTTGACCTCTACCTCCGGCTCGACGCCTGTCCGCTCCTTGATGACGGCAGAGAGGGCGACCGACCACGGGCCGTTGACCTTGCCTCCAAACGACGAATGGACTACGACTCGACGGTCGCCGACAGAGTCGCTGTAGGTCTCGACTAGCAGAGCCCTGTTGGACGCCACGTTGCCTGTGCTGCGGACCTGTCGGCGGATGTAGTTGATGATCTGGCGAGCGGCCGGCTCGTCGCAGAAGTATTCGCTCTGCAGCCAGTCACGCACCTCGGGCGGGTCGGACTCGTCATCAATATGGGGCTCAAGACGCGCTGCAACATCGGCCTTGAACTCGGCTAACCGCTTCGAAAGCTGTAGTGGACGCCACGGAAACTCCCCGCGCCAGAAGGGCATGCGGGGCGCAGCGCCGGGCGCGGGCTCGACAATCACCCGATCGTCATCGATGTCGGCGGCTCGCCACACCTGGCTACCGAGCACGAACACATCGCCCGCTCTCGACTCGTAGACGAACTCTTCGTCCAGCTCGCCGATGCGGGTCTTGCGATCTGGCAGATAGACTGGAAACGCGCCTCGGTCGACTATCGCTCCACCATTGTCAACGGCATGCATGCGGGTGCCAGGCAGTGGTCGGAGCATGCCGCCGGCTTCGTCCCAGTTCACTCGGGCACGCAAGGTATTGAAGGTGTGGCGCGGGTATTTGCCGGAGACCAGCTTCAACACTGCATCGAAGCTGGAGCGTTCGAGCTTGTGATATGGATAGGCACCTCTGAATACCTGGAACAGGTCATCGACTCGCCAGTCGTCCACGGCAACGGCGGCGATCACCTGCTGTGACAGGACATCAAGCGCGTTCTGCGGCGTGTAGACCTCTTCGACGTCGCCGTCAGCCATGCCGCGGGCGACTACGGCCGCCTCAAGCAGGTCTTCCTCGTGCGTGGCGTAGATGCGATAGCGGCTGGTCTCGCCGACACGGTGGCCGGAGCGGCCGACTCGCTGCAGCCCTTGCGTCACGGTCTTCGGAGACTGCAACTGCACGACGAGGTCGACGGTGCCGATGTCGATTCCAAGTTCAAGCGAGCTGGTGCCAACGAGGGCTGGAAGCTCACCTGCTTTCAGCGCCTCTTCGAGCGTGTGACGGGTCTCGTCTGAAATCGAGCCGTGGTGAGCGAAGAACGGGCCTTCGGACTCGGCCGTCTCTCGAGGCGCGGCCCATTCGCTGTGCATTTCGGAAGGCTGTGCCGAAGGATCCAGTTCGACCCGAACCTGCTCGTTGAGGCGGTCTGTGGCCTGTTCCGCCTGCCTGCGGGAGTTGGCGAATACGAGCGTGGTGCGGTTCGCTTCGATGTCATTTAGCACAGACGGGATGATCTGCGGCCAGACGGAGGCTGCACTCTCGCCGATCTCTCTGTCTGGCATGCCAACTACGCCGACTTCGAGCTTCTTTTCGAACTGCGCATCGACGATCGTGACCGGTCGCGGATCAGATGAGAGACCTTCCGGCGTTTCGGTGACATGTTGGCCACCAAGAAATCGGGCGACCTCTTCGAGCGGCTTCTGGGTTGCAGAAAGTCCGATTCGCTGGAATCCGGGCGATAACTGCTCGAGTCGTTCGAGGCTGAGGGAGAGGTGAACGCCGCGTTTGGTGCCGGAAATCGAGTGGATCTCGTCGACGATGACGGTCTTGACCTCTCGCAGCATGTTTCGGGCCTGCGGCGAGGTGAGGATCAAGTAGAGCGACTCCGGCGTCGTGATGAGGATGTGCGGCGGGCGGCGGACCATACGGGCGCGGGCTGACTGCGGAGTGTCGCCGGTGCGGACCTCGGCAGTAATCTCTGGCAGCTCATCACCAAGCTCGGCGGCGGCGTGGCGAATGCCGTTCAGCGGATCGCGCAGGTTGCGTTCGATGTCGTTGTTGAGCGCTTTGAGCGGTGAGATGTAGAGGGCCTGGACGCCGGTGTTGCGCTTGCCGGTTTCTGTAGTGGCGAAGAGCTGATCAATCGATGAGAGGAAAGCTGCGAAGGTCTTCCCTGACCCGGTTGGCGCATGGATCAGGACATTCTCGCCGTTGGCAATGCGCGGCCACGCCTGGACCTGCGGCGGAGACGGCTCGCCGATCTCAGCCGTGAACCACTTCTGAGTCGCCGGCAGGAAGCTTTTCAGCGAGCCGTTGGTGGCTGGTTTCGCTGACTTTGCAGTCGCCGCATTCTTGCGTTTGGACCCCATCTGGCAAGTATGCGGCAGAGGCCGCGCAAGGGCCAAATCGGAGGGCGGAAGTTGGTGAGGGTCATCCTGACCGCAGCGGAGGGATCTGACCGGGGTTCCTTGGCCGAACGAGAGATTCTGAATCAAGTTCAGAATGACAGCGTTCGGCCACCCTTCGGCAAGCTGTCGGCCTCCGGTCGATATCACCCTCTCCCTTAATCCCTCTCCCATCAAGGGAGAGGGGAGGGGACGCCTACTACTCCGCTCTTCCCGTCGCCAGTCTGTAGGCGTAGTCGATGGCTGAGGTCATGTTGGTGGGGTTGGCGATGCCCTGCCCTGCTATGTCAAAGGCGGTGCCGTGATCGACGGATGTGCGGATGATTGGCAGGCCGACGGTGACGTTCACGCCCTCGTCAAATGCGATCAGCTTCATAGGGACGTGGCCCTGGTCGTGGTACATGACGACCATGACGTCCCACCTGCCTTCGTACGCCTGACGGAATCCTGAGTCGGCGGGTAGCGGGCCCACGGCGTTTATGCGCTCGGCGGTCGCGTCTTCGCAGGCGGGACGGATCTCATCCTCGTCTTCCGCACCGAACAGCCGGTTTTCGCCAGCGTGCGGGTTCAGGCCGCACACGCCAATGCGAGGCTCGGCAATTCCAAGCTGCTTGAGGTGGTCGTTTGCGGCCCGGATGGTGGCGAGCACACGGTCCCGCTTGACCCGCTTGACGGCTTCTCCGACCGAAACGTGCGTCGACACATGGATGGCACGGAGCTTTGGCGAGCCGAGCAGCATGAAGTAATTCTTGGTGCCGCAGAGGTGGCCGAGCAGACCCGTGTGCCCATCGAACTTGTGGCCTGCAAGGTGCATCGCCTCCTTGTTAAGCGGAGCTGTAACGATGGCGTCGATGCGACCGCTTTTCGCCATCTCAGTGGCCTGAACCACAGCCTGGTAGGCGGCTTCACCCGTGTAGGCGTCGACCTTGCCAAGCCTGACCTTTGCCGGATCACAGTTCTGCAGGTCGAGGACATCGATGACGCCCTGTTGCGGTGCGGCTTGTTCAGGGTCTGAGATAGCTCGGGCCGACCAGCCTTCGAGCCACTGATCTGCGGCCTGCTGCACGGTGCGGACGTCACCGAATACGATCGGCCGACTGCGGTTGAGGGCAATCTCATCGGGAAGCGCCTTGACGGTGACTTCGGGGCCGACACCTGCAGCATCGCCGATGGTGATTCCGATAATGGGATTGTCTGTCACTGGCTGTTGCCGCCGAGATCAAGCTGGTTGAAGAGCGTAACGAGTGTCTGTTCATCGCCGAATGCGCCGGCCTTCGTTGCGATCGGCACGCCGCCGAGAGTGCCACCGAGGATAGTTCCGACAGGGACTCCGGGCAGCGGTTCAGCGGCGAGAACGATACCACGGGCGTCGACGGACAACAGGACTTCTCGGGCGGTGTCGCCGCCGATGATGATGAGGCCGCCGATCTGGTGCTGCCGGACGAGGGATGCGACCAACTGGCCGAGTTGTTCGGTGATGGAGTCTGCTGCACGTCTCAGTGCCTGGGGTGACATCGATTCGAGGTCGCCTGAAGCGGTAACTTGCAGGGCGACGTTTCGATGCGAGGTGAGTAATTTACCGATCGCGTTCGAGTTGAGCGAAGCGGGTGTGCTCGTGCCGTTGGAGTACACGTTTACCGCCACTGTGTGAGTCTCAACATCGAACTCAGAGTCCAGGGCGTGAATTTGATCTGCAGCCAGCGACCGTTGGCTGGCGGTGACGAGTAGAACCGGCGCTTTGAATGTGGGCGGCGCAGCGGCCTGATCTGTCTCAGCCGCGGAAGTCTTGCGCGCCAGAGCCGATGCGAGGCCCGCCGAGCCTGCAAAAAAGACGCCTGACCGCTTGCGTGCAGCAACCGGCGTGGTAGCCGATTCAAACTGCAGGCCTGCCTCAACTATCAGGTCGAGATCCTCATCCGTTTCGGCGTCCAGGAGCACGATAGCCGGGCGGTCTCCGGCGTCCGGCAAGTCCACCAGTCTGTCTGTCAGACGGCCGTCCCGGACCTGTTCGAGCTGGATCTCGTGTGTCTCGAATGCCGAGAAGTCGCTGATCACCTCAGCGACCCGACTCGATTTCAGCGGGCTAAGCGGGTCGTTCCCAACCTCAGTCTCTGCCAGTGGAACCCCGTGTACATGCAACTCGCCACCGGTGACGGTCCGTCCCTGTGCGGGAAACGACGGAGTCATCAAGGCTACCGCCGCCCTGCTGAGTGAGGCGTAAACACCGACCTCTATCCCTGGATGTCCGCGCAAAGTCGAATCGATCTTCACGAACCTGATCGGCATATTGACGTCGCGACGCGCATCACGGCGCACACGCAGTGTTTCGGACACGGTCTGTATAGCCTCATCCGGCATGGCGCGCCGCGTGTCCATGTTCACGGAGACCACGTCGTAGTCGTCGAGATCGCCGGGCCATTGGCCGAGGACGACTGCCGTGCTGCGCCCGCGTGAGGCGAACACTGCGGCGCTGTCAAGCGCGCCGGTAAGGTCGTCGGCGAGGATGGTCAGGCGCTCTCGATCGGGCATCGCTGACCTCTCCGGGGTGACTCGCCTGCCTAGCCGTTGGTCTTCTTCCACTCCTCGTACTCGGCGCGGGCCTCGTCCGTGAGCGGGTAGTACTTGCGCAGATCGCCGCCTTCGGCAAGTTTCATGCGGCTGAAGACTTCCCATTCGGCGTGTTCACCGGCCTTCTGAGATAGCTCCTCAGCCAGCGCCTGCGGTACGCAGACGGCTCCATCATCGTCCGCCACAATGATGTCGCCGGGCATGATGAGAACGCCGCCGCAAGCGATCGGCACGCTGTGGACCATTGGGAAGTAGTCGGTCTGCGTGTGGAAGTTGGGAGTTGTGCCGCGCAGCCACATCGGCAGGTCCAGCTTCTGAGCCTCAGGGAAGTCGCGGATGCAGCCGTCGATCACGATTCCAGCGCCTCCTTTGCCCTTGAAATAGGTGAGCATCATCTCGCCGAAAACGCCGCTGTTCATGCTGCCCTTGGCGTCGACGATGACGACATCACCGGGCTGCGAGTCGATGAGCGCGTGGCGGTGCACCTGCTTGTCAGGTTCGACGTATTCGCCTTCGGGATATATGTCCTCTCGCTTGGGCATGAACTGCAGGGTCATGGCCGGACCTGCGATGGCCTTGCCGGGCGTGCGCGGCACTGGCCCGACGATGTGCGGGTTTCTGATGCCGAGCCTCTTGAGCTCACCGCTGGCGGTGGCACTTCCGATAGCTGCAAGTTTGTCGACGATTTCCTTTGGTGGTCGGTTGAATTCTGGCATTGCTGTTCCTGTGACTTGGACTACTAGCACCTTGATGCGGTTGCTGGAAAACGGGAGGTCTGACCAGGCTGTTCGCGCACGTGGTTGCGTGCGTCACCACTAAACGGTCAGGGCCGGGCGCATTCTAGCTAGATATTCGCGAACGCGGGTCAACGGAGAGGATCTCAGCTATGTGGACTTCGCCTGTTCGCTATCCTGCAGCGACGAGGTCAAGCTCTGCGGGGTCCGGCCAGTGCTTGATGACGCCACAGGTGCAGGACGCAGTTTCGGAGTAGTCGCACTCGCATGCCAACGACTCTTGCAGCCTGGAGCTACGGCAGTCGGCGCAGAGGCCTTCGAAGCCGCCGTTGGAGTTCTGCTCGCAGCCGCAGGCGCACGCACAAGTCGCACTGGCAACTGCAGCAACCGGCGCAACTTGCGGCGCCTCACTTGCGTAGGCGCTGAGTTCAACAACCGTTGCAGGAACCACCGCAGGTTGCTGCTCTTCTTCAATCGCTGCCAGGGGCGCAGGTTCGGCTGGAGCCTGATAGACCGCCACATCGAAGTGGGCCTGGCCGTCGGCGGGACTCAGGTCTCTGACAACCCGGTTGATGCGAAGTTCTGCCGAGCGCTGCATGTGAATCGCGACCTGTACGCCGATGGTGAACCCGGCGGCAATCCAGCCGATTCGACGATCTAGGCCGATAAGTGTTGCGAGCGCTACGAGTAAGCCGGTGATGAGCAGCAGGCCGAGGAAGATGTAGTGGCGCTTGAACGATACTGTCATGCCACCGATGGTACGAATTTGCCCACTCGCGGCCAAAGGGAATGGCCGCGCGTGTTCAGCGACTTTAGGTCGATAACCACGCCGCTGAATACATCATGATCCTTTCGGTACACGAAGATGAGCCTCCTTTCACATCTCGTTGATCGAAGGTGTGGAAAAGGTGTGCTAGATTCCTGCGCCCCCGGCATATCGATGAAGTGATCCTCGTATGCCGGAACGGGTTTGCTCCGGCTAGAGGTTAGTCAGGAGCCAATCAATGAGGAAAAGACTGGCAGCCTTTCTGGCTGTCGTCCTGATGGCCGCCCTGGGAACCCAGGCCGTTGCGGCTGACGGGACTGAAGGGCTCGGTACACCGAGCATCGCCATCGCAGATGGCACAGATGTCATAACCGCAGGTACCGGAACACTGCACCTGCCGGCAGACATCAACATCGCTATCCCCGCAGGCGCATCCATCGAACAGGTGCTGCTCTACTGGGAAGGCCAGTTCAAGGTCACGAACGACGACACCATCTCCATAAACGGAAACTCCGTGACCGGAACGTCGATCGGTGGACCGACTGAGTTCTTCGGCGCACGTGACCCTAAGGTCAAGAGCCAGACATTCCGGGCTGACATCAGCTCCCTGGGACTGGTTTCCAACGGCGCCAACGTGCTGACGATCACAGACATGGACTTCGACTTCGCCAACAGTGGCGCCGGCGTCCTGGTGATTGTTGACGATGGCTCGTCGCAGGTGATCGAACTAAGGGACGGCAACGACCTTGCGTTCGTCAACTTCGACCCTACTATCGACACGACTGTCCCCCAGACCTACACGTTCGACGCGACCGACGCAGACCGGACAGCAACGCTGGACATGTTCTTCTCCAGTGTTTCCGGTGACGCAAGCGGAGCCGGAGACGAGCGTCCTTCGTCCATCGAGGTTGAGAGCGGTGGCGTCACCACCGTGTTCAGCAACATCCTCGACAGCAATGACGGCGAGGAATGGGACACAGTCGAACTCAGCGTTAACGTACCTGCTGGAGCTACATCCATTACGGTGCAGGCTCTGTCTCGTGACGACAACGACTCGGGCAACCTGCCTGCTTCGTTCGCATGGAACGCAGCTGCGCTGACACTGCCTGTAGCACCGCCTGACCGCTGCCCGCCGGACGACAAGAAGAAGAAAAAGAAGAAGGACGGCGACAAGAAGAAGGGCAAGCGCGGTGGTGACGACGACGATGACGACGACAAGAAGAAGAAGCGCGGTCACTGGGTGAACTGGTCATGGGACGATGACGACGATCGGGAGAACCGCAAGAACCGTCGCAACCGCTGGGTGAACAACCACGACGACGACGATGACGACGACCGTGACAAGAAGCGCAAGAAGCGCGACCGTGACGGCAAGAAGAAGTGCAAGCCTGAAGGTCACGGCGACGACGACGAAGATGAGGATGACGACGACGATGACGATGAGGACGACGACGATGACGACGACAAGAAGAAGAAGCACCGCCACTACCGCGGTGGTGACGACGACTAAAGTCTGAAGTCACACTTCTGATTCAGTCTGACTCTAAATCCGTTCGAACAAGAAGAGGCCCGCAAGGTGAGAATCCCTGCGGGCCTCTTCGCGTCTGAGCCGAAAGTGGGAGTTCAGGCCGTTCGAGCCGTGCGCTGGGGATATCGTTACTGGCGCGCTAACAGCGAGTCGAACATGGGCTGGAACGCTGGCTCGACGTAGTGAGCGCCATCGACTGAAAGATGGGAGCTGTCCCTGTACATCAGCCTGCCGTCTCGAGCCGTTGGACAGAACGAGTCATCGCACATTCGTGCCGCAAGATCGATCAGCTTGACACCTCGTTCTTGAAGCCGCTCCGCCACCGCATCGAACTCTGAAGCGAGCTCAAGGTACGTGCTGTATTCGATGCCAACCGAGGTCTCGCCTCGGTTCAACGCAAAAGCTCCCATCAGCCGGCGCACAGGGTTGAAGCTGAATGCAGGCACGTCCCTCACCAGCCATATGTCGAAGCCTTCGTTGAGCAGAGTGTCTGCCGTGTGTTCGAGCGCCGGCACAGCTAGATCCTCGGTCTCCCAGTTCGCATACTCGGGGATCCGTTCATCAATGGGTATAAGCGTGCCGGGCGCGTTGAAGTAGCTGCCCCAGCGCGCCGCGAGAGCGACGGTGTCGATGCCGTTCTCCTTCATCACGCGCACCACAGAGTCATTGAACTCACCACAGCTGTCCCGGTTCGCACGCTTGATCCCCAGGAACGGCGGGCATGACGTGTATCCGGCATGCAGGCCAGAGAGCCCGGTCTGCTCAGCGAGCGAATCCATCGTGATGATCAGCACATCGGCATGGCTGTCCCCCCAGAGCACGAACGAAGGCTCATCCGCATCTCCGTAGACGCAGAACGATTCGGGGCCTGTGATCGGAGGGAGTTCGAAGGCGTCCCGCACACAGGAGCGTTCTCTGTTGGACCTCTCACCGCCTGTGACCTGGTAGTACGCCACGGCGTCCGGGAGCCTGGACGAAACGCCGTCCTGCTGATTCAGCGCAAGCCCAACGACAGCAATCACGATCATGGATGCCGCTGCTCCGCCAAACAGGAATGGCCTTTTCGCGAGCACTTTGCGCTGCCGGAACGGCTGCTCTACGAATCGCCAGGAAAGTGCCGCCAGCACGAAACTTGCCGACAGAACTGCTGTCAGTGCGAGTGGAGGCAACTCGACCGAACCGGTTGGATACAGAGCGAATACCAGCAGCGGCCAGTGCCACAGGTACAGCGAGTATGAGATCAGCCCAACGAGAACGAAGGGCTTAAGCGACAGTACGCGGCCGGTCATTGTCGTAGTGCCGGAGTTCGACCAGATGACCAGCGCAGTGCCTCCGACCGGGAGAAGCGCGGCGTAGCCAGGAAAGCTCGTGGTGGAGTCAAACGAGAAGGCGGCGAAGAGGATCATCGCCATTCCTGCTACTGAAGTGGCTTCACGTACGGGCTTTGGAAGCTGCGAAACCTGGCCAGGCCGGTCGATCACCCACATCGCGAGTAGCGCGCCGACTCCAAGCTCCCATGCGCGGGACGGGAGAAGATAGAACGCTGCGTCCGGTGAAGCTTCAACGATAGAGACGCCAATGAGGAATGAGATGACCGTGATCACGAGGATCACCGGAATCCTGAGGCGCCACGCCGCGATGCCAATTCCAAACATCAGGGTCGGGAACAGCAGGTAGAACTGCTCTTCGACCGCCAGCGACCATGTGTGCAGCAGCGGCAGCGCTTCGGCGTCCGGCCCGAAGTAGCCTGACAGGTCCCAGAATAGGAAGTTCGAGGCAAATACCGCCTGGGCCGCTGCGGACTGGCCCAGCGTCGCGTAGTCCTCAGGCAACAGGATGAACCAGCCGGCGACCATCGAAACGACGACCACGACGATGAGCGCCGGCAGGATCCTACGTGCTCTCCGGGCCCAGAAGTCGAGGAACGAGAAACGGCCGCGTGAGAGGTCGCTGACTATGAGGGATGTGATCAGAAACCCGGAGACAACGAAGAAGACATCGACGCCGATGAAACCGCCTTCAAGACCACCAATTCGGGCGTGAAACAGCACCACGAGAACGACGGCCACCGCCCGCAGGCCGTCTATCTCAGGTCGGTATTTGATCATTGAGTCGGGATGTGATGGCGGTTGGCGGCGGCCCAGGGGCAGGCGAAGTCAGTGAAAGCAACGCTGCGATGAGGCCGCCCGTGCCACCGCATCATAGTTTCTCCCCGTGGCGCCACAGATAAGGACAGGATCGCTCACGAATCGCGGAATCGCAGCCAAGAGTACGGCCTCGTCATTCCGACTCTTGCCAAAGCCAGCCGAACGTGATGGTCGTTTCAGTCGGCAGCTGTTCCAAGTGATCGAAGCTGAATACGATAAGCGAACCCGCAGGGATCGTCGCAAGTTCAGCACCCGAATCGCACGTGGAAGCTCCGACTGGAATCAAGCACGACAGCGAGGTAGCGACTCCATCCACGTGCAACGTGAACGTCCATGGCGTAGTCCCCGAGTTAGGAGTTAGGGAACGCATGGCCAGCGCACGCCCCACACCGTCCACAGCAGGTGACAGCGTTTGAGTCTGGATAAGCGGAGCTGGAGACACGCTTGCACCTCGATGTTCAAGCCCGACCGGGCTGAACCACTGAGGGGACGCAGTGTCGGATGTTGGCAGCAGTGCCGCGAATCCGCTCATCAATGAGCCGAAACTCTTCGCCGGCGGGGGCGTGGGGACCGGCGATAGAGCCAATTCCACCAGAGCTGCGATCTCATCCTTTGTCAGCGCGCCGTCGTAGATTCGCACATCGTCAATGCGACCTTCCCACGGTCTACTGGTTGGACTGTCCGGATTGCCGCCAATCCAGAAATCTACCGCAGGTGCCAGGTCGATGATTCCGGTCTTTACAACACTGCCAACCTCGACGCCATCCATGTACAACTTCATCGTTGCACCGTCGTAGGTTGCGGCGACGTGATACCAGACGCCGTTCTGGATGTTTCCGACCGATGCGATCAAAGTCTGTGTCGTGCCGCCAGCCTTCAATCGGAACCTAAGACGGACATCTCCGCCAATTTTGACAGTACTCAACATGAGATAGTGTTCCGACTCCGATGTGTCTGTAGCTTTGGACGCAATACGGCAGTCGAAAGAGCCGCAGTTCGCGAGGGCATCGGAACTGAACCAGGCGGCGACCGAGACGCTTTCGGTCGGATAGTTAAGTATCGGGCCTACATCGACGTGATCATCGACCCCGTCAAATCCAAGAGACTTCGCACCTACCTTTCCTGGCGACGGTAGAGCACCACTGATTGTCCCATCGTTGGCATTCCCTGAGTCGTCGACCGCTGTCCCATCATCAAAAGTAAAGTGAGCGATCAGGTTTGGACTACCGACATGGATCGTGTCGACCGGTATCGTGCTGTCGGCGTCCGAGCCGTTGCCGAGGTGCCCGAGGAAATTAGCACCCCAGCAACGGACACTCCCATTGACGATCGCGCACGAGTGCTCACCCCCCACCGACAAGTTAGTGACGCCTGATCCAAGCCCAAATACGTCGACAGGGACCGTGCTATCAACTGTGCCAGCATTACCCAATTGTCCGAAATAGTTCTGACCCCAGCATTTCGCAGCGTCGCCAAGCAGCGCGCAGATGTGATCGAAGCCAGAGCCGATCTGCGTGACGCCTGTTTCCAGACCGAAGATGTCGACCGGCACATTGCTGAGCGTTCGAGATCCCCAGCATTTCACTCCACCGGAGACGATGGCGCATGCATCGGCTGCGCCAGCACTTATCGCCGTGACTCCGGTATTAAGCCCGGACACATCAACCGGCATGTTGCTGTTGGCGTTGCCGCCATTGCCCAATAGTTGACCAGAGCCCCAACACTTCGCCGCTCCAGTATCCGTCACGGCGCATGTGGCTTCATGACCGCTAGAGACCGAGGCAACTCCGGAACCAAGACCCACAACATCCACAGGCGTATTCGTGTTGGTGTTGGAACCATCACCAAGTTGGCCTCGTTCATTCTTACCCCAACACTTCAGCCCGCCAACGACTATGGCACAGGTCTGGCCGTCCAATCCTGCGGAGACGGCTGTGACACCGACCGTGAGACCGAATACGTCAACTGGAGTCATACTGTCAATGTTGGAACCATCACCGAGTTGTCCGTAATTGTTTTCGCCCCAGCATTTCAGTCCGCCAGCGTTCGTGATTGCACAAGAGTGGTCCCATCCGGCCGAAATGGCAGCAATACCGGAATTTAGCCCCTCCAATTCAACAGGCGAGTTACCGAAGCCTTCTCCCCAACATTGCACACCACTTCCAGTAGTCAACGCACAAGTGTGCGTGCCTCCAGCACTAACATCGACATAGTGTGAAGCTTCAACAGCGTCGTCATTGATCGACCCATCTATCAATAAAGCGGCAGCGGCAAAGATCACCGCTGCAATGATGAGTGTGTACTTCCGCATGTTGAGCCTCCTAAGTTTCCATATGATCGTCAGAGTTTCTGAGCGCAATACGCAATAACTGTTCTGTTGAGGACCAATTATGTGAACATCCTAGACAAATAGAATAGAGGCCGAGATTGTCTCTCGGCCTCTATTCTTTAGCGATATGGAGCGGCGGATGGGATTCGAACCCACGACATTCTGCTTGGAAGGCAGACGCTCTGGCCAGCTGAGCTACCGCCGCTCGTTCCCGTAATTCTAGCGGTTGTGGGTGCACCGTGCAGCAGGGCGGGCACGTGTCGAAAGGCTGATTCGAGACTCTTCAGACTCAAGAGCGAACTACCGACCAGTTTGCCCACCTGAGCCTCCCCAATCCGTCGGTTTGTGCATCCTGCGTGCATGGTTTAGGCTTGCGGCGAATTCGAACGGGGCATTTTCAGATATCTGAAGGGGCTGGCAGCAAGAAAAACTCAACACTCGGGGGACGCGCATGGACGAGTTGAAGAAGCGCCTGATTATCGCCAACAGCAGCCTGGCAATGTCTCTAGCCGTTTGGGGGTTGCTGGGACTCCTGATCCTGGCATTCGTGCTAGCGCTGGTAGCATCGTTCAGCGGCAACGACGGTCCCCGGTTCGAGTAGCCGCCATGCCAGAAGAGAACGCTCCTCAGAAAGACGGTGAAGACGAGTCCGGCTCGAATGGCGATGCCGCCAACAACTCGGGCGAAAGCAGTTCAAGCGGCCCTTCAACCGTTTCTCAATACATCAACGATCCTTACCTGCTACTGACCAGGGCCGCATACCTGTTCTTCGCGCTCGGCGTCCTGTTCGTCTTCACTGACATGTTCGGGTTTCCGGCCCCGGCGCAAGGTCAGTGGGAAGGGATATTCAACGACTCGTTCGGCGTGGTTGCCGGAACCGGCTTCATCCTCGGCGTCATTGCGATCGTGAACGCCGTTCGCAGGCGCAAGGCGGGCGTCGAGTACTCATCCCCGACTGACTGGCAGGGCCGGTTCACGTCGGCGGAGTGGCTTTTCCAGTTTGTACCGTTGCTGGTCATCGGCATCAAGATGGGTCAGCTGATCCTGATGCTCTGGGACGCCGGAGGCTCCGACTGGGCGATCTGGCGGACCTTCTTCAGCAAGATGTTCACAACGACGGCGGCCGTGCTATTCATGCTGACGATGAAGGCTGTGGCCGACGCTATCGACCCTTCACGAAGCACGTTTGCGACCGCCTCGGAGTCCGACGATGAAGACGAGGAAGAAGAGTCGTCGGAGGATGCGGAATCGACTGAAGGTAGCGCTGAAGCAGATTCTGACGACGAGAAGTCAGACAACAGCGATGACGATGAGAGTTCTGAGTCAGATGGACCCGGCATCAATGACCGGCTACAGGGCCTTGTCAACGACCCGAGCAGGCTGCTGACCTACGGCATCGTGCTGCTCGCATATTTCGGTCTGCTGGAGTTGATATTCACTATCCAGCTGAACAGTGATCTGCGTGCATCGTTCGTATGGCGCCAGGTGTTCGAGCAGGTGGCGGTCGTCGGTGGGGCTGTCGGGCTATTGCTTGTCGCTCGACTGATAGTCAGCTGGCTGGCGCATCAATCTGTGGCGAGCGATCAGATGGCGAAGGGTGCTGACGAGTCGGTTGGGGCATGGGCCGACAGAGTCCTGCAACAGCCGAAGATTGGCCTGGACGCTGCGATTCTCGTCGTGGCGATTTCGGGAGCATCTTTCTTCCTGATCGACATATGGTCTGACCGCAACCGCACACCGTCCGACTTCTGGAGAACGCTTCTGGAGGACGGCTTCTATGGCCTTGCCGGGCTCGGCACTCTGCTGATACTGCGGGCGCTCATACCGATGCTTTCAAACGGTATGAGCGGCCTGCGCGACGCAGCTCAGCGGGCAGCGACTGGACCTACGCTGGACGACCCGGGCAGGCTGCTGAAGCTCTTCACGTTCGCTCTGTTGTACACAGGGCTGGCATGGGTTGCGGTGACGCAGGTTTCGATTAGGGAGTGGGCCGACGGCTGGGAGATCTGGTACATGTTCCTGTTGACGCTGCTGATCACCGCGGTGCCCGTGGGGATCTCTCTGGGCTTCCAGGCGCTGTATGCCGAGTTGCTTGAGGACTCGGCTCCGGCCGAGTAGCCGTTTCCGCCGTGTCTGACGGTCCGGGAGGCTTTGCGCATTGTTGACAACACTGCCGGGCCGCTTCTATCGGGCCGTCGCGAAGCCTGAGCGAGCAGATGTCGGCATCGGCTTGCTGCGACAGTCGGCGAAGGAAGCTTTCGGACGAAGACGCTATCGCGTTTCGGGACTGCTGGCGCTGGCGTTGATCGTGGTGTTGACTCTAGCGGTTCGATCAGACGATACGGCCGGCATCGACCGGTCTGTCCTTGCCTGGATCACCGGCCAACGTTGGAGCTTCGTGGAATCGCTGTTCCATGGCGTTTCACCAGTGACTCGATGGACCTTTCATGGAGCGACCTGCTTGCTGGGGCTCGTGCTGTTCTGGGTACTCGGATACCGGGACCGCAGCGTGGCGATTCTCGGAGCAGCTCTGGTTTCGGGACTGGTGCTCTACACGATGCAGCTGATGATGTCGCAGACCGCCGGGCAGGTGAGGCCGGTCAACTACTCCGGCACGTTGAGTTTTCCGAGCGGGCACGCGCTGAGCGGCTTCGTGGTGTTCGGGTTCGCCATATTCCTTATGACGCACCACTCGCTGAACCTGAAACTGCGCGTTCCACTAATCGCTCTCGCCGTTGTGCTTACGTTCGCGAGTGGCCTGTCGCGGCTCTACTTTGTGCGTCACTGGCCGTCGGATGTAGCAGGCGCCTGGCTGCTTGGGGTACTTGGACTGGCCGTTGCGATTCCTGTCTACCTGACTCTTGAGAAAACGCTTGGTCCGGTTATGGCAAAACGAGAGAGCGCGGATAGTCGCTAGATCTCGAAGCCGCGCCTTCCCCAGATGCGACGCTGCAGGAAGCCCGGTGCATCGGGATCAGTCGGCTTTCTCGCTGCGTCTTCCTCCAGCCAATCCTCGAGCGCGTTCCCGGTCCACTCCATCGGGTGATAGCGATAGGTCAGCGGGTTCCAGCTCTTTAGAGTTACCAGCGTCACGATGCCGCTGAAAACCCAGGTAAGGAGATACGCGATGTACCAGCTGAACAGCGGCCACGCTTTCTGTTCGTCCCAGTGATACTGCTCATGCGCCTGCTTGGCCGTGGCGAACAGTTCGTCTGAGTTGTACTTCCGCCGCATGAAGATTCCGATGGGCCACAGCGAGATTCCACCAAGGCCGGGAATCGGTGGAAGGATGAAGTAGATAGGGCCGTCCGCGAGCCCTCTTCGCCGGTCGAGGAATTCCTTGAGCCAGTCTTTCATTGGTCGAAGATTACCGTGGACTTAAGGTGTGCCGATTGCGCGGCATCTTATCCCATCGGATCGCGAGGCTGCGTCAGTGGGCAGTGGCGGCCGTTGGTCAGGGAATCAGCTTGAGCGAAGTGGCTACTGCGTTGGTGGCATCGCACGCGCCGTCGACCTCTGAGGGGCAGCCGGTTTCCAGGAAATATGTGAAGTCGCCGGCCACAAAGACCGTAATGGTTGCCGACCACCGCGGATCTTCAGGGGCGAGAATATGACGGGCCGCAGGAACACCATCGACCTCCACCGTTTCGACTGAAGAAACGCTGCCCTGCTGGGTTATCAGCGCAATGAACCTGCTGCTGGCAGTCTCTGCGTCGAGGGTTTCAGGGTTACGCAATCGTCTCACCCTGACGGCAGTGCCCTGCTGCCATCGATCTGGCCCCAGACCGCTGACTGTGATGCGGTTGAGCTCGAAGGGAGCGAAGAGGACCGGGTTGAGGCCATCGGCAGCAGTGAGCCATCCGCGACGAGGGAGGATCTCGATACCGAACGCCTCGTCAACCAGGACCGGTGGTTCCGCGGGCTGCGAGTTGTAGCGCTCTAAGAGGGAAGCCGACTCTACCGCCAGTTGATCGACAACGTCGGACGTTTCTATATTGCCGACGTCGATGACCGATGAGGACGCCGCGCCACAGCATTCGAGCTGTTCTGCCGCGACGCCGACCCATGCGTGCCGGGTCCGGGCAGCCTGCCGCAGTAGTGAGTCGAAGCCGGTGACCTCCGGTGGCAGATGGGTAATCTGACGCACTGCATCGCATGCCTGCGCAGCGCGAGTGCCAAGTACCTGCAGCAGATCGGCCTCCTGGGTTCCGGTGAGGTCCGATGACCAAACGGAGTTGAATGATTCGCTCCATTCGGCAAGGTGTTCTGCCACCGGACTTGCCGAGGCGAAGTAGTCGCTGAGTTCCTGGCTAATGACCGAGGCGTCTCGTTGGCCAGCCTCCGGCAGTGGCGTCGGTGTCGGGCCGGGCGCGGTGCCGAGCTGTATGCCGGAACTGTTCTGACCTCCGGGGTCGCAAGGCGGCAGGTCGATCGTGTAAATAGGTAGCGGAGTCGGTGTCGGAGACGCTGTGGTTGGCGTGGGTGATTCTGCCGGGCTTGGTGTCTGGCCGACCGCGAGTGTTGCTGTTGGCGGCGGTGTGGCTGGATCACCTGAGCTGCAGGCGAGCACCGCGATGACTAATAGCGGAAGAAATGCCGCGACAATATTGCGAGTGCGGACGATGACGAAGGTGCCCGAGCGGCTGGCTACGTGCCCTTGAACAGCCATACCCTTCGCAGCGTGCGGAGAATCAGCCTGATGTCGACGAGGAACGACGCTGCGTTGATGTAGATGACGTCGTGCCTGAGTTTGTTACGTGCCTCAAGCATCGTGTTCGTGTACTTGTAGTTGACCTGCGCGATGCCGGTGATGCCGGGCTTGGCGCGTAGTCTGCGGTTGAAGTTCGGGACGAAGTCCAGAATCTGCTCTGCCAGCTCGCGCCGCTCGGGACGAGGACCGACAACGCTCATGTCGCCCTTGATGACGTTCAGCCACTGCGGAAACTCGTCGATGTAGAGGCGTCGGAGGATGGCGCCGACGCGCGTGATGCGCGGGTCGTTCGGCTTTGCCCACTGTGGGCCGTTCGCCGATTCGGCGTTGACCGTCATAGTACGGAACTTAAAGAGTTGGAACTCTTTGCCGTGCCGCCCCATGCGACGCTGTTTGTAGAAGATTGGCCCGCGGGAAGAGAGCTTGATGATGAGCGCGACCGGCACGAACATGATCGCCAGCAGCATTAGGCCGATGGAGCCGATTACCAGGTCGAGGACGCGCTTGCGCTTCGACGAGAGATAGAGCAGTGACGGCTGAATCGGCTCGTCACTGTGGACGACGCGCAGCGTGGGCGCCGTCAGACCTGGCCTGGATTCCGACCTGTGGAGTGCCATACTTTCGGTGTTGTGTTCCGGCTGGGGATTAATAGCCACTGCGTGAATTTATTCTCACACCCGTGGAGACGAGTGTGCCCCATCCCCAACTTGCAAAGCAATAGTTACAACCACACCGTTACGCGCTTGTTACAGGTCAGATCAGCCTCGCCCGTCTGCCGTAGGAAGCGTACTTAAGACCTGCGGTACGAAGCGTACCTGCGTCCAACGCGTTCCGGGCGTCAAAAACGAGGTTTCCCCTCATGGACTGGGAGACCTTGTTCCAGTCAATTGACCCGTATTCCGGCCAGTCCGCTGACAGTATGACCGCATCGGTACCAGTTGTCAGCTTTTCAGTGTCATCAAATTGAATTAGCTCAGGCGCTACACGCGCGGTGTTTTCGAGCGCCAGCGGATCATGCACCCTGACTTCAGCGCCTTCTTCAACCAGTCGCCTGGCTGCTGCTATCGCTGGAGACTCGCGGACATCGTCTGTACCCGCCTTGAACGCAGTGCCAAGCATGCCGATCAACTTGCCGGACAGTCCATCGAGTTCGTCCTTCAAGGTCGAGACAAGGAACTCGATCTGCTCTGCATTCGCGACTTGGGCGGCCTTGAGCATGTGTGTCTCGACGCCGGCGGTGACGCCGCTGTGCTGTAGCGCAGAGACGTCCTTCGGAAGGCAGGACCCGCCCCAGCCGATTCCTGTCTTCAGGTAGTAAGGACCGATTCGGTGATCGGTCGCGAGCACATTCGTGATGCTGTCGATATCGGCATTTGTCGCCTGGCTGATGCGCGCAATCTCGTTCATAAATGAGAGCCGCACTGCCAGGTAAGCGTTGGAGGCGTATTTCGCCAGTTCGGCGCTGCGCCTGTCTGTGAGAATCACTTCGGACTCGAGTCCGTCATAGAGAGACGCGACAGCGCTCGCAGGAGCTTCGTCGTCTGCGCCGATGACGATTCGGTCCGGCTCCATGAACTCCTTGACGGCGGCCCCTTCACGCAGGAACTCAGGGTTGCTCACGACCGGAAGCCTGCCATCGAGCGTTGCGGCGACAGTGTCACCAGTTCCAACCGGGACCGTGCTCTTGATGACGACGACTGTTCCGTCTTCAGCGTGCTCCTTCAACTGGTCTGTGACCGACATCACTGCGCTCAGGTCCGAGCTGCCGTCCGACATCGGCGGCGTTGGCACGGCCAGGAACGCGAACTCGCTTCCGCCCAGAGACTCCTCAATGGCGCCGACAAACTGCAGACTGCCGTTCGCGGATGTCTCCTCGACAAGATTGTCGAGTCCCGGTTCGTAGATCGGCAGCTTCCCTTCGAGGATCTGGTCAAGCCGCATGCTGTCTGGCTCAACGCAGCGGACGTTGTGCCCGAGCGAGGCGAAGCATGCCGATGTGACGAGACCGACGTATCCGGCGCCGATTACCGTGATTGCAGACAATTGCGTTTCCGGGACCGCGGCGTTTAGGGCGATTTCACGTTGCCGCGGCGGTTCATGAATTACGGATCAATGGTCGCGAGCAGGCTCCGGAACTTCGATGTCGGTACTTTGCCTGCCGCGTACGAGCGAGCACACATAGATTAGCAGGACGGGGTCTCGAGACAGCGCTGTGTTTAGGTGTCACCGGCGCGCATAACTGAGTGGATGGCGGTCCTTGACGCAGACCAGATTACGAACGCCATTACGGTCAGAATGACGGCTGCCATGACTCCGAACACGAGTGCAAGCTCACGGAAGTCGAACTGCACGACCATTGGCGGAGCGACCGCGCCGAGCCGGCCGGATGCGGCGAGGAACGGGAAAATCGTGTCGCCAAGCCGCGAGCCAAGAAACAGGCCGATAGCGACTGCGATGGATATGACAAGAATCTGCTCAACGGCGATGAACAGGATCACCTGCCCGCGGGAGATTCCCATAGTGCGCAGCAGCGCCATCTCAGAGCGGCGCTGGATGAAAGATGTGCGTGCGTGGACCGTGTAACCGGCGGCACTCACAATCAGCACGGATGAGAATGCGATTACCAGCAGCGCCTGCCAGCCTGTTGTGACCAGTGGATCGAGGCTGACGCCGGCAACTTCCGCTTTCTGGTCGATGACCGGTCCACTGCTCAGCGTGAATGGATTCCCACCGCCGGGCTCGCCAAGCACCACCTTGATGTCGTCAGCGCTGAGCGGCGGTTCCTCGGAGTCAGCGGGCAGCGGCAGCGTGTCCAGCCAGTACTCGTCCGGCTGAATGTCATTGCCCAGCCTCTCCAGGTTAAGCCGCTGCTTGAGCAGCTCCAGATCTGCGATGAGGAACGGCCTCACGTCATTGTTCACGGTCGGGAATGAGACGACCGTTCGGACGATCTCGAACCTGACTCGCACCCCTTCGACATCGGTGGTTATGACATCTCCGATGCCCGCGCCCTGTGATTCGGCGAGCGACTCGCTCACTATGGCAGGGACCGTGGGCTCCTCGCGGCCGAAGGCAAGTCCGCGGTATTCGCCGGGCGACGCGTCTGTCCAGCGCAGCTCGGCGATTCCCTGCAGGAACTCGCCGTCTGGAGAACGCTCGAACGTGATCGAGTCTGCGAGCGAGTCAGCCGTTGGCTCCAGAGTGCGAAGTCCGCTTAGGTCGTCAAAGCCCTCGATCGTCGTCAGGTTTTCGCCGATGTTGTTTAGGACGGCGATGTCGTCGATGAGGATTGTCCCCGCCGACAGGCCACCATCGTTGCTGAACACGCCAATGGAATGCAAAGTGACCGGCATAACTGGAGCCAGCGTTGCGACTCCGGGTGTTGGCGGAGGGAAGATGCTTGAGCCGAGCCGGCACCAGTCTGGCTCCACGTTCGGGTCTGGCGGCAGGCAGTTGAAACGGTTGCGGTCGGTTGCGCTGGGCGCCAGGTTGCCGAGCGGTATCGAATAGTAGCGTCCGTTGCGGTCGCTCATGCGGGCGATCACGATCACATCGGCACGGCGCACCAGAGACTTAACGCGTGCGCTCACAAAACGTGAGTCGGATAGCAGCGGAATCCCGGGCAGCACGGCGGGGCGGATATCCTCCAGGAACTCGGACATCGACTCGCCAAAGAAGTCGGACCTGTGCCAGGCGACATCACCAAGGTTGCGGGTGTCGACACCGAGCACGTCGAAGCGCTCCGCCTCAGAAACGGCGAGAGCATCCGTGATACCACTTGTCCTGAGCACGGGTGCGACCGTTTCGAGCCCTTCCAGTTCAAGCAGCTCCTGTTCGGCCGATACGCTTAGGCCTCCTGAGCGGTGCGTCACATTGGTCGCGCGGAATTCCGCACCGGTCTCGTAGAGCACCTGCTCATTGGCGCTGCGTTCAAGGGTAGATGCGAACGTTGCTGCGAACACGCCGAGCGCCGACACCAGCACAAGCAGCAATGAAAGCCGAGCCTGACCAGCAGGATTGCGTGAGAGTTGCCTGATTCCGAGGAACATCGCTGATGGCACGAACCTCGAACCGACATCGGTGCCGAGCAGTCTTGCCACGCCGTCTGCAATGACGGGGAACAGCCGGAGCAAAGCCACTCCGGCCATTAGCAGCAGCAGCGCCGGCACAGCGAGAGTGAGGTTGTTGACGCTAGTCTCGCCAAAGACGTCGGTGGCGACGAATGAGCCCTGTCGCGAAAGCTGCCAGAACAGTGCCGCCACCAACCCAAGCATCCCGAGGTCGAGGTAGTACCGCTGAATCACGTTCAGTCTGCCGGGCCGTCCTCTGCCTCGGCGCTCGGCAAGCACTGTGAGCCCGGTCGCCCTGAATGCCGGCACGAGAAGTGTGAGCATCCCGAAGGCTGCTCCGAGGGCCGATGCCAGGAACACGTTCCGGGTGAACTGCACCGGCAAAGCCGCTCCGGAGTTGAGGTCCTCAAATACCGGCACGACGCCGATGACCGACACCACGGACATGGAGATGATCGGCCCGAGCACGAGCGCCAGAATCGCCACCACACTGGCTTCAATCGTGTAGACGGCGAAGATCTGCGGACGCGTCGCGCCCCGGCTTCGCATTAGCGCAATCTCGGAACGCTGTGTCGCAAGCAGCGCAGAGGCAACCATCGCCGCGTAGTAGAGCGAAACTGCGGCGACGAGAGCAAGGACGATCAGCATGGGGATGCGGTTGAAGAAGAGGTCGACCTCGAAGTCTGCGAGGCGGTTTCCGAGGTCGGTCGTAATGCGGAACCCGTCCAGCTCTGGCTGCAGGATGCGATCCCCGTCCTGGAGAGCTCCACGCACAGTGCCGGTATCAGTTGCGTGAATCTGGTCAGGGTCGGTGTCGACCAGCCAAACGTAGCGAGCGCCCAGGTTCGGGAAGTAGGGTCCGAGTCCAGAGAGGAATGTGTCCTCGCTAATCAGGAAGCGGGCGAACATCAGGGACTCGGTACGATCGGTGAACTCCTGGTCATGGATCTCCCAGAACCTCGCCTCAGGGTCGGCTCGCTCATAGATTCCTGAGACCCTGACCTTCACATCTTCACGCGGCGACTCCCAGAACGGCGCAGCCGGAATCGTGTCGCCAACCGAAAGGCCGAATGCGGCTGCTGCTTGAGCATCCAGTAAGCCTTCTATGGTCATCGATTCACCAGGTGGCGCCGGCTCGAGTGTTTCGACCGGCATGGCGCCTTGAGCGACTCGGACCGAGTCTTCGAAATCAGGAACTGTCATGAAGGTGATGCGTCTGCAGTCGCAAGCCAGCAGCGCGCCGAGACCTCGAGGATCGGGTTGACCGTCGGCGCCGACGCCCGGTACGTCGTCTTCGCCAGACGCGATGCCGCTGGGCCTGCACGGACATTCGCCGAGTGGCACGAGTGGTGGCGGCTCGTTGATCAGGAATGTCAGCGATTGCAGGGCGAAGTGGTCGTCTGCCGAGTACCGGTTCAGTCGGTTCAGCACGACATCTTCGATGGTCTCGCGCAGCTGCTCATCTTCGGCGGCGCGGACCGGCGTCTGATCGGCCTTGACGAAGACATCGAGGGACGTGGGCTCAACGCGTTCGAGTGAGCGTGCCAGCGCGACGTCACGCAGCGCTTCGAAGTAGACGACTGTGGTCGCGACTATGGCAACTGCGAGCACGATGCCGAAGAAGACAGCGAGAGTGAGCCGCAGGTTCTGTCCGGTGCGACGGAGGCTTATTCGTAGCGATGCCAGTAGCAAGGTTTGAGATCGAGTTACTTCGACTGGTTATTAGGGCTCGGGATGAGCTTGATACGCCGGCTGACAGAGTTCTCAGAGTACGGTCGTTAGCAGCTTCGACGTCTGCAGGGTGGTAAACAGGCGCAGTTGCCTCGCAGCACAGTTGTCGATACTAATTGGCTTTCGAATTAGGAACGGTGTTCAACCGTGATGGGTTTCAAAGGTTTCCCTGGGATTTCACCGGTGAGACCGCTTAATTCCGGACGATCCCGCATCCGTGTTAATCCACACTACGTATTGTTATACAGGGAGCCGTGCCCCAGTCCCCCTGCGCACAGTCTGTTTCCGGGAACCGCCCCGTTCCCGGTGTTCTTCTACTCCGGCACGGCTCCCTCTTCTTTTTGGCGCGTATCTGTGCGCGTGTATCCAGCCTTTCGGCAGCAGTGCACTCCGCAGCTATCTGAGAAGATAGCTGGATGACACCGTCGCATCACTACGACCCCGTTTCGGCCCTTTCCGAAGCGGAGGCCACGGGCCGAACCGCGGAGATCTTCGCCGACATCCGAGAGGCGATGCAGATACCGCTGATCACCTCGATCTGGCGCGGGCTGGCAGGCATCGAGGGTGCGTTGGAACCAACGTGGGCCGCCGTCCGGCCGATCATGCTTTCAGGCCAGCCCGACCGAGCACTCTTCAAACTCATTGGCCACAGCAAGCCTCCGATGCCGGACACCTTGTCGCCAGACTGGCCCGTAACAGCGGGAATGTCGATCGACGACGCCCGTTCGGCGCTTGCGATCATCCGTGCGTACAACAGGTCGAACGGCCTGAACTTGGTGGCTCTCACCGCGCTCGTTAACAAACGCACCAGCGAGTCCGCTGCCGCGGCCAGCCGGGTAGAACACATTCCATGGCCTGAATTGCCCACGCTCCTTGAAAAAGATGAGATCGAGCCGTCGACGTGGGCGCTGCTCGAACGCATCAAGCATCTTGGTGCAGATGGCGAAGACTCCGCGCTGGCGACCCTCTGGCGGCATCTCGCGCACTGGCCTCGATTGCTGGAGCAGGTGATTGCAGGCTACGAGCCGATGCAGCAAGACGGCAGACTGCAAAACTCAATATTGGAGATGATGGAGCGCGTCAAGGATCTCAGTGGTGAGATCGACGCCTCCGCGTCCGATCTCTCAACTATTCCCGCCCCTGCCCTGGAGACGATCGAGAGCTATGTTCACCAGCCATTTGCAGTGAACCGCATGGTCGCGATTGGCCACGGACTGCAGTTCTGGCTTGACTCGGGCATTCACGCTGGACACTGATTGGCCCTACGCGGCCTGGTCAGAATCGCCAGCGTCTGTGCTGTCAGTCTCCGGACTACCCGGCTCGGGGATGTCGCAGCGACGTGAGAACTGAATGTTGGCGGTCGTGCCGTGACCGTACTCGCTCTCAATCCAGATCTTGCCACGGTGCATCTCTACGATGCCCTTCACGATCACCAGGCCGAGGCCGGTGCCGGGCGCAGCGCGGGTCTCATCGTTGTCAGCGCGGAAGAACGACGTGAAGAGCTGCTTCTGGTCCTCTTCCGATATGCCGATGCCTTCGTCCTTGACTGAAACATAGATCGTGTCAGCATCGGCCCACATCTTGACCAGGATCTCCTTAGACTCAGGAGAGTATTTCGAGGCGTTGCTCATGAGGTTCGAGACGACCTGCGCGATGCGGTCACGGTCCGCAAAGCAGGTGATCACCTCGGACGGCATATCGACGTTTACGACCTGGTTCTTCTCTTCGACCAGCGGGACGAAGCTTTCGTGCAGTTCTTCCACCATCTGGTTCATGTCGAACTCGGAGATATCGAGCTTGAGCGCTCCTGACTCGATACGTGAGACGTCGAGCAGGTCACCAATGAGGAGCGAGAGCCGCCGGCCGTTTCTGCGGATCACGTCCAGGCGAGAGATGTCCTTTTCGACGAGGTTGCCGCTCTTATTGGTCTTCAGGATGTCGGCGAAGGCCATCATGCTTGTGAGCGGAGTTCGAAGCTCATGAGAGACCATCGACAGGAACTGGATCTTGGCTTCGTTGATCCTCTGCAACTCACGGTTTTCAGCGTCGAGCCTGGCGCGTGCTTCCCTCTCTTCGGCGAGCTGTAGCGCCTGTTCGTACAGCAGCGAATTAGCGATGGCGTTTGTTACCTGTGCGCCGATGCGCTGGGCAAGCTCCAGGTCTTCGGGAGCGTAGGCATCGGCATCGAGTGAAAGTATGTTCAGGGTGCCGATGATCTTCTCTTTGCTGATAAGCGGCACGGAGATCATCGACTGCAGGCCGTGCTTCGCTGCGGCTCGGGCGGCGGAGGAGCGGGACGCTTCGTTCGAGGTGAGATCGATCAGTTCCCCTCGTCTGTAGTCGAGTGCTGCCTGGAAATGGGCATCCTCGGTGCTCGACATTGAGCCCTGTTCCCAGCCCTGGATCGCCAATCCTTCAACGTGTGCAATGCGGAAGAAGCGCTCCTCGTCGTCGATCCTGGTGATCTCAACGCGGTCAGCGTTCAACAGAGAGCGGACCTGGTGGGCGCACCGTTCCAGTACATCGATGGTCTGAAGGGTTGAGCCGACGACTCGGGCGAGTTCGGCAACCGCTGCTCGTTCATCGGCCTCGCGTCGTGTGTTGGCGTAGAGCCTGGCGTTCTCGACGGCGATCGATGCCTGGTCGGCCGCTGCGGTCAGAAACCCGCGGTCTTCGGAGTCGTAGTCGGAACCTACTAGCCGCTCGCCAAGCACCATCACACCGGTGAGCCTGCCTCCAACGTCCATCGGAACGAGCAGGCGAGCGCCCGACTCCTTGAGCAGCTTGAGTTCGCGGTCTTCGGTGCTCTCCTCACCTGTTGCCGACTCGAGGACATCCAGTTCGGCGATGGTCGATATCGCCCGGTTCCTGCGAAGTGTGGAAATGACGTTGCCACGCCGCGAGAGAGTCAAAGGCGCTTCGAAACGATCGGTAGAGGCTATAGAGACGTAGCCGCCTTGCCTGCCTTCTGGCAAAGCGATGGCCGCCCAGTCAGCCTGAACGGTGCGCCTGACAGTTTCAGTGATACCGCTGGCGACCGCGCCGAAATCAGTAATGTCCTTGGTCAGTTCATTGAGCCGGGCCAAACCGGCCACGCGGTCGCCTCGCTCCCTGAAAAACATGCGATCGACCGCTAACTGCAGCCTGCTTATGGCGGGCTGAATGATGACGCCGACGAGGATAATCGCTCCTATGGCGGTCATAACGAGGGCAGGTGTGCTGAGGCTGCCGGCCAACAGGAACACGGCTCCGAATGATGCGCCATAGGCCGCGAAGAGCGCCGAACTCACCGCTGAGTAGGCAAGGCCTCTCCTGAGCACAAGTCGAAGCTCCATCAAGCGGTAGCGAGTGACTCCCCAGGTGGCGAGGCCTACGAAGAAGATGTTTCCGACGATTCCCATCGGGTAGATGTCGAGGCCGAGAGAAGGGATGAAGTCGCTCGTGCCGCCAAGTACCAGTGCGACGATACCGAGCCTGAGCAGAGTGAGCTGCTTGCGGACACGTTCGTCCGTCTCCGTCTTCTTAACTGCGCCTAACCGCCTGTACGAGGCAAAGATCGGCGGATATGCAGCTAGCAGCATCAGGCCAAATGCCCATCCGAGTTCGGGAGCGAAGCCGTAGAACTTCACTTCCATGCCGGTCGCTACCTGGTTGGTCATCGAGAGAACGGCCGTTGCAGTGGCCAGGGCATAGAACACAAGCAATGTACGGTTGCGTGCCGAGCCCTGTGTGTAGCGCAGCGTGAAGTGGTAGAAGAAGACGCTGGTGAACGGAATTACCGCCAGCGCGATCTTCTCTCTTGTGAATGCCAGGGGCTCGTCCGGGAAGGCGTCGCGCATCCCGAAGATGGCGATTCCCCAGCCAGCCATGGCGAGCAGGAAGAGTGTGAAGACGCGGTTGACCCTGTTCGACGGATCACTCGCGACGACGATATTCGCCAGGAACAGACTCAGGGCGAACTGCACAAACGGAAGTGCTATGTAGATTGCGTTCATTCAGCTTCCGTGGGTCGAGCGCAGTTAGCTGCGTTTGGCCCGGCAATTTCGTCAGGCTGCGCGCCTTTCTCCGAGCTGACGACTGAGTTCGAGTAGCTGCTCCACGACCGCATCCGGAGCATTGACTCTCTGCGGTTTGCGGGCAAGCAGCTCTTCACCGGCGTTACGCATCTCGTCGTAGAAGGCGCTGAAAGTACCTGGGCTGAGCTGCGTGACACTGAACGGACGCCAGCGGAGCATGGCGACAAGGTCCGAATACAGCGGGTCGTTGCTGATCAGTGCGTTGTGCACGCTCTCTTCAAGCGCTGAGTCGTCGAGAGGCTGGCCACACTCTGCGTACATTCGAATAGCCGGATTTGCGCCGCCGGTCTCCCTCCTCACAATCCAGTCAGTGATGGGGACGCCCGAAGCGGAGACAGCTTTCCAGATCGTCGATTCGTCCAGCCTTGTGAAGCCGCCGATATCGAGTCGGTCGTCCGCTCTGCCAACCTGCTCCATGTCGGGTCCGTAGCCGAGCTGTCCGGCCGAGAACCTGACCATGTGTCCTGTGCGGTACCGCATGAACGGCATTCCGTAGAAGTTGGTGAAGACAACCTCATACCTGCCGTCAGTGCTTACGTCCGGCAACAGGACCGTCTGCGGCGTGTACTTCGAGTCGTTGCGCAAGGCCTCGATCTCCGATTCAGGCATGAACTCGAAGAAGCCCGCCTCTGGATTGATGGCGATGCCTCCGTTGTGACGGTACTGGAGGCCCATCACTCCGCCCTCTGTGGAGGCATACATCTCAAACGGGGGCCGCCCCCAGTCATCGGCAAGCTGCTCTCTGAAGTGGCGAGTGTCGAGACCCCAGCCTAGGATCGCCTTCGGCTTCCATAGGTCGTGCGGCTTCAGGCCCCGTCTGGCCAGCTTCGCCTTACCGAGCGCTGTCGCGTATCGGGCCACGGTACGCAGGCTCTTCGAGCTGCTGGACCGGGCGCTGCCAGATGACAGGCCTTCTGAGAACCGTTGGCTGACTCGCCGTAGCACGCTGGTCATGGAGAGCAGGACGTCGACTCCGGTATCGAGGGCTGCATGCAGCTGCTCGCTGATCCGCTCTTCGAACTCCATGCCTTCGGTGGCAGCAGGTTCTACTACGCCCTTAAGGCCGAACCTACGTACCAGCTCAAACGCGGTGAGTCCCGCCAGATAGGGTCGCGGCGGAATATTGTAGATAACCCGGGCTCCGGGCCGGATGTCTGTGTGGCCGGATGCGCCTGTTACGGCCATTCCCAGTGCTGCGATTGTGTTTTCGCCAAGCGCCTTGATGCTGCGCTGGGTGTACGGGACCCACTTCTCTTCTCCAGCTCCGAAGAGCGTGTAGGCCCATACGTAGTTGCGGCCGCGCGGTGACCGCTTCAGGGTCGCCATGTCCGCTGCGTAGTCTTCGATCGAAGTGATCGGCGCGCTACGCATGAACTCGGCGACGGTCTTTGGCGCGTGGCCGTTCAGAGAGGAGTGGGCGCCCGGGAATGAGCCGATCTCACCGAGCTGCTGCTTCAGCAGATTCTCCTGCACTTCGACAAAACGGGAGCCCGTGTAGTCGAGGAATCGATATCGATCTGACCAGAAGCCTTCGCCATAAGGCTCCCCTGCCCCGCCGCGCGCAAATTTCAGGAAAATCTCGGTCACCTCACGACTTCGGAACGGTCCTGTGACATGGCCCAATGCCGGACTGCAGTGAAGTACGCGAGCGAAGTGCGCCGTGCCTGCATGCAGTCTCTTGAGATGAAAGTAGGCTGATTGCAACTGGTGCGAATCGGGAGATTCCACAACCGGGTTTGAGATCAAGCGAGCCCTTTGGCTCACTCGACCCGGTCTTTTGGCACATGAGAAGTGGGTCGACGGGCTCAGGACAGCCCGTTAGCGTGGGTCATGTGAGGCGTCAGCGGGCACTGTTTTAGTAGACGGCTCGCAAGTACGAATCCCAGCTCGAAATTGCTGCGAGTGGCTCCCAGTTTTTGATCGTTCCTCGACCGTAGCCAAGTGGCTCACCGGAGCGCCCGGTTCCTGGTTCAAACACGACGATTTTCACTCTGGAGTCGCAATATGCGCATCGCACGACGAGCACGAAGCTCCCGCAAGCTACTTATCTCCCTAGTCACCGCCATCTCGATGATGGTCGTTCTGACCGCCGCCGTTTCAGCGAACACGGACAAGGCTGTGTGGAGCGGTGTCGGGCAGGTGCTATTCGCAGGTCCTTCTCAGGACCCTTCAGCTCCGACAACGACCGTCTCCGAGTTCAAGTTGAGACGTGATGGCACGGTCAGGAACGTGAAGATCAAGACGTCCAACGAGCTGGTTGTGGGCGTGCTTGGCAACCCGGCCGGTGGCAGCGCCATCACAGAGTGCAAGGACCGCAGGAAGGGAACTGCGTGTGAAGACCTGGAAGTGCTGCTGACCGGCGCTCAGGTCACCAGCTTCCACAATTCAGAGGCGACTCTCAGGCAGGTGACGCAGGAAGTTAAGAGCTTTCCCGGCATCGGTGACATCGAAGTGATCAGCGGCAATGTCCGCGGCAAGCTGTCCGGCGTCTTTACCCTGAGCAATTCGACCGGCTCAGCTACCGGCACTGCGAACCTGCGCATCCGCAAGGGCAGCATCGCCAGCTACGCATGTTTCGACCCGACAACGTCGCTCCCACTGCCGAGCCTGCAGTCCTGCATCGAGCAGACAGGCGGCATGCTGTTCCCGATCTTCCTGGATGTGCAGGACAAGGGACGATTTGAGATCGGCCAGGGCATCGGCTCGATGTCCGACATCCTCGGACTGAAGGGCAAGGTTGAGGTGAACGCCGTGTCTAACCCTCTGATGGGTCAGTTCGGCGGCAGCATCGTGATCCCACGGGCTACGGCATCGGTGGTCGGCGACCCTGAGCCGGCTGACGATGAGGATGATGACCGCAAGAAGCGCGAGCGGGATGACGACGAAGATGATGATGAGGACGAGGAAGACGACTAGAGTCCGAGGATTCTCGTCTGACTGACGAAAAGTTTCTGAGAGGGCAGGAAGCGGACAGCCGTTTCCTGCCCTCTTCGCGTCTGATTGCGGACAGCTTCGGTGCGCTGTACACCTGCCGACTGACGGCTAAACTGCGCCCGACAGTTCGACTCGCAGTTCCAGAAAGGCGATAGATCGCATGAAGACGAACCCTGTTCGCAGCGCGGTTACTGAGGGTCGCGTGCAGATCGGCACGTGGATCAACATGGTGAGGAACCCGGCGATTCTGCCACTGCTGAAAGCGGCAGGAATGGACTTCGCACGGGTGGACATCGAGCACGCCTCGCCGTCTATCGAGACAGTTGCTGACATGGCTTTGCTGGCAAGAGCTCTGGACTTCCCGATCGTGGTGCGACCGCCTGCTGCGAATCGGGAGTGGATCACACGGCTGCTGGATGCAGGGGTCTGGAACCTGCACTGTCCCCAGGTGGACACCGCTGAGCAGGCGGCCGAAATCGTGGCCGCCTCGCGCTACGCGCCGATGGGATCTCGTGGCATGACGGGGCCGAGCGGTGGCACGGATTTCGAGTCTGGCGGGACGCCAAAGGAGCGGCTGGCGTTTGCGAACGAGCAGGTGTTCGTGACGGTGATGCTGGAGTCCGGTGGTGCGTTCGATCACCTGGAGGAGATTGCCGCGATGCCGGGCATCGATGCGCTTACTCTTGGACCGACCGACCTTGCGCAGGACCTAGGAGTGTACGGCACGCCGGAGATGGGGCCAGCGCTGGACGAACGGCGCGACATGATCATCGATGCGGCGAAGCGGCATGGAAAAACAGTGGCGATGATGGTCAACAGTGTCGAGGAAGCGCGGCGTTGGCGGGACGCGGGCGTCACGCTGATCGGCTACACGTCAGAGGTGCAGGTGCTGCAGGACGGCTACCGGCAGGTGGTGAAGGGGATCCGGGAGTAGGGGGAGGATGACTCACGCTCACCCTTCCCGCCAGAGAGAAATGTCGTCTCGACCCATCAACATGTCATCCCGACCAGCGCGGAGGGATCTGACCGTCTACGGACGGTAAGCGGGAGATTCTGAATCAAGTTCAGAATGACAGGTTGCGGCGGTCGTGGCCGAAAGTGCCGCCATCCTTAGCCCACTGGCGGCACAGTCCCCTCTCCCAGCTTGGGAGAGGGCTAGGGTGAGGGCCATCCCTCTGACTGGCAGCCGCAGATACGGTAGGGGCACTGCTCGCCGCGCCCGGTCTGGGCAAAGCCCAGACATCAACCCACCCTCTGACTCCCTCCCTGTCAGGGAGGGAGAACAAGCGGTCATCCTGAATCTGTCGAAGGGTGGCCTCGGGTCGCCAAGCTGTCAGCCTCTGGCCGACATCACCCTCTCCCTCAATCCCTCTCCCATCGAGCGAGAGGGGAACACGAGGGCCCTCACAACATCCCTCTCCCATCGAGGGAGAGGGAAAAGACGGGAACCCTACGGCGCCAGAACGCTCTGGATGTCGTCTTGTGGGGTCATGAGGCGGGTTAGCGTGGCTTGCATTTCGTCGAAGCTTATGAAGCTTTCGGGGCCGACCATCGGGCCGGAGTCGATCTTGCCCTGCTCCATGAGGCCGAGCACGATCCGCCAGTCTTCGGGCGTCGAGCCGTAAGAAGCCTTCATCTCAACTTCGCGCCCGATCCACTCAACGGTCAGCAGCGGCACGTCCTCCCATGCCATCGAGATCACTGTCACCTCGCCGCCGCGCCGCACCATCTCAAGCCCCTGCTGAAGTGTCGGCCTCGCAGCGGCGCAATCGAACGCCAGCGGCACACCGAGGCCGTCTGAAAGCTCGACTATGGTCGAGACCACATCTGTCTTGATCGGGTCGAACACCTCTGTCGCGCCGAGCTTGCGAGCGGCTTCTGCTCGGGCGGGAGCAGGTTCGGACACATACACGGCACTGGCGCCGCCTGCCTGCAAAACCTGCTGTGTGAGAAGCCCAATCGGTCCGGCGCCCATTACGACCACCTGGTCGCCAACTCTGAATGCCGATCTACGGACGGCGTGGACGGCGATCGCGCAGGGTTCGGTCAGGACGGCGGTCTCCCAGGAAACGTTGTCCGGGAGCCGCAGCGGCCGCCAATCGTCCATGAGTGCGAACTCTGCGAAACCTCCCCAGCCGGGCGACTTGAAGCCAACGGTCCGAGCACTGTAGCGGGCGCCAGCCGTCGGTCTTGGAATACCGTCGGGGTTTGCTCCGCCGCCACCGACGACTCGGTCGCCCTCTTTCCAGCCGTTGACGTCCGTCCCCACGGCAGCGACCTCGCCGCAGAACTCATGGCCCATGATGGAGCCGGGCTCGGCCATTCCGTACTGAAACCGGTGCACATCAGAGCCACAAAGCCCGGAGTACTTGACCTTGATGAGCACCTGGCCCGGACCCGGCTCAGGCGTGGGAACATCTTCTATCTCGATGCGCTGCTCGCCGCGCATGACGGCCGCTTTCATTGCTTTTTCTCCGGGTGTTGCTGGTTGTTGTGGGCTTTACTTAGTTGTTGCCGTCGGAAGGTTGAGCTAGATCGTCGCAACTTCGTTCGCTCGAATCCCCTCCCAGTCGATGTCCACGCCAAGACCGGGCCCGGTTGGGCCATCTACGAATCCTTGTCTGTCGACTTCGAGCTGCTGCTTGATGCCGAAGGTAGCGCCGTCCGGGAACGGCAACTCGAGGTAGCGGCAGTTCTTGATGGCGAGTGCGACATGCAGGTTGGCGACATCCATCAGCGAAAGCACGGTCATATGGATTTCGCAGTTGACACCGAAGCCTTCGGCAATGTGCGCCGACTTGAGGGTGCCTGTAACCCCGCCGGTCCACGAGACGTCGGCCCTGATGATGTCCGCAGCTCCGGTCCGCAGGTAGTTGATCTTCGAATAGAAGTCCGAGTTCCATTCACCGGCGCAGATCGGGATGTCCAGTGTGCGGCTCAATTGCTCCAGGCCATGCAGATCGTGATCGAACAGTGGTTCCTCGAGCCACAGGTAGTCGAGCTTTTCGAGCGCTCGTCCGACTTTCAACGCATCTTCGTGGTCGTAGGCTCCGCCTACCGGGTCGCTCATAAGCACCATGTCCGGACCCACTGCGTCACGAACTGCGAGGCAGCATTCGATGTCTAACTCGGCATCGCCCGGTGGGTGGAGCTTGAACGCGGTGAAACCTTTTCTCCGAGCTTCGAGGGCAAGGTCTGCGTACTCTCTGGGTTCCTTCATGAACGGCGAGCTTGCGTAGGCGGGAATACGATCTCGGTATGCGCCAATGAACTTGTACAGGGGGACGTTCGCCGATTTCGCCGCAATATCCCAGAGAGCGACGTCTAACGGCCCGTAGGCGTTGAACGGCGCGTGGCCTCCCTGGCGGTCGGCCCACTGGGCTGCGTGCCAGATGCGCTCTCTGTCGAACGGATCTTTGCCTATGAGCTCGGGCCGGTACACCTCGGCTATCGCGTGGGCCGTCCGCATTCCGCCCTTAGAACCCCAGCCGAAGCCGTGGCCTTCAACACCAGTGTCAGTGCGCACTGCCACCACGACCACCTGGGGGAGCTTCACTTCATTTGAACGCGACGACCCTGCATGTGGTCTATCTGCGGTGCCGGGGTCGGGGATGTCAGCGACCGTGATCTCGATCTCTTCGATGCGCATTTGAGTGGCGTGCCGCTCCTGTCAGTTCTCGTCCGTGTAGTGGTGCACGATGTCGGGCGCTGTCACGGTCAGACGCACTGATGGCTCGTCGCTTACCGTGCGAATCTCGTGGACCTCTTCCGACTTCACGAGCACAACGTCGCCGGGACCAGCCTCGACCTTCTCGTCGTCGCCGATGCTCCACTCCAGCCTGCCCTGCAAAACGACCCACCACTTGTGCATGTCGGGATGCCACATGCGCCGGTTCACGGTGCCGGGAAGCTCATGCGTGATGAGGGCTCGGTTGCGCTCGTCGAGCACGACGATGTGCTTCCAGTTTTCGGCCGTTCCGTACTTTGCTTTGAGGTCTGCGAATCGGGTGTGGATCAGGTTCGGAGCAGAGAGGTCTCGCTCGACCGGGATGAGTCTGCAAGGAGCAATTCCCTTGATGTCGTGGTTGCTCTCGGGATGCGTCACGCCGACTCTTATCGCGCCGCGTCCGGGGCGCTCGTTCTCGATGGGCCGTATGTCGTGGGCGAATCCGGCCGGGGCCATGACGATGTCGCCCCACTCGGCCTCGATCGGCTCATACTGGCCGATCTGGTAGCGGGTCTTGCCGTCGAGGATGAACCACCACTCATTGAAGTTCGGGTGGATGTGCGGGTCCGGAGGGTTGCCGGCCGGGCCGTTGATCCAGACCACGTGGTTGCGGCCGTCCTCTAGAATCACCTCGGCCCAGGGGTTTGACCCATCGTGGTCGCCGTTGATCTCGTCGTGGCGTGTGACTCGCAGGTTGGTCCGTTCCAGTACACGTGGCATGTCGCTCTCTCCGGTGTTCGACGCAAGTGACCGTTTCGTTGAGTTGGGCGGGATTGTAACTGGAGAGGGCGTAGGCGGGTGCGGGTGACGGAGATTCAGTTGATCACGCCACTTGAGACATGTATCGGTACGGATCGATGACGAGATTGCTGGTATATCGGAAATGGCTGATGTCGTTCCTTAGGTCTCCATGGACCGTCGACGACTACCCCGTTGTTTACCGGGAGCAGATTGAGACGGTTGATGACCAAGAGATACATCGAGGAATCACACCGCCTCGATGGGCAGCTCACATCGTCAAGTGGCCGTTGCTCATCGGTCTCGGTGAGACCCGCCAGGAAGCTCGCGAAGAACTTGACAGGCACATTCGCACCTACATAGGAACACGCGGTGTGGCGCCACGACCTGGCACATTCGTGGCCCCAACATATGCGCCCAACGATAAGATCCGTCGTTATTCAGAGATCGCAGACCGACTGTTTCGTGAGGTGCTGGAGTTCGAGCCGGAACACGTCGGCCACATCGCAGATTCATGGAGCCTCAGTTTTCTCAAGAACGTCAATCCAGTCTCCGAGTATCAATCCAGAATTCGTCATGTTTTCGGCGTCGACGTCTCTGACATCGAAGACGGAAACATTGGTGACATCTGCGAGCGAATCCACCGAAGTCAGTTAAGCAGTCTTTCGTCATCGACAGAGGAAGACGATCGTAAATGAACCGTCTAAGTAACAAAGTGGCTGTCGTGACCGGTGCCGGCACACGGGCAGAAGAGGGTGTAGGAACTGGTCGGGCCAGTGCGGTGCTGTTCGCTCGTGAAGGGGCGAAGGTGCTGCTGGTTGACCGTGACATCGAGGCGGCAGAGCGGACGCGTGCCGAGATCGAAGCCGAGGGCGGAGAGGCGAGCGTCTTCGAGGCAGATGTGTCTGTTGAGGCCGACTGTCAGGCGCTGGTGGAGGCGGCTGTTGAACGCTATGGCAAGCTCGATGTGCTGATGAACAACGTCGGCATCGGCGGCCGCGGCAAGGTCACCGAGATCGACTTCGACGAGTGGGAGCGAGTGCAGGCGGTCGATGTAAAGAGCATGGCGATGATCTCGAAGTACGCCGTGCCCGCGATGTCGAAAGGTGGCGGCGGCTCGATCATCAACGTGTCATCTGTCGACGGTGTGCGCGCCGGCGCGTTCTTCAACATCCCGTACGCTGTTGCCAAGGGCGGCGTGATCAGCATGACGCGGGCGATGGCAGTGCACCACGGCCGCGAGGGCGTACGAGCGAACTGCATCGTGCCGGGCCACCTGGACACACCAATGGTGAGCGCGCTGCCTGACGAATTCCGTGAGCTGCGGCGCAAAGCCGGGCCGCTCGGCACAGTTGGCACAGGGTGGGACATCGGCTGGGCCGCCGTGTTCCTGGCGAGCGACGAGTCCCGCTGGATCACTGGTGTCGAGCTGCCAGTGGATGCGGGGACTCTAGCCGCGATGCCGCTTTCGATGTACCGGGAGTTGATCAACGAGAACGGCTAGTCGCTCCCGCAACTCGCAATTGGTACAAATCGCGGTTATGGTCGGCCCGCACGTGCGATTCCAGTTCTAGCCCTGCGGGAGTACCGAGATGGAAGCTGAGCGACGACAGGACATGTGGCGGATGCCCGTGGTCTACGGACCGGCGACCGGGCCGAGGCGAGGTCCCGAAGGCCGCATCTTCGATGGCAAGAACAGCCCGAAGTCGACTTCGGTTTCCGTCTCATTCATGTCGAACGCAGACCAGCTGAATGGCATGCTGCCCGACGGCTTCGAGGTGGCAGGCGATCCTATCGTCACCGTGTCCGGCACTTACATGAAGGAGATCGAGTGGTTGGCCGGGCACGGCTACAACGTGCTCGGAGTCTCGTTCCCGGCGACCTTTACGGGTGAGCGAGACACGGCGACCGGTTCGTTCCTGACCGTGCTGTGGGAGAACCTGACCGACCCGATCATCACGGGACGCGAAGAACTCGGCTTCTCGAAGATCTACTGCGAGTTGCCAGACCCGCGGATTCATGGGAGCGCGGTTACGGCAACGGCGAGCTGGCTGGGATTCCAGTTCATGCAGATGGACCTGACCGACATGAAAGAGGGCTCGGACAACGCGCCGCCTGGAATGGCTAACTCGGATGGGCAACTGCACTACAAGTACATGCCGCGCACGGGTGAGTGGGGCAAGGCGGATGTCGAGTACGCGGTGCTGACGCCGTCGACAGGTTCACACGCTCGTGTAGTTGAGCAACATTCTGGCCATGGAACCGTGACGTGGAACCGGGCGCGCTGGGAAGACATGCCGACGCAGTGGAACATCGTGAACGGCATCGCCGACCTCGAAGTGAAAGAGTGGCTTGGTGCGACAGTCACGCGGTCGATCGGCGGCAAGGACCTGAGCGACCAGCGAATTCTCTGCTGAGGGCGCGTGCGCCGCTTACTGGATCTCGAACTTCCTCACTACGTCGTTGCCGGTGTCCATGACGTAGAGCGCACCGTCCTGATCGAACGTTAGGCCGTGCGGCCCGCTGAACGTCCCCGGCGCGACTTCGCCGATTAGCTGTCCGTCGGGCGTGAACGCCTGGACGCGAGAGTTGTCGACTTCCGAGACGTAGAAGTTGCCTTCACGGTCGAAGTTGATACTTGTTGGAACTCTGAACTGGCCGGGCCCACTGCCACTCTCGCCCCAGACATCGAGCAACTCGCCATCGCGGGTGAAGCGCTGGATGCGGTGATTGCCTCGGTCGACAACCCAGAGCATGCTATCGGGCCCGATCTTGATGCCGGTCGGGTTCGAGAGCTTGCCAGGGTCCATTCCCCATTCAGTCAGCGTCTCGACGAATGTGCCGTCCGTCGCGAATACATTGATGCGACTGTTGCCCCAGTCGGTGACATAGACGCGCTGCTCGTCGTCAACCGCGATGACCATGGCCGACTGGAAACCGCCGGGCGCAGCGCCAAATGATCCAAAGGAGCCGAGCCATTCACCATCTGGAGTGAACTTCTGGAACTGGGATCCGCCGCTTTCGGAGACGTAGATGCTGCCGTCTGGCCCGACGGCGATACCTGTCGGCGCCAGGAACTGGCCCGGGCTGCTGCCGGAACCGCCCCATTCGAGCAGCAATTCGCCTTCCGGCGAGAGCTTTCGCACTCGATTTCCCTGGAACTCGGTCGTGTACAGGTTTCCATCTGAATCGACGGCTATCCCGTTGGGGCGAGCGAAGAGCAGGTCGCCGCGGAGGTCCGAACCCCAGGCCGCGACCTCAACGAAGTTCGGCAGATCAGGAACCGGCAGAGGTGTAGAAGCTGGCTGCGGTGTTGCGGTCGGCTGCGGCTCGGTCGTCGGAGTTGACGATGGAGCGGAGGTTGATGTCGCGACGGGTTGGAGGTCGCTCGTCTCTGACTGTGCGTCGCCGCTCGAGCATGCCGCAGCAGCGATGGCCAGCGAAATCACAATGCCGCCGATCACCGTTCGCCTGTAGAAGAGAGTACCCCGCGTGCGAATTGGCCCCATGTAGCTGACCTACGCCAGAACCATGAAATCGGCTTCACACCTGATCGGCTAGAACATCGATGAGCCACCGGAGAGGATGATCGACTCCCCGGTGATGTAGTCGGATTCGTCTGAGGCCAGCCACGCTGCAGTACGGGCGGCGTCCTCGGCCTGCGCAATGCGGCCAAGCGGCACATTGGTGTTCGAGCGCTCGACCATCTCGTCACGGAACTCTTCGGTGCTCACGCCGTCAGGTTTCAGCGCGGAAGCCATGCCAAAGACGCGTTCGGTCTCGACGAGTGACGGGCAGATGGCGTTGACGTTGACTTTGTGCGGGGCGAGTTCCTGCGCAAGGACCTGCGTAAAGCCGATGACGCCGAACTTGGACGAGCAGTAGGCGGCGAAGCGGGCGCTGCCGATCTTGCCGGACACGGACGAAAGATTGATGATCTTGCCGCCGAGCTCACGGCTCAGCATGTGGCGGGCGACCGATCGAGACATTAGGAACGTGCCCTTGAGGTTGACCGAGATGATGCGGTCGAACTCGGACTCTGGGAGATCGACAACAGGCACACGGTCGGCCCCAGCGAGCGCGCCGGCGTTGTTGACGAGGATGTCAATGCGACCGAATTTCGCCAGCGCAGCGTCAGTGATGGCATCGACCTCGTCCGAATCGGCGACGCTGCCTTTGACGCCGATCGACTCCCGGCCCAGCGCTTTGATCTCCTCGACGACCGCAGGCATTCCGCCCCACGCGCCTCTGCCCTCATCAGAGATGTCGTTGACGACAACGTTCGCTCCTTCCTGAGCGAGCCGCACTGCGATGGCCCGACCGATGCCGCGCTCCCCGCCTGCGCCGGTCACCAGCGCCACTTTGCCGTCGAGCTTGTACATCGCTCAGTCGTCCGCTCCGAGTCTCTGGGCCACAGCTTCGAACACGTCGCCTGCCACTTCGAGCGCTCGTTCCGAGTCAGCAGCCTCATAGGCCTCAGCAGGCACTCCGCCGGGCAGGCTTTCCGGATAGCGCGCGCCGAGGAAGTGCTTGTCCAGCAGCACGGCGATCGACTTCACGAGGTCGAATGACTGGTCGAAGGCCAGCGCGTCCTCGCATAGGTCGGCGAGTGCATGACCCCAGACCTGCTCGGCTCCCCTGGCGTAGAGAAATCCCGTGACCGCTTTTTCGGCGGACTGGTGGCACAGGAAGCAGGCGAGCGCATGCCGGCCATCTGCCGCGTTGGCCCGCGCAGCTTCGAGGTCGTGGCGGGCCTGCGACATCCATGCTTCAGACTTTCGTGTGGTGGCATCAGCCATATACGAGCTCGCCTTCGGTTGCGGCCGCGATCAGCAGCGGGTCCGTTTCGCTCACCCCATCGAACTCTTCGGAAGTGAAGACATTGAAGCGCACCCCGATGCGCGGCCTGAGGTGGATGTTCCAGAAGTCGGCCCGACGCTGCCACGGCTCGTCTGTCTCCTGGATGAGGACGAGATCGAGCAGCGATTCGGCGTTGACGCGGCCCATTGCGAGGTCGCCAATTACCCACATGCGCATCATTCCGAGCTGAGGCATCTCTGAGACCAGCCGTTCCAGCTCTGCGTCGAGCATCTGGCGTCGCTGAGTTGCGAAACCGAACATTATCGGCATCGTGAATCCTGCGCTCCGAGTCGCTTGAGCGGCATCAGACCGTGAACAGGAAAGGCGATTTCGGCTTCTCCCAGATGTCCGTCTCGCCCAGCTCGTACGCCTCTTTTTTGTAGATCTGGATGCGGTGCGAGCCGAAGTCCGGGATGTACATCAGACCGTTCTCGCCGTTGCCTTCGAAGCGGACGGCGGACGGGCCGCGCAGACGCTTGGTCGGCTCTAGCGGCGCCATCTCACGCACGGTGAGCGCCTTAGCGTTCGACATCACGTAGATGCGTCCACTCTTGGAGAGGACCGAGTCGCCGATGAAACGGTCGACGTAGCGGCCGTTTCGGTCGTACTGGACGATGCGGTGATTGCCGCGGTCTGCGACGTAGATGTCGCCGTGGTGGTCGACTGTGACTCCAGCCGGGCGGTTGAGAATTCCGTCTTCAAAGCCTTCGCTTGGCCTGTCGCCGAAGGAGTCGATGAACTCGCCGTCTGCTGTGAAGCGCTGGACGCGGTCGTTACGCCAGTCGCCGACGATAACGGTGCCGTCTTCGTCGATGGCGACTCCCCACGGCATGTTGAGCTGACCTTCGTCTGAGCCGAACGTGCCGAAGTTTTTGATGAACTTGCCGTCTGGAGTGAAGGTCTGGATGCGGTGGTTCATCGTGTCAGCGACGACGAGGTTTCCGTCGTTGTCGAACACGATGCCTGAAGGCCGGTTTAGCTGGCCGTCTTCGGAGCCTTCTTCGCCCCATTTGCCCTTGCTTGCGCCGTCGCGGTCCCACATCGAGATAGTGTGGTTGCCTTCGTCCGAAACGAAGAAAGTCTCGTTAGCGTCACGGATTATCTGGACCGGCCAGACGAACCCGGTGCCGATGGTGTCGAGGTCTTCGTCTTCCCAGTTGATGCGGCGGATGTCACCACCCGCGCCGTCGGTTCGAGTGAGCACGAACAGCACGCGGTCGTCGCCGAATGCAACGTCCATGCAGTTGGTGGTGACGCGGCGCATGCCGAGCGTTGTCAGATATGGAAAGCCTGCTCGTAGCAGTCCGTATGGCTTGCTCATGTTGTGACTCCGTATTTTCGAATGCCTTTTGCCGGACGTTCGCGCCACGCTTCGACAGGATCAGGGTGGCGGGCCGGTGTGGCCGGGGACAGCGGCAGGGGTGCCGTTTGCTGCACCCGGTCCGGACAAGGCCGGACATCACCCTCTCCCTCAATCCCTCTCCCATCGAGGGAGAGGGGGGAAACCGCCGTTGGCGGCTACACCAGCGTTGCTTCGAACGGGCTTATCTGCTCGAACTCTCCTCCAACGATCTCGTTTGGCGTGATGCCCATCCACTGGTTCAGCAGCGTGCTGTAGATGGAGCGGAAGTCGATCGTGTGGTTCATGTCCTCGCCGTACAGCCAGTCAGCAGGCGCAAGTGACGGATACTCGGAGTAGAGGCCGCCCTTCACGTTGTCGCCAATGATGAACGCGCCACCACCTGAGCCGTGGTCTGTGCCCGAGCCGTTGTCCTTGATACGACGGCCGAACTCGGTGAAGACCAGGATCACCACCTCTTCCGCAGCGTTGTGCTCTCGCAGGTCGGCGCGGAAGTCGGCGATGGCGTGCGAAAGCTCAGTCAGCAGCTTTGCGTGCGTCGGCACTTCCTGTGCGTGGTGGTCGTAGCCGATGTGGTTCGTGTAGAAGATGCGCGTACCGAGACCGGCTGTGTGGATCCGAGCCACGTCCCGCAGCGCCTTCGCAATCGAGTTGTCTCCATACTCGACAGTTGAGCTGTACATCTGCGGAGCGACCGACAGCATGTCTGCGCCCTTAAGCACGTCTTGTCCGGTGTGGGCCAGGTAGTCCATCACTAGGCCTGAGCCGACAGCCGGCGTGTACATGCGCTTGAAGACATCGAGGTCTTTAGTGCGCTCCTCTTCTAGCTCGACCGTGGACATCAGGCCGTAGCTGTCCAGGTCCCCAATCGATGTTGCTGCGACACCGGGAGCCGCAAGCGCTCTTGGCAAGCCACGGCCCATGGAAACGGCGGTCAGCGGGTTCTCGCCTTCAGGGTCGATCTCCCGGATCACCTTGGCCAACCAGCCTTCGGTTGCGATCTTGTTCGGCTCGCAGGTGTGCCAGATGTCCATCGCCCGGAAGTGCGACCGGCTGGAGTTCTCGTAGCCGATGCCCTGGACAATCGCCATGTCGCCGTCATTGAACATGTCCTTGAACGGGCTGGCCGACGGGTGGAAGCCGAGCGTGTCGGTGATCGGCAGCACCTTGTCTTCAGAGATGCCGACCAGTGGCCGAGAGTCGTGGTAGATGCCTTCCGTGAACGGAACGACCGTGTTCATGAAGTCGTTGCCGCCGCTTAGCTGCACGACTACAAGGACGGGGTCCTTCTTGTGGCCGTTCGTTCCGTTTCCTGCTGCCATTTCGGCTGTTCCTTTCGGTCGTACTGGCGTTTCGACCTGGTGTGAGGGCAAGTTCTCTCGATCAGGCGAATTGGAACTCCCTTGATGCCACGATCAGTTGCAGCATCCGGATGATCCTGTGCTCCGCGCCCTTTGCGTTGTCGAACGTAAGACCGCCTTCCTCAGCGGCGGTGTCGATCAGCGACTGGCGGGTTACATCTGCAACGTTGACCGGGCCCATCAGTTCGACAGCTTTGTCGACGAACTCTTCCGGCTCGAGTGGCGATCCATCGCCCTTTATGTGATCGATGATCTCTTGCACGCCAATGTTCGAGGAGTCGGAGACGATCTCCACTGCGAAGTTGACTCGCTCGGTGAGCGTGCCGCCGTCTATCCACTCTTTGCCGGTGTGCCAACCCTCGACGCTCGGCGGGTCCATCAGCTTCTGGCCCATGGCGATCATGGTGCCTTCGAGAGCGCCAAGTCCGGGCACGACGTCCCTGAATGCGCCGGAAAGCTTCAGCGTTCCAGCGACGAACTCTGCTGGCGACTTCACGTGCGTGTAGCGGGCCTGCTTGAAGAAGTCTGAGTTGAACAGCGTCTTCATCACATGACGGATGTCGCCGTTCGATTCCTGGAAGGCGTCAACCAGGACCTGTATCGCCGCGGGGTCGTTAGGCGGCTGGATACTCCACGCCGGCACCTGCGGCTCGTCTGCTACGAAGAAGTTGTAGATGTGGCGGCAGATGAAACGCGCTGTCGCTTCCTGCTCCACGATGATGCGAATGATGTCCTCGCCGTTCCAGTTTCCAGTCTGGCCGAGGAATGTCTTCTCACCGTCGTCGTGGTCTTCCGCTATGTATCGGAACTCAGAGCCGTAGTGACCCCAGGGGTAGAGAGGCAATGGCTGCGTGAACGACCAGCCGGTGAAGGCTCGTGCGGCGGACTTGATGTCGTCTTCGGTGTAGTTGCCGATGCCCATCGAGAACAGCTCGAGAATCTCTCTGCCGTAGTTCTCGTTGATGGACGAGCCGTGGTTCTCGCAATTGTCCAGCCAGTAGATCATGGCCGGGTCTTTAGAGAGCTCAAGCAGCAGCGTTGTGAAGGGCTGCAGGCAGTTCTCACGCAGCATCTGGATGTGGTCGACCATCGAGTAGGTGTGCTCGCTCTTGGTCCATCCAGTTGCGAAAACGCCATGCCAGAAGAGAGTCATCTTCTCTTCGAGCGGTCGTTCGCTATTAACCATCCTGAAGAACCAGCGGCCGTTCCAGACGCCGGGATTGTCCTGGTTGGCAAAGAGCTGCGGGTAGTAGCGCTTAAGAAGTTCGTCTTCCGGCTCGGGCAAGCGCTCCGGATTCACGAGGTCGTCGACAACCTCTTCATAGGACCGGCTGGCGTGCTTTTCCAACTCGGCACGAGTCGCTCCGAACCCGGCGCGTCTGAACAGGTGCGCCAGCAGTGCGAGATCGGTCTTGGCTTCAGTGACCATTTACATCTCCCCAATCGTGCTACGGATCGGCTTCAGGATGGCTTCTTGGTTCGGAACTATTCAGTTTTTGGTGCGTCGTCGAAGTCGATTTCAGGCCGTTGGACCGGCCCGATGATGCCGCTTGCGGCGCGCCGAATGAAATTGGACGTGACTATACCGCAGATTAGTGAAAACGGGGAGGTAAACGGGGATATGTGGCGTGTAGGCCCGGGAGTACGACGTTTCGACCGAGGACTCTGTCATCCCGACCGAGGGGTACCCGCTTGCGGGTCTCAGGGATCTGGCCATGGATAAACGGTGAACGAGAGATCCTGAATCAAGTTCAGAATGACAGATCGCCGCCATCCTGAGCCTGTCGAAGGGTCAATCCCCTCTCCCAGCTTGGGAGAGGGCTAGGGTGAGGGTCATCCCTATGACTGGCAGCCGCAGATCCGGTAGGGGCGCTGCTTGCCGCGCCCGGTCTGGGCAAAGCCC